>JAGPFC010000052.1 GCA_018056685.1 Smithella sp.
ATCGACGAGGGAGTGACGTCGGGTTTGAAACCGAAGAAGGAATGTATAGTCTGCCCGCCCACGTTGACGGCGGCCACACCCGTCGGGGCGAGGATGACGGCCTTTTTGGCCGTTTGGTCACAGAAATGATTGAGAAGGGTTGATTTTCCCGTCCCCGCCCGTCCCGTGATGAAGACGTTCCTGCGCGTTTTCTCCATGATATCCAGGGCGCGCTGGAACTGGGGATTGAAGTCGATGGCGGACGTGTCGGCGGTTTTCTTTGCTTTCATCGCAGAGCAGACCTTCGCTGACTGTCTGATTCGTCGCAGAATATCCGGTTTAAGTCAAGACGAACAGGTAATCGGCCCTTTTAAGCGGTGTTTCCCCATTGTCGCCGCTTAGCTCCATGATATAAGCATCTCAAGCGCATTCCGGGGTCTGTTTGTTTTCTCGCGCATTGTCGGCCGATGACCGGATCAATGCGATACATGGAAACTTATCGGCTCTTGTCAAATGCGGTCGAGGGGACTTTGCAAGCTGCGAATATCGCGGGACATAACGTGGGTATAGATTTCCGTGGTCTTGACATCTGCGTGGCCGAGCAATTCTTGAAGGACGCGGATATTGACCCCGTTTTCCAGCATGTGCGTGGCAAAACTATGGCGCAGTGTGTGGCAACCGACTTTTTTATCGATTCCGGCCTTGTGCGCGGCCCTTTTCACCGCTTTTTGCAAGACGGATTCAAGAACGTGGTGACGCATGACTTTACCGGAGCGCGGATCGCGCGACCGTTCCTTGGCAGGAAAAACCCACTGCCATCCGGTTTGCTTTGAGGCTTTAGGATACTTTCTGGCAAGCGCTTCCGGAATGTAGACCTCGCCGAAGCCTTCCTCAAGATCCCGATGGTGTAGAGACTTCACCGCGGCGATTTGTCTGAACATTTCTTCACGTAGATTCCTGGGTAAAATGGTCGTCCTGTCCTTTCCACCCTTTCCGCCCCTGACAAAAATAAGGTTCTGACCGAAATCTATGTCCTGGACGCGCAGGCGGATGCATTCCATGAGTCTCATTCCGCTTCCGTATATCAACTTTGCCATCAGCGCAGGCTTGCCCTCCATAAAACCAAGAAGACGTTGAACCTCTGCCTGCGACATCACGGTCGGTGGACTTCTATGGCGCTTGCTGCGCGCCGGAGTGATGTCTTCCTTCAGATCAATATCCAGGACATGCTTATAAAGGAAAACCAAGGCATTGAGCGCCTGCCGCTGTGTCGAAGCGCTCACGTTGCTTTCGGTAGCGAGATGGGAAAGGAATGCTTCGATATCTTTTGCGCCGAGAAGCCGCGGATGTGTTTTACCGCCGAAGTAGTGAATATAACGAAGAATCCATTGACAATAGGTTTGCTCTGTGCGATATGCATAGTGGTGGTATCGAAGGACCTCTCGAACCTGGTCCATCAACTTAAGATTGGGATTGGGACGGAACTTCAGCTTATCATTTTCCATGGTTTTCCCTTGATATCGCAATAGGTGGAATTTGGCGAGTATAATCGTAATAAGTGTAAAGCCATTCAACCATTTTTCCATGTTTTATCGTTTAATATCACAATAAGTGGAAAATTATTCCGTCTATATGGTCTGATATGATGGAGCGTTTTCCGTCTATTACACTGATAGGATGGACCGCCTTCGGCGCTCCATCCTATCGGGGCGTGCAATGATTGCGTTTCAGGTGTCGCGCCGAAGGCGCTCCACCTATCAACGCAATAAAGCCGACCCCTCGCGGCTTCGCCGCTTCGGCGTCGCTTCGCTCGGTCGGCGGCACGGGAAATTGCATCAAGATGCAATTTCCGCCCCCGCCGACGGCGGCTTATTGCACGCCCCGTTGGGCAAGGACGTGAATGCTGAATGAGCAGATTAGATCATCGACCCGAGTGGCGGGTATTTCGACGGGCAATAATTGAACATGACGATGGCATATGTCAGGTGTGCGAACGGCCCGAGGGCGACGGTGTTATTTTACAAGTTCATCATAAGGTTTATCACCCCGGGAGGCTCCCCTGGCTGTATGATCCTCGAGACTGTAAGACACTTTGTAAGGGATGCCACGCCCAAGAGCATGGAAAAATTCCGCCATCTTCAGGGTGGGATTTCTTGTTTGAGGAAGATCTTGGCGACCTTGCAGGTGAGTGTGAGTATTGCGGCACGGAGATTCGCTACGTTTACTACATCGACCACCCACGGTGGGAGACGCTTGCCGTTGGCACTGACTGCTGTGATCGGCTGACCGGCTCAGACGTTGCGATCACACACCGTCGTACACTGGATCGGCGCACGCGATTTCTCAAATCCTCCAAATGGCGACGCGAAGGAGCGACATGGCGGATTACGCGAATGCACATGGATTTTGTTGTTGATCACGATAATCGGGGCTGGTTGATTTGTTTTATGGGTCGTCGTGGGGGGGAAGCGCTACGATTCTCTTAAAGCAGTTAAAGAGGCGCTATTCAAGTTCATTGACACTGGAGATGCACGCAAGTTCAAGCTAAAACAAGAGAAAGAATAATACCCAAGGCGTCTATCCAGTTACTTTGCTCGGATGATTTATTCGTTAAGCTTGAATCATGAAATGGAGTCCAGCTCTGGGCAATTTCCGTATTCCGGAAACAGAATTGAAAAGTTTATGATATATTTGACGATTATATCGCTTATGTAAGCAGGCTGAGAAAGGAAGGACTGTGGCAAATGAAAAAATGTCCCTATTGTGCTGAAGAAATACAGGACGCAGCAATTAAATGTAAGCATTGTGGAGAATTTTTAAATAACAGCGAATCTGGCAAAAGTTTAGACACTTCTGATAGTTATCACAGTCCTGATCATGATTTAGAGAATGAATCTAAAAATCTTGTAAATTGTATGTCATGCAATCACGTAATATCTAAGACCGCAATTAAATGTCCAGCTTGTGGGAAAGATCAAGAAGAATATAAACATAACAGAAATAAGCTGGGTGATAATAAATTACTAGGGATGGCGGCCTCGGCCATAATGGGTCCTCTAGGACTGATCAGTGGTTCCTCTGTGCTACTTGTTGATTACTTCGGAAATAAGACGATAAAGAAAATTGTGAAAGAAAATGGCGCAATTGATTCCTTCTTAATCGGGGATTATATAGTTTTTGTAACCGAAAAAGATTTTATATTAACATATAATATGCCAATGTCAGGAATATACAGAAGGTTTCCGAGAATGAATTTAGGAAAGGCTTTTGTAAATGAAGAAAAAACAAGATCAGGCTCGTTTCTATTTAGTGACAAAGTTGAATTGAAAATTGAATATGCGGAATTAAATACTAAAAAAACAGTGGTTTTGTCGTCAACAATAAAACAAAAAGGGGCTACAGAGATAGCAAAATTCGCTATGTTTAAATTTGATGAATACGCAACAAAGTCCGTTTGAAGACACCATAGAAATGCCCAACAAGGCGTTAAAGAGGGACGCGGCATAAAGCCGCCGCGCCCCTTAGCTTGGTCGTTAGGTTTAGCTCATGTGGAAAGATGAGTTGGTCTCGATAATGTCTGGCGCAACGATATCCCTAGAAGATATCGAGCGGGCAATGACCCTGAAAGACCAACATCTTCCTCGAAAAATTTACAAATTTCGTAGTGTCAATAAGTACGCAATAAGCAATCTTTCTAGTGAAACGGTATGGCTATGCTCAGCGGACAAATACAACGATCCATATGAATGTTGCACTACGCTAAATTTTGAAGCCTTGCATCGAGCTATTCAAAATCATCATTTTGATGAGCTGTTATCTCGAAACAATCTGAAGGACCAACTATCTCGATATGAGATTTCTGAAATAAGAAATGCTGATGACCCTGTGCGCGCGTTGTCCTATGCTCTTCTGGAAAAGGATAAAAGTATTCCAAAAGAGAAGCATAGACAGGTAGTTGAAGCCTTAATTGACGTCCAATTCAAAGTAAGCAGTGAAAATTATCAACATTTTAACCAACGCGCACAGCGGGGCATGAAAATATGTTCATTCAGTGAGCGAGTTGATTCGGTAGTAATGTGGGGGCATTACGCAAAAAAACACCAAGGGTTTTGTTTGGAGTATAACGTTGAAGCTTGGCCGCTTGGAGAGGTTAGGCGCAGGATACTGTATCCGGTGATTTATTCTGACCATTTGTTTGACGCAACTAAGCATATATTGCAATCCATGAAATCACGTGACTTTAATAATCTTTATGGGGCAATGGCAGCTATACATAAGTCGCCGGACTGGGCATATGAAAAGGAGTGGAGGTTTGTTCTTCCGATGGGAGAGTCATTTCAGGACGAAAACTACCCCATGCCTAGACCCAGTGCACTATATCTGGGAGCCAGAGTTCAGAAAGAAGACAAGGCTACCCTTGTTGACATTGCGAGACAAAAGGATATCCCAGTTTATGAAATGGCTCTTTCACCTACTGAATTTAAGCTGGAACCTAGGTGTTATGAAAACAATAGTTAACCTAACCACAGCTTCAACGCGGACCGGCTTTTCCGCTAGCGCTCCAAAGCCGGCCAGTTAAGCTGGCCGATAGGATGGACCGCCTTCGGCGCTCCATCCTATCGGGGCGTGCAATGATTGCGTTTCAGGTGTCGCGCCGAAGGCGCTCCACCTATCAACGCAATAAAGCCGACCCCTCGCGGCTTCGCCGCTTCGGCGTCGCTTCGCTCGGTCGGCGGCACGGGAAATTGCATCAAGATGCAATTTCCGCCCCCGCCGACGGCGGCTTATTGCACGCCCCGTTCGGCACGACGAAAGGGCATATTACCATATGGGACACCGCATGGGGCTAATAAAGCATCTCTTGCATAATATTGTGCTCCTAGTATCCGCACCAGAGTTGCGCGAGCTTGAACGGAAGCTGGATACATTGAAGCGTCGGCTTTCAGGTATGCGAGAGACCGAGCGCCCTCCCGAGGTACTCGTAGAAATGCTCATAGCAGGTGAGGATCACCGCTTCAAATTCCACTGTGGTGTTGATTTCGTTGCTATATGCCGAGCCGTGTGGCGCACGGCTGCATGTGGCCGACGCGAAGGAGCAAGCACGATTGAAATGCAGTTGGTGCGTGTCCTTACTGGCCGATACGAGAAGAAATTGTCTAGAAAAATTAGAGAGGCTCTTCTGGCCGTTTATACCTGTCAACTAGCGAGTAAAAGCGAGATTGCGTTGATGTATCTTCTGGTTGGATACTATGGAACTGGAATGGACGGGTTTGAGTTTGCAACGAAGAGATTGGGATTCAGGCCCCATACCATGTCACCTCGAGAAGCAGCCTCTTTGGCGGCGAGACTGAAATATCCTGAACCGCGTTCACTATCAGTCCGTCGTATGAGCCAAATCAGTACAAGAACGAACTATATTTTGTCAAGACACCTTCAGTATTTCAAGACGTCCAAGACCAATACTGCGTTGCTGCGGGGGTCTCATGCGACCGTTTGAGGTTCACACGTCTCTTCAGACAATCTCGCATTCCTATCCCACAGCGGACGAGATCGCCGCCGCCTCCAGAGCGGGTGGCGCGAACGCGCGTCTTGCCCTGGCGAGGCTGTGGCTCTCTGAGGGGATACCATTCGCATTTAGAGAGCGCCCGGCAGTCTATGAAGCAATGCGGTTCTGGTTGGCGACGCAGATTTGCGTTGATCCCAAGGAGATTTCAGTCATCGGGAGTGCGCGGATCGGCCAATCCTTGTCACCTGATACACAGGGCCGGCCTTTCAGCGAAGATTCAGACCTGGATCTCCTTGCAGTATCTTCATCACTATTCGACGAGATTGTCAGTGATTTCAATAGCTGGGCATACGATTATGAGGTGGAAACCGTATCCCCTGCCAATCCTAGAGAGCGCAGGTTTTGGGACGATCACATCAAGCGTGGACCGCTGCTAGTGTCCAGAGGCTTCTTAGATGCTGACATGGTTCCAAGAAGGCAGGCCTACAAGACCTCACAAAGGATTGGCCAAGCGATGTACTTGCTAGTGGAAAAACTAAAGGTCACACCATCGTCTCCACGTGTGCGACACGCATCACTAAGGGTTTTCAGGAACTGGGCGGCGTACGTGCAGCAGGCCGAGAGAAGCATGCTGACTCTTCGTGGCAAGCCGGACGCGAGTATTGCCGAACCCGTGTCTGCAGTGGATGGCCTCCAGCCTTCGGCTTCCGGCCACCCCTGAGACACACCGTTCGACGAAGGAGGTTGAGTTATGGCAGACACCGTTACGTGGTTGACGTATGAGTTCATGGTGTATGCACAAGCGGATACGACATGGCACGATGTTGCGGGAGTGTACATTTTCTGTGGCCTCACTCCGCAGCGTCAGTGGCGGGCGTACTATATTGGGCAGGCCGACAGTTTTCAGTCCCGTTTGCCGGGGCATGAGCGGTGGGATGAGGCGGCTCGGCTGGGGGCCACTCACGTTCATGCGCGGGTAGTTCCGCAGGCGGCCAGCCGGGATACTGTTGAGCGCGAGTTGATTCAGGCGTATCAGCCGCCACTGAATGTTCAGCTTCGTTGAGGTTCATTGTGTCTCCTTGTATTTTCAGCGTCGAACCATCCGATGAGCCTAACGGAGTCCCGCGCTGGCGCGCGGCACTCCGTAGGCTATCTTGAGCGTTCGGCGTGAGGAATGTTCAGAGCCACACATATTACGAGCGCGTGCGGAGGCTTTGCCTTTGGAGTTCTCGCCTCTATTCATGAGCGGGTGTCTTCTGCCGCCAAAGGGCCACTCGAAGTGCTGTTGGTTCTCGTGTTCTTCGGCGTGGGTCTCCTTTGCGTCATGGGCCTTCCCCAGTGGCGTGAGCAGCGGGAAAGAAGCGGCCAGCGAAGTGTATTGTTCTGCTTTCGGACTCGAGACTTCGGCCAGGACTTGCATCTGTTTTACATTCCTGTTTGGGTTCGGTGTCTGACGTTTGTGGGTTGTGCCGCATTGGTGGGGCTGGTATGGAGGTTCTTGTGAGAGTATTGCCGAACCAGATCACTACAGCCAACGCCGGATGGCGCTGGCAGTTCCGCTTTCGCGGTCCACGTCATTGGCCCGGCGTGGCTGAGTTCTGTCGTTAGGGGTTGTAGGACATACAGCTATGGCTACAGACGGCAAGTATCCAGCGGCACTGGAAGCGCACCTGAAGCAGTGGCAGGAGATCGCCGAACGTGTTCGCAAGCAGATGGAGCCCTTCCGCGACATTCACGAGTCAATTCGCAAGTCGGTTCCGCCTTTCATCGAAACACGCGAAACGCTCCAGAAGGCTCTTGAGCCCCTGATTGCCAATCAGGAACGCTGGCGGCAGATGATTGAATCCGTTCGCCTGCCACAGATCGCACTTCCCGATCTTTCTCCCATAGCAAAACAGGTCGTTGATTTCCAAAAGGCCATTCAGGAATCAATCGGCCCTGCATTTCTGGAGCTTCATAGAGGATTCAAAGAGCTACCGGCACGAACTCAAGATGCACTACTTCTGCTTGGTCAGCACGGCTGGTACCTTGATCCTGAGATGTCGTTGCCAGCTCTTTGGGAACTTAAGAGCGCACTCGCCGATGGGAACATACTTGAAGCCGAAGAAGCCCTGGTCGAGTACTTTGAAGGCCGCCTCTCTGAAATTGAAGAGTCAATCTCAACCAAGTTTCCCCACCGTATCCACCTAATCCGTTCTGCATTTGAAGCGCATCGAAGAAAGGAATATGTTCTTTCCATTCCCGTCCTTCTGGCGCAGGCCGACGGAATATGTAAGGAAACGGTTGATCAGTACCTCTTCATCAGGCAAGACAAGAAGCCCAGCACAGCCATCTACGTGGCACAACTGGCAACCGACACCTACATGGCCGCCCTCTTGAGTCCTCTGGCGACCACCCTCCCAATCGGAGCAACAGAGAGAGAAAGGCCAGAAGGGTTTGTGGCGCTAAACCGCCACATGGTCCTGCATGGCGAATCATTGGATTACGGGAGCAAGACCAATAGCCTCAAAACCATTTCGCTGGTGAATTATGTTGCCTATGTCCTCCCGGTCGACAACCCCTAACCCTACGGTCGACCTCGCTCCCTTCGGTCGCTGGGCGCTGCGCCATAAGGCGGCGCAGCGCCGGTCACCTACACGTTAGGAGATGATAATGAACGAACTCGACCTCATACGTAAGTTCCGGTCCATTTTGCCTGCTGTCATTGAATGGATCGATGTTACCTTAGAGGAGAATAAGCCTAATGCTGTATCCGTTGCCAGTCTTGGTTTTCCTCGGCTTAGCAAGGTTCTCCCTGCTGATCTGCTTGGTAGAGCAAGAGTCGTAGTTACGATGGGAAAAGTGCCTTTCCCTCCCCTCAGCCAAATGGGACTGCCAGAATTCAAGCAAATGGAAGACATGCAAATGGCAGGCATTACGTATAAGGACACATTCTTTGTCAATCATCTCCATAAAACAGAAAGTCTCCATTTTCACGAGTGCGTTCATGTTGCTCAGTGGGAAAGACTCGGGGTCAATAATTTTCTACTTGCTTACGGCGCAGGCCTGATGCAATTTGGGTATTGGGACAGCCCTCTGGAAAAGATGGCATATTCTTTACAAACAGCCTTTGACCGAGGGGTTTTACCCGCAAACACTATTCAGCTCGTACATCAGGACACTGATGCTATCTGGAATGGCGTGGCACCGCTGTTTTCAAAAGCATGAAGAACGACTCCTAACCCGTCAATACAGCCGATCGCTACGCTCCGGCTGATGTTTTCGTTAGGCATTATACACAAGGAGCGAAATGGACTGCACCCCCCAAGTTGGACAAAACATGTTAGGGTAGTCGGCAGGAACCAAATCCTGTAATGGGAGAAAGGATCTGCCGTGAAGCACAGAAGAAGTTTTCCTATCGACCTCAAGCGCCGGATCGTGGAAGAGCTGTTGAGCGGTGTCAGCAC
>JAGPFC010000001.1 GCA_018056685.1 Smithella sp.
TAACCTTCAAGATCAAGGTCTTCCGTGACGAAATACCTGTATTTTACATCGATACTCATATGGGGGTTAATGGCAAAGGCCAGACCGGCCCCTACCTGATACGCTAATACCGTATCATCCGCATCAAATAATTCAACATTGGCTATGCCGATTCCACCGGTAATGAACGGTGTAACCGGAGACGGATTGACAAAATCCAGATAAAAATTACCCATGAAGGAATAGACCGTCATATCGCTCTCATCGTCATCATCATAGTAATCGTCATCATAATCATCATAGTAATGATCATATTTATAATCGACATTATTCCCCTGGTATCCCCATTCTCCTTCGATTCTGAACATGCCAAAGTTGAACCCGGCGGCAAAACTGCTCGCGAAACCGGGGTCATATTCTATGGTCCCGAGGTCATACCCGTCTATTGATACATCGCTATCGGTCAGGGAACTCACGCCCAACTGACCGCTGATATATGGCCCCATTTTATTGTAACTCAATGAAATACCGGGGAGCATAAATAACATCAACAATACGACAAAAACCGAAAAAGTCCTTTTCATAACGCCCTCCTTGTTTAATGAATTGTGATCAAATGTTCATGTTGATGAATTACACCATCATCAAAAATTTAAACGCCGTGACACGGGGCCATCCTGAAGCCCCTTGTGTTTATTTTCCCGTAAAAGTCGGTTTTCTCTTCTCCAGAAACGCCTTCATGCCTTCTTTCTGATCTTCGGTGCTGAAGCACTGTACGATACAACTGATTTCCAGTTTGTTGGCGCTATCCAGCGACAGATCATAGCCGTAATTGATCGCATCCTTGGCCACTTTCATGGCAAATGGCGGCAGCTTTGTCAATTTCATGGCGAATTTCCGGGCTTCTTCCATGAGGCTTTCCGGAGGAACGACTCTATTGACCAGCCCTATTTCATAAGCGCGCTGGGCGTTTATCTGTCCACCGCCCAGAATCATTTCCTTGGCGATGCCCATTCCAACCAACCTGGGCAGACGCTGGGTTCCTCCCCAACCGGGAATAACGCCGATTAAAATCTCCGGCTGGCCGAAAACGGCTTTCTCTGATGCAAACCGGATATCACAGGACATTGCGAGTTCTGTTCCTCCGCCCAGCGCAAAACCGTTGACAGCGGCAATAGACGGTTTCGGCATGGTTTCAATCAGCCTGAAGGTACGATGCCCCAATTCCATGACGTGAACCATTTCCAGGGACGTGGCATTCTGCATCCGAGCGATATCCGCTCCGGCCACAAAAGCCTTGTCTCCCGCGCCGGTTAAAATCAGCGCTTTGATGTTGTCATCTTTTTCGCAGATGGTAACCGCATCCAGTAGTTCCGTCAGCACATCCGTATTCAAGGCATTCAGAACTTTAGGCCTGTTAAATGTTATGGTTGCAACTTGGTCTTCAATGTTAAAAATAATGTTTTGATATTCCATGATTCTCCTTCCCCTGATAAAAAATATTTAACCATCAATCGGAAAGCATCTTCACCGATACCGATTGATTATGGTTTTCTTTTCTTTAATTCTTCACTTCTTAATTCTTTACGCAGTATTTTCCCCACGGTGCTCTTCGGCAGCTCTTTACGGAACTCCACTTCCGTCGGCAACTTGTACGCGGCCAGGTGCGCTTTTCCGTATTCAATCATTTCTTCAGCCGTTGCCGTCTGACCTTCCTTGAGAACGACAAAGAGTTTCACATTCTCACCGCGTTTGGCGTCCGGAATGCCGATGGAACAGCATTCTTCGACTTTGGGATTGCCGTAATAGACTTCATCGATATCACGGGGATAGACATTGTAGCCGCCGGAGATAATCATATCCTTCTTGCGGTCCACAATATAGAAATAACCCTCTTCATCCATCGTGGCGATATCCCCCGTGTACATCCAACCGTCTTTCAAAACGTTGGCTGTTTCTTCAGGCATTCCCTTGTAGCCCCTCATCACCTGTGGTCCCTTGATAATCAACTCGCCCGGTTTACCGACCGGCATGTCTGTTACACCGTCTTCGAGATCGACGATTCTGGCCAGCGTATCGGGACCGGGAAGGCCTATGCTGCCGACCTTCTGTTTGCCGTTAAACGGATTCATGTGAGTAACCGGACAGGTCTCCGTCATGCCGAAACCTTCGGAAATGTACGCTCCGGTTTGTTTCTGAAATTCCTGAATGACCTCAACCGGCAGGGGTGCGCTTCCGGAGAAAGCGCCTTTAATGCAGCTCATGTCTGTTTTCTTCAAATCGGGATGATTGAGCATGCCAATATACATCGTTGGCACCAGCGGTGTAAAGGTTGGTTTGTAAGTCCGGATGGCATCCAGAAGCGGTTGGGGCTGGGGTCTGGGAATCAGAATCTGATTCCATCCCAGCGAAACGGCCAGATTCATGGAGCAGGACATTCCAAAGACATGAAAATAGGGCAAGGCACCCAACATGACTTCATGACCTCTTCCGAAAGACGGAAACCAAGCGTTGATCTGTTGAACCTGTTTGCTTAAGTTTCCATGCGTCAGGATAACACCCTTGGAAACACCTGTCGTACCGCCGGTATATTGATAAATGGCAATGTCATCGAAGGTCAGTTTCACTTTCGGCGGATCAGGCTGATATTTTTTAATGCAATCCTTCCAGTGATACACATCCGGAGCCGCCTTCACTTCCGTGTAGGTTAATTTCTTCGTCTTGTACGCTATAAAGCGTTTGATGGGATTAAGAAAATCACCGATACGCATATAAACGATCTGCTTGATTTTTGTTTTTGGCCGCAAATCGATCATCCGATTCGCAAGAGCATCCATGGTAACCAGAACTTTGGAATCGGAATCATTGAACTGATGATCGAGTTCCGGATCCGAATAAAGAGGATTATTCAGGACAACGATGGCGCCTATTTTCAGAATGGCATAATAGGCGACAACCAGGGGGGTACAATTAGGGAGGAGAATGGAAACGGCATCCCCTTTCTTAATGCCGAAATCAGTCAGGCAGGTGGCGAACCTATCCACCTGATCTTTAAACTGGCGGTATGTCAACTTGTCGCCGATAAAAACCATCGCCGTGTCATTCGGAAAATCTTTTGCGGATTTTTCAAGATAGTCCGGCATGGTCAATTCTTCATATTTGACGTTTTCCGGGACACCTTTTTCATAGGATTTCAACCAGGGTTTCTGCGCGTAAATGGAATCGGATGCCATAACTGACTTACCTCCTTTTTGAACAATTTTGTCGTATAATAAAAGTAAAATGAACTTTTGTCCACATAAAAAAGCCCGGGCTGAATTTTAAGCCCGGGCTTTGGTTTGTTACTTGGTATTGTAGAAAATATTAAGCTGCGCAGGTATCAACAGGAGCTTTCGTTTCTTCCAGTCCCATCGCCTTGAGAACGATTTCAGCGATATCCAGCGCGACCATGGAATCGATCTTCTGTCTGTCTTTGATACCGTCGGAAATCATGGTCAGACAGAACGGACAGCCGACAGCCACTGTGCTGGCATTGACCGCGATCGCCTGATCAGTACGCGCGTTGTTGATACGGTCGCCATGCTCTTCCATCCACATTCTGGCACCACCGGCGCCGCAGCAGAAGCTCTTGGAGAAATTGCGTTCCATTTCCACAACCTTCACGCCGGAAATAGCGTTCAGAATGCTGCGCGGCTGTTCGTAAACCTGATTGTAACGGCCGAGGAAGCAGGAATCATGATAGGTGTATGTTCCTTCCAGTTTCTGGGTGAATTTAATCTTACCCTTGGCAATCAGGTCGGCAATAATTTCTGTGTGATGATAAACTTCATAGTTGCCGCCGAAATTGGGATAATCTTTCTTAATGCAGTTATAACCGTGCGGACAAATGGCGATAATTTTCTTCACGCCATAGCCGTTCATAATCTCGATATTGGCCTGAGCCTGAGCCTGGAAGAGATAATCGTTACCGCCGCGCATGGCCGAGTCGCCGCAGCAGCTTTCTTCCGTTCCCAGAATACCGAAGCTGACACCGGCTGCCTGCAGAATCTTGGCGAAGGCAACGGATATCTTCTTACCGCGGTCATCAAACGAACCGGAACATCCGACGTAGAACAGATACTCGACGTTGGGATCTTCAGCCAGCGTCTTGACACCGAGCTCTTTCGCCCAGTCAGCGCGCAGGTGGGCACCGATTCCCCAGGGGTTGGAGTTGTTTTCCATGTTACGGTAGGTCAACTGCAGTTCCGGAGCAAAATCCGCTTCCGTCAGAACCTTGTAGCGGCGCATATCGATAATTTTCTGAATGTGTTCGATCGACGATGAGCAGTTTTCCATGCAATACATACAGTTGGTGCAATCCCAGACGGCGTTCAGATCCACGGCATCAAACAGAGTTTTTCCCGGGGTTTCGCCTTCCGCAGCTTCCACCGTAGCAGGTACTTCAGCACCTTCCGCAGCAGGAACAACAGCCTTGGTCGCCGCCAGAGGAGCCTGTTCCAGCCAGAACGTCTTGATATCCTGAACCAGTTTCTTGGGGGACAGGTGTTTGCCGGTCAGATAAGCCGGGCAGCCATCCTGACAGCGGCCGCACTTCGTGCAGGCATCGGAGTCAAAAATCTGTTTCCAGGTAAATTCTTCCAGTTTGCACACACCAAACGATTCCTGATTCTCAATGTCACGGATCGGCTCGACATAACCGGCCGGTTTGAGCGACTTCATGAAGTGGTTGGCGGGTGTCGTAATGATATGCAGCAGTCTGGAATACGGAATATAGGCAATGAAACCCAAAGCGATAAAGGTATGGGTCCACCAGGATATCTTGTGCCAGGTTTTGGCGGCTTCAACATCCATCCCACTTAATGCCGAGGCAAGCAACCATCCAATGAAAGAAGCATTTTCCCACTCGGGGATAACCTTGTTGGGACCGATGCCTTCTGTCAGGGTGGCGTGAATACGCAGCGCTTCAATGATGAAACCGGTCACTATGATGCCGCCAATGAGCAGCAATGCAATGGCGTCATCCGTGGTATTATCCGATGTTCCTTTGTAACCGAGACGATCCGGTTTCTGAATGTACCGGCGATAGGCTGCCATCAACACTCCGATGAGCACGAACAAGCCGAATAAATCCATCAGGAAAGAAAAATTAAGATAAAAATTGCCGCGCAGGAAGGCCCAACCGAAAAGCGGTTCCGTGATATGGAATTCACCGGCATCGAAAGCGGCTCCAAAAATCAAGACAAAGAAGCCAAAGAAGATTAATCCGTGCATAAGACCCGGATAAGCATCTTTCCATGTTTTCAACTGCAGGAATCCATTCAGGAACAAGGATTTTAATCGCTCGGGAAGCAGATCCCAGCGGATTTCATCTTTACCCATTGCTTTCCACAGCAGCCAGCGTTTGTAAACACCGTAACCAAATATCGCCAAAGAAATGGCGGTAAAAAGAAAAAGCATCGGCTCAAAACTATGAGCATTCCAGAAAACTTCACGACCTTCATTTCCGATTGCTATCGGGGGAATATTGTGTTCCATTGATCCTCCAGACTATTGAGGTTTTGTATTTTTATCTTAATTTTTCACTCCAGGTCCTGATAAACCTGAGTAAAAAATTAATGAAAATCTCTTAATGTTCCTTATTTATATGAAGCTTCCGGCAATGGATTTCACACCATCACCGGAAGCTTTTCTAATTCACAACAAAAATTAAGCAACCAATTTCTTGCAGGCTGCGGTCAACTCGGGAACAACCTTGAACAGATCATCCACAACGCCGAAATCAGCTTTTGTGAAAATGGGAGCTTCGGCATCCTTATTAATCGCCACGATGCACTTGGAGGAGCTCATACCCGCCAGATGCTGAATCGCGCCGGAAATTCCGCAGGCGATGTACAGGTTCGGGGAGACAACCTTACCGGTCTGCCCAACCTGATCTTTCTGGGGTCTCCAGCCGGCATCAACTGCCGCGCGGGAGGCACCGACCGTGCCTTTGAGTACATCAGCCAGCTCTTCCAGAATCTTGTATTCATCCGGACCCTTCATACCGCGTCCGCCGGATACAATGATATTGGCTTCGGTCAAGTCAACCTTGCCACTGGTGTCTTTCTGCACTTCCAGAACCTTGCTCTTCTGGGCGTCAACAGCCACATCGACTTTCGTTACTGCGGCAGCTTTGGCGTTTTCCACAGCCGGGAAGACGTTGGGACGCAGCGAAGCCATCGCCGGAGTGGTATTGAAGACCACTTCGCCGAAGCACTTGCCGGCGTACATCGGCCGAACGGCAACCAGCTTCCCACCGTCAATCTTCACATCGGTGCAGTCCGTAGCCAGACCACCGGCCAGTTTGGCGGCCACGCGGGCGGAAAGATCCTTGCCCTGTACGGAAGCTGCGAACAGCGCGATCGCCGCATCATTATCTTTTAATATTTTGGCAACAACCTGAGCGTGGGCTTCTGTAATGTAGGGCTCCAGAGCCGCATTATCACCGACAAATACTTTATCCACACCGAATTTACCCAATTCGGGGGCCAAACCTTCTACACCTGAACCGAGCAGAATGGCGCTGACTTCATCTCCCGTCTGATCAGCCAGCTTTCTGGCCGCGGAAGCAAGCTCAAAACTTACTTTACGCAGAGCGCCGTCTCTCTGTTCTGCAATTACAAATATTCCTTTTGCCATTTTTCAATTCCTCCGCTTTTAAATTAAATAACTTTAGCTTCTTCCCTGAGACACCGGGCCAATTCCGCCGCCTTCTGAGCCGCATCATCACCACAAATGATCTTGCCGGCTGCTCTCGCGGGAGGCGGTGCAAATTTGGCAACTTTGGCTTTTACATCGGTAGCAACACCCAAAGCGGCCGCATTCTTTACATCCACGGGTTTCTTCTTGGCTTTCATAATGCCGGGAAGTGAAGCGTAGCGGGGTTCATTGAGACCCTTCTGCGCCGTTACGACACAGGGTAAGCTGGTTTCGATGGAGATCTGTGCTCCTTCGATGGGACGGATTACTTTTACGGCATTACCGGCGTAATCCAGCTTGGTGACCAGAGTCAACTGGGGGATGCCCAGCAGTTCAGCCAGCATGGCGCCGACCTGACCGGAGTCATCATCAATGGCGCGCTGTCCGCAGAAAATAATGTCATAGGGCAGACCTTTGATGGCGGCAGCCAGAGCGGATGCCGTAACAAAAGCATCGGCATTGTCCAGCGCGGGATCACTGATGTGAATGCCCTTTTCTGCACCCATCGCCAGAGCGGTTCTGATGGTTTCCATGGCTCTTGCCGGTCCCACGGAGATGATCGTTACGTCTCCACCGTTTTTCTCTTTCAGTTTCAGAGCTTCTTCGACGCCGAATTCGTCGTAAGGATTCATGACCCATTTGATCTGGGAATCATCGATCCCTGATCCGTCAGCTTTGACCTTGATCTGGGCTTCGGTATCCGGTACTTGTTTTACACATGCGATAATATTCACTTTGTCCAACCTCCTTCTTCCGCGTGCCATTCCCTGAAGGGGAAACACGCAATTTTGTTTTTTTCTCTTTTATTTCATAAAAAAGTCCGATTCCCTTTTGCCGGGAACCGGACTTGATTTTTACTGCCTGTTCTTGATAATGTCATCAACAACGCTCGGATCGGCCAGCGTGCTGGTATCACCCAGATTGCTGAGATCGTTGGCGGCGACTTTCTTCAAAATTCTTCTCATGATCTTGCCGCTTCTTGTCTTGGGAAGACCATCAGCCCACTGAATCTTGTCGGGGGTCGCAATGGGTCCGATAACCGTGCGGACATGAGCGATCAATTCTTTTTTCAGAGCATCGGTTTTTTCCACGCCGGTCTTCAGGGTCACATAAGCGTAGATGCCCTGACCTTTGATGTCGTGCGGCATGCCGACAACCGCAGCTTCCGCGACAGCCTTGTGGGCAACCAGAGCGCTTTCGACTTCAGCGGTGCCCATGCGGTGACCGGAAACATTGATAACGTCGTCGATACGGCCGGTGATCTGATAGTAACCATCCTTGTCACGGCGGCAGCCGTCGCCCGTCACATAGTAGCCGGGGAACTGTTCGAAGTAGGTTTCCTGGAATCGCTTGGGATCGCCATAAACGCCCCTCATGATGCCGGGCCAGGGAACCTTGATACACAGCGCGCCGCTGGCTTCGGTTTCCTTGAATTCTTTGCCTTCGTCATCGACCAGTACCGGCTGTACGCCGAAGAAGGGCAGGGTCGCCATACCGGGTTTGATTTCAATGGCTCCGGGCAGCGGAGTGATCAGAATTCCACCAGTCTCGGTCTGCCACCAGGTGTCCACGATCGGGCATTCGCCGCGGCCGATGACGTTGAAATACCAGTTCCAGGCTTCGGGATTGATCGGTTCGCCGACGGTTCCCAGCGTCTGCAGAGACGAAATGTCGCATTTCTTCACGAACTCATCGCCTTCCTTGGCAATGGCGCGGATGGCGGTCGGAGCGGTGTAGAAAATGTTGACCTTGTATTTTTCAACGACCTGCCAGAAACGGCTGTAGGTCGGATAATTGGGAACGCCTTCAAACATAATGGATGTTGCGCCGTTGCACAGAGGTCCGTACAGAATGTAGGTGTGACCGGTAACCCAACCCAGGTCGGCGGTGCACCAGTAGATGTCACCATCATGATAATCGAAAACAATCTTGTGCGTGAAAGAACCGTAAACCAGGTAACCGCCCGTGGTGTGCATAACGCCCTTGGGCTGTCCGGTGGAACCCGAGGTATAAAGGATGAACAGTGGATCTTCGGCATCCATCCATTCCGGTTCGCAATTGGCATCCACTTTGGCCATTTCTTCATGATACCACTTGTCACGGCCGGGCGTCATATCACATTTAATCTTGTCGCCGACTCTGTTGACTACGATAACCGACTTGACGGAGGGGCATGATTTCAGTGCTTCATCCGCGGTCGCTTTCTGGGGAACAGCTTTGTTGCCGCGGAAGGTACCGTCGCAGACAACCAGAACCTTGCCTTCGCAGTTGACAATTCTGTCGCGAAGAGCGTCAGCGCTGAATCCGCCGAAAACGATACCATGAATGGCGCCGATGCGGGAGCAGGCCAGAGCGGCGATGCCCAGTTCGGGAACCATCGGCATGTAAAGAATGACACGGTCGCCCTTCTGCACGCCCTGAGCTTTCAGAACATTGGCGAACTTGCAGACTTCTTCATGCAGCTGCTTGTAGGTAATGGCTCTTTCTTCGCCGGGTTCGTTTCCTTCCCACTGAATTGCAACCTGATTGCCGCGTTTCTCGAGATGTCTGTCCAGACAGTTGTAAGAAATGTTGAGTTTTGCGCCTTCAAAGAATTTAACATAGATGGGGCCTTTTTTAATATCAAAGTTGTAATCCATAACCTTGTCCCATTTCTTGAACCAGGTTACCTGCTGCTCGGCTATTTCCGCCCAGAACTTCTCGGGCTCTTCCACTGAACGTTTCCACATCTTGTCATAAGCTTCTCTTCCACTAACCCATGCTTTCGCTTTCGCCTTTTCCGGAATAGGATATATATCCTTTAATTGAACTTTTGCATCAGCCATGATAATTTATTCCTCCCTAAATTTTTTTATGATTTTAAACGTTTAATTAACGCCTTGATACCAAAACCAAAAATGCTATAAATACTTGATACTAACGATTTTTTTTGAACAAAGGTCACAACTTGACTGAAAGTCAGAACCGCGTCGGATTTTCCCTATCCTAAGATTTCCATGATGTCAAGAAATATTTAGAATCTTTTGCACCTGATTCGCTGGCGGAATTTCACTCTTAAAAGCAGCCGCCCTCACCCCTGAATTTCCGGAAAAATCCACCACGGATTACATCCCTGAAATCAAACAATATTCTTGACAAAATAATTTAAGGTATGCTAGTTTCAACACGGCATGTTATTACCCGCGATTGCATTTTTTCAAGCAATCGAAAAACATGCCGGCGACAAGGGAGCTTTGGGAAATACCCGTTTCTTAAAGCGCCATTTATTTACTCTATATAAAAAAGGAGGAAAAAATGAAGAGACTTTGGTTAGTTTTGTTGTCACTGGGGCTGGTTATGGCCTTCAGTGTTTCAGCTTTAGCAGTAGATGTGAAGTTTAGCGGCGAATATTATGCCCAGGGAATGTATCTGGATAGAACCGACGTACTGGATGCCTCTGATGGCAGCGATCCCAGCACAGCTTTCTTTTTCCAGAGATTCCGCCTGGGAACGGATTTTATTGTATCTCCGTGTCTGAAACTGGTCACCCGAGTGGATATCATGGAAAGAGTGTGGGAACCTGATAATACAGGAAAAAACAGCGTCGGCACGGTAGTTGCTCAAAATATCGACACAGATGCACGTAACGTGGACTGGGATATAGCCTACATTAATTACGTCTCTCCCATCGGTCTGTTCCAGGTTGGTTATATGGAAGACTATGCATGGGGAACTGTCTGGGGCAACAGAACCACCGGACCCACCACCGGCCAGATTAAATACTTCGTTCCGATCGGACCGGTCACGATGGTATTCGCCTACGCCAAGGAAGATGAAAACGATTATTCCATTCAGTATCCAGGGGTATTAGCGGAAGATATAGATCAAGATTCTTTCCGCGTAGGCCCGATTTTCAATTTCAAGAGTGATGCGGTAGCCGGTGAAGCCGGCGTTCTGTTTACCTATGATCCCGTGCGGCAGTACAGAACATTGCCACTTACTCCAGCTACAGCGCCTTTTAAACAAGACGTGTACACTATCCAGCCTTACTTCAAAGCCAAATTCGGCCCCGTCGCCATGCAGGGTGAATTACACTATGCTTTTGGTGAAAGAGACTACGAGACCGACTTGGTTGATGATCAGGACATCAACTCTCTGAGCGCGTGGTTGGATGCCGATGCCAATTTCGGTATGTTCAGTGTCGGTGGATCTCTTGCTTATGTACAGGGTGACGACGATCCCAATGAAATTAATAATCAACTCACCGGTGGTCGTGACTGGAATCCCTGCCTGATCATGTACAATAACAACATGTTCTATACCTGGATTGGTCCGATGGCTGGTGGTAATAATGAAAATGTCGATGGCGAACTGACCAATGCGATCTTCGCTCAGGTTCGCGGTAGCGTAACCCCCATTCCCGAGTTGACAGCGGGAATGTCCCTTTCCTATGCGCAGGCTGACGAAGATTTTGGCGGCGACAACGACAAGGGCTTTGAAGTGGATATTACCGGTACCTACAAAATCACCAACAACCTGTCCTATATGCTGGGCTTCGGTTACCTCTTCACCGGCGATTTCTATAAAGGCCCCACAGGAGCCGGCGAGATTGAAGACGATTACGTCGTACTCAACAAACTCACTCTGAGCTTCTAAGAGAGTGATGTCCGGCTCACATTCAGGTCCAATGTGGACGGATAATTTAACCTAATGCTTGAACCCCGGGAGGACGGGTAACCTCCCGGGGTTTTTTAATGAGGCAAGCTGAAGACGAGTGCAACGAAGTCTGAAGCGTAAGCCGAATTATCCTAGGAGCGAAGCGACGCAGGAAATGAGCCTTGATTTTTCGAAACGGAGTGCACGAAAAATCTTAGAGCGAACTATCCCCGAAGCGCAGCGGAGCGGGATTTGAGACTCGCTGAGAACGAGCGAAGTGAAGTTCGAAGCGTTAATCGAATTATCCTAGGAGCGAAGCGACGTAGGAAATGAGACTTGTTTAGAGCGAACGAAGTGAAGCGCGTCCCCGCCACCTGAAGGTGGCGGGATAATTTCCAATCCCGATAATTCGGGATTGGATAATTCGTCTAAAAAACTTCAATGCGCCATGCTTTTGAAGTTTAAGACTCATTACGACCAGCAAAATTCAGTACGCTATGCTTCTGAATTTTGGGTCTCATTAATACTTCCCGGTCAGGATCCTTAAATCGGTAGCGGCTATTCTGTGGTTCAACTGCGCCGCGTAATAGTCCGATTCGGCCTTTGCCACGGCGGCCCTGGCGCTGAGCACATCCGCTTCCAGATTCAACCCCGCCTGATTCCGGTCGGTTTGAATCCTCAAGTCTTCCCGGCGAAAATCCAGTGACTTTTTAGCCACACGAATCAATTCCAAGGTCTGGGTAAGTTTGCGATGAGCCTTTTCGATGTCCGCCTGGACCTGTTCCTGTGTATTGGCCAGATTTTCTTCGGCCTGCTTCTTCAAAGCCAGGCGCTGTCTGAGAACGTAGGTATTGGAAAAAATGTCCTGAAGGTTCCATTTCATCAATACGCCGATAAATGAATTGTTTTCCGGATAGAGCGTGATACCCTCCTGATAAGTATAGCCGCCAATGGCTCCCACATCGGGCAGATAGCTGTACCGGCTTGCCTTGACCGCATGCTCCGCCTTCGTCTTATACAGACCGGCCATTTTCAGGTCATTATTATTTTTTTGCGCCGCGCTGATGATTTCGTCCAGTTGTTCATCATGAACCGGCTGCTCATCAAAGGAAACCGGATCGAGGATCAATGCCGTCGTCCAGAGCAGACCGGTCAGGCGCTTTAAGTCAGCGGTATAATCATCAATCTGGATGTTGACTTTGAGCAGATTCTGCTCTTCATCCGCCACGTTGGCACGCAAACCTGTTGCGCTGGAACGGGTTGTTTTGCCGGCAAGAACGGCACTTTCCACATCGTAAAGTTTTCTTTGAGCCAGCAACAATTTTATTTGAGCTTCTTCTTTCTGCTTCTGCAGAATGAGCAAACCCACATAAAGTTTTTCGGCGTTTTGCTGAATCTGCAGGGTTGCCTTCGCCTGTTCCACCCGGGCAATGTCGAGTTCCGTTTTCGCGACATCAACGCCCGCACTGATTTTCGGAATCTGCGAAATCGGCTGATAAAGGACGGCGGCGGCACCGTACAGTTCATGCTCTCCCAACGCGAAATTTTTGTCCGCCGGCGGCATGGGAATATTCATGGCGCCCATGGGCAGTTCACCGAAAGCGCCGCGCGAAACGTCCAGAACCGGCGTGTTATTGTTGTACAGGTAAGCGCCGCCCAGAATCACGGATGGGAAAAATTTCACCCGGTCTTCATTCACTTTCTGCTGTTTTTCATCCACCTGCATCCGCCGGATCTTCAGCAAACGGTTGTTTTGAACCGCGAGGTCGATGGCCTTTTCCAGATTAAGCCTTTCCGGATTATTTTTTTCCGGATCTTGCCCGGCGTTGCCGTGCAGCGGCAACAAAAACAGGACCGTAAATATCAGCATCGCGACGGAATTCTGTTTAATGATCGTCTTCGCCTGCCCGTCATTTCCTTTAAGCAGGTCTTTCTTATCAGCAGGTTTCACAAACTGCGCGTAAAGAACCGGCACCAGCAGCAGGGAGATGACCATACCGAACATCAGCCCCACGGCAATCACACTGGCCAGTGGGCTCCACATCGGCGAGCCCGAGAGAATCATGGGCAGAACGCCGATGGCCGCCGCGCTCGCCGTCAGAAAAATAGGGCGCAATCTTCTCTTCCCGGCTTCCAGAGCGGCCGTGGGAATGGATTCGCCTTTGCGTAAAAGTTCGTTGGCGTGATCGATCAGGATAATGGCGTTTCTCACCACCAAACCGGACAAGCTCATCAGTCCCACGAAAGCCGTGAATCCGAAAGAGTTGCGGGTCATGAGCAATCCCAGCAACGCTCCGAAAACGCTCAACGGAATGGTCAGCATGACAATCGATGATTCCTTGAGATTCCGGAACTGGAACAGGAGCACGAGAAAAATCAGCAGCAGGCTGATGCCTAGAGCCAGACGCATTTCAGAAAATGTTTCCAGCCTGTTTTCGTATTCTCCGCCGTATTCGATTTTGTAGCCGACGGGTAGGGTCAGGCCGTCAATGTCCGGCCTGATTTTTTTCAGCAGTTCGGAGGCCAGAACGCCCTCGGCCGGTTCGCACAGAACCGTCAGGGTGCGCAGGCCGTTGCGGTGCATAATCCGTCCGGTATGCCACTGAGGTTCCAGCGTGGCGATCTGACGAAGCGGCACCGCGGCGCCGGTGACCGGTGACGTCAGATACATATTTTGCAGATCGTCAAAATTGCGACGGTTCTGTTCATCCAGGCGCAGCAGGATCTCCACCGGTTTGTTGCCTTCATACAGGGTGGATACCGGGGCGCCGGTGAATCCGGCATAGACGGACCGGGCAACGGCCGTCGTGGTGAATCCCAGCCGTTCGGCGCTGTCTTTGAGCCCGATGGCAACGCCATAATAATCCTCTTTGAAATCGCTACGGACAAAGGCCGTCATTCCCGTCTTTTGAACAATCTCCTTAATCCGGCCGGCCGTTTCTTTCAGTGTTGTCAGATCATCGCCGACAATCCGGATTTCCACGGGCGTGACATAAGATTTTCCCTGCTGGAGAAGCCTGGCCTGGATATTTCCCTCCGGCACCTCCCGGTTAGCTTTGGCGTTTAATTCCAATCGTAATTGCCGCGTTTCCTCATCGGTCTTCGTATTGATCAGGATTTGCGCGAAATTTTCCACCGGCGGTTCGGGGGTGAAATTATAATAAAAGCGGGGCGCGCTGGCGCCGATAAACGTGGCATATGAAACAACCCGCGAGTCATTTTTAATCAGGTTTTGAATTTTTAAAATGGCCTGTTCGGTTTTCTCCAGTTTTGTGCCGGTCGGCATCCACAGATCCACGACAAACTGATTGCGCTCGGCGGCCGGGAAAAATTTCTGCGGCACCACCTGGTATAACAGAGCCGCCAGCACCAGACTTGACAGACAGCCGGCAACCGTTAAGGCGGGATGAGCCATGCACCAGGAGATCGTTTTGTTGTATACGTCCTGCATGACGTTCAGCATGGAAAATTTTTTCTTTTCCGGCAGGGCTTCCGCGGAGGAATCGCGAATCCCTTTTTTGATAAAGGTCATACATAAAATCGGTGTGAACAGCATGGCCACGATAAATGACGATGAAAGGGCGATGGCGACGGTCAGCGGCAGCGCGATGATGAATTCCCGGACCATGCCGGTTAAAATCACCAGCGGCAGAAAAGCCGCGATAATAGCCAGAGTGGCCGTCAGAATCGGGATCACCAGCTCGGTGGCGCTGAGCCAGGCGGCGGTCTGCCTTTCGATGCCCTTGTCCAGAAGCTCCACATAATTATCGGCAACGACGATGGCGTCATCTACCACCATCCCCAGCACCACGATCAGGGACGCCAGGGAAACCTGATGCAGTTCAATGCCGATGGCATGCATGACCGCAAACGTCACGGCAATCGTCATAGGAATGGCCGCGGCGGCAACAGCAGCGACACGGAACGGCAGCAGAAGCACAATGACCACCAGCACAGCAACAATCGCCATCAGGAACTCGCGCAGGAACTGGCTGACGTTCTTATCGACGATCCTGGGCTGATTGACAATCGTGGTCAGCTTGACGCCGGATGGAAGCCGTTTGGCTGTCTGAGCCAGCCTTTTGTCCACCTCTTTGCCGAACGCAACAATGTTGTTGCCCTCGTGCATCTGTACGGCCAGCAGCATGGTGTTGTGTCCGTTCACCATCGCCCTGCACGTCGGCTCCTGGTAACGCCGTTCGATACGGGCCACATCTTTCAGACGAACCACCTGCCCTGTTTTGGCGGTGCCAATAATCTGATCCGCGATTTCGTCCGCGGTTTTGTAATATCCCTGACTGTGCAGGACTACTTTCGTATCGGCGGTTTTGACGTCGCCTGTGGGACCGATGTCATTTTGCGACTGCAGCACCTGCATGACCTTCGCAAAAGAAATGCCGTACTGGCTTAAGCGGGCGCTGTCAGACGTGATGACGATCTGTTCTTTCTGCTCGCCGATGCGTTTGATTTTCGAAACCGCCTTGATGGTTTTGAGATTGTCTTCCAGTTGCAGAATATAGTCTCTTAACCGGGCATCATCGGGCCGGTCCATTTCGACGGCAATCAGGAGCGCCTCTGTGTCGCCGAATTCATAATTGACGAAAGGACCCTGCACACCCGGCGGCAGATTGACCGCTTTCAGAACGAGCAGCTGATGGTTCAGCTTGCTCCAGAACGTATCGAGATTTTCGACATTGTCATTGACCCAGACATTGATAATCGTAACGCCGTCGCGTGTCATGGAAATCGTTTTCTCTTTTTTGACTTCTTCGTACTGAAACAGGTATTGTTCCAGCTTTTTGGTTACCTGTTCCTCAACCTGCAACGAATTGGCGCCGGGATAATAGGCAATGACCTGACCGATACGAACATGGATTTTAGCGTCTTCACGCCGCGGCATGGACATCAGGGAATAGACACCGACGATAAAAGCCAGAACCAGAACCGAAATGGTCACCTGCGGATATTTGAGAGATTTTTTGACAAAATTCATAGGCGTTATTTGAATGTGATGGGAGAACCGTCGTTTAATTTATGCTGACCGCCGACAACAATCATTTCACCCGGGGCGATACCGGAGATGATCTCAATATTGTTTCCCGTCATCTGCCCCAGGGAGACTTTGCGTTTGAAAGCCTGAGATTTTTTCTCATCGACGACAAAAACACAGGCCGAATTATCCAAGTCGCGCAAAACGGCTTCCGCGGGAACAGCGATGGTTTCAGTTGGCTGCCCCGAAGCGATTTTGACTTCCGCCGTCATGCCCGGACGAATTTTCAAACCGGGATTTTTCAGTTCAATTTTGACGTTAAAAGCCCGCGTTGTCGGCTCGGAAACCGAACCCACCTCAATGATTCTGCCGGTCATGGTGGAATCAACCGCTGCGATGTCTATTCGTGCCTCAGCGCCGATTTTCACCTTCTGTAAATCAGCTTCCGGGATGGAGGCAATCACCTTGACCCGGCTGATATCAGAGAGAACAAACAGCGGCATGCCGGCGCTGATAATTTCACCCGTTTCCGCTCCTTTTTTTAACAGTACGCCCTGAAAGGGCGCGTATAATCGGGTGTCGAGCAGATTTTTGTTTTGCAGTTGCTGTTGCGCCCGGGCCGCTTTCAGCGCGTTGGATATTTTACTGAAATCTCCCTCTGATAAACTTTTCCTTTCGTGCATGACGCTCAACCGGTTAAATTCATCTTGAACCTGCGCCAGATTGGCGTCGGCCATCTCTTTGGCGATCCGGTAATTTTCCGGATCCAGACTGGCCAGCAGTTTTCCGGCGCCGATGGTCACCCCTTCCTCACCGGCGATATAATTTATTTTCCCCGCGACCAGGAACCCCAGACGCGCCGTCTTGTTCCCTTCAATATTGCCGCTGGCTGATATTTCCCGATTGATTGACACTCGTTCCACTCTTTGGGATATGACGGGCACGGGATCCATCGCCTTCTTATTAACCGGTTCTCCCGTACAATTATTCATCATCAAAGCGGTCAATATGAATAATAAAGACAAAATGCTTTTTTTCATGTTCGGTTTTTCTCCCTGCTCGCTTTTGTGGATCATGCTTCTTACTCCATTTGGTCACATCATCGTTTTAAGAAGGATTGAATGTCAATAAAGAAGCTGACATGAAGCTATCATCCTTAAGTATTTCATGCCATGATATTTGCCTCGATCCGGCGTAAAATTGCCTTAAATAGATCCAGTTCTTTTTTTGTCAATCCTTTCAGTATTCTCTCACGTTCCTGATGGATCAGGGGCACTCTGGATGCACAAAATTCCCTGCCTTTGGCGGATAACGTAATCAAATAACTTCTTCTGTCCATCACATTATCGGCTCTCTGAACGTAGGCTTTCTGTTCCAGTTTATCAATCATCCGGGTGATATTGGGATGGTCGTTGAGAATTTTGTCCGCCAGTTCCCTCTGGGTCTGACCGTCTTTCACATACAACCGCAACAGGATAAAAAACTGTTCCGGCGTCAAATGTTCTTCATCAATTTTTAATTTTTGCTGAAGAAAATGTCTTAATAATCTTCCTGATCGATAGACCTTATAGGTTATCGTCTCATCAAGTTCGGATAATATATTATCCTTCATTGTGTTACCCTTTTACACGTAATTAGTTGCCTTGGCAATAGTTGCCAGCTTAATGATATTTTTACAAATGTCAAGTATTTTAAAATGGGATCATTTCTCAAGATTGATTTTCTAAAATGGCTTTCTCATCAAGATGCAAACCATTTTTGACTAATCGCTGCAAGATGTGCTAAAGATTTTCACCGGGAACCGAAGCCATGGCCTCGCCGGCGGAGATGTCCCACGGTAATCGAGACGGAGATTCCGCGGTAAAAATTTTTTAAAAGGATTATTTGTCATCAATAAAATTTCTGGAAATACGACAGGATTAAAAGCAACGCAAATCAAGCAGATCGAGCGTCTGGGACACAAAGGCATCTCTCCGGAAAGCATCATCACCAACGATCTGGCGCGACAGCTATCATCTATCTCCCGTGAAATTAACCGACAAATCGGCCTCCTCATCAGCCGCAGGGGAGAAATCAGTTACGTCATCATCGGTGATCATAAAGGCATTTTGATTCCCTCGCTGGACGGTTTCCGTTCTTCTTCAGTGCGTTTCAAAGGGCTTCGCCTGATTCACACCCATTTGAACGGCGAGAACCTTTCTGATGAAGACCTGACCGACTTATCCCATCTGCGCCTTGATCTCATCGGCGCGCTGGACGTGCGGGAGGATGGTTCCCCCGGCGTCATGCATTGGGCGCATCTCGTCCCGGAAAATCCCGCGGGGGACTACTGGCTTTTTATGAAACCGGAAGAACCGCACCAGCTGAAAATCAATTTTCTCGCCTTCATTCAAGCGCTGGAGGACGAATTCACCCGAAAACAGAAATCCCGCAAAATAGACGCCAGGGATAAAGCCATCCTGCTGCGCGTGGAAACCAATCCCATGGCCGACGCGGCAGCATCTATGGAAGAACTGGCGCAACTGGCCCACACCTGCGGCGTGGAGGTTTTCGATTCCATGGTGCAGTACCGGCCGCAACCCGACCCCAAATTCATGGTGGGTCGCGGCAAGCTGAACGCGATCGATCTGCGCGCCTCGCAAATCGGCGCAAACATGCTGATCTTTGATCATGAATTGACACCGGCACAGGCACGGTCCATCAGCGATTTTACCGGCCTGAAAATCATTGACCGCACGCAGCTCATCCTGGATATTTTCGCCCGGCGCGCCCACAGCCGCGAAGGCAAGATTCAGGTGGAACTGGCGCAGCTTAAATACCGTCTGCCGCGGCTGACGCATGCGGACACATCGCTTTCCCGTCTGGCCGGAGGCATCGGCGGAACAGGCCCGGGCGAAACCAAACTCGAAATTGACCGCCGCCGCGTCCGCGAACGCATTCACCGGCTGGAAAAAGATATTAAAACCATCACCAAATCGCGCCGCCAGCGGTATGGGCGCCGGGAAAGAACGGGGCTGCCCATTATTTCCATCGTCGGTTATACCAACGCGGGAAAATCCACGCTGCTCAACACGCTGACCAAAAGCTCGGTCCTGGCGGAGGATAAACTCTTTGCCACACTCGACACCAAAAGCGCCAGACTGCGTTTTCCACAGGATACGGAAGTCATTATCACCGATACGGTCGGTTTCATCCGCAACCTTCCCGAAGAACTTTTCACCGCTTTTCGGGCCACCCTCGATGAACTTATTGACGCGGACATTCTGCTGCATGTCATTGACGCCAGCAGCAGTCAGCTCGAAAAGCAGATTGCCGCCGTGGAAAAAATTCTGGAAGAACTGGACATCAACGACAAACCGACCATACGGGCGCTGAATAAATGCGACCTTGTTACGGATCAAGAATTGCTGGAAAACCTCTGCCGGCGTCTGGATGCCGTGGCCGTGTCGGCGCTGGACAAGAAAACGCTGTTCGGATTGATGGAAAAAATAGAATCGTTGATTGCCGTCAAACACAACTTTCCATCGTCCTGATTTTGTGCTATGAGAAATACGATTGCTCGTCCCGATTTGTCGGAACCGTCCGGAATGACCCTGTCGTCCTGCGAACGCGCACGGGAAATCCGGAATATAAAAGTTTGTTTGAGTAGGTTGTATGCATGAAATAATCTGGCACGGAAGAGACAGCCAGAGTCTGGTTAAAGCCTCCCTCATATTGACACAATCAATATATTGCCAAAACGCAACGACCCGCAGACCATCGCAAATTTTAAGGATATTGTCATGAACAAAGATTTTATTGAAATCCGCTGGCACGGCCGTGGCGGTCAGGGCGCGATTACGGCAGCCAAGATCGTTGCGGGCGCCGCGTTTGTTTCCGGTTACGCGGGCGTGGTTATGGCGCCGACTTTCGGAACAGAACGCCGCGGCGCACCGGTGATGACGTCGTTGAAAATCTCCAAAGAAAAAATCTATGACTTAACCCCCATCGAGACCCCGGATATTGTCGTTGTGCTCGATCACCTGCTTTTGAAAGAGGCGGACGTCACGCACGGCCTGAAACAGGGAGGAATCATCGTTTTGAACACGCCGATGGCTCACGACACATACAACTTTAAGAATTACCGGCTGGCTACCGCAGACGTCACCGCCATTTCGGTGGAGGCCGGATTACCTCATGGCATGGTCAATACCGGAATCATCGGGTCGCTGGAGAAGGCCATGAATCTGCTGGGGATAGAAATACTGATTCAAGGGATTGAAGAGGAATTCCGCACACGCAAGCCTCAAAACAATTCAAATGCAGCCAAAATCGCCTATGAACGAACGATAACGGGAGAATAAAAATGGGCACCAGAAATTACCGACGAAAAACATCCCACAGTGAACACGGTCCCGGCGACGGCGGACGGACGGGCTCATGGCGCGTTGAACGACCGGTGCTCGATCAGAATCTCTGCACTCCCTGTAAAAGGAATAAAGAATCCTGCTTCATCTGCTGGCTATTCTGTCCGGAAGTCGTCATCTCCCGAACCATTCCGCCAGCCTTCAATCTGGAATACTGCAAGGGATGCGGCATCTGCGCCGAGGAATGCCCGACCAAGGCGATCACGATGGTGGACGAAGCCAAATTTTCAGAAGAGGAAAAGGAGTAGCCGCCATGCATATTATCGAAAACGGAAATGTGGCCGCCGCGCTGGGCGTCAAACTCTGCCGTGCCAACGTGATCGCGGCTTATCCGATCACCCCGCAGACGCCTCTCACGGAACGACTGTCTGAATATGTTGAATCGGGAGAAATGAAAGCCGAATATATTCCGGTGGAAAGCGAGCATTCGGCGCTGGCGGTCTGTATTGCGGCTTCATCCGCCGGCGCCAGAACGTTTACCGCCACCAGCGCCAACGGTCTGCTTTACATGCATGAACAGGTTCAGTGGGCTTCCGGCGCGAGGCTGCCCATCGTCATGTGCGTGGTCAACCGCGCGGTCGGCGCGCCCTGGAATGTTTGGAACGACCAGCAGGATTCCATCTCGCAGCGTGATACCGGCTGGATACAAATCTACTGCTCGGATCATCAACAGATTATTGACACCGTGATTAAAGCGTACTGGCTGGCGGAAAAAGTCAGCATCCCGATCATGGTTTGCTACGACGGCTACATTCTGTCTCACACGTACATGCCCTTCGATCTGCCGGATCAGGAAAAGGTGGACGCGTTTCTGCCGCCGTTTAAACCGGAATACGCCTTGAACCCCGACCAACCGGCCAACCTCAACACGGTAACGCTGCCCGATGTCCGGACAGATATTCACGGCGAACTGGCCCACGGTTACATGGAAATACGTTACCTGCTGCAGGAAGACCTGCGGACAACAATAACAGCAGCCGCCGAAGCGGAGAAACGATTTGCCGACATATTCGGCCGCGTCAGTGATCCATATATTGAACCTTATCGCTGTGACGACGCGGACTTTGTCGCCGTGGGCATGGGATCGCTCACCTACCAGTTGCGCGTCTGTGTTGATGCCTTAAGAAACGAGGGGTTCCGGGTCGGGGTAATGGGCGTCCGTTACTACAGGCCCTTCCCTGATGAAGCCATCGCTCAGGCCCTGAAAGGCAAGCAGGGCATAATCGTCTTTGAAAAAGCGCTCAGCTACGGCTATGAAGGCGCGCTGGCGTCTGATCTCAAATCAGCACTTTATGAACATCTCGCCGGAACCGGTTCTTTGCCAGCCGTACAGAATTTTATCGCCGGAATTGGCGGTCGCGAAATCAGAACGGAAGACCTGACCAATACATTCAGAGCTGCCCTCCAAAGCAGAATTTCCAAAGAACCGCTCTGGATCGGTCTGAAATTATAGTAAGTTTGGTTTGGTTTTGTTTTTTATAAAAAAAACCATTAACGCACTTATCCCGCACAGGCGGGACTTATCCCGTTTATCGGGAACAGGAGAAACGCATGCAGGTTAAAACAAACATTTTAAATTTGCCGACACAGGAATTTGTTCATCCGGGCACCAGAGCGTGCACCGGTTGCGGTCTGGCTATTGCTTACCGGGTGGGACTCAAAGCCCTCGGGAAAGACACCATTCTGATTGTGCCACCAAGTTGCCTGACGGTTCTGCAGGGTCTTTTTCCCGTAGCCTCCACCAAACTGCCCTGTCTGAATGTCACGTTCGCGTCCACAGCGGCCGCGGCCACCGGCATTCTGGCCACGTTAAAGACCCAGGGCAATGACCACACGACGGTTGCCGCTTGGGCCGGCGACGGCGGTACCAGCGATATCGGCTTGCAGGCCTTATCCGGCGCGGCCGAGCGCGGCGATAATTTCATTTATTTCTGTTACGACAATGAAGGCTACATGAACACCGGCGTTCAGCGTTCCGGTACCACGCCGATCGGCGCTGTCACGGCCAACACGCCCTTCAAAGGCAAACAGCAACAGAAAAAAGATGTGACGGCCATCATGGCCGCGCACAAATTGAGTTATGTGGCCGCCTGTTCGGCAGCCTATCCGCTGGATCTCTACGACAAGATCAAAAACTGCCTGCATCTGCCGGGCACAAAATATTTTCATATTCACATTCCCTGTCCGCCGGGCTGGGGGTATGACCCCCGCTACGGCATCAAGATCGGCCGGCTGGCCGTGGAAAGCGGCTACTATGACCTCTACGAAATCATCAACGGCGAGTTCAGATTGACCGCCGCCTCTGAAAAACTCGTGGAAAAAAGGAAACTGATTCCCGTACGCGAATATTTCCGCGCTCAATCCAGATTCAAGATTCTGACCGACGAGCAAATTGCCGATATCCAGAAACAGATAGACGAAAAATGGGCGGGATATTACAGGAAGAATGAATAAAAAAAATTGCTGCCCCTGACCGCGGCAGCAATTTTTTTAATTTTCCATGCCTTTGACGACACTGAGGCTGAAGATCTTGCCCTGCGGGTTATTTAATCGATGAAGCAATAATATATCCCAGAATAGCGACAAATATGCCTCCGAAAACCAAACCGATGATGGCAAGAAGCTTCTTGGGATGGTTTAATCCTATCAGGCCGGACATAATTCCGGCAATAGCACATGCCATGCTGATGAACATGAACAGGATCGTGGACGTTTGCCAACCCTCTTCACCTGTATGATGCATCCCCAAGGCCACGAAAATCAAAATCAGTATCAATCCGATCGTGGATGCGACCGATGAAATGATGCCACCAATGGGGCGCTCACTGACATCCGCTGATTTCGATGATGATATGTCATCATCTGTGATGACCGATATTGTCCTTTGCACTTGCGGTTTCACCTGCACATTGCCTATTTTTTCTCCACAATTGTCACAGACCGCTTTGCCCACGGCAACTTCCAGACCACATTTTGGACATTTTGGCATGGCTTGATTCTCCTTTTAAAATTCATTTTGTCGTGAATCGGGAATTTTTCTTTGATCTCATTACATTATAAAAAGAAAGATTTTTCATGTCAACTTATTATTGGCCGTCATGGTCATCAGCCGGTGATTGCCGTTTTCAACGCATCCATATTCATATTGCCGCCGGACATAATCATCACCACTTTTTTACCGGTCAGTCGCTCTCTTATTTTGTAAGCGGCCATTAAGGAGACAGCCCCGGCAAATTCGGCCAGGTTATGCGTGGTCGTCAGCGCCATACGCACGCCTTCGAGGATTTCATCTTCCGTCAGCAGAATCACGTCATTGATGGCATCCTTGAGAATGACATACGGGAGATGAAAAACGCTGCGGGACGCCAGACCATCAGCAATTGTATGGGCTTCGTCCAGGGTGACCAGTTCCCCCTTCTTCCAGGAGTTGTAAAAAGAAGGAACGTTTTGCGGTTCAACCCCGATGATTTCGATATCGGGCCGGACAGCGCGCGCTGTTTTTAAAATCGAGGCACATCCCGCGCCGCCGCCGATCGGGCAGATGATCGTGTCCACGTCCGGCAGGTCTTCCAGAATCTCCAGTCCCATTGTGGCCAGTCCGTTCAGTATCTCCGGTTCATTGCCCTGTCGGACATAGTAATAACCGGCACTGTCCACCAGTTCATCGCAGTAGGATTGCGCGTCGTAAAAGTCTTTTCCGTGAATGATCAATTCCGCGCCGTAACTTTCGATGGTCCGGTTAATTTCAGGATTATTGCCCTCCGGGACAACCACCGTGCAGGGAACATGAAACCACTGGCCGGCCCAGGCCATCGCCAGTCCGTGATTGCCCCGGGTGGCGACCAGGATGCCCGTTTCCAGTTCTTCACGGGACATGTGATGAAAAAAATTAAGAGCACCCCTGATTTTGAAAGATCCCGTCGGGTTGTGATTTTCATGCTTGACGAACGCCTCGCAGCCAATCAGTCTCGAAAGTTCGGAATAGTAGATCAGATTTGTTCTGTTCAAATAACGTTCCACAACCGATTTCGCCATTAAGGTTCCGGTCAGGTTGACCCGTGCGCTCAACGCTTCATATTTTTTCAGCATAAATTCCTCCTGAAAATCGAATCCTGTTAAAGATACCTGCTGATTAAATCGGCGTATCTTTCGGAAGCGCCGATATTGGCTAAAACAACCGCTCTTCCTTTTTCTCCGCGTCTGGTTAATTCTTCGGGACTGCCGAGCATCTGCATCATGCCGCTGAATAACTCTTCGCCGTTATGGATGGTTATACCGCAACCGGCCTCTTCCAGTAAAGTTTTTTCCTGACTGAAATCTTCCATCGACGGCCCGTAGAAAATCACCTTGCCCCAAGCCGCCGCTTCGAGAATATTCTGCCCCCCTCTCGGCACCAGCGACCCGCCGCAGAAGACAACTGAAGCCAGCGAATAGACTTTGAACAATTCTCCAATGACATCAACAATAATGATGTTCTCATTATTTCTTGACCGCCCGTTATGGATTTCGGACAGTTTGATCACATCATGAAAACCGGCCTGCTCTAAAAGCCTGACAATATCATTCGTTCTTTCGATGTGCCGCGGCACCAAAATCAACCGGAAGTCCGGATAACGCTCCAAGAGCTTCCGATACACACCGATGACGATTTCATCCTCTCCCGGATGCGTGCTTCCCGCGACAAAAAATCTTTCATTCTCCTTCGTATTCAAACGTCGGGTGATTTCCTTTTGCAACTCGGGAGAAACTTTGGCCGCCAGGCCGTCATACTTGGCGTTTCCCAGAACCTGTATTTTTGCGGCATCCATGCCGATGTCTGTGATCCGATGAGCATCAACGTCGGAAATCATTCCCGCAAAATTCAGATTATTCAAAATTTTTTTCCACAAAAAATTGGTCAGACGATACCGGCGATAAGAACGCGGCGAAATTCTGCCGTTCACCATGAGTGTTTTGATCCGGCTTTTTTCGCAGAAATGCAGGAAATTAGGCCAGAGTTCCGTTTCCACGAGGACAAAAACGTCCGGGTGAACCCTGGAGATAACCTTACGGACAACGGCGGAAATATCCATCGGAAAATATATAAACGTGACGTCATCTTTAATAAATTTTTTCGCCATTGCCTGTCCGGTTTCCGTCCAGGTGGAAATAATAATTTTCACCTCCGGCCTTTTCTTTTTCAGGAAAGTCACAATCGGCGCGGCGGCGGTTACTTCGCCCACGGAAACCGCGTGAATCCAGACCCGCGGCCCCTCTCCGACCGCATCCAGTACTTTTGCCTGTCGGCCTCCAAACTTTTGAATGAAACTATTGCGATACTTGCCGGTAAAAATTATTTTCAGCAAAAAATAAGGCGCAAGAATCAGCACGGTAATCCATAAAATAATATTGTACAGAATATACATACTTTCATATTTAGTTTTTTCTTTCACGGTGTCAAGCAACAATTTAGTGAGGCTTGCTAAGAACGAATCCCGAAGCGCAGCGGAGCGGGACGATAACAGCTATAAATGCGAAAATTGACATTATCCGATCTTTGGTATATTGAATGAGCATCAATCATCAGGAATCATAAAAATGAAGTTAATTGCACCTTCCATTCTTTCCGCAGACGGCAGCCGACTGGGCGAAGAAATTACCGCCATTGAAAAAGCGGGCGCCGACTGGATTCACATTGACGTCATGGACGGCACTTTTGTGCCGAATATCACCATGGGGCCGGCCATCATCTCCAGTTTAAGAAAAGTGACCAAGCTGCCCTTTGACGTTCATCTGATGATTGCGGATCCTGACCGTTATGTTGAATCATTCTTCAAGGCGGGCGCCGATATCATTACCGTGCACGTGGAGGCATCCACGCATCTGCATCGCACTGTCGAACTGATTAAAAGCTTTGGCGCCAAGGCCGGTGTTTCCTTGAATCCTGCAACGTCGCTGGATCAGATTGCAGAAATCATTCATTACATCGATCTGTTGCTGATCATGACCGTCAACCCCGGCTTCGGCGGACAGCAGTTTATCGGCACATCGCTGGCCAAAATCGCGCGGGCGAAAAAAATGCTGGTGACCATGCCGCATCAACCTCTGCTCGAAGTTGACGGTGGCGTGAATCTGAAAAACATCGGTGATATTGCTCAGGCTGGAGCTGATGTCATCGTTGCCGGCGCCGCTGTTTTCGGTAGCGAGGATTACCCCAAAACCATCACTGCCCTGAAGACAAACGCCAACAGCACGCTGGCATAAAAACAACCTTCAGCCTGCCTCTTCAACGTTGAACTTTGAACGTAGAACTTAGAACTTTATGACCCGGCGGGGAAAAGAGAGTTGTGCGCCAGTTTCATTTTAGACAGTCTGAAAGCCAGCGCCGTACTCAGACAACCGAAACCGTATTCAATACTTCTTTTCAGATTGATGGATGACGCTTCGGCAAAATAACTGGTCGGACAGCTCACTTCCGCGATCGTGTAGCCGTACCAGACAATCTGCGCCAGCATCTGGTTGTCAAAGACAAAATCGTCAGAATTGCTGTTCAGCGGCAGCTTCATCAGCAGTTCGCGGGAAAAGGCGCGGTAGCCGGTGTGATATTCGGAAAGCTTTGCGCCGATTAAAATATTTTCCGTCAGCGTGAGAAAGCGGTTGGCGATATATTTCCAGACCGGCATGCCGCCCTTGAGCGCATAACCGCCCAGAATGCGTGACCCAAGCACGCAATGATAAAGACCGTTGCCGATCATGGACGTCATGGCCGGAATGAGCTTGGGCGTGTACTGATAATCGGGATGAACCATAATCACAATGTCGGCTCCCTCTTCCAATGCCAGCCTGTAGCAGGTTTTCTGATTGCCGCCGTAACCGAGATTCCGTTCATGGACAAAGACTCTGGTCCGGGGAAGCTTTTGCGCCACCTTGACGGTATTGTCGGGGCTGGCGTCGTCAACAAGAATCACCAGGTCCACAACGCCCTGGTCCATAACTTCATTGTAGGTTTTGAGGAGAGTCTTTTCGGCATTATAAGCCGGCATGACCACCACGACTTTTTTATTTTGAAACATTTTGTACCCGCGGCGCGTTCGGAGAACGCGCCCTACCCTGTAAATATCAAGAGCGAATCAATCTTTTGTAGGGATTGTTCCCCGAACAATCCGCCAGGGCGCACCGTATGAACGTTAGGTTATTCGACGAATGCGCCCTGGATTTAATTTCACGATAACGATAACGCCAATAAAAAACAGCGATGTTAAACGTTTCTATGCGAAATGAGCGTCAAGTTTCTGCTGCTGCTTCTGGGCTTCCGCCGCCATTCTCTCCATCAGTTCGGCGACTGTCGGTTCATCGTGAAGCAGACCCATCACCTGACCCACGGGAAGAACGCCTTCTTTTGTGTCGCCATCTTCCGTGGCGACTCTGATCGCGTGAAAACCATTGGCCATGAAAGCCAGCTGCTTGGCGTTTTTCCAACCCGACATCATCACCCCTATAAACAACTTGAAGAAAGGTAATTTTAACTGCTTGGCGATATCCTGCGCGTTGAAGAAAGCCGCCGGCAAATTCAAGCCCTTCTTGATGGCTCTTTCCGCGGCATCTGTTTTCATGATGCGGCAGAGCAGTCCGTCGAACCGATCGGAATATAATGTATCCTCGACACCTTTTTCCATGGACAATCGTTTATAGACGTTATGCAGCGGGCTTTCCTTGGTGGTCATGAAACGGGTACCCATGGCGATGCCTTCCGCGCCCAGAGCCAGCGCGGCCGCCAGACCCCTGCCGTCGCCGAAACCGCCCGTGGCGATGACGGGAATTTTCACTGCGTCCACCAGCGATGGAACCAGGACCAGCGATGTTACATGTTCGCCATGTGCCGCGGCTTCGTGGCCGGTGGCGATAACGCCGTCGCAGCCGTAATCCTCGGCACGCTGTGCGTGGCGGGCGTTGACCACCGTGGCAATCACCTTGCCGCCGTAAGCATGCGACGCTTTGACAATCCAGTCGCCCTTGCCGAGTGAGAAATTAATCACCGGCACCTTTTCTTCCAAAAGCACCTTGGCGTTTTCCGCCGCTCCCGGAAACAAAAGCGTGGCATTGGCGCCGAAAGGTTTATCCGTAAGAGAACGGATTTCCTTGATGGCCGCGCGTGTCTGCTCGGCATTTAACGGCCCCGTTGCCAGGATGCCCAATCCACCGGCGTTGGAAACAGCCGCGACCATTTTCGGAACACTGATCCAGCTCATGCCCGATAAAAGAATCGGATATTTAATGCCTAAAAGCTCTGTAATTTTGGTTTTCATATTTTTCTCCAAAAAAATATTTGATACATCATGATCAGCCGTGAAATTCCCGGCTCTTACTTCTTGGTATAATCGTAAACGCCCTTTCCTGTTTTGCGTCCGTAACGTCCCGCGCGGACAAGTTTTCTCAGCATCAGAGCCGGACGGTACTTGTCACCCAGTTCCTTGTATAAATCTTCCATAATGTGCAGCAGCGTATCGAGTCCGACGAGATCCGCCAGAGCCAGCGGTCCGATGGGATGATTGCAACCCAGTACCATGCCCTTGTCGATATCCTCGGCAGAGGCCAGCCCTTCATCCAACGCGTAGAAAGCTTCATTGAGCATCAGGCAGAGAATGCGGTTGACAACAAATGCCGGGGCTTCCTTGACCACAATAATTTCCTTACCGATTTTTTTGCCCCACGCTTTGGCAATTTCCAGTGTTTCGGCCGACGTCTGATAACAGCAGATGATTTCCAGAAGTTTCATCACCGGAACCGGATTGAAGAAATGTGTGCCGATCATCTTGTCGGGACGTTTGGTAACGGAAGCCATCTCCGTGATGCTCAGTCCCGAGGTGTTCGTGAAGAACAGGCAATGATCGGGAACGATGGCTTCAAGCTCCTCGTAAACCTTTTTCTTGACCGCCATGACTTCAATAACCACTTCGACCACGACATCCGCGCCGGTTGCCGCTTCCTTTAAATCCAGCGTCGGTTTGATGCGTCCCAGAACCGCGTCCATCTGTTCTTTGGTGATTTTGCCTTTTTCCGCGTCACGGCTGAGATTTTTCTTGATAGAGTTCATTCCGCCGTCAATAAAGCGCTGTTCGATATCGCGCATCGTTACTTCGTACCCGGCCTGCGCGCAAACCTGCGCGATCCCGCTGCCCATCAAACCTGCACCCAACACACAAACTTTTTTGATTTCCATATTGCATCCCCTTTAATGAATTATTTTATTAGGATAAAACGTGTTCACCCTGTTTTTGAAATCATGATACCGCTACGGAAGCTAACAAACTATCAGCGCCAAAGTCAAGAGAAAACGCCCGCCGGACCAAACGGCAAAATTCGGTTGAACGAACAGACCATCTGTGTCATCATATGAACCCGATTTTACGTGTTCGTTATACCTCTTACCCGGGATGGAAATGATATTCATGCTGATTATCATTGACGGTTACAATCTGATTCGACAGTCCGTTGACCTGAAGCGGCACGAGCGTAAAAGCCTCGAGGCCGGACGCAATGCCCTGTTAGCCAGACTGGCCGAATACGGCAAAATAAAAAATCATCAGATCACCGTGGTTTTCGACGGCATCCAAAGCGGCTGGGCGGAAGAAGGCCGGGATCGCGCCGGAAAAATCAACATCATCTATTCGCGTCACGGTGAAAGAGCGGACGACGTCATCAAACGCCTGGCCGCGCACAGCAGTGAGGAAATCATCGTCGTTTCTTCCGATCGCGAAATATCATCCTATGTCACCCGACTGGGCAGGACATCCCTGTCGTCACCGGAATTTGAAACGATTATGGACAAAACCATTACCGCGGATTTCAGCCCTCTGCCGGAGACGAAAGAAGATGAAGATGAGCAAAGCAGGCCCGTCTCCAAGAAGGGACCGTCCAGAAAACTGCCGCGCGCCCGCAGGAAAGCCCAAAGCAAAATAAACAAACTCTAGAGAAACTTTTGTGCAAAAATATTCCAGACACAAAAAAATCTTGAAAATCAACAATGTTTCTGGTAAAAGCTAAGCATCAATTTAAAAAAATCATCCATCTCTATAATTAAAAAAGGAGAACAAAATGATTCAATCAATCAAAGCAAATTCAATACGGACATTATTATTGCTTCTTTCTTTTTCTCTACTTTTATTCCTGACCTCCTGCGGTGGCAGCATGGAAGAGGACGACACCGAAACAACTTCCGGTTCAGGACTGCAGATAGCGCTCAGTGCTTCAACCGCGACACTCTCAGCCGGTCAGAGTACTGTCGTTACAGCTAAGGTCACGGACAGCGCGGGCGCTCCCGTTCAAAACAAGACCATAAATTTCACATGCTCCGGCGGATCCTGCCCCAGCGGGGGAACCATTACAGCCGTCAACGGCGGTGTCACGGATGCCGGCGGTAACGCCGTCGCCATATACAAGGCGGGCTCGGCAACCACTGCTCTGAGCCTGGAAGATACCATCTCCGCCACCAGTGGTAAAGCCTCGGCCGCCCTCGTTATAACAAGAACAGCGAGTACTGCGACAACATACCTGTTTACCATGTCCGCCGGATCGACGTCTCTTTCAGCCGGTCAGAGCACCGTCATATCCGTTGCAGTCACTGACGGAAACGGCGCTCCCGTTCATGGTCAGACCGTTACATTCACCAAAGAAGTAGCGCCGAGTAATCCAACCCTGACCACCCTGGGCACGGGCGTCACCGATGCCAGCGGCAAGGTCCAGGCTGTTTACACGGCGGGCAACGCCAATCCCACTGCTGATGTTCAGGATACCATCAGCGCCAGCATTTCCGGCGGCGCTGCTTACGCGGTTGTCATTATCACCAGAGTGGGCTCGACAACATCAGGCACGGCAACAACCGGTTACTCCATGAGCGTGACTGCGGATCCAATCACCGCGGCGGCGGGAGACCACAGCATTATCACCGCAAAGGTTGTGGACAGCGCAAGCAAACCTGTCAGCGGCATGAGCGTAACATTTGCCTTCCTGCCCAACAGCTCTATCGGATCCACCTTGTCCGCAACCAGCGGGAGCACGGACGCCAGCGGTAGCTTTACCACCATCTATACGGCGGGTTCCGGAGGAACCGGTGCTGTCCAGGATGTCATTCAAACCACCGTTACCGGTGTCGGCTGCAATACCAACTGTCCAACCTGTGGCTATAGCACGACGGCAGCGGTCATCGTCACCCGGACAACGACATCGGGCACGGCATCAGGCATCAGAGTTGACCTGACGGCTGCACCAACCTCCGTAGATGCGGGAGGACAGAGCGTTCTCACCGCGACCGTACTGGACGGCACCAGCAACCCCGTTCCGGGCGCGACGGTGAATTTCGGCTTTATCACTAACACCACCGGCGCATTGCTGCGTGATTCTAATGAAACCACAGGGGGATCCACCGTCACAGGAACAACTGATGCCAATGGCCGGGCCGTTGCAATTTACACGGCAGGAACGACGAACTCTGGAGTCAGTTTGCAGGACACCGTCTCCGTCAATGCAATCATGGGCACAAACAACTCATCGGATGCCTTCATCATCACGAGAACGGCAAGCAGTGGTGGTACTGGTGGTACAATAAGTACTGGTACTCTTGCTTTAAGTCCTTCTTCCAATTCTGTATCATATGGTACGCCGATAACTATTACCGCTACACTCAGAGACGCCGATGGCGCGCTAGTTCCCAATGCGGTTGTTACCTTCACGGCGCAGGGTTCGCTTGTCGCTTATACTCCCGTCTCCGCAACGGCGTTGACAAACGTCAGCGGCGTTGCTTCCATCACCTTGAACGCGGCAAGTATTGATGCTTCGGGCGCCACATATATTTCTGCATCAGCTCCTATTACAGCAGGAGGAACTACCACAACCATTACCAGTAACCCTCTGGGCATAGCGGTTAATGGAGCGGCGATTACCCTGGGCGCGATTGCGCTGGGCACACCAACCATTTCAACTTATGGCAGCAGTAGTGTAAGTGTGCCGGTATTAATAAACGGTGTAGCTGCCTCGGTGCCTATCTCCGTGAACTTTACTTCCTACTGCGTTGGCATCAGCAAGGCAACGCTTTCCAGCCCGGTTACGAGTAACGTATCCACGGGCACAGCGTATTCCACCTATAAGGACAACCTCTGTAATTCCGGAACAGACACGATAACGGCATCTGTAGCGGGAGGGGCTAGTGCCAGCAGGACAATAACCGTTCTGTCTCCTGTCGCCAACAATATAGAATTTGTGTCGGCGACGCCGAAAATTATCGGAACTTCGACTGCCAGCGCCCCAGGACTATCGAAGAGTTCTATCGTGAAATTCAAGGTGGTGGACGCCAGTAATAATGGCATACCGGGCGTTGGTGTCACCTTCAATCTTTTGTACAACGTCACCTTGGGTGGAGTCACGTTATCCTCCTCCAACCCGGCAACATCTGACGCGGATGGATTTGTTACGATTTCGGTTACTTCGGGTACAGTGCCGACGTCCGTCTGGGTTGTGGCAACAGTAACCGGCTCTTCTCCGGCAATTAAAACCCAATCCGACCTCTTAACTATAACAACAGGATTGCCTGCGCAGAACTTTTTCTCGCTGAGTGTTCAAAAACACAATATCGAAGGATGGAAATATGACGGCGTGGAAACCGGAATTACAATTATCGCTTCAGATCGTGTGGGTAATCCCGTGCCTGACGGGACAGCGATCAACTTCATCACTGAAGGGGGACAAATTATTCCGGCTTCCTGTGTAACACGTACTTTACCAGACGGAACTCCAGACGGAACCTGCAGCGTTACATTTAAGAGCGCCGAGTTCAGACCGTCAGATGGCCGGGTAACCATACTGGCTTATGCCACAGGTGAGGAAAGTTTCGCTGATACAATAAATGATCCAATATACGGCAACAATAGTTATGATTCGGGAGAAACTTTTTACGAATTGGGCGACCTTTACATTGACGCAAATGAAAGCGGCACATGGAATTCCGGTGAGCTATTTATATCCCCTCCTTCAGGATCGGGTACAATAGCTTGTAGGACTCGGCCTTCGGGAACACTCCTCCCATTTAATTACGTGGATGTACCCAGCAAACAAAATACATGCAATAATGCATGGGGAATAAGCTATGTGCGGCGCAGTGATGTCATAGTTCTTTCCGGATCCTATGGTGAAATATCTCCCACTACTGTTGATATGGGATCTTCATGCGTGGGGGAATTTACTTTAATGTTGACGGATGAAAACGGCAACCCCATGCCGGCGGGAACGACAGTGACGACAAAGAATAATGCTGTAATCTGGTCAGGTAATGGGATTATTACAGTAACCGGAACAGCGACTCCAAGTATTGGGGGCACGCCTGTTATTGATACCAATGCCCTTGGAGGAACATCGTTAAGCCTTAAACTAGACGGAGGGACGGGCTGCGCAGGAAGTGTCGCTGCAGGAGATACTATGAACTATCCTAATGGGAGTTTGACTATCGTTACTACAACTCCCAAAGGGGTTATTACAGAAATTCCAATTACAGTATCAGGTACCCAAAACATTCCCTAAAACGATATATTTATTTTAAAAAGCCGGCTCTGATGATTTCAGAGCCGGCTTTTTTGTTGCAAATTCCCCCAGTCTTTCGTGAGCCAAGCTAAGAGCGAGAGAAACGACGCTCGAAGCGTTAGGCGTAGTGAGACCAGTTGAGAGCGAGCGAAGCGAAAATCGAAACGTAAGTCGAACTATCCAATGGTTTTACCATTGGGAATTATCCCAGGAGCGTAGTACCCTGAAGGGCATCTACGACGACGTGGGACAGTCTGTTCGATTCTGAACCTTGAGCCTAAAATGCGTTTTCCCGGCCGATTAACCCGTTTTTCTCATAAAAAACATTGAAAACTTCCATCTTTTCTGCTAGAAATTTTACCGTCTTTTAAAATCACTACATTTCCGTTTTATATAAAAAGGAGAACGCAATGATAAAATCATCCTCTTCAAAATTAATGCGGCTTCTGGGACTGCTTCTTTCCCTGACCCTTCTTTGCTTTACCTACGCCTGCAGCAATGACGCCGAATCCGTAGAAAGCGGCACCGAAGCCGGTGCAGCAGCCTACGGCGTGCACATCGCTTCGTTAACCGGAACACCCAAAGCTATTGATAAGGATAATAATACGGTTTACACGGCCGTGGCTGGACAGAGCATTATCCTGACCGCGTTTGTCACAGACAGCGCGGACAAGCCTGTTCGCAATGCTGACGTGTACTTTCAGTTTACCAGTAACGTGAGCGGTGCCACCCTGACTCTTGGCAACACAGCAGGAACAAAAGTTAAGTCAACCACGGATGCAGCCGGTCAGGCTATCGTCGTCTATAAGGCAGGCGCGTTTTCATCAACATCGAAGCTTGAGGATATTGTTTCGGCAACCTGTCACGATTCCAAGATAGTTGTCACCATCTACAGACTATCATACAAACCAGGACTCAGATTGACCTTGACATCTGATACAACTGCAACATATCAAGATGGCAGTGGAGAATCTACTCCATGGACGCCTTTTAAAGCTGGACAAAGTACAGTCCTCAGAGCAAAAGTTACTGACGAATCAGATAATCCCGTCATTGGACAAGCGGTAACATTCTCTCTTATTGAAAATAATAGCGGTGCAACGATTACGACTCTGGGTATGGGCATTACTGATGCTCAGGGAGAGGCGCTTGCTGTTTACAAAGCCGGGGCCACCAACCCAACCAAAAGTGTCCAAGACACGGTTCAGGCCAGTGTACCCTATTCCACAGGAGCTCTGGTCTTTACAAGGGTAGCAAACAGTGCCATCATGGGGTGCAGCATTACATTAACGGCTGATAGCTCCACTTTGAATTCCGGTAAGAGCACGATTATCCGCGCGACTGTCCTGAACGGCGACGGAAAGCCCTACATCGGAAATGTAAATTTTGAATTTTTAACAAACGGCAGCGGAGGCACCCTTTCTCCTTCCAGCGCGCAGACGAACAGCAACGGCATCGCCACGACCGTTTACAAGGCGGGAACTGAAGGCTCGGGTGCCGTTGAGGATATTATCAAGGCCTCTGCGACACAGTGCTGCACCGAGGCCGGCTGCTGCTCGGAAACCATCATCATCACGAGATCGGGGCAGCCCGTGGTCACACCGACGGGGTACAGAATCACCATGACTGCCGGTAAAAATTCGCTGACCGCCGGTGAAACGACCATTGTCACGGCAAAGGTCACTGACGGTTCGAGCGTCCCCGTCAAAGGTCAGGTTGTCAATTTCAGCTTCGTATCAAGCCCCAGCGGTGGATCTTTATCCACGATTAGCGGAACCACTGATGCCAGCGGCGAAGCCCTTGCCGGTTATACCGCCGGTTCCGATATGCCAACAGTGGCCGTCCAAGATATTGTTCAGGCCAGCGTGACCGGCGCTACGGGTGCGATTATACTCGCCCGGCCCGCCGGTGGAGCATCACAGACCGGTCTGGTTTTAACGCTCACACCGACTGCAACTTCAGTCACCCCCGGCAATACAAGTCTTCTGACAGCAAGGATTGTCAACGGGGACAACGAGGCTGTCAGCGGTCTGACGGTAACCTTCGAGTTCTCAGTAAATAACAGTACAGCATCGCTGCTCAGCGACAGCGGCACGGGAACGACGGTAACCGGAACGACCGACGGAGCGGGCAAAGCCATAGCGGTATATACGGCAGGAACCGTCGCCCCCACAGAGATTCGACTGGATACGATCAGGGCAAGCGTAACCGGCGCTTCCGATGTCGTAGTCATCACCCGCGCACCAAACCCCGGCCCGGAAAACAAGGTCCTGACTCTGACACAGAATCCGGCTACCTCTCCGGATGCCCGCGTCGTGTACAATGAATCCAGTACGGTATTAATTACAGCAACGGTCACCCGCAATGGTCTCGCATGGCCGACGGAACCGATTACCTTCTCCGTCGTATCCGGATTGGGCAATATTGTCTCGGCCGCTTCAGAAACCGATGCTAACGGCAAGGCGGAAGCAACCTTTGAACTTCCCATTGGTTTGACCACTCCTGTATTAGGAACGACTGTGATTGCAGCAACCATAGCCGGTGAAGGCGGTTCGCCCATTATTGTGCATACGCCCGTTTACTGGGCGATCTGGTATTACGGGCCGTGATTTTAGCGCAACACTACCAGTGTTGACAACCTGTTAACCTTTTTTGAAACCATGCTTACGGAAAAGCGTGCTCTTAAGTCAGGGCACGCTTTTCTTATTCTGAAACAATCGTTGTTTCTGAATAAGAAAAGGTTTACTTTTTAGCTATTTAGTGTTAATAAACATCAAGTTTTTCTGCAAAATACTCGCCGTGAAAGGAGAAAAGAACGTGAAGAAACTGAGTGTTTTAGCGGCACTGCTTCTGATGATGTCAGTATTCTCGTCAGCTCAGGCGGAAGTCAGAGCCGGCGCTTTTTCCTATGGGTTATCCACGGGGGGGCATTTTTTTGAAGGCAATCAGGGTTACAAAGATACGGTTTCGCTGGGATTTCGCGCCGGTTATAATTTTAGCGAAAACTGGGAAGCGGAATTCTTTGCCAATGGCATGCCGTCGGAATTTGAAGATTACAAAGACGGAAAACACAGCGACATCTTTACGGTCGGATTGGAAGGTCTTTACCATTTCATGCCCCGCAACCGCTTTGTACCGTACCTGGCCATGGGCCTCGGCGGCATTTATTACACCTCTGAAGATGACCGGTTTGATCACAGCAAATTCATGATCGATTACGGCGTCGGCTTTAAATATTTCGTGACGGAAAATCTATCCCTGAGGACGGATGTGCGCCATTTAATCCCCCTCGGACGAGACGATAAGTACATTCATAATCCACATGACATTCATAATGATGTGACGCTCACTTTAGGGATCAGCTATGATTTTGAAGGCGTCAAGGAGGATCCGTATCCCCGGGTTACAGAACAGACAACTCCGGAAGTTATTCCGGACACGGATAAAGATGGCGTTCCCGATAATATCGACAAGTGCGCCGATACGCCTTACGGTTCGGAAACCGACCAGTACGGTTGTCCGCCGGATGCCGACCGCGACGGCGTCCCGGATATCGCGGATCGATGTCCCGGCACACCGGCCAGCATCGTGGTTGACAAATCCGGCTGTTCTCCCGATACCGACCGGGATGGCGTGTTCGATTACCTGGACAGTTGCCAGGGGACTCCCGCCGGTGTCAGCGTTGACGAAAAAGGCTGTCCTCCCGATGCCGATAAGGATGGCGTTACGGACAGTCTGGATAAGTGCCCCCGGACTCCTGCCGGCACACCCGTCAACCAAGAGGGTTGCGAAGAAGCGATCGACGCCCCTGTTTCCATTCTACTGAAGATGGAATTCGATTCAGGAAAAGCTTTGATCAAGCCCCAGTATCACAAGGAGCTCCAGACCGTGGCAGTTTTCATGAAAGAGCACCCTGAGGCAACCGCTACCATCGTCGGCCATACGGACAATATCGGCCCCCGGAAGGCCAATATCCTGCTTTCCAAAAAACGAGCAGAAAGCATCAGGCAATACCTGATTGATCAATTCGGCGTTGAACAATTTCGGATTAAGGCGATTGGTTACGGACCCGACAAGCCCGTTGCCAGCAATGCCACCAAAGAGGGACGGCAGAAAAATCGCAGAATCGTAGCTCTTTTTGAAACGGGCCCGATAAAATAATTTGCAATGTTTTTACTCCTGGGGAAAGACCCCGTAACTGATTTAATGGTTGCGGGGTCTTTTATTGTTGAAACTCCAATTCCGAAAGCGTAGCGTAGCGGAATTGGTAAGTTGTTGTGAGTCTCAAATTTCAGAAGCACAGCGTACTGAAATTTGTTGGACGAACTATCCAATCCCAATAAATCGGGATTGGGAACAATCCCGCGAAGCGGAGGGTAATGTACTCGATAAGAAGGAGCGAAACGACGTTCGAAGCGTAAGTGTAATTATCCCTTGTCGCGGAATAGTTTACAAAGCTTGCTTTGGGGTTCATACCCGTGATTTTTTGATTTATTTTCTGTTACTTTTTTCTCCCCTGAAGGAAACTTTTACATGACAAAAGAGAAAGAAAATACCGCTCAGGAAACAGATGTGGCCCCGCCCTGGCGATCGACGCTTTTTGTCATGTTCATCGCCCAGTTGCTTTCCATTATTGGTTTTGCGTTTGTCCTGCCCTTTATCCCCTTCTATATCCGTGAAATCGGCGTGATGGATGAAAAGCTGGTGCCGGTCTGGGCCGGGATTATGATGGCGGCATCAAGCCTCACGATGACCATTTTCGCTCCCTTCTGGGGATGGCTTTCGGACCGTTATGGCCGAAAACTTATGGTGGAACGCGCCATGTTTGCCGGCGCTATTATTACCATTGCCATGGGCATGATCAGTAATGTTTATCAACTCCTCGTTCTGCGTTTACTTGCCGGCGCTTTTACAGGAACGATTTCCGCCTCTCTTGCCCTGGTCTCCTCTGTTTTACCAGGAGCGAAACTGGGATTCGGGCTGGGTTTGATGCAGGTCGGCGTGTTCTTGGGAATGTCCGTCGGACCGTTGATTGGTGGCGTCATTGCCGACATCGTCGGTTATCGTCTGACTTTCGTTGCCGGCGGGGTAATGCTGCTCCTTGGCGGCCTCCTGGTTCTTTTTGGAACGAAAGAAAAATTTATCCGTCCTTCTGCCGCGTCGCTGAAGCAAAACGCAAACATCAGAACGCTCTTTACCCTTCCGGGGTTTGTTGCTTTGATGCTTGTCTTTCTTCTGTTTAATTTTTCAATTCATATCGCCATCCCGATTATACCGCTGTTTATTGAAGAAGTCGGGAACCTGAAGACAAATGTTGCTTCCACAACAGGATTACTGCTTGCTGTGACAGGAGCCACCGCCTCTATTTCCGCCGCCGCCATCGGCTATTTGAGCGACCGCATGGGACATAAAAAGGTCCTCATTGTGAACCTGTTCATCACCGGTATCCTGTGGATAATCCATGCCCTTGCCCGTAATATAGACCAGTTGCTCGTTATCCGAATCATTTTCGGATTCGCTGTCGGGGGGAATATTCCCACCATGAATGCCCTGCTCGGAAAAATCACGCCAAAGGAAAACTACGGGAAGGCTTATGGATGGATGGCTTCCATGACCTCTCTCGGCATGACGCTGGGACCGTTAATGGGCGGCGTCATGGCTTCCTATATGGGGCTCCGCTGGCCTTTAATTGCTGTCAGCATTCTTTTGACACTGGTGGTGATTCCCATCATCATGAGTCTGAAGACCCGTTGATATCTCACCCAATTCCACATTTTCCCCCCTTGACAGCTCAAGACCCGAGGAGTATCAAATAATCATCATATTGATTAAACTGATCAGCAATCCGTTCGGGAGGTTTTCATTACGCCGAAACAGGGTCTTATGCTGTGGATCTGCCCGCCGGAACATATCAGGTGATGGCAATGTATGCTGGAGGCATCTTAACAACAGACGCAGTTGCGACAGGAACGTCGGTTACAGTGGATTTCACCGTGCCATCAATAAGCATAGGGGCTATCGGAAAGCTTGAAAGAAAATATCAATCTTAAAAAGAGGGAAGCATGATGGAATACGGCGTAATGGCATCCAAAACACCGGGGATATTTTCCGATCTCCTGTTGCAGTTAAGCAATCTTTGTGATGTAATTCCACTTCCGGTTCTGATAATAATCGGGCTAGCTGTTATTGCTGTCTATTTATTTTTCAGTCGATGATTGATTATTGACGAATCCTTCGAATGCACAGGTGTCAACAATGAAAATGATTCGCACGATAATGGGAATATTGAACCCTGTGATTGCTGCGGAGGCTATTATCGCAGCGTTGATGAAAGAGATGAAAAGGAGAACATCACCATGACGGAAGATATTTTCCGCCGGTTACAGCAAAGGCTTGACATGTATTCCCTGGGATTTCCGGCCACGGAAACGGGAATCGAAATAACAATATTGAAAAAGCTTTTCAGTCAAAAAGACGCGGAGATGTTCCTCGACATGTCACCTCTGCTGGAAGAACCGCAGGCCGTCGCGCAACGGCTCGAAAGGCCTGTTGATGAAGTGGCAGGACAACTGGAGGACATGGCGAAACGCGGCCTTCTTTTCAGGCTCAGGAAGGAAACATCGGTCAAATACGGTGCGATTCCCTTCATGCATGGCCTGATAGAGTTTCAGGTCAAACGTTTTGATCGCGAGCTGGGCGATCTTATCAAACAGTATTATGCCCAGGGATTAGATCGGGCCATAGCAGGCGTTGAAGGGCTGTTCCTCCGGACCATTCCCGTTGAGAAGTCCATCGTGCCTGAACACCACGTGGCGGCCTTCGATGACGCGGTGGCCCTCATTAAGAAAAACGACACGATCGCCGTCGCCGAATGTCTGTGCCGGAAGGGAAATAAAACCATCGGCAAGGGTTGCGATAAACCGATGGAAAACTGTTTCATGTTTGGCTCCATGGCCCGGTTTTACATAGAAAACAACCTGGGAAGGCAGATTAGCATTGACGAAGCGATTGACATTTTAAGAAAATCGCAGGAGGCGGGGCTGGTCACCCAACCGGCCACGACCCAGAATCCCGGCGGGATGTGCAATTGCTGCGGCGACTGCTGTCTGATTCTCGGCGCAATCAAAAAACTGCCCAAACCGGCGGAACATGTTTTTTCCAATTACCAGGCATCGATTCAACGGGAAGACTGCACCGGTTGTGAAATATGTCTGGATCGGTGTCAGATGGAGGCCATCGCCATGGATAAAGACGGAATTGCACAGGTCAACCTCGACCGCTGTATCGGTTGTGGTCTGTGTGTAACCACCTGTCCCGCGGAGGCCATTACCCTCCTGCTCAAACCCGATGCCGGCAGGCGCATCCTCCCCGCGACAGGCGGCGAACAAATGATGCAGATCGCAAAAAACAGAGGAATGATTTGATTGTTCTGAACTCATTCGAAAGGATATATACCTATGGATCAACAACCCCTTATACTCATTGTCGATGACAGCGCCACGACCCGGACAGTCATCTCCAGGCAACTGGAAGCTTATGGCGCGAAAATTATCCAGGCGGAAGACGGGGAAAAGGGATGGGAAGTGGCACAGAGTACCGACTTTGACCTGATCATCTCTGACGTGGAGATGCCCAGGCTGGACGGATTCGGATTATGCCAGCGGTTGAAAAGTAATGACCGCACGCGTGGAATCCCCGTGATTATCCTCAGTTCTCTCGACGGGGACAAGGATATTGAAAAGGGCTTCATGGTTGGCGCAGCCGCTTACGTTTCCAAAGCGGAAGCGCATGTGAATTTAATCGGAACCATCGAAAAAGTGCTCCAGCGGTTCCGTTTTTTCCGCAGTCGCTGCATTCTGGTGGTGGACGATTCCGCGCTGATACGCAGGATGGTTTCGGGCTCTCTTAGTGAAGCCGGTTTTCAGGTCATGATTGCGGAAAACGGGAAACAGGCCTTAACCAGAATTAAAGAACGGCAACCGGACCTCATCATCAGCGACATCAACATGCCCGAAATGGACGGAATTGCATTGTGCAAAAAAATTAATGCCGATCCCGATCTGGCCGTTATTCCTTTCGTCGTCATGAGCACAAACAGCGAACGCGGTATCATGCGTCGCCTGTTTGATCTGGGAGCTTCCAGCTATCTGGTGAAACCGTTTAACATGGAGCAGCTTTTGATCACCGTCGAAAGGCTCCTCTCGGATCATTTTCTGCTTTTGCTCAAACAAAAGCAGCTTTACTGTGAAGAAAATAAAATGATGATGACCGGAATCACCAGCTTCGTTGAGACGATGGAGGCACGCGATCCCTTTACCAGCGGCCATTCTGAAGCGGTGGCCAAAATCATGTCCCAGATAGGACAGCGGATGAATTTTGACGCGGACACCATCGATTCCATGATCATGGCCGGACGCATTCATAACATCGGAATGATTGTCGTCCCTGATGCCATCCTGCTGAAACCCGGTAAGCTGACCGAAGAAGAAATGTCCATTGTTAAAAAACATCCCGTAAAAGGGGTTTCCATTGTGGAATCCATTCCCAGCATCCAACCGTTACTGCCCGTCATCCTTCAACACCATGAACGTTTTGATGGCAAGGGGTATCCCAACGGACTCAAGGGACAGGAAATCATGCTCTGGGCCCGAATAGCGGCAGTGGCCGATACGTATAACGCCCTGACGAGCAACCGTTCCTATCGCCCGCGCATGAGCCATGAAGAGGCAATGCGTGTCATCGAATCCGTCCGGGGCACGCAACTCTGCCCGGATTGCGTTGACGCGTTCAAAAAAATCCCCCTGTTTGAACTGGACACATTCTTTCTCTAATTGAACGGGCGTCTGTGCGAAAACGAATGTTGTATTTTTAAGATGAAGCACATCTGATGATGGATTGAATAAATAATAGTAATAATTCTGCGAGAGCTATAACTATTCTTTATTGGATATATTTCCGAGCATAATGTATTTATCCATCCGGTAATGACGTTATTCTACAGGAGCAGCGGCAAAAAGGGCTTCTTGTTTGAACGGTTATTTATGGAGGTATGTTGAATGGGTGACACAAAAGTTGTGGATGCAAGAGGACTTGCCTGCCCCCAACCGGTAGTTCTCACCAAGCAGGCTTTGGAAATCAATGAAAAGGTGACAGTGCTGGTGGATAACGAAACGGCGCTGGAAAACATCAAGCGCCTTGGAACGAAACTGGGCTTCGCGATTAAAGTGGAAACAAAAAAAGACTCAACTTTCGAAATAAAATTGAAGCGCAAAAAAGGTGTGGTCGTTTCTTCTTGCAGTGCAGCAACCGCAGCGGCGGGACCTTTTATCATTGTCATATCGGCAAACACGATGGGACAAGGCAATGACGAACTCGGCTCCGTTTTAATCAGGTCTTTTCTGCACACGGTCGCTGAACAGTCTCAGAAACCCGATACCATCATTTTTTACAATACCGGTGTAAAACTTACTGTAGAGGGGTCGGAAGTCCTGGATGATTTGAAACAACTGGAGAGCGCGGGCGTTCAACTGCTGGTTTGCGGCACCTGTTTAAATTATTTTGAGATTAAGGACAAACTTGCGGCGGGCACTGTCTCCAATATGTATGACATTCTGGATGCCATGAGCCGCGCGGGACGCTTGCTTACGCCATGAATCAAAAACATTCTTATTCCGTCATGCTGTTCAAGGCGGTGAGTTACGTTTTGAAGGCGGAAAAAATTCTCAAAGCCGAAAGCATTCCGCACAAAATTATTCCGGTTCCCAAGCACATCAGTTCGGATTGTGGCGTATGCGTGCGCTTTGAACCAGCAATCCAAAACAAAATAGAAGCCGCACTATTGAATAAGGTGCAGATAGAAAAAATCAGACCTCTAAATGATTAATGGCCGTCAATCATTTCGTAAGTGAATCAGGAATGAAGAAAAATATTATTTATTTTGACAATGCCGCTACCTCGTGGCCGAAGCCGCCAGCAACAATCTTGGCCATGCAGAATTATCTGCAGAACGTCGGCGGCAGTCCCGGTCGTTCCGGACATCGTTTGTCTATTGAGGCGGCGCGAATCATCTTCGATACCAGAGAAAAGCTGGCGCAAATGTTTAATGTTCCGGATCCTCTGAGTATCATTCTGACCAGGAACGCAACTGAAGGGTTGAATATCGCTATTTTCGGTTTCTTAAAGCCCGGGGACCATGTCATCACGTCCGGCATGGAACACAATTCCGTCATGCGCCCTCTGCGTGTTATGGAAACGCGAGGCGTTGATATAACGGTTGTTTCCTGCGCGCGTGACGGGCTGGTTGATCCCGGTGATATTCTCAAGGCAGTCAAAAAAAATACAAAGGCAATATTTATCACGAATGCTTCCAATGTTACCGGCACGGCCATGCCGGTTGCCGATATCGGCAAGATTTCCCGCGAACATGATTTGGCGTTGTGCGTCGATGCGGCGCAGACTGCGGGCTGTTATCCGATTGACGTTGAAGCAATGCATATTGACCTGCTGGCCTTTACCGGCCACAAGGCCCTTTTCGGCTCTTCGGGAACCGGCGGCCTCTATATTCGCAAAGGTCTTGAAAAAAAAATAGAACCGATCTGCGTCGGCGGAACCGGCAGCCGTTCGGAGTTGGAAGTTCAGCCGGACTTTATGCCTGACCGCTTTGAGGCGGGGACGCCTAATACAACCGGCATTGCCGGTTTACGGGCGGGCGTTGAATTCATTCTGGAACAAAGTATCGCGCGGATTAAAGACAGGGAAGAAAAACTGGTCCAGACTTTCATGGATGGTGTCCGTGATCTGCCGGGCCTGATCCTTTATGGACAAAAATCAGTTCAGCGGCGAACACCGGTTGTTTCCTTTAATATAGCCGGAATGGATCCTGCTGCCGTGGCGATGGCACTGGATGAACAATTCGGCATCATGGCACGATCAGGTTTGCATTGCGCGCCGGCCGCTCACAAAACGATCGGAACGTATCCCGCAGGCACCGTTCGTTTCAGTTTCAGTTATTTCAACACGGAAGAACAAATTATTTCATCCATCGAAGCGTTGAAAAAAATCGGTCAATCACGATAATGAATTCAGCGTAAGCGGTCACTTATCTCAACGTCGCTCAATTTACCATCAGTGATAGCACCATAAAAATTGCAAACAGTTTCTTGCAGGAAACTTTACGCAATAAAAACCCCCTCAAGTCCTTTTGACCTTGAGGGGGCGAACCTATATTACCAGATCATGTTTTTGTCGTTGAAGCAGCGGTTACTTTGCCATCTGTTCTATATCGAGTACTACTTCTTAGCTGACTAATGTTTTTACCGCGTTAATAACCGGGTTGGTGAAAAGAGCCATCAGAACGGTGTAGAGAGCGAACACACCAACCACCTCGCCGACATACATCTTTTCATATTTACGTTTCAGAGAAACCATAATCAATCCGCCAACGATCAAACAGCCCAGTTGGAAGAAGGGGAAATTGGTTGCTCCTGCTGCCGCGTATTCAGCAAAGCTGAAGGTTGCCGTTAAAAGAACTACCGCTGCCGCTACGATTGTTGTTGCCATTGTCTTTTTCATGATCTGTTACCTCCTTGGGGTAATTTGTTTGCTCTATTTGTCTTTATACTAATGAAAATACCGTGCCAGAATTTAAGGCGGAAAAAACAAACTTCATAACCTTTTGATATATCTATTGAATCAGAGGCAATTAAATCCGGAAAGCACACCACTCACATCCATTAATCTGTTATTTTTTTAATAAAATATTCAAGACGATTCAACGAAATGTGGAAAATAAATCCGGCTAAGGTTCTTGCGAATAAGATTAACTTGACATCCAAGGATGATTTGCTTACATTCTCGCCGGTAAAAAACCTTTCATTCTCAGATCATAATTTAGTAACGGGGCAAATGGAAAAAAGTATTAAATTCCTCATAGCAACAGTTTCTTTTTTTTTATTGATTTTTACTTTCATAGCGTGCAATTCCAGCAACAACCATAAGGAATCAACAGAACTGCCCAAAGTCAGCATTACGACAGAGAATGGCGCAGAGATAACATCAAAAGAGGTTTATATTGCCGCCACCGTATCCATTTCCAATGTAAAAGATGAATGGTTGCTCGATGAGGTAGAGGCAGGTGTCAGAGGAAGAGGAAATACATCCTGGGAAGAACCCAAAAAACCATACCGGATAAAATTTAAGTCAAAACAGGAGATATTCGGCCACGCAAAAGCGAAAAGCTGGACGCTGATTGCAAACTATTGCGATAAGAGCCTGTCCAGGAACTATCTCGCTTATACACTTGCCTCTAAAATGGACGGCATTGAGTTTTCGAGTATGGCTGAATTTGTTGACCTGTATCTGAACGGTAGATATTTGGGCGTGTATCTCCTGTGCGACCAAATTGAGGTTGGCGAAGGCAGAATCAACGTTGAAGAAGAAAGTTCTGATATCGACACAGGATATTTGCTGGAAATGAATTTTCGAGCACCCATGGAAGGCGAGCTGGATTGGGATTATTTCTTCGCGAAGGACTTATTTCCGGCCTATACGATTAAATCTCCTGCCACAGACGAAGATTATTATTCACAAGAGCAATTGTATTACATTAAAGATTATCTCAGCAACGCCTACGCGGCAATCCTTTCCAGGGACATGCAGGCCATTCATCAATACATCGACATCAATTCCTTTATCGACTGCTACATCGTGCACGAATTGTTCTGCTCGGTCGATGTGCCCTTTTCGAGCTTTTACCTCTATAAAAAAAAGAACGGGGTCTTGTATGCAGGTCCTGTATGGGATTTTGATAGAAGCAGCGGCAACGTCAACTATGGCCCGGGACAAAAGGAAAGCCAATCACCTCGTGCCGCATTATGGGTCGCCAAGACGAATCCGTGGTACCAAGCACTTCTCGATGTTCCAGAAATAAAAACGATCCTGCAAAAAAGGCTGGCTGATGCGCAGTTAAATATTGCTGAAATCATCGCTGAATGTGACACCCTTGCCACAACGCATAATAAGTCATTTCAGAAGAATTTCGTAAAATGGCCTATTATGGGTGAATATGTGGCGCCAAACCCGGATGATGTCGTTGCCATCAAAACAGTCAAGGGGCAGTTGGCGTTTTTAAAAGATTGGCTGACGGCCAGGAATCAATATATGTTGATGATGTATGATGTTTCCATCGACTGAAAGATATAAAAGCTTTCCTTTGCACAACGTCAATCCTGCAGATGGAATTCGGAAATTGATGACAGGCAAAAAGAAATCCATCGGCCGAGGAATCAAGTTTAATAAGTTTAAATATCTTGACACCCGCATACCTTCTTCCCTATAATCAAATCATAAATAATCATTTATAATATCATCTTCGCCGCTGGATGTAGTTTCAGACAGGTTTCACTGATTTATTAATGGATTAATTCTGTATGGATTGTTTCGGTAACGGAAGATGAAAGAAAAAAACCCTCTGAACAAGGTCAAAAAAAAAATCAATCGCACAGAAAGTGTCTGGGCAAAGGAAGTTTTCAGCAACGGCCAGCAATCTCTGCAGAGCATCATCGGCTCATCTCCCATTCCCGCCTTTATTATCGGTAAGGATCATCTGATTATTTACTGGAACAAGGCGCTGGAGGAGCTAAGCGGCATCAAGGCCCGGGAAGTCGTGGGAACCGGACAGCAGTGGCGGGCTTTTTATAAAACCGCCCGACCCTGCATGGCCGACTTGCTGGTTGATAAATGCCAGAAAAAGATTCCGCAATGGTATTCAGGAAAGCACATCAAATCAAAATTAATTAAAGGCGCCTACGAGGCGACTGATTTTTTTCCGGAACTGGGCAAGCGGGGGAAGTGGCTGCGCTTTACCGCCGCGGTCATCCGCAATTCCAAAGGATCGGTTATCGGCGCAGTGGAAACGCTTGAAGATATCACCCAGGCGAAAAGAACGGAAGAGGCTCTGCTCCAGGCTCATGCAGAACTGGAAATGAAAGTTAAAGAACGCACCCGCAAGTTGACCAGAACCAACAAAGCTTTGAAAGAGACAACAGATCATCTGTCGCTCATTCTGGAATTTCTGCCGATTATTTCCTATGCCTGTCATGCTGACGAAAATGCGACCATCACGTTTGTCAGCAATCGTGTCAAGGAAATTACCGGATATACGCCGGCTCAATTTACCGGTAATCATTTTTTCTGGCAGGAGCATATCCATCCCGAAGACAGAGATCATGTTCTGAAAAAATTGAAATCGACCACAGGAAAAAGAACGCAGCAACTGGAATACCGCTTCCAAATCATGGATGGCTCCTATCGGTGGATTGCCGATCATCGTCGTCTGATAAAACCGGGAAAGCGCTCGCGCAGTTACCTGGTGGGCGCATGGCAGGATATCACGGAGGATAAGAAAATCCGACAGGAAGGAGAATTCCGGCTGCAGCAGATGATTCAATCTCATAAGCTCAAAGCGCTGGGCGAGGTTGTCGCGGGCGTCGCCCACGAAATCAATAATCCGGTCAGTTTTATCGCCAACAACATTACCATGCTGGAGGAAATGTGGAATGCCGTGGAACCGATTCTGGCCAGTGACGGCGCCTCGCATCCGGATTGGAGTGACAAGGGCATAGGTTATGTGGAAGTCTGCACCAACATGAAGGAAATCATCGATGAATTTAAAATCGCTTCCCAGCGCATTAAGCGCGTTGTTTCCGGATTGAAAGAGTTTGCCCGCACCGATGAAACCGTCGAAAAGAAACCGGTGAAAATTGAAGAAGTTATCCGGGGCGTGATGATCATTGTCGGCGCTCAGGTGCGCAAAACCGTTTCCCGCGTGGATATTTATGTGGACAGTGATCTGCCGCCGGTTCAGGGGCATTTTCAAAAGCTCGAGCAGGTCATCGCCAATCTTCTGATTAACGCTCATCAGGCCATTCCGCCGGATAGAAAGGGACGAATCATTATTACCGCCAGAAACATGGAGAGACTCAACGCGATTCTCATTGAGATTGAAGATAACGGCATGGGAATGAAAAAGGAAGTCATGGATCATGTTTTTCAACCTTTCTTCACGACACGCCGTGATTTGGAAGGGACCGGTCTGGGACTTTCCATCTCTTACGGACTGATCAAAGAGCATCACGGCCTCATCGGCGTGCTTTCCCGTCCTGATATCGGTACGCGGTTTTCCATTTATCTGCCGCTGGATTCCCGCACACCGATCAGTATTCGCCCGGCCATTCTCTGCTGTGACAGCGACGCTTCTTATCTCAACGAAATCAAAATGAGCTTTGTGGATGCTCTGGACTGGCAGTGCTCTTCCGAGGACACCTGCGAAGACATCATCACTTATCTGGAAGCGCATCCGGAGATTGATATTTTCATTTCGGAAATCAATCTTCCCTCCATGAACGGTTGGGAATTATCCCGGAAAATCAAAGAACGTTTCCCGCTCATGTGCGTGATCCTCTATTCTGCCGATGACGGCAGCCTGAAGTCTGAAGGCGGAACGGCAGATCAAGCGGACTACCTGCTGAAAAAACCTTTCAGCATGATGCAGTTGCAAAATATCATTCGTGACACAGGAAGGCAGCGATTATGAGAATCCTGATTGTTGATGATGAAGAAGTAGCTCTGAATTCAATCAAACGTCTTTTAAAGTGGCGGGGCATCCGGAATGTGGACACCTGTTCCAGCGGCCGGGAGGCTATTGCAAAAATCAAGGAGACCGAATTTGATATCGTTCTGCTGGATTTGCTGATGCCGGAAATTGACGGGTTACAGGTGCTGGAAGCGACGAAGCCCTATCGCCCGCACACGGAATTTATCATTCTCACAGCCATTGATGATATCCCCACCACCGTCAAGGCGGTTCGTCTGGGAGCTTATGATTATCTCGTAAAACCGGTGGATAATGATCTGCTGCTCCTGGCCATCAAGAGAGCCTATGAAAGAAGGGGATTACTCATCGGTTTGTCGTCAACAGCCGGATATAGCAAAAGTAATGTTCCCCAGCCCTTTGCGGAAATTATCACCCAGTGTCCGAGAATGTGTTCACTGCTTTCCTACGCTCAGATCATGGCTGCCGGCGGCAATCCGATGATGATTACCGGTGAATCGGGAACCGGCAAGGAACTGGTCGCCAGAGGCATCCATCAGGCGGGACCGACGCCTGATGGTCCGTTCATTGCTGTTAATGTCAGCGCCATTCCGGCCAGTATGTTTGAAAGCCAGTTTTTTGGTCACGCCAAAGGCGCGTTTACCGGAGCGGATGCTCCTTATCGTGGCTATTTCGAACAGGCGGATGGGGGGACCCTTTTTCTGGATGAAATTGGAGAACTCCCTGTAGGGTTGCAGTCGAAACTATTGAGGGTGCTGGAAGAAAAATCTTTTTATCCCCTGGGTTCGTCCAAACCGGTCTGGGTTGACGTGAGAGTTATATCGGCTTCTAACAGAGATATTGAACAGGCCTGCCGGGAGGGAAATTTCAGACTGGATCTGCTCTACCGTTTGAAATCCGTTCATATCCATCTGCCGCCGCTCCGGGAAAGAGACGGCGACATTCCATTGCTGGCTCTGCATTTTCTGCGCAAGTCGTGTGAAGCTCACAGGAAAGAAATCAAAGGGTTCACTCCGGAAGCGATGGATCTGCTCAGCAGCAGAAATTATCCCGGCAATATTCGGGAGTTCTCACAAATTATTGACAATGCTGTACTGGTGGCGTCTGCGGATTTTATTCAACCTGCTCATCTGGGCATGACATCAACCGGCAAATCTTCTTTATCGCGGCAGCTATGCACATTAAAGGAAAATGACGAAATACATCTGATTTATGTTTTGAAAAATGTCCATGGTGATAAAAATAAGGCAGCACAAATTCTGGGCATTACCATCCGGCAACTGCAGCGGAAAATTGCCTCAATGAAAAAAAATCCGCAATGGCAATCCGCTCTGGACGACATTTAAGTCATGCCGGGTGACATAAATGTCGCAATTCATAAGCTGTTGTTTTTTAAGCGACCTGTCGTAATATCCTGTCGGAAAGACTTTTCATGATATTTTTCCCGCGTCCTTTATTTCGTTTTCATCAAACTGACATCCATCATCAAAACCCCAAGAACAAACAGAAAAGTTTATTCTCTGATTTTCTTTCAGTTGTGTAACGAAGCTCGTAAACATCGAACAATACTAAGCTTCTCAAAAATACGCGGACTTTGTCACTTGATTATAAATTTCATCAATGAATACGAAAATGGGAATTTTTTTTCTGGCATGGCTTATGCTCTTCAGTTTTTTAAAAAGGACGAGATGACGATGAAAGCTTTTACCGCAAAGCTTGTGGATTTAACGCAGAAGAACGCGGAAGAAATTGCCCGCCAATGGGCCAAAGATGTAAAAACCAACGCGAAGACGTTCAGCTATCATAATGAACCGGAGGAAAAGATCATCAGTCAGGCCAGGCAATTCTACAATAACTTTCAGCTCATGTTTTTTAATGAGTCACCTTATGAGCAGGCCAGGGAGCTTTTCGAACAGTATGCCGAGGAAAGATATCAAGAGGGAATGCCCCTGCATGAAGCGTTATACGCGTTAATTCTGATGAGGAGACATATGTGGCTTTACGCGGAATTCCAATCGCTTTTTAATTCCGAGGTTCAGCACCGGCAGGCGGTGGAAAGCTTGAGCCGGACGATTCTGATGTTTGATTATATTATGTATGCTGTCGCCAGAAAGTTCTGGAAGTTGATGAGGCTGGAAGCACCTCCAAAATAAAAGAGAGTGTGGCATTGCAATCTTAAAGCATAAATTCTTAACACAAGAGGAGATGAACGTGGAAAGCGAACAAATCAATCAGGGAAAAGTTTTATCCGTCCGCAGCAGTGTGGTTGATGTGTATTTCCCGCAGGCGCCGCCGATTCGTAATGTTCTCCATGCCGGGGAGAACCAGGATGTGATTATTGAGGTGTTTACGCAACTGGACAATAATACTGTTCGGGGCGTCGCGCTGACTCCCACGCAGGGGCTGGCCCGCGGATCAAAAGTCGTCGACACGGGAAAACCCTTTGAAGTTCCTGTGGGCAGGGAGCTTCTCGGGAGGGTTTTCAATGTGTTCGGCAATACTATTGACAAGAAGGGCAATATTGAAGCCGGTGAACTGCGTTCCATCCATCGTGAACCGATTCCGTTACGGGATCAGTCCACCGTGTCGGAAATCTTTGAAACGGGCATCAAAGCCATTGATGTTCTGGCACCTCTGGAACGGGGTGGAAAAGCCGGACTTTTCGGCGGCGCCGGTGTCGGCAAGACGGTTCTGATTACGGAAATGATCCACAACACGGTCAGCGCGCATGAAGGCATGAGTATCTTCTGCGGTATCGGTGAGCGGTGCCGCGAAGGCGAAGAGCTCTACCGGGAAATGGAAGAAAGCGGCGTTTTAGGTAACACGGTCATGGTCTTCGGCCAGATGAACGAACCGCCCGGTGCGCGTTTCCGGGTTGGACATTCCGCGCTGACCATGGCGGAATATTTCCGCGATGATGCGAAGCAGGACGTGCTCCTGATGATTGACAATATTTTCCGTTTCATTCAGGCCGGCATGGAAGTCTCCGGTCTCTTGGGACAACTCCCCTCGCGCCTCGGTTATCAGCCGACGCTGGCCACCGAACTGGCCGAGCTCGAGGAGCGTATCTGCAATACGAAAACCGGCGCCATCACTTCCATTCAGGCCGTTTATGTTCCGGCGGATGATTTTACGGATCCTTCTGCCGTGCACACGTTCGGTCATCTTTCCGCGACCATCGCCTTATCGCGAAAGCGAGCCAGTGAGGGTCTTTATCCGGCCATTGATCTCTTGCAGTCCGGTTCCAAGATGCTGATGCCCAACATCGCCGGTGAGCGTCATTACAAAATTGCTCAGGAAATTCGTAAAACACTGGCGATTTATGAAGACCTGAAAGACATTATCGCGATGCTGGGAATTTCCGAACTTTCCCGCGAAGACCAGCGCACGGTGTTCCGCGCCCGCCGCTTGGAGAGATTCTTCACCCAGCCCTTTTTTGTCACCGAGCAGTTTACGGGAACGGCGGGCAAGATGGTTTCCCGGGAAGATACATTGAACGGTTGCGAACGGATACTTAACGATGAATTTGCCGAGTACCCCGAACGCGCTCTTTATATGATCGGCTCCATTGATGAGGCAAAGATCAGTCATGATGCTTAGAATTTTATTGCCGGCAGAAGTCATGCTGAAGCAGGAAGTGAAAAAGATTGTCGCCGAGGCGGAAAACGGCTCCTTCTGCCTGATGCCTAACCACATTGATTTTGTCGCCACGCTCGCTCCGGGAATTTTTGCTTATGAGCCCGTACAGGGCGGACAGGAACTGCTGGCAATGGATGTAGGTACCCTGGTGAAAAAAGGAGCGGACGTTCTGGTTTCCACACGCAATGCCGTGCGGGCGCCCGATCTGGGAAAACTCAAAGACGTGGTTGTCCGGCAGTATGATGTACTGGACGAACGGGAAAAAATGGTGCGCTCTGCGGCGGCAAAACTGGAAGCGAGTTTAATCAGGCGTTTTGTGGAACTGAAATAATGACACTCGCTGAGAGCGAGTGAAGCGAAGCTCGAAGCGCAAGTGGTAGTGAGACTCAAATTTTATAAGCGACGCGTAATGAAATTTGTTAGTCGAACAATCCAATCCTGACACGTCGGGATTGGAAATTATCCCAGGAGCAAAGTACCCTAAAGGGCATCTTCGACGACGCGGGATAAAGAACCGTTCTACGTTCAACGTTCTAAGTTTAGAACAGTACAAATGCAACGTCGAACATAGAACCTTGAACGTGAACTTTTAGAGGTTTGAGCATGGTTGAAATACGACGAACACCCGGTACGCGGCGCCGAAAAATTGCCGATCATTTCACCGCACAGGTGGCGAAAAAAGAAGCCCTGCGGAAAAAGGCACTGCGGCACAAGGACGAGACCGTCTGGTTTGGTCTGGGCATGTTCGGCATCGTCGGCTGGGCTGTCGCTATCCCCACATTGATCGGAGTCGCGTTAGGGCTTTGGATTGATCGCACCTGGCCCAGCCAGTATTCGTGGGCGTTGATGTTACTGATTGCGGGCGTACTGATTGGCTGTATGAATGCGGCTTACTGGGTGCGCAGAGTACGCAGCAAAATTATTGAGGAAGATGAAGAAGATGAGTCACCATCTTGACACAGCATCCGCCTTTGCTTTGATAGCAGCATTTGCCGCCGGTTTGGTTCTGGGTGCATTTTATTTCACCGCTTTGTGGCATACGGTACGACGGTTGTCGACAACGCACAGCGCTGCGCGCTTGATGATCGGGAGTTTTATTTTGAGGATGGCGGTCGTGATGGCCGGATTTTATCTGGTGATGGGGCATGGACACTGGGAACGACTGGCGGCGGCCATGTTCGGATTCGTCGTAATGAGAAAGATTTTAACCTATCGACTGGGACCGCAAAATGCCACTGAGCCTGTTCAATAAAGTAACGGAGATGCGCTATGGAAATTGTTTCTCTTAATCAAATCAGTCCTGATCAGGTCATCATCTTCAGTTGGGGCTTTATCACCCTTAACGTGACCATTATCTACACCTGGCTGGTGATGGCTATTCTGCTGATCATTTCTCATCTCGCCACGCGTAATCTTTCTTCGGAAATAAACGTTTCCCGCTGGCAGCATTTTCTGGAAGTGGTCGTTTCCGTGATTCGTGGCGAAATATCCGAAATGACGAAAAAAGGCGCGGATAATTACGTTCCCCTGATCGGAACGCTATTCCTGTTCATCTGCACGTCCAATGTTCTGGCCATTGTGCCGGGATATGTAGCACCGACATCGTCCATTACAACAACGGCTTCCCTGGCACTGTGCGTATTTATTGCCGTTCCTTACTACGGCATTTCCCGTAACGGTCTTTTCCATTATCTGAAAGAGTATTTTCAACCCAATTTTATATTCTTTCCCTTCCACGTCATGGGGGAAATATCCCGGACGCTGGCGCTGACGGTTCGACTTTTCGGCAATATCATGAGTCATGAAAAAGTCATTGGTATTCTGCTGGCCGTTACACCGCTTTTGTTTCCGGTTGTCATGCAATTGCTGGGGCTTTTAATCGGCGTCATTCAGGCTTATATTTTCGCGATTCTTTCGATGGTTTATATCGCATCGGCACTGGCGGAAGAGGACCATCAGCATGTTCAGACAGAAGTAAAACAGGAAAGCGTAACAGTTTGATAATTATTTTTTGAAAAGGAGGCGTTTTATGGACAATGTAAGTATCGTCGCGTTGGCATCAATTTTCGCCGCGGGATTGGCAATGGGTATCGGTTCGATCGGACCGGCTCTGGGCATGGGATCGGCCATCGCGCAGGCACTGGCCGCAATCGCTCAACAACCGGATGAAAGAAATTCGCTGACCCGAACACTTTTTGTCGGACTGGCCATGATTGAATCTATCGCTATTTACTGCTTCGTTATTTCGATGATTCTGATTTTTGCCAATCCGTTCTGGGGTCACTTTACAAAGACAGGGGGATGATCCATGCATATCGACTGGTTTGTTTTATTCTGCCAGATTTTCAATTTTCTGCTGCTCGTCTATCTGCTGAAGCGCTTTCTTTTCGGTCGGATCATCAAGGCGATGGACGACAGGGAAGCCAAGATCGTCGCGCGGTTTGCCGAGGCACAGGAATTGAAAGATAAGGCAACCGAAGCCGCCGGGCTTTACGAAAAGCGCAACCAGTTGCTCAACGAAACCAAAGAGAAGATGCTCAATGAAGCGGCCATGGCTGCTGATGCCAAGCGCAAGGAATTGATGGACGGTGTTCGCCAGGAAGTTGATCAGGTCAAAGCACGCTGGCAGGACATGTTGATTCGCGAGCAGGATGCCTTCTTTTATGATTTGCGTCAGCGGGCGGCTAAACAACTGTATGCGACAGCGCGCAAAGCCCTGAGTGATCTGGCAGACGCCGATCTGGAAGAACGTATTATGGATGAGTTCATCCGCCGCGTCCAGGCCCTTGATGCCGAGAAAAGTCTTCAGATACGCAACGCCATCAGGGGCGGTGGCAATCAGGTGACCATCCAGAGCGCTTTCGGAATTTCCGAACAAAGGAAAGCACAGATCGAAGAAGTGCTCAAGAAACAGATCACCAACGGTTTTTCGCTGCGGTACATGAGACAGCCGGAAATCGTATCGGGCATTGAATTGCGGGTGAACGGGCATAAGATCGCGTGGAGCCTTAATGAGTATCTGGAAACACTGGTGGAGAGCTTAACCGAGACGCTCCAGAAAGAGGCGCACGCGGCGTAATGACACTCGCTGAGAACGAGCTTCGCGAAGTTCAAAGCGTAAGTGGAATTATCCCAGGAGCGCAGTACCCTAAAGGGCATCTTCGACGACGTGGGATAGAAGAAAAGTTCAATGTTCGCTGTTGAAGGTTCAAGCCGAAGAACAGCAGATATAAAAATGGCAAAGAGGTCAGGAGGCGAAGAATGAATCAAGAATCCAGCCAATTGGAAAATCAGGATTTAAAGACTTTCCTCGACGATACCTTCGATACGATGGAAAAGGTCCTGGACGAGCAGAATCCTGAGCTGAAACAATACGAAATCGGCACGGTGCAGTTTGTCGGACGCGATATTGCCCGGGTCAGCGGCCTGCCGCATATCCGTGCGGAGGAACTGGTGCGCTTTGCCGGAAATTACATGGGGCTGGTGTTTAACATTGATCCCAAAGAAATCGGCGTGATTCTTCTTGATCCCAGTGAGAATCTTCAGGTGGGATCGGAGGTTCACCGTACCAAACGCGTTCTGGATGTGCCGGTCGGAGACGGGCTGTTAGGACGGGTGGTCGATCCGCTGGGAAGGCCGCTCGACGGTTTGGGCGAGGTCAATACCGTGATGAGGCTGCCGGTGGAAAGACCAGCGCCAGCGGTTATGGACCGCGCGCCGGTGACAGTACCCTTACAAACCGGCATTAAAGTTATTGATGCGCTCATTCCCGTGGGACGGGGCCAGCGCGAACTCATCCTGGGCGACAGAATGACCGGTAAGACGGCTATTGCCGTGGATACCATTATCAATCAGAAAGAAACAGGGATTATTTCCATCTATTGCGCCATTGGTAAGAAAAGTGCCGATGTCGCCAAGGTTATTGCCGAACTGCGCGATCACGGCGTTATGGGATCCTGCATTGTCGTCGTGGCCACCGGTGAAGACACCCCGGGTTTGCAATTCATTGCGCCTTACGCGGCCACAAGCATGGGAGAATACTTCGTGGAGCAGGGGCGCGATGTGCTGATTGTCTATGACGATCTAACATCGCATGCCCGCGCTTACCGGGAAGTATCGCTGCTGCTCAGGCGGCCTCCGGGACGAGAAGCTTTCCCCGGCGATATATTTTATATTCACTCCAGGCTTCTGGAGCGTTCCACGCACATGCGGCCGGAACTCGGCGGCGGATCGCTGACGTCCCTGCCCATTACCGAAACCGAGGCGCAGGATATGTCCTCCTACATTCCCACCAATCTGATTTCCATAACCGACGGGCAGATTTATCTTTCACCGGTTCTTTTCAGCAAAGGTATTCTGCCGGCGGTAGATGTCGGCAAGTCCGTTTCCCGCGTGGGTGGAAAGACGCAATTGCCCGCGTATCGCTCCGTGGCCGGAGATTTACGCCTGTCCTATTCGCAGTTTGAAGAGCTGGAATCGTTCTCCCGTTTCGGCACGAGACTGGATGACAGCACCCGGCGGACGCTTGAGCGCGGCTGGCGAGTGCGTGAAATTCTCAAACAGGGGCAGTACAAGCCACTGCGTGCCTCCGAACAGATTACGTCCCTGCTTTCCGTGACAGGTGGCGCTCTGGATAAAGTGCCGACGGAAAGAATCCGCGAAGCGGAAGTGCAGGTGCTGCAAACGGTCAACGAAACATTACCGGAATTGTGCGGGCGCATCGAGGCCGGCAAAAAACTGGACATGACGGATCGCGACAGCATTATGGACAAAATCAAACCGGCCGTTGCGCCGTTTGAAGAAGCAGAGGAAGCCAATGCAAACAACTGAGTCGCTCAAAAGAAGAATTAAAAGCGCGGGCGATCTGCTGTCGGTGGTCAAAACAATGAAGGCCCTGGCCGCCGTGAGCATCCGGCAGTATCAGAAGGCCGTGGAGTCGCTGGACGATTATAACCGGACTGTGGAAATGGGACTGCAAATTGTTCTTAAAGAACGCATGGGCGCGATGATGCAAAGCAAAGATGCTGCCGTCAAACGCATGGGCGTGATCGTGTTCGGTTCCGATCAGGGGTTGTGCGGCCAGCTCAACGAACAGATCTCCGTTTATGCCATGGACTACCTCAAAGATGCCGGCATCAAAAAAGAAAACCGCAAGGTACTGGCTGTGGGTGCGCGCGTGGCGGATTATGTGGAGGATGCCGGACAACCCATCGACGAACTGCTGACCACGCCGAGTTCGACGGCGGGCATCACACCGCTGGTCCAGGAAATCATCATGATTATTGAAGAATGGCATTTCAAACAAAACGTCGGTCATTTTATGCTATTTTACAACGACTACATCAGCGGTTCCAATTATCATCCTTACAAAGTTCAGCTTCTACCGGTTAATCGCGAATGGCTTAAAGATATTGCCCGCAAGAAATGGGATTCCAAATCCCTGCCCATCTACCGGATGGATGGAGACAAAATTTTTTCCTCGCTGATCAGAGAATATCTTTTCGTTTCGCTTTACCGCGCTTTTGCCGAATCGCTGGCCAGCGAAAATGCGAGCAGGCTGGCTTCCATGCAGAACGCGGAAAAGAATATTGAAGAGCAATTGCTGGATCTGCACGTTCAGTTTCACCGCACGCGTCAGATGACCATTACTGAAGAACTGCTGGATATTGTTGCCGGCTTCGAGGCGTTAAGTTAATCAATGAACAACTACCATTAACAAGAAAGAAGGTGATCATCATGGCAGCCGAAATGAACGTTTGCGGTATTTGCGCCTGGCGCAGGGAGTGTCAGAAAAGATTTAAACTGGACAAAGATTCTCTGGTGGGCAGTCATTGCCCTGATTATACAAGGGATCTGACCATCAAGCCGGCCGCCACCGCGGACAATGAAGATGAGAAGTTGATCATGGACAAGATGGTTCAGATGCAGGTTGCCAAATGGCGCAAACTGTTTGACCAGGCCATGAGACAGGGACTCAAAATTGAAAACTTCAAGGGCGGACCCATCATTACCGTTTCCAGAGAGGCGGGAGCAGGAGGAAGCGACATCTCCCGGAGATTGGCCAAAGCCATGGGGATGGACCTGATCGGCGGTCAGATTATTCAGCATGTCGCGGACAGCGCCAAGATGAGCCGAAAAGTCATTGAAACGCTTGATGAACGGGAAGTGACGTTCCGGGAAACGCTCCTTTCTTCGCTGTTTGGAGAAAACCGTCCCTGGCCGGGCGAATATCTGCATCATCTGACCAGGGTGATAGGCACCATCGGCATTTTCGGCAATGTTGTAATTGTCGGCAGAGGAGCCAATTTTGTCTTGCCGCAAGACAGAATATTCAGGACCAGAATCATCGCTCCCATGGAATCAAGAATCAGGTACTTTATGGAAGACAGGGGATACACCCGAGCCGAAGCGGAACAGTATATTGTCAAAAGAGATAATAATCGGAAAGCATTCGTCAGAAAATATTTCAATGCGGACATCGCTGATACGCAATACTACGACATGATCATCAATACGGAAAAGATATCCATGGCACAGGCTACTGAAGCCATTATTGTGGCTTTCAACCAGCGAAGAAAAAGAAAGAGAGCTGATGCAAAAGCGTAAAAATAAAAATTGACCGTTTTCATAAAAAGGCGGCTTTCTTGTAGGCAGGGAAATAACTTTCCCGTGTCGCTGAGAAATCTTGCTCCATTGGACAGCTTGATTGTCCTGACCGGTAATTGGATTGTTTAATGGTTCCCGGTTGCGATACTGTTTGAACGCAACAATGAACGTTCGTTCGGATTGAGGATTCAGATCAAAAAAGAAAGGCAGAATCCTCAAACGTTCTGCCTTTCAGGCTGTGTTCCCGAAAAAGTTGCCCTTTTTAACGACCGCTCTGAGTCACCGTAAATGTCTTACCGGCAATGCTCATGGTTCCTGTTCTTGCAGGTTTCTTTGTATTCGGAGCCACATTATAACCGACCGATCCGCTCTCTACGGATGGAATGGTTATCCAGGACGCGTTGCTCACGGCATTCCAACTGCAACCTGCATTGGCTGTCACGGTTACGACACCTGAACCACCGGTCGCCGGAAATGAGCCACCGGTCGGTGAGATCGAATAGGTGCAGGCTGCTTCCTGATAGGCTATGGTATAATCACCAAAATGTACCGGGGCTTCAAGCTGTGAATAGGCTATATTGAAGAAGCCACCTTCACCCCACCCGGTTCCCCAGCTGTTTTTGGCAATAAAATACTGACCGCTGTCACTGTAGCCAACAATCAAAATGGCATGTCCGCCTTCATAGTTGCCTGTCGCATATGAATAGATGCCACCGCTATAGTAGAAAAAGTCTGTGTAGACATCCATCGTTGTGACCAAGGGGCCGTAAGTATTCAAGGCATTCTTGATGGCTTCTACTGAGGGGGAGGTAGTAGCCACGTAGGCCCAGCCGCCGATTACATCGGTATCCAACTGCCAATCGGCGCAGGAAGCGTTCCGGCATTTGCTGTTCGCAGCAGTATAAGGGAAACACACTTCCGATGGCAAACCGGTATCACGGATGAAGCTGGAAGCGCGATCAATGTAGCCTCCGCTGCAGCTTCCCGCCCGGCTGCAGGAAAGAAGGATTTGTTCGGCTAAGTCCCAATCACCGGCTGGACAGCCGGCCTTGATCAACGAGAACGACTCAAGAGCGCCGGCAGTTGCAAAGGCCCAGCAACTTCCACAGTTCCCCTGGTCGCGTACGGACGTCACGCAACTGTTATAATTGATGGGCGTATTTCTCCAGTCAAGATCTGACGGAAGTGCGGTCATAGGAGCTTCAAGGGCAACCTTCTTCTCCGTACCTGTCATTTCAGGTTTCATCAGGCCGAAGCGCAGCTTCCTTTGATCGGACGGTAATTTGGAAACGGATGTTTCCCCGGCAATCCATTTGACACCTTTTGCTTTTACTGCTGCTTTAATTTCATCCGATTCCGCTGCGAAGGAAAACGTGCAGAATAACAGCAGCGAAAACATCATAAACAGCAGAGGGATCAGCCTTTTGCGCAAGATATCATTTTTCATATCTCCTCCTTTTAATCTAAATGATTTTGATTCTTATCAAAAAATGATCCTGTGATTTTTTAACCCCTTCCCATTGTCTGTAATAGTCCATTTTGATTTCCGTCTTACCCGCCTTTTCAGCCTTGAAACGCCAGACATGGACAACAGGAGCTCCGATTTTTTCTTTTTCTGAGAGTTGCCTCGTTTTGTCTCCAATGAACTCCAGATATTGCGAATTAATTTCATGAACGTGCCAAGTAAAACCGGCGCTGCCTAATTCAGCAAGTTCAATCTGTATGAGCGTTTTAGCTTTAACGGTTATCTCCTGACCATTTTGTTCTTTGCGGACGATAACCGGATCATCCTTCACTGCTTTATCAAACGACCACGTTGTCTCATAAAGAGCAAATTGGAATAATAAAATGAAAAGACCTGAAATAACTGTAGTTTTCCTGTCCATCGCAGTCCTCCTTATGGTCACCGCTTATCTTGCCGACGGCGGAGTTCCTGGGGGTACAGGTCAGCTTGATGAGCTTATCGAGCCATAACTGTTTTCTCGATGCTCCTCAGGAAGGGTTGTCAAGGTTTCTTGAATTCATCCTCTCATTACTCTTGCTTACATTTCCAGATCTGGAATTTTGCCGCTGTAACATCTACAGTACCTTTTCTTTCACTACCGGTAGAGATAATCTTATAGGAATCTCCTCCCGCATTATACACGGTCAGTTGGATGTTACGGGTCAGGTTTACGCCCGCCATGCCTCTGGCAGATGATTTTTTTATGAATGTGCATTTACCTGTGTCGGATACTTCTGCGATCTGCTCACCTTCAGGAGGTAAAATATTACTTTTACCACTGGCGCAGAACGCCAATGCTAACAACATAAAGACTCAAGCTATCTTTTCATATAATCTCCGTGATGCTAGAATGAGTAATTTGGTTCGTTATTTTCTCATGGGTTTACTTTTGTTATAATTTACACCATCATGAAAATATTATCAATCCTATGAAAGCGAAGGGTTGGATTACGTTGATTATTCACGGTTTTTTTGATTTTGTCATAGAACGATCACGCTTCAACACTATTTCATCTCTGCCTTGAGCCTGATTCTCTTGCCGGCAATCATAAAGTTTTCTTTCCCAATATGATGCAGGGTCTGCGGATTTTTTACGGACGGGTCAATCCAGGCCTTCACAACTTCAACAACAAAGAAACCATACTTTGCCACCATTCTGGTATCAACCACACGGCATTCAAAATTGGCGTAGCACTCATTAATCAGCGGCGCCCGGACCACGGAAGCCGGTTTGGACGTCAGACCGAATTTTTCAAGCTTGTTGATCTTATCTCCGTGAAGCTTTCCGCAGGCAAACATCTGTTTCGCAATCTTGACCGTTGGAATATTAATCACGCATTCCCCGGTAGCCTTCAGCAGGTTGAAGGAATAATTCAAATCACTCATGACAAATCCCACCAGCGGTGGCTCGAATTCCATCATCGTGTGCCACGACATCGGCATTACATTCTGCTTATCCTCGCGGGCGGTTGTGACCATGATCACCGGCCCCGACTCCAACAGCGTGTACACCTTGGAAAGAGGAAAAGATTTCCTGGCCATTCAAATACTCCTTTTCATCCCCAATTTATTTTGAAGTTGTTCAAGAAAACCGCGCTGACCGGCTAATAACTTTTCGCGGGCCTGCGTTATGGTAAACCAGCCGCCTTTATCAACCTCCGGAAATTCCTGTTCCTTGCCGGAGCGCGGCGGCCATTCCATCGAAAACATATTACTTTTTATGGATGTTGCGTCAAGATTGCCCTCCACCGCCCAGACGTAAACAACCTTTCCACTGGGTTGCTTGAGTGGTGTGAGTTCTATAAAATTACCGTTTATATCCAAACCGGTTTCTTCACGAAACTCCCGTTTGGCAGCTCCCAGGGAATCTTCTCCAACTTCAAATTCACCTTTGGGGACAGACCATGAGCCCTCATCCTTCTTCGCCCAATAAGGTCCGCCGGGATGGACTAGAAAGACTTCCAAGGCGTCATTCAACATTCGATACAACAGAATCCCGGCGCTTGTTTTCTTAGGCATTGATTCAGACAACCGTCATTCTCGACAATCAATTCATCCTATTTTATAGAGAATGCGCGTATTTTCCTCTCCAAACCAGTTTTTATGTTCTGAAATGATTTTTCCGTGGAATTTTTTACATATGTGCTCGGAAACACTTTCATGGGCATAGGCATAGCCCATCATATAACCCTTATCGAATGTATCAACAATTATATTGGAAATGAGAGCCCTCCCGATACCCTTGCCGTTAAATTGAGGCAAAACTCCGAAAGAACATAAGTAAACTTCATTATCCGTCATCATGGAGATCAGTTTATTAAAATTATCCTGATCTTTATGGTAGGCATTGCTGAGGGGTATGGTATCTTTATCGATGGCGTAAGCTTCGCCTATGATTTTACCTTCAACGTAAGCAAAAAAACAGGATATGGCTGACTGCAGAAGTTTTTTCTTTGATTCCCAGGTTTCCTGAACCTCTGGATAAAAACAGCTTTTCTCAATCTCCATCAATTCGATTTCACTTTGTTCAATCGCCGGACTTTTTTGCGGTATTCGTACAATCCTGAACATTGTAATATCTCGTCCTGTGATTCGCTTGTTTAATATTTGGTATGTGCAGTCAATATAGCATCGTTCGTTGGACTGTCAATAATATTCTTCGAAGAAGAAATCGCCATCGGGTATCAATATTTCTATTATTCGCGTCGATGAGAACGGCATTGGGCATTTTCAACCGACCTATATTGTCTCAAGAGGATTCATTATCTAATACGCTTGTAAGTGACTTTATTTTATAATACAATAATAAAAAATGACCATTCCATCGCCCAGCAGGAGGTAACCATGGAAAACAAAAAACTGGCGAAACAAATGATTGATTTCCACAAGACATCCCTTCAAAACAGCTTTTCAACAATGGAAATGTTTCGGAACCAGGCGGAAAAATTTTTGCAGATCATTATCGACCATACTCCCGGAATCAGTGCGGAAGGGAAACAGGTTCTGGAACAATGGAGTAATACGTACAAGAAAACGGTTAATGAATTACAGAAAACCATGAATAACGGATACGACAAACTTGAGGTGTTTCTGGAAAACAACACGGTATTTGCGCAGGACAGTTACGACAAGATGATTAATCCGTTTTTAAATCAGCAAAACTGGTTGAATGTGGATTTAAAAGAATCTGTGGAAGAAGTAACTGACCCCTATAAGAGCGGTGCCCATAAAATTCAAAAGCAAACTGACAAAAAAATCAAGCCTGTAAAAAACCTTTCTCCTGTTAAAAGATTGAACGTCAAGACTAAGAAAAAGAAGTAATCATTCTTCAAACATCAAAGCGTATGGAATGTTCAAGAGTACATATACGTTGTCACAAGTCTAACGTCCGGTCATCCTTATATTGAATATTGACTTGGGGAAAAAGCTTTAAATTAAGAATTCAGGACACAGAGAAGGGAGCACATCATGGATACAAAGGAAATAAAAGAGATGATGAAAAAGATGATTGATCTACATAAGACATCCTTTGACATGTTCTTTTCCACGATGGTAACCTATCAGAATCAGGCTGAAAAGCTTCTGCAAACTTTCGCTGAAAATACTCCCGGAATCAGTGAGGAAGGCAAAAAAGCCATTACGCAGTGGAATGATGCCTATAAAAAAGGTATGGACGATTTCAAGAAAGCAGTTGATACGGGATACACCCAGGTGGAAACATTGCTGGATTTAGACGGCATGTTCGTTTTCACGGACCAGACCGGGAAAATGCTCGATACGTTGACGGGTAAGAGTAATGGAACTCCACATAATTCTGTTAAGGATGTTATGAGAGAGTGGGTTAATATTTATTATAAAAACGTCAAAAACGTGGAAGACTTTTTTTCGGCGGTTCAGCAACAACAAGGCGGCAACAAGCAAAGAAAGTAACTATTATAACAGTAGATGGTGCCACGCTAAAATTTATGAACCGTATTGGAACCATATAACGTGAAGGGGGATGGAAAAATGTTGATAAACAATATTAAAGTTGGTGTCAAACTGGTCGGAAGTATTGTGCTGATTTGTCTGTTGGCAGCGGCTGTGATCCTGTATGGCGCAAAGTTGAGAAACGCCTTACTGCATCAGGTAGATTCGGTGCATCGCCAGTATGAAGCGGATATTAAAGATACCATAGAAATCAAGGCAAGTCTTGAAAAGATGCGCGGAGACATCTATCGATATATTTCATCCCCATCCGACCGCCAGAAACTGTCCCAGAATATCAATGAGATGATGAGTTTCATTACCGGTTCTATGAAGGCTTATAAAAACAGAAATGTCAGTGACGAGGTTCAAGCGATCATCGCTGACTTTGATGCCGCATGGCCAGAAATGCAACGGGATTATCAGGAGGTCATGAGAACAGCCGACAGGGGAGAAAATGATGAGGCGAACCGCCTCCTGAACGGCAGCAACGTGGTTGCCGCGCAGATGAAAACCGCAACCGCTGTGAATAAATTAAATGAATACATCACAGGCAGCAATGAGCAAAACATCAAAACAACGATTGAAAAAACCGGAGGCCTGTCGGCTGCCATGCTGATCTTATCCGCTATCGCGATCGCACTGGTCATCGGCTTGGTCATCCTCCTGAGCGCGTCGATAACCGGTCCCTTGAAAAAAGGAGTGCTGATGATGGAGGAACTGGAGAAAGGCCATCTTTCCAATCGGCTGAATATGCTCAGAAAGGATGAAATAGGTCATCTGGCACAGGCAATGGACAAATTTGCCGACCACCTTCAACAAAATGTCGTATTCAACATGCAGCAGATTTCGGAGGGCAATATCAACATTGCTCCCGTTGTCATCGACGACAAAGATGAAATCGGTCCTGCTTTAAAAAAGATCGTGGAAACCATCAATAATCTGGTCAATGAAATGGATATGCTCACCGAATCTACAAAGGAAGGTCAACTTCATGTCCGCGGCAATGAAGAAGCTTTTCGTGGAGCTTACCGGCAAATTGTACAGGGCGTAAATCAAACATTGGATGGTGTCCTGGGGCCGATCAATGAAGCTGCCGATGTTCTGGAAAAGATAGCCGGCAGGGATATGACTGCACGTGTCCAAGGTGATTATAAAGGCGACCACGCTAAAATCAAGGAATCTCTTAATATCGCCGTGGAAAATCTGGACAAGGCCTTGCACCAGGTATTGATTGCGGCAGACCAGGTGGCCGCTGCCAGTGTCCAAGTCAGTTCAGGCGGACAGTCTTTGTCGCAAGGTGCCAGCGAGCAGGCCAGTTCGCTGGAAGAAGTATCCAGCAGTCTGCAGGAAATGTTGTCCATGACCAGACAAAACGTTATTAACGCCAAGGCGGCCAAAGAAGTTTCTGATGAGGCCTGGAACAGCGCGGACAGTGGCGTGGAATGCATGGCCCGAATGTCCATGGCCATTGACAAGATTAAAACGTCATCCGATGCCACGTCCAGGATCGTCAAAACCATCGATGAAATAGCTTTTCAGACCAATCTGTTGGCGCTGAACGCCGCCGTCGAAGCGGCCAGAGCCGGTGACGCCGGCAAGGGGTTTGCAGTGGTTGCCGAAGAAGTGCGGAATCTGGCAATGCGCAGCGCGGAAGCGGCCAAAAATACAGCGAGCCTGATTGAAGAAGCAGTCCAGAACTCGGAAAACGGCGTATTAATTAACAATGAAGTTTTGACAAACTTTCAGGATATTACCGAAAAAGTTAATAAAGTCAGTCAGGTCGTGGCGGAGATTGCGGAAGCCTCGGAGCAGCAGGACATGGGAATCAGCCAGGTGAATAAGGCCGTTGAACAGCTCAATCAGTTGACCCAGCAGAACGCGGCCAATGCCGAGGAATCGGCCAGCGCCGCCGAGGAGATGTCTTCGCAGTCCGAAGAAATGCGCAGCATGGTGGCCGGTTTCAAACTGAGCCGTTCAGGATATCTCACATAATCATTACACACGGCAGACTGCCGGTAATTTCGTTTATCGGCGCTGCCGTGACAAAGATAATGAATCAAAGAGTTTTATCTTTCATTTTTCAAGGAGGCATTCATGATCAGGAAATTAATTTTCTTTTTTTTCATCAGCATCCTGATGCTTCTGTTGTCAATTTCCGGAGAGCTCCAGGCAAAAACACAATGGCCTCACGTTATTCCTTCCAAGGACGGCACACCGATTTCATATGAAGTTTACGGTTCGGGGGAACCGACGCTGGTGTTCGTCCATGGCTGGTGCGGCGATTCGAGATACTGGCGCGCTCAGGTTCCCTATTTCTCCAGAAAGCATCGGGTGGTCACGATTGATCTTGCCGGCCACGGCCATTCGGGAATGACAAGAAATATTTATTCGATGGCCTCTTTCGGCGAAGACGTGCGGACCGTAACGGAAGCGGTCGGTGGACAGAAAGTCATTTTGATCGGTCATTCCATGGGGGCTTCGGTGATCGCGGAAGCAGCCCGGCTGATGCCGGATCGTATTCTGGGTTTGATCGGCGTCGATACTCTGGAAAACATCGAATATCCCCTGACTCAGGAAGAATTTCAGAAGATGAGTGCTCCTCTGGAAAATGATTTTGCAACCGGAAGCAAAAAATTTATCGGCGAGATGCTTTATCCGCAAACGGATGCGCAACTCCGCGAGTGGATTATGGCAGACGTGTCGTCTGCGCCGCCTGCTGTTGCTCTGAGCGCGATGCGCGAGATGCTGTCTCAGTATATCACGGGAGAAGCGGCAACGATCTTTGAACAAATCCCCCTTCCCGTTGTGACCGTAAATGGAGATCTTTGGCCGATCAATTATGAAGCTAACAGGCGACACATGTTTTCGTACGATGCCGTCGTCGTGAAGAAAGCCGATCATTTTCTGATGATGGATCGCCCGGAAGCATTCAATCCTGCTCTGGAAAAAGCCATCAAGATGCTTTTGAAAAAAAACAAAGATAAAAAAACCGGGTACAAAAAGATCACAAACTGAGCAGATGTAAAGGAAAAATACCATGAAGCGATCATTTCTACTCATCGCTTTGGGAGTCGTTACAGCTTCTGTTTGTATGTGCACCCCGCCTGCTTGCGCTGCCATGCAGAACGAGACTTTTCCGGCAAACAGCTTCGGCTTCGATATAAAAGCGCTGTCAGAAAGATTAGGCAGAGCGGTTCAGTTTCAGACCGTCTCTTATGAAGATAAAGCTCAATTCGATAAAGAAGCCTTCACAGGTTTTCAGAAATTTCTAGAGCAGGAATTTCCTAACGTACACGCGGCGTTGAAAAAAGAGGTTGTCGCGGATTACAGCCTTCTTTTTACATGGCCAGGCCGGGATCAACAGGAATTGCCGATTCTTCTGGCGGCTCATATGGATGTGGTGCCGGCCGGCTCGGAATCCGGCAGTCCTTGGACTTATCCTCCCTTTCAAGGGCGCATTGCCGATGGATTTATCTGGGGAAGAGGAACGCTGGATGACAAGGTCAGCGTGCTGGGTATCCTGGAAGCGGTGGAAAAGCTTTTACAGCATGGGTACGTGCCCCGTCGAACGATTTATATCGCCTTCGGGCATGACGAGGAAAGCGGAGGAAATGCCGGCGCGGCAAGCATTAACAGGCTGTTGAAGTCAAGAGGGATCAGACTGGATTATGCGCTGGATGAAGGTCTGACTATTACCGAGGGAATGGTGCCGAATATTACCAGGCCTGTGGCGCTGATCGGCATCGCGGAGAAAGGCTGTCTGAGCCTTGAATTCCATGTCGAAAGTCCCGGCGGGCACTCCATGATGCCTCCTGCTCAAACGGCGATCGGCATCTTAAGTGCGGCCATCAGCAAACTTGAGGAGAACCAGTTTCCCACAAGAATGGAAGTTCCGGTGAGGAAAATGTTTGAAACACTGTCCCCGGAAATGCCCATGGGTCTGAGAATCGTTTTTTCCAATCTCTGGCTGTTTCAAGGGCTGGTGGAGAAAAAACTGGCCTCCGTACCCAGAACCAATGCTCTTGTCCGAACGACCATCGCACCCACAATATTTAATGCCGGCGTAAAAGAAAATATTCTGGCGCAACAGGCGAGGGCTGTTGTGAACTTTCGTCTGCTCCCCGGCGATACCATTGAGAAAACCATACAGAGCACGCAAAAAATAATAAATGATCCGAGAGTGAACATAAAGATCTTGGAAGGCATGCAGAGTGAACCTTCTCATATCGCAGATACAGAATCTAAAGGTTATCAAACCGTCCAAAAAACCATCCGTCAGATTTTTCCGAAAGCACTGGTTGCGCCGGGGCTGGTGATGGCGGTTACAGACAGCAGGCATTATGCGGATCTGACAAATACTATTTTGCATTTCAGCCCGATTCGTCTTCTTCCGGAAGATTTGCAGAGGATTCACGGCCGGGACGAAAGAATATCCTTGGAAGACTACCGGGATGTTGTAAGCTTTTACACGCAGCTCATGAAGAACGAGGGAAATCCTTAAGATTTAGACTTTAGTCGAGGCAAGAGCCTTTCTGATTTGACTGGACACTAAATACCATTTCTGTACGCCGTTTTCGAGACGATAGTAGTGAATGAGATAAGCTCCGGATAAAATGAGCAGCAAAACGAAAAGAATGATCGCCGGAACAGACGTTTGTATGGCGGAAAAACAAAAAACAATCAAAGTGAACAGACAGACAAAAAGTGTCACGATGAGATGAACGAATCTTTCGTGCTGCATCCATTGAATCTGTTGATCGTGAAAAGCAAGCAGCTCTTTTAATTTGTCCTGATCGGGCTTATTCGCCAGCACCTCTTGAACGTAGCTTTCATGTTTTTTCATGTATTCAATCATCCATTCATCCACGACATCTTTTTAATTTATCGTATACTACCATATTCTTAGTCAAATATTGACACAAAAATCTATTTTGCGTATATATTCCCATAACAAACTGAAGATCATTATAAGTATTTGACATTGCGACACTTGCTTCTGTTTGATGTTGAGAAGAATAGAAGTTGAATATTTATAAAATCAGTAATTCATTTACAGATCATGACCTAGCCACGAAATGCGGCATCCAGATCTTCAAAGGAATGCCGCATGAATATATTTTTCAATTTTAAAAAATCATCATTGTGTTTTGATCATCCTGTTTTCATCATCAGTTGTTATTCTTTTGAGAATGTTCCACGGGCTTTTGAACAAATTGAAGGTGCTCTGGCACAGGGATTACATGTTGCCGGATTTTTTTCCTACGAACTCGGCTACGCGTTTGAAGAAACATTTTCCGCTTACGATCTTAACGGTTTTCCACTCATATACGTGGGATGTTACGAAAAGCTTCAACGGTCTAATAATCAAATGCCTGCTGTTGGCGGCCCCTGCGACGTAAGAAATATCCGCTTTAATCTTTCCCGGAAAAAATATTCCAAACATATCAACATTATTCGTTCATATCTGCAGGCCGGAGATGTCTATCAAATCACCTATTGTTTAAAGATTCTTTTCGATTTTGACGGCAACGCTTTTGATTTGTATAAGAAACTGTTTGCTGTTCAACCGGTGCCCTATGCCGCGTATGTCGAAACCGACCATTACCGTATTGCATCGCTTTCGCCGGAATTATTTTTATATAAGAAAGGCCGTAAAATCCTATCGAAACCCATGAAAGGAACATGGCCGAGAGGGAGAAATTTTTTTAGCGATATGGCGGCCAGATATAAATTTTATCATGATGAAAAAAACCGGGCCGAGAATGTGATGATTACCGATTTGCTGCGTAATGATCTGGGACGCATCGGTAAGAATATTCATGTGCCTCGTCTGTTCGAAGTCACACCTTATAGAAAACTGTTTCAGATGACTTCGACGGTTGCGGCAGATATTGATTCGGACGTGCCACTTCGTGATTTATTTAGAAGCCTGTTTCCTTCAGGGTCAGTCACCGGCGCGCCTAAAATCAGGGCTATGGAAATCATTCATGAACTAGAGGATGAACCGCGTAACATTTATACCGGCGCCATCGGCTACATCAAGCCCGACAAGGATTTATTTATGAATATTCCGATACGCACCGCTTTGATCAATAAGACCAATGGAAAGGGCGAAATGGGCATCGGAGGCGGTATTGTCTGGGATTCAACAGCCGACGGAGAATGGGCGGAAGGTATTTTAAAAGCACGATTCTTTACTGACGGCCGATTTTGCCGAGGGTAAAAAGAGCGCTTTGGCTCATGCTGATTTGGGGAGATTCCTTGATTGTGAATCCCAATGCCTTTGCCGTCTCTACCGTACGCGCAAAATTTTTTCTGGACACATGCAGGAGCGGTTCGACGAGAAGAAAGAGTCCGTCCGGTTTCATCAGATTGCCGATCTCCGCCAGAAACCTTCTTTGGTCGGGTACCTCGTGTACCATCCAGAAGGCCAGAACAAAATCTGCTTTTTCCTGAAATCCGAGACTATCCGGTTTGGCCAAATGAGTTTTGATTCGATCGGCAACGCCTTTCTTTTGCGCTCGATTCAATAGCGCGAAAAGCATTTTTAGCTGGATGTCAATGGCGATGACGCGGCCATGAGAACCAACCAGTTCAGCCATCGGCATGCTGAAATAACCCATGCCGGGCCCGATATCAACTGCCGTATCTCCCTGATGAACATAAGGGCTGAGAATTTTAATCGGGTCATGAATAATCTTGCGCAACGGATTGTCGAATGTAAAGCACAACCACCAGGGACAGACATGTTTTGTATTTATGAATTTTTCCAGCATAAGGTTTCAACCTGCTTTTAATTTAAAATCCCTTCTTTGCTAAAACTGAAATATCCCTTTTTCCCAATGATGATATGGTCGATTACGCTCAGTCCGAGGATTTTCGCCGCTTCGATTAATTGATTGTGCATTTTCAAATCGGCATCGCTGGGGCGAATATCGCCGCTGGGGTGGTTGTGCGCCAAAATAACGGCGGCGGCTCTGTCGGCAATGGCATCGGCGAATACTTCGCGGGGATGAACCTGACTGCGGTCGAGCAGGCCGACAGTGACAATTCGTTTTTCGATAACTTCATTCGCGCCATTGAGAGAAATGCAGACGAAATGTTCCTGCGGTTTGGCGGCAATGTCCTGTAAAAGGGGAACAACATCTTCCGTACCGTTTATGCGGACGGAATCGCTTTTTGTGAAGCGCCGCGCAATTTCAAAAGCGGCAAGAAGCTGATAACGTTTTGCTTCGCCCACGCCGCGAATGTCTCGCAGGTCTGCTTCCGCAAGATGCCCTTTCCTTTGTTCAAGAATTCGGGCAATTTTTTGCGACATTGAACGCACGTCGTGACCTTCAACGCCACGTCCCAAAATGACCTGCACCAACTCCTCATTGGTTAGCGCGGCTGCGCCTTTTTCGCGCATCTTTTCACGGGGGCGGTCGTGTTGCGGCAGTTCTTTGATTTTTTTCATTCTTTCAATGCTGCCAGGCCTGCGGCAATTTCGGCCTGGGCCTCCTCAATAATTTTAATCAATTCAGCCGGTGTGCGTTTGTCCGAAAGATCAGGGGCATTTTGATTGGTGGCCTTGAGATCGTAGTTTTTGGCGCGGATGTCTTCAATAGAAACATACCAACTGCGCTCGCTGATTTTGTCCGGATCATCCGGCGGTAACGCCAGCCGCTCAAAGAAATCGGCAAAGTCGTCAAAGAGCATGGGATTGCCCTTGTTGACCTTGCGCGGCTTGAATTCCGGCGTCAGCGTCATATCGTAATACCAGACGCGTTCAGTGGAAGGGCCTTTGGTAAAAAACAATAAGTCCGTTTTCACGCCCGCGCCGGCATTGACAAAAACGCCTTGCGGCAGGCTGATGATGCACCAGAGATTGCATTCATCCAGCAGCTTGCGCTTTGTCTGCTTGTAAGCCGCCGTTTTAGTGTGGAACAACACTCCTTCATCAATCACCATGCCGCACGTGCCGCCATCGGCCAGCGAAGTGATAATGTGCTGGAGGAAAAGAATCTGCGCCTTGCCGCATTTATAATCGAAATGCTGTTGCGCGTCCTTGCCTTCCTTGCTACCGAACGGCGGATTGGTAAAAATATAATCGAACTGTTGCGGTGCGCCTGTAAATAATTCGCCATACGTTTCCGCTTTAGTCAGCGTGTTGCCGTGCCAGATGCGCGGCAGGTCAACGCCGTGAAGCACCATATTGGCCAGCGCAATGGGAATCGCCTCGCCTGCGTCCTCGCGCGCCCAGAGCGTTTCGGTTTTCAGTTGTTGAATTTGCGTTGCCGCGGGGTCTTGCGCCATCAGATGTTTGAAGGCTTCGATCAAGAAACCGCAAGTGCCCGCGCAGGGGTCATAAACAGACCGTCCCAACTGCGGATTAACCGCCTTGATAATGACGCGGATAATTTCGCGCGGCGTGAAAAACTGGCCGCCGTCATTTTTCTTTTCGCCGAGGCTGGGCAACAGGCTCTCCAGCGCCTGAGACATCGGAAACATGTGCTGCTCGCTCACCTGCGCTTCGCTCAAAGCATGCACGCGATCCAACGCGTCCTGTAAGTTCGTTTCGCTCGCCAGAATTGTCCGCTCCTTATTACGGAAAATTTCGGCAATGACCTTTTGTTTGTTGGTCGCGTTACCGTTGCCTCCCAGAGCCTGCAAGTGCGGAAATAATTCGCCGTTGACAAACCTTAAGTAATCGCCCAGCGTCGAGCCATAGCCTGTAAGTTCCGCACGCTTCCAGCCGGGCGCCTGTGCAGCCTTCAACTCCTCTAAGGGTATCTTGTAATCAAACGGCGCGGCCCAATCCCGCCAGCGGTAGGGGGCGGAAAGTGAAGGCGTAAAAGCTGTGCCCAGCGCCGCCGATTGTTGCGCTTCGGCGTCTTCCATCAAATCAAGATAACGCAGAAAAAACATCCAGGTCAGTTCCGGCACATAAAGCCTGGCGCCCTTGGCCTTGTCGCGGCGCAGTATATTATTGATGGATTTGACGGCCTTGTCCATATCCGCCTGCGTGCGTATAACTTTACCATTGCTGTTTTTAATTTTGGATTTAGCCATTATTCACCTTTATCTTCCAGCAGTGGAACGGCTGTCTGTTTGGAATCTTTGTTCATTTGAGAAAGCCTTTTTCGTGCGGCAACAATAGCCTGATGGAACTTGCGCTGGAGCACGCGTTTGGGCAGCAGCTTTGTCCAGTAGGACGCAACGCGGATATTGCTCTTTTCCAGTTCCAGCAGTTCCACCGTTTCTTCTTTTTTCCCGGCGCAGAGAATCAGGCCAACCGGTTGTTCCTCGCCGGGTTTTTGCTCATACTTGGCCAGCCAGCGCAGATACAGTTCCATTTGTCCCTTGTAGGCGGCCTGAAAATCGCCGAGTTTCAAATCAATGGCCACAAGCCTCCGCAAGCCGCGATGATAAAAAAGAAGATCAAGATAATAATCGTCATGGTCCACCTGGATGCGTTTCTGCCGGGCGACAAATGTAAATCCCACGCCCAGTTCCAGAATAAAGTTTTCCAGTTCGCGCATAATCGCATCTTCAATGTCCTTTTCGAGATACCGGTCCTGCAGCCCCAGAAAATCCAGAAAATACGGATCGCGAAAAACCAGGTCGGGTGTCAGTTGATCTTTTTCACGCAGTTGATTGAGTTCGTGGCGAATGAGTTCCGAGGGTTTTTTGGACAGCGCCGTGCGTTCAAAGAGCATGCCGCCGATTTTCTGCTCCAGCGTGCGGGTGCTCCATCGTTCCATGCGGCACATTTCGGCATAGAAATCCCGTTTCAGCGGATCATCAAGGTAGATGATGGCTTTGACATGCGTCCAGCTCAATTGTCTCCGCAGTGCGGAGACAATTTGTTCATTCGGGAAAACCTCCGCAAAGCGAATCATATGGCGCAGCGATTTTTCAGAAAATCCCCGTCCGAATTCCAATGCCAATTGTCTCCCAAGCGCGGAGACAATCTTTTCACCGTACTGCGCCCGCTTTTCTTTCAGGATGTCCTGTAAAATGCGCCTGCCGACGCGCCAATGAAGCATGACCAGCGTGCTGTTGACCTGCCGCGCCACGTCCTGCCTGGCTTCGTCAATGATCGAGCGCAGATCTTTGAGCAGGCCTGTGGATGGCTTGGGCGCAGTCTGTTTTGGCATAACTTTTTTTTCAGGCATTGGCGCTCCCCCCGAAATTAAAAAATTCCCGCAGCGTTGCCGCCGGCAGAGCCGAGATAGCTTCAAGCTGGTGTTGGGCGGCTTGTCGCGCATTTTCTAAAGCAACCATCTTTTTTTCTAAAAGGTTTGCGATAATATCCTGTTCCTCGCGTGTTGCCGGTAGTGGAAGTTTCGTCGGAAAAACCAACTCTTCAATTCGGATAGCTGCTTGATTAACCCAGACATCGCATTTTTCGCGAAAAAAGCCTTTGCGCCACAAGTGATTCAGCCAGAAGACAAAATAGTGCGGCGACAAAGAGTCTTTTGTGCGGATACGTGTGATGTGATTGCTAAAGAGAAACGTGTCATCATTCGGTGGGCGAAATAAACAAGTCTTGCCGACCAAGTCGCGGCTATTGGTGTTGTTGAATAAAATATCATTATCCTGAAGGGCGTACTCTTTAATTTCGGCAGCCGAGGCCGGAATCCTCCAAATCTCAGAAAAAGAAAGACGAAGGTCATTGGAAATATTGTTCATACGTAAATGAGGGTAACCCTCCTTGCGTGACTTTTCTCCACGTGCGATGCCGGATCTTGATTCTTCTATATGAGGTCCGATTTCCTCCCAACGCCAACCGAAAGGCAACGGTGTTTCGTCTATATAATTCACGCCAGCAACCTCGTTTTCGTTTCCTGAATCAACATGTTCGGTTCAACCGGCAATCCCGTGAGCGCGGCAAAATCCACGCCTTCAACTTCAAATAGTTTTGGTGTTTCCAGTTCTTCAATGCCGTTTTTTTCAAACTGCCGCGCCATGTTGACCAGCACTGTGCCGGTGCGTTCGGGGAAATCCTTGAGCCATTGTTTGTTCTTGTAAGAAAAAGCGGCCGCTCTTTCCGGTCTCGATTTGGGCGGAAGATTGTAACCAAGTTCGGCCAGCACGTCGAACAAATCGCATTCCTGCTCGTTTTCCAATTCCCGCACCAGCCTTACCGCAGGTTCTCCACCGGGAAGTCCGCGTAAAAGGTCGCGCCGTTTATCCGGCATGACCCACACGGCGCGAAGCTCTTCCACATTCGGCGCTTCTTCCACCAGTCCGGCGGCAAGCCGCTGTTTGTATTTTTCATAAGGAACGAGGACATCCTTGCCGTCTTCCTGACACAAAACGGAACGTCCGTCGCCTTCAATACTTACTGTAAATTTGTTTTCGCCGACACGGATAATCTTTTGTTTTGCCGGCGGTCTGCCGGTTCCGCCAATGCCGGTTTCCGTTCCGCCCACTTCGCCGCCTCCGCCTTCATCACCGGGCGGTTGCGTAGGACGATAACGGCTTTCGAATTCTTCACCGAACAGGCGTGTGCAGTTGGTGTAATCATAGAGGCGGAATATTGCTTTCGAGCCGCGCGGTTCGCCTGTGCGCGTGCCGCGCCCGACCATCTGATAGAAGCTGATCGGCGATTCGAGGTAGCGGAAGAAAACGACGTTTTCCAGATTCGGAATATCCACACCGGTGGACAGCAAATCCACCGTGGTGGCAATAAAGTGCGAACTCCGGGAGCCGCGAAATTCCGGAATCAGGTCGCTCGCGGGCGGACGCAAATCGGGGTTGCCGGTGCACTGGAAGGCGTACCATTCTTTCGGCGTGCGCCGCACTTTTTGACACCACGCCGCGTATAGATTGTTGAGCGCAATCATTATCTGATTGGCGTGATGGTCGCGTGTGCAGAAGATGACGGTCTTCTGGTGCGGGCCGCCGGTGTCCAGTAAAAACTTAAACAAGTCCTCGGACATGGCTTTGACGCGGTCATCGAGCATCAATTTGGCGTCGTAATCGTGCGCGTTGTATTTGTCGTCAATTTCGCCCGGCTTGATCTTGCGTCCGGTGAAGGCGTCCACGGCGGAACGCTCGACGATGTCTTCTCGGGTGATTTCCTTTTTGTCGAGATCCACGGTGCGCCGGATGACTTCGCATGCCGCCAGATAGCCGTCTTCCTGTCCGTCACCGATGGAGTATTCGTAAACAGGCTGACCGAAATATTCGATGTTGTGACTGGTGATTTCCTCATCCTTCTTTTTCGACTGCTCATCTTTCTTGCCGCCGCCCACAATGATGCGCGGCGTGGCGGTCAAACCGATATGGATGGCGTTGGGATTGTCGCGGAGAATAACGCTCCATTTGCCCCAGGCCGCACGATGGCATTCGTCAATGATGATGTGCGAAAAGAAATCGGGCGGATAATGGTCTTTCCAAAATTGCGGTTCGTTGTCTTCCGCAGTAATGTTGAGTGTCTGGTAAGTCGCAACAAGAATGCGGGCGTTAAGACGGGGTTCACTGGTGGAAACTTCCTGTGCGTTGTCGCCGAATACCGCGTGCATTTTTCCCATGCCCTGCGTCCGGAGTTCTTCCCGATCGCAAACAAAAAGGGCGCGACGGAGTTGCCCCGCTAGCGCCAGTTTGTAAAGCAATTGCGCCGCTATGATTGTTTTTCCCGTTCCGGTTGCCAAGGAAAGCAAAATTTTCTTCTGTCCGGCGGCGATTCGCTCCAGCGTTGCACGGATGGCCGCGTCTTGAAAATACCAGCGCGCCAATTCGCCGCCTTTGTAAGGCATCAGCAGGGCTAGCGCGTTGTTATCGGCGAGATTAATGCCTTTAAGTTTTTCATAGCGACGGCGCAGCTCATCCGGCGTCGGGAAACCGGACAGCGGTTTGCCGTCAATAATTTGCTGCGAGTCTTCTCCATACTCGGCAAACAAATGTCCATTGGTCGTAAAGACAAAGGGAACATGGTGCTTGGAAGCGTCGCGTCGCGCCTGCTGAATGCCGAGCGATGGAAGTTTGCCTTCTGATTTCGCCTCCAACACAGCCACAGCCAGCGGCGGTTTACCGGGCAGAATGGGCAGGCAAAGCAGATAATCGGTTCGTCCCGATCGTTTGACGGGTCGTCCGTCAATAATATTGGAACCGCCGGGCGTCTTTTCCTCACGGATCAGCGGGCCTGTCCAACCTAAATCATGCAAAACAGGGTCAATCAGCTCAACTCGGGTTAAATGTTCGTTACGGGACATCTATTTGGCGATGCTCCTTGCTATATTTCTAATTACGCGGGACATAATAAAATCGATACATTGGAAACGTTGCGAAAACATAAAACATTTTCTAAAAAAATAAAAGGTTTAAAATGGTGTTTTTGGTAAAGATTCCTTTGACAGGAAAGAACCTTCTTCATATACTTCTTTCGAAAAAAAAGCATGGGGGTGCTCTATGGCGGATAAAACAGTTCTTATGTTGGACAAGGCCGTGAAAGATTTCACGTTGCAGGATCAATTCAGGCAGGACTTTGTTCTGTCCAAAATGAAAGGACGGCGTGTTTTGTTGTCCTTTCATCCGCTGGCATGGACACCGGTTTGCACCCGTCAGATGCAATCGTTGGAGAAAAACAAAAAAGTATTCGAAAAACTCAACACAGTCGCCGCCGGCTTGAGCGTGGACAGTGTTCCTTCTAAAGGAGCATGGGCCAAAGCCATCAAGGTAAAACAAACAAAACTTCTGGCTGATTTCTGGCCGCACGGCGGCGTTGCTAAAAGCCTCGGTCTGTTTCGGGAACAGAATGGTTTTTCACAACGGGCCAATGTCATTCTCGACGAAAAAGGCAAGGTTTGTTTTGTAAAGGTCTATCCCATCGGTGATTTGCCTGATATTAAAGAGATAATTGATTTTCTGAAAAAAGTTTAATCCCCGTAACGCCCCGTTTCCTTTTTTGAAGGGAAACGGGGTGGTCTGTTTTTTATGTCTTCCGGTAAAATATTTCTTTGACACACACCAGTCTTGCCCATATACTTCTGCCCTAAAATAAATGAAGGAGATACGATAATGATTACACTGATTGCGACTTTAAAAGTAAAAGATGGCAATATGGAAGAAGCGATTAAAATCCTGAAAGAGATTGTTCCGAAAGTAAAGGCGAGCGAGCCGGGTTGTCTGGAATATATTCCGCACACTGTTCGCGGCGATGAAAAGACCATTATTTTTTATGAAAAATACAGCGATAAAGATGCTTTGAAATTGCATTCCGCCAATCTGATGAAAAATATGGAAAAACTTTTCCCTCTGCTGGAACCTGGTATGGATGTCAAAACCTGTTATGAGATCATCAGTTAAACCCGTTTCAATTCAATATAATAATAGTTCTACTAGTATCAGAGCGAAGCGCAGAAGTGCGCAATAATTTGGAGTATTCATGGATGTAATTAGAACTCTTCGAGCTCTGCGGGGTGTCAATATTGCCAGGATGTCCACGACACTGGCAAAGCTTTTGTATTTCCGTCTGACCTGGACTAAACGCAATCTGGATTATCTGCCCGCCGGTTTGGGACCAAAGTTTATGACCGCCCGTGACGCGGCCAAATTGATCCCCGACGGTTCAACGCTCACGATAGGCGGATTTGCAGCTACTGCCCGTGCATCCATTTTTTACTGGGCTTTGCGCGATGCATACGAACGCACCGGTCATCCCCGCAATCTGACCGTAATCGGCGCCTGTCCCCAGGGCGGTCGTGGCATGACACCCGGCATGATCGAGGAACTCGATGCACCGGGACTCATTACCCGTTACATTGTCGGACACGGCGAAACGGCCAAGGCGCTTCTGCAACTGGCCGATGAAGGCAAGCTGGAACTCCATACGATGTCGCAGGGAACCCTGGCATTCCTGATCGAAGCACAGGCGAAGGGAATTCATAAAATTGTAACTCATATCGGGTTAGGGACATTTTTAGATCCTTCCGTGGGAGAAGGTTCAGCTGTATCTCCCGGAGCACGGGACAGTTTCATCAAGCTAAAAGACGGTCAACTGGAATATCATATTCCCCCCATTGATCGGGCGCTGTTTCTCGCTCCTTATGCTGACCATGAGGGCAATATCTATTTTAAAGATGCCGCCTTGATTTTGGATTACAAAGATGCGGCAGCCGCCGCACGCATGAACGGCGGCAAGGTGATTGTCGCGGTGTCCAGAATTATTCCCAGGGACGACTCACAGATTACCATTCCGGCGAATCAGGTGGACGCTATCGTTGTCAATCCGCGTAACGAACAGGTTGGAGGGATTTTTCAAACTAACTTCATGCCCTACTTCACGCCCTGTTCGTCCGACGTTGACCATGAAGCGGTCAAACTCATGAGACTGATCAATACCTTTCTCGACATTACACCTTATCGAGGCAAGGTAGCCGATATTCCGGCACGCCTGTGCGCCGATATCTTCGTAAAGACCACCCGGCCGGGGGCAATCGTGAATATCGGGATAGGAATTGGCGAGGAAGTTGCCCGCATGCTTTATGAATTCGGGCTGTATAAAGACATTACCTTTACTTCTGAAGGTGGTGCCTATGGCGGTCTTCCGGCATCAGGTGTTTATTTTGGTGCGGCCATCAGTCCCCGGAAAATCCTGAGCACCGCCGAAATGTTTCATCTTTACGAAGAAAAACTTCAAACCTGTGTGCTGGGATTTTTACAGGTGGATTCAGCGGGCAATGTCAATGTCTCTCACCGCGGTCCAAAGATCATTGATTTCGTCGGTCCGGGCGGTTTCACGGACATTGTCGAATATGCCCGGACGATTATCTTCGTGGGAAACTGGATGGATGAAGCCCGCTACGGTTTCAAGAACGGCCGGGTAAGCATTCAGAAACCGGGCACGCCAAAATTCGTTGATAAGGTGGACAAAATCACCTTCAATGCGCAAGGGGCTCTGAAAGCGGGCAAACTGGTGCTTTACGTCACAACAGTCGGCGTCTTTAAATTAACCGGGGCAGGCTTGGAGCTTATCCAGATTATGCCGGGTATTGATTTCGAAAAGGATATCCGGAGAACCAGCAGCGCACGTTTTGTTATTCCAGAGCACGCCATACCGGAAGTTGCCCCGGAAATCGTCAGCGGAAAAGGTTTTTCTTTAAGATTTGAACATCCTTCAACACGGTAAAAAATCCTGCTCACCGATAGAGGAACTTTTCATGTTCGTGGTGTCGCGCCTTCCCTTATTTAACCGGTGGCAGGAACCAATTTTAACGTTACGAATCCTTTGCACTGACAACGTAAAGAGGCGGATTTTCCAGTTTATTTACAGGATAGTTTGTGGGTACTTCCACTTTTTCTATTTTGCCCCCATACTTCTGAATAATATAGTTGACTTCCTGTGACCAGGCAATCTGATAGGCTACCTCATTCCAGCCATAGGGTGAGTAAGGAGCAGGAGGAAGACGTAAGGGAATTCTCCCCGGTTCCGGTAGTTTCAAACTGCCAATAAACCAAACGCGATGTCCGTTTTGCAGGGTTTCGATAATTTTTTGCATGCTGGTTCCAAGAGGATCATTTTTCGTCATAATGGATTTTATAATGTCCTGACGCGTTGCACGAAGATCATATACCTCCGGGATGGTAATCCAGGGGGTATTGCCCCTGTAGTAGCGATTGAACGTGATGCCATAATAAAATGGTCTGATCACAATCAAATCATTTTGATCAGAAGCATCTTGGATTTTCGCGGCCAGTAAATCAACATTGGTTCTGCGTGTGTGAGCGGCATTCCATGAATCCGTAAAAATAAACAGAGACGCTCCGAGGACAAAAACAAGTCTCATGATTCTTGCGGCAGTACTGCCTTGGCAAATATTATCAATCCCCTTTTCTATAATGACAATGATCACGGCCATCAGCGGCAGGAAATACCAATTTTGCATTGAGCGAGATAATATGATCAAGAAAGATGTATAGGCGAAGATGCTCAATAACATTGTAATCAATAAGAACAGGGATAATTCGCGCCGATGAAGAAACGTATCTGAAGGCGATGTCGATTTTAGCAGAACGATCAAAAATGAAATGAATGAAAGCAATGCCAAAAGCGCCCACATCCAGGAAAACGGGATTCCGGAAACGTCCGTCGCAGATTGGAATTTATTAATAATCCATACCAGATCAACGGGTGCATTCATTATCATTCCCCAGGCGTTTCTCTGGGAAACAACTTCAAAATAAGAACATACTGAAATTGACGCCAATAAACCAGCACCCAGGGGGAATACGATCAGTTTCCATTCGCGCCGATAAATCCCTGCTGCCGCGGCACCGGTACAGATAGCCAGGATCAGGAAAGAATTGTGATAAAGACATTGTACACTCAGAAGAACACAAATTATGGCGACAATCATTTGCCCGGGGGCAGGATTCAGAAAAAACCGCCACATGGTTGCCAATGACAGCAGGATCAGCAACGTGCCCGTTCCGTAAGCTCTCATGGTATCCCCGAAATATATCGCCGGACACAGGGCAAAAAGAGCCAGGGATATGAGAGGCAGACGAATCCCCAATGATCGTATGGCAAACCACAAAGAGCCTAGAACACCAAGGCCAACGATAAAGCCCAGGATGCGCAAAGAAAAATCAGTGCCTCCTAGGCCGATAGACGTCCACACCTTGAGTATGAAGAACCACAGCAAGGGAAAAGAATCGTATTGAAGGTTTTGCCAAATTTGACTTAGCGTCGGCAGATTAGACAAATTAACAGCACAGACTTCATCACGCCAGAGAGGGCCAGATCTTACTAGAAATATAAAATGCAGAGCAATTAAACTCAATAAGAGAGCTGTTGTTGCTGCATTTTCTATCCAGGAAATTATCTTATCGTTTTTGCTCATAGGCAGCTTTAAATGTTATTCATATTTATAAATATCTGAGAGATTTTTTCGTTGCTTTAAATTTCCGTTACCATAGCATTATCTTTTTAGATGATTGATGATTTCTTTCGGGACCCATACCTGATCATTTCCATGCTTTGCAAGATATTTGTAATAAAAAGATCGATTGCTGCCCAGATATTGTGCAGCGATCCGGCCGGGAATCTGCATCAGGCTTATATTCTGATTGAGGTGACGATTGCCAGATTTGTACGAACGAGCTATTTCCGCCAGCGGCGTAACCGCACCTATGATCAGAACGAGGACAAGTGCAATTTTTAATGCTCTGGAATAATTGCTCCAGAGACGAACAAGAATGATTTGAAGAATGAAAAGCGATGGAATGGAAGCCCGCAAGGCCAGATCATTGTAGTGACCGAAGCGATAAAAGGGAATGACCATGAGTGCCGTCATAGTAATGATGACGAGCATTCTATTTTCTGGACTGAGCTTGTGAAAGTGTCGGAAAATGAAAAAGGCGAAAATTCCAAATTCCAGCAAACAAAAAAGCAGGTACCTGGGAAAGACATTGATGAATCTGTTTTGTTCCCAGACAAACGCATGAACATGCGGATACTGATTTCCCAGATAATAAAATCCCAGCGGCATGATCATGCCGATAGCCGGCAGGAAGGATTTTAGATTGAAAAAATTACGATATCCGTTTTTCAGCAAAAGGACTGCCATCATCGGAAGAAGGCCGATAAGAACAAAGTTCGACCATAAAAAAGATATCGCCAGAAGGAACGTTCCCGGTATCGGTTTTTTTTCTTTATTTTGCAACAAACCAAATAAAAGAGACGTGGCGAGCCACCCTCCGATAGCATGTTGAGGCGCCCAATAGAGTTGAGCCGTATTGGATGAGTAATTCCAGAAATCATATCCGGCCCACCATTCCAGATGAGGCACACCATCTACAATGACGGTAGCGTTTGTCCAGAGAGTTCCAATAATATCCAGACCGCTAAATAGAATAAAGAAAAGAAGGAGCCACAGCGATGTTTTATTGGTTAGTTTCACAATCCAAAGGGTGACCAGCCAGATTCCTAAAAAAGACCATGAAAAGGCAAAGATATGTCCGAAATCGATGTTGGTGATCTTCCCGACAAGAGCCGGGACAAGATAGTAAGCAAGATAATAGCAGAGGTAATGGATATCGCCGGTTTCGCTGCGATATTGCACAGGCCAACTGAAATGGATCAGATCATAAAATATCCCGTTGTGCTTCAGGTAATCCGCATTTTGAAAACTTATACCGCCGACACCTGATAATAAAAGCCATAAGAAAACAACCGTCCCGAAAATCAGCATAACGTTTATCGGACGGGCTTGAGAATCAACCTTTGAAAAAACCGGCGTTGTCTCTGTATGTTGATAAAAAGAAAGCGCGTAAGACAGACCGTATAAGGTTAAGGCGGAAAGAATAATAGCGTAAATGAATTTAAAATAGCTGAACCAGAAAAGACCGTAAGGAAGTGTCAGGTAAATAAGGGTGGAATATTCCAGAAGAGGAACATGCGGATTATGAAAATTCTCATTATTTGTTCTTAACCGCATAAATTCATAAATGACCTTCAGCCCTTTTTGAAAGAATCCTTTAAAATTAACAGAAGGCGTTCCTCCTTTTCGACGGCTGAAAGAAATCCTGACCCAATGAATGCTGCTTATCCGATTAAGTTCGACACTTAAATAAGCATTTCCCAGATATATATGCTCGGGAATATTCTTAAGGGCGGCAGATAAAATATTTGCAGCCATTAACCGGAAAGGAACGTTTGCATCTCTGATATAAGTTCTAAAGATTAAAAATATGACACTCATCAATATCTTACTGATAATGAAACGAAACCATCCATCCCCTCTGCGGGGACGATAGCCAAAAACCAAGGGATGCTTTTCTTTCAAATGCCAAAATGTCTGGAATTCTCCGGGATCAGTCTGTCCATCGGAATCGGTCTGGAAAATCCATCGGAAGCCTTGTTTTACGGCCCATTGATAAGCGTGAAGACAACTGTTGGCATGTCCGGAATTTTCTTTGTCAATGATAATTAACCGTGGATTATTATTCTGCAACCGCTGAACAATTTCCAGCGTTTTATCCGTGCTTCCATCGTTGATCATAATGACGTTGCCGTCGTACTGCCTGGCAATGTCAGACCATTCTTCGATGACCTGACTGATGGTTTCCTCCTCGTTAAATGCGGGAATGACGATAGCCAGATTGGGGGCCAGGATGCCATTGAATAAAACCCGGATGCGCATCTTACTTCCCCTTTTTTGAAATCATATTTGCCAGATTCATGGAGCGCAAAAATACCTGATCCATATTGTAGTATTGGAACTCGGCAAGACGTCCGATAAAATGAACCGGTGTTTTTCCCTGGAGCTCTTTGATGGCCAGCTTTTGATATTGATTGTTTTTCGAAATATTTTTTGCCGAAAGCAGCGGATAAAATGGTTCTCCTTCATCGGTTGGATATTCGTAACAGACTGTGGTGTTCGATGAGCGCTGACCCGTTACATGCTTTATTTCTATTGAACGAGTGTAATCGTGCGCGTTGGGGTAGTTGATCTGCACACACGGTTGTTTGTAATCTTGATCGTATGTTTTCCATTGGAACCGCAGGGAACGATATTCCAAATGGCCATATTTGTAATTAAAATATTGATCTACAGGACCGGTATAAATAATCAGATCGACTTGCTGCTTTAATTTCAAAATATCATCAGCAAAAATTTCGCAATCCAATTTAATCTGAATGTCGGGATGTTGCGCAATATTTTTAAAAAGGAGAGTGTAACCGTCTCTGGGCATGAGCTGAAAATATTCAGAGGGATAGCGGTCGTTAAAATCAAACCGCAGCGGAAGACGGGCCGTGATTTCTGCGTTTAATTCGGCAGCCCTTTGCCCCCATTGCTTTCGGGTATAATTCTTATAAATTTTCTCATAAAGTTCTCTGCCCACCGTCGCCAGGCATTGCTCTTCGGAGTTTTTTACTTTCTTTATGGCAACTTTATGACCATCCAAATATTTTTTCAGGTCTGATTTATCAAAAACATTTCCGCTGAGCTGAATCATCGTGTTGAGATTTACAGGGATGGGAACAAGCTCATCATCAATTTCCGCTCTGACAAAATAATTTGCCGGACGCCACTTTGTGAATTTGGACAGCCAATTTAAAAGTTTTCTCGAGTTGGTGCGGAAATAGTGAGGGCCATAAGGATGAATTAAAATTCCGTCCTCGTTCACGGCATCAAAACAGTTCCCGCCGATAACAGAACGTTTTTCAAATACCGTTATTTTACAGCCTTTTTCGGCAAGTAATCTTGCGGCTGTTAATCCCGATGGACCGGCCCCTATAATAGCGACATTTGCAGTATGATGAAGGGTTTTTCTGGATTCCATAGCACGTATAGATTATTGGACTATAGGAAGCGCCGATTCGTATGTCAAGGTTATTTTCTGTAATGTCTTATTTTATCTATTTTACTTTTCCGTGAGCAGTTATCTTTAAATACACGTCTTTCTAATTGAAATTTATTGCCAGAATACTACAGGCAGATAAATGAATATTCCGTCGCCTGCCGGCACCGATGACTAAAAACCTAAGTCTTTGCCAAAACAATGAGTGCATCCACCACGACTGGTTTGGATCCGCAGATGATCACGGGATTAAGATCGATTTCTGAAATTTCCTTCATTTCCAGTCCGATGCGACCGATATGGAGCAGTATATCGGTCAGAGTTTTCCTGTCCACCGCTTCCATGCCACGCACAGCGTCCAGTATTTTATGTCCTTTGATTTCAGCCATCATCGCTTTGGCATCACTTTTTTTCAGTGGGGCGCGACGGAAAGAAATGTCCCTCAATATTTCGGTAAATATTCCACCCAGACCAAACATGACGCAGGGCCCAAACTGTGCATCACGGGTCATTCCCATAACCAGTTCCCGCCGGCCTTGAATCATTTCCTGTATCAGAACGTCACCCTCAAAACCTTTCAGTCCGTTCATAATTTCCTGAAAAGCTTTTTTTGCTTCTTTTAAGGTACGGATATCCACGTGGATCAAACCTTTTTCCGTTTTGTGGGCAATGGCTGAAGAGCAGCCTTTCATCACCAGTGGAAAACCGATTTTCCGGATTGCTTTTTCCAGGTTCATTTTATCTTGCACCAGAATTTCTTTTGTTACCGGAATATCGTAAGCAGCGAGGATTTGCTTGGATTCATATTCGGAAAGCGTTGTTCGGCCTTGCTCCAAGGCTTTACGGATGATTTTGAGCGCTTTATCTTTTTCCATGCTTTCTGCCTCCGTAATAGGTATTGACGTGCGCGATGGCCCGGATGGCGTCGTGCAGCTCATCAAAAACCGGAATATCCCGGGCCACAAATTCTTTTCTGGTCAGGGTAATCATTTCGACGATATCCAGATCCTCCAATCCCTGTTTGGGATTGGCAAGCACCGCGATCACCGGTTTGCCTGTTTCATCCACAACATCACGAACAGCCTGCGCCAGTTCGCGAAACGGCGTAATCTCTGCAACCGGTTTATTGTATATCGAAGCGACAGATTTATAATGATAAAGCAGTGCAACAATGATCTGCAAATCAATTTGTTGATCCTGTGCCGCGGCCAGTAGAACCTCTTTCAAGCATTGTGGAGGAACAAACGGGTTGGCAACATCGACGGGGTTGACCGCGCAGGAGCCCGGCTTGGGCAGATAATCATAGATGCGCGCCTGTATTGCTGCGGCGAGAGACGGAATTTCTATTCCGTAAGCTTCCGCCAGATCACAGGCGGCCACACCGATGGCGCCACCCCCGCCGATAACGGAAATCTTTCCGAATTCTTTCGGCGGCAGGAGTGCAAAGGCGAGAGAAGTCTGTGCCATTTCCCGCGTATCATGAACCTGGATGGCGTTGACCTGTTTTAAAACGTCTTTCCAGATGATTTGACTGCCGCCCATGGAAGCGGTATGGCTGGCCACGGCCCGTGCACCGGCCCGGGAAAGTCCTCCCTTGTAAACGATAACCGGTTTTTTAGCAGCGGCGTCTCGCACGGCATTGAAAAAGGACTCGCCATTTTCAATGCCTTCAATATACATGGAGATAACCCGTGTTTCCTGATCATCTTGAAAATAACGCAAAAGATCGGCTTCGCGCAAATCAGCGCCATTGCCGAAACTGACCATTTTGCTGAACCTTACACCCATCCATTTTCCGGCGTGCGCAAAGTCAATGGACATGCCTCCGCTTTGGGCCAGAAAAGCCACCGGGCCGCTTTCGCGGGAAAGGTCAGGTCCCGGAAGAAGCGTCAATCCACTGGCCGGACAATAAATGCCGAAGCAGTTCGGACCCACAACGCGTATTCCCCTGGAAGCAATTTTTTTGATTTGACGCTCCAGTTCTTTTCCTTCTTCCGTTCCCAATTCACTGAAGCCGGAAGAAAGGATTTCCGCTCCGGCAGCTCCCTTGTTGCGGCATGCCTCCAGCACGTCGGGAACGTGTCGTGCCGCCACGGCAATAACGGCAAAATCAATATCTCCGGGGATTTCCTCAACGCTTTTGAAAATGTTTAATCCGGCTATCGTTCCGCCCTTGGGGTTTACCGGCAATAGCTTTCCTTCATATCCCATGGTTTTGATAGACATCAACATTCCCGTGCCGAATCCGGCGCCATTCTCTTCAGCGGAAACACCGATGATGGCCAGCCGGCGAGGATGAAATATTCTTTCATAGTCAGTCGGGGAAATGATTCCGCTAACACGTTTTTTTGTATGGATTGACAATTGCAACCTCCGTAAGCGTTGTATGTGCAACACGTAATTCTGGTGATGTTGAACGTGACGTTGCTGGAACTCTCAACATCGAACACAGCAGACTAAAGTAAATCTGACAATGAGGCTTCATGATCGCGAAGCGGCTTTAAGGAAATCTCCGTGCCGGTTTCACCCTTGCTGCTGTAATCAAAAGGATTATCAAGATCTTTAATCAGAAACAGCATATACGTGATCAGGAACGTAACGAGGATGGTGAAAAAGAGTGAGGCATAAAAAGGTTCAATTTTCATAATAATCAGACCGAGCGCGACCAGAAATCCCATCGCCTCCACAATGGCATAGGCGGAACTGATGAAATTTGTATCCCGGACCGTTTTAATTCTTAAGATAATTTTTCTGATATTGCCCTGGTCATTTTTCATTTTAGCAATGTAAGGCGCAGGCACATTTTCTTTATCAATTTCTATAAAAAAGTCATTCATCATTCTGATTTTTTCCAGCAATGATTTCGTTCTTTCTCTTTTATAAAACCAGTCCATCAAGGAATGGGTAAATGACTTTTGAAATGCCAGAAAGTTTTGCGCGTGGACCGAATTTCTGCTTTTATAAATCGTATAAGCGTCATCGAATAATGATTTCAAACAGGCAGTAAGCTCACTCGGAATTTTCTCGCTTTCCTTGTAATCGGAGAAAACGCCTGTGATCAGAAATCCGATCAGAAAAATGGTGCCGGCCACCAAACTGGTAAAAAGAGCGTTTAATTCCATGATTTCCAATCCGAAATGATGAGAGAAAAATTTCAGCAAGGCTACGACAAGAACCACAGGCGTGACCTTGAATGCGACCGACCACTTCTGCCAGATGTATTTTATGGATTTGTTAAATATTTTCTGATGAGCCATGCGTTTAGAATGTTGTTCAATTAATCATCTTCTTTAGACTTAACATATAAGGAATATTGATGGGTGTCAATGCGGTATTTTTATCATGTGACCCGTAAAGAGCTCAACTACTCAAACCTTAAGGCTTCGATAGGATTCAACAGCGACGCCTTATAGGCCGGATAGAAGCCGAAGAAAATTCCCACCAATCCGGAAAAACTGAACGACACCAGAACCGATAAAAGAGACACGACGGAAGGAATGTCAAAAAAAGTGGACAGAATAAAGGATCCGGTGCTGCCGATAATGATTCCCGCAATACCGCCGATCAGTGAAAGCGTCAGGGCTTCAATAATAAACTGAATGCGGATGTCCCAGGTCTTGGCGCCGATAGCCATGCGAATGCCGATTTCTCTTGTTCGCTCCGTGACGGAAACGAGCATGATGTTCATAATACCGATGCCACCCACCAGCAGTGATACGGAGGCGATAGCGCCCAGAAGCAGCGCGAAGATATTGGCTGTCTGTTCCGCCATATTCAACACCTGCGTCAGATTCATGACCGTGAAATCATCCTCTTTGTTCGGTCCGATGCGGTGCCGCTGGCGCAGCAGATCCGTGATTTGTCGTTCCGCGACACTCAACTCTTCGGTGCTTCTGGCCTTGACCATAATGGTGCGCACCATGCCCGGAATGGTTCTGCCAAAAAGTTTTTTCTGGGCGGTGCTCAGCGGAACGATAATCGTATCATCCTGATCCTGACCGCCGAGAGATTGTCCCTTGGATTCCAGAACACCGATAACCGTAAAGGGGATTTTCTTGATGCGGATAATCTGGCCGACAGGCTCCATGCTGCCGAAAAGATTATCCACCACCGTCTGTCCGAGCAGACAGACTTTCGTGGCGCTGCGGATGTCCTGTTCATTCATGTTTCTTCCAGCGGATAAGCCACAATCCTTGACCTCCAGAATGCCCGGTGTTGTTCCCTGAACACCTGTGGACCAGTTCTGATTGCCGTAAACCGCCTGAGCATTGCCAAATTGCATGGGGGCGATAGCGGCTACCGCCGAGCATTCCCTCAGAATGGCCTCCGCATCATCGACCGTCAAGGTGGACTGGCTGCCTCCGCCCATCCTGACGCCTCCCTGTGTGGAACTGCCCGGCATGATGATGATCAAATTGCTGCCGATGCTGGAAATCTGGGAGGAAACTTTCCGGCTGACGCCCGTACCCACCGCCAGCATGACAATGACGGCGCTGACGCCGATAATGATACCCAGCATGGTCAGGGCCGAACGCATCTTGTTTACCCAGAGGGCCCGCAGCGCGATTTTAAGAGTAGAAACAATGCTGATCATGTTTTATTGACCTTTTCATCGCTGATGACGCGTCCGTCCAGAAAACGGATAATCCGTTTGCTGAACGCGGCGATATCCGGCTCATGCGTCACCAGAATAATCGTTGTTCCGGAATTGCTGTTTAACGAAACAAGCAGCTCCATGATTTCGATGCTCGTTTTTGTGTCCAGATTTCCGGTCGGTTCATCGGCCATTAAGATGGGCGCTTGATTGACCAGCGCGCGGGCAATAGCCACCCGCTGCTGCTGGCCGCCCGAAAGCTGGTTGGGATGGTGATGTTCCCTGCCTTCCAGACCCAGCATTTTCAAAGCAACAAGGGATTGCTGCTTTCTTTCCCTGGCCGGCACGTGATTGTAAAGCAGGGGAAGCTCCACATTTTCCAGCGCGGATGTTCGCGACAGCAGATTAAATCCCTGAAAGACAAAACCGATTTGGCGATTGCGGATGGCGGCCAGTTCATCACGCGACAGGCCGCCGATTTTGTGCCCGTCCAGGATATAGTCACCGGCTGTCGGCTGATCGAGACAGCCGATGATGTTCATAAACGTGGACTTGCCCGATCCGGAGGGTCCCATGATGGCGACAAATTCTCCCTTTTCAATGCTTACAGATACATCCTCCAGGGCGTGAACACCCTCGTCGCCGACATCGTATATTTTGACAAGCTTTTTGGTTTCAATCAGACTCATTACATAAACCTCGGGGGCGGACGCTGAGTGCTGCTGCCTTTCTTATTATTCAGGTTATCGGTTATCACGTTCTGGCCTTCCCTGAGATCTCCGGTGCTGATTTCGGTGTAATTTCCGTCACTGATGCCGAGGGTGACCACGACAGGACGGGGCTGCCCTTTTTCCAGTATCCAGACTTTTGTGCCTTTGATCCTGTGTCTTTCCTGACTCGCTTCACTTTTTTCTGCGGTCACCGCCGGTTTGAAACGCAGGGCGGCATTGGGAACGCGCAGGACGTCGTGCCGGGTTTCAGTCGTAATGGAAACATTGGCGGTCATTCCCGGTTTTAGTTTTAATTGCGGATTATCCACCTTGATAATCACGTCATACGTGACGACATTGGAAACGGTTGTCGGCGCATTGCGCACCTCGGAAACCTTGCCGTTGAAAACCGTGTCCGGATAGGCATCAACAGTAAACGAGACGTCCTGTCCCGTCTGGACCTTGCCGATATCCGCTTCGTCCACACTGGTTTTGATCTGCATTTTGGTCAGGTCCTGGGCGATGCTGAAGAGCGTCGGGGTTTGAAAACTGGCGGCGACCGTCTGGCCGACATCCACACTGCGGGAAATCACCGTGCCGTTTACCGGAGAAATGATGTTGGTGTACTGGAGATTCGTTTCCGCGATTTTCAGGGAGGCCTGCGCCTGCCCGACCTGCGCCTGCGTTACCTTTTGCTGGGCTTCAGCCGAATGCAGATTTGTCTCGGCTGTGTCCAGGTCGCTTCGGGCAATAAAATTCTGCGCAAAAAGCTCTTTGCTCCGTTCATAGGTTCGCCGGGCGTCCATGACGGCAACGGCCGCCTTCTCCATATTGGCCCGGGCTGAAAACAGATTGGCCCGGGCCTGATCCACCTGGGCCTGAACCGTGGCGGGATCGATCTGCGCCAACAGCTGGCCTTTTTTTACGGGTGAATTGAAATCAGCATAAAGATATTTGATGGTACCGGACACCTGCGTGCCGACAGAGACGGTGGTCACGGCCTCAACGGTTCCGGTGGCGGTGACTTCCGATTTGATTTCGCCGCGGGATACCTTTTCGGTTTTATAGACGGCATTTTTTCCGTTGGCTCTGAAGTAAAAGAATAGCCCCGCCGCGATCATCAGCAAGGTGATGACTGAGATGATAACAACTTTCTTTTTCATGGTTTTGCTCCTATGGCTTTTTCCAGGGCTGCCTGCGCGATTTTATGATTATAAAGCGCCGTATTCATGTTGGCTCTGGCGTTGTTGAGCGTTATTGTGGCATCCGCCACTTCAATCGGACTGCCCACGCCGGCCCGATAGCGTCCGGAGGCCAGATCGTAATTGTCGCGGGCTTGAAGAACGGTGATTTCGGACAGGGCGATTTGCTGGACCGTATCCTGGACATACAGATATGCTTTTTCCACATCCAGACGGATGGCCTGACGGATGGAATCTTCATTGGCTTTGAGAATTTCCAGATTGGCCCGGGCTTCCTCAACCTGATATTTTGTTGAAAGACCTGAAAAAAGCGGGAAGCTGAGCGCGACGCCGGCGTTCCAGCCGCTGCCCAGCGGAAAGTCCGTTCCTGAATATCCGTATCCCGCGCTGCCCGACAAGGTGGGGTAATAGCCTTTTTGGGCCAGGTGAATCAAGCGTTCCGCCGCCTCTCTTCTGGCCCTCACCGACTGCAGATCGGGACGGTTTGCATAGGCCGCGTTGAGAGCGTCATTTAACAGAAGATCACTTTTCTGATAAGCCAGATTGTCCACGATGGGGAAATCGGCGTTTTCCGGGATGCCCATGACGTCCTTCAAGGTCATGCGTGCCACGCGGACGGCATTTTCCGCCTTCAGGACGTTGAGCCGCGCGTTGCCGACATCCACTTCCGCCTTGGTCACATCGAATTTCGGTTTGGTGCCTATACGGAAAAACGCGTTGGCCTGATCCAGATGCTGCTGAAACTGCTTCATTGTGTCAATAGCCACATCGCGATTCCGTTCGGTCTGGAGAAGATTGTAGTAGGCATTTTTCACGTTCAGGATCACCTGCGCGACGTCATCTTCATAGTCGGCGCGCGCGGCGTTGACATTCAAATTCTGTATTCTGACCTGGGTGGATGTTTTTCCGAAATCAAAAAGCGTCATGCCAAGGTTGATGCTGGAAGAATATTGATCAAAGTCATCTCTTGTTTCGCCGTGCGGCGTCGTCGGGCCGATCCTTTGATAGCCCGATGACAGATTCAGTTGGGGATAATAGCCGGCCTTTGCCTGTCCGACTCGGCTTTCACTGGCCTTGACGGCACCGGCGGATGCCCTGAGGCTGGGATGCTTTTCCAGTGCCGTAGCGATGCACTGTTCCAGTCCGTAGGCGACTTCCGGCACCGGCGGGGCCGCTTTCAGGTAAAAAGGAAGGGCCAGGATTAAAAGGATGATCAAGGCAATCGTCTTTTTCATGTTGTCACCTGCGATTATTTTTCGTCTTGGCTTTCGTCATGCCGTTTAAGGAAAAATGTACGATATGTTCTGTCAATTCTTCAATCTGCCCGGCGCCTGAAAATTCTCCGGGGAAAAGTCTGACGATCACGGGATTGGAATGACGGAAATAAAGACACTGACCGACAATGCTCATGGAACACAGTCGTACAATTCTTTCATCAGGCTTTTTTCCGAGAATAGCGGCAACAATTTCTGTGAGCAGTCGGAACGAAGGCCGCATGGACCCTTCCACCAGGATATCGAACGCCCATGTCGGTTCCGTAAATTCCCGCGCCAGCAGTCTTGCGAACCAGACGGGATAAACATCATCCATCATTCGCGTCAAAAAAGACCGGATATAAACACGTAGTTTTTCTTCAGGCTTCTGTGTTGCGTGAATGCCGAAATCGGGAGGATGAGCCTTCAGGGCCAGTTCCTGATAATGTTTCAAAACGGACACATAAAGCCCTTTCTTATCCCCGAAGTGATAATTGATGGCAGCTACATTGGCACCGGCTTCCCGGCAGATATCACGAACCGTCGCTTTAGAAAATCCCTCTTCCGCGAAGATTTTACCCGCGGCTTCCATGATGGCGGCACGTGTTTTGGAGTTGGTCTTTTTATCTTCCATAAACATATTTCAAACAACTGTTTTAAACACATGTATGAAATATAATCATTTTTGTCAAGATTTTTTTTGCAGCGTTGCATGGTCTCACTGCCTGATCAAAAATACTTTTGACACGAAAAATTAATTGTCATATGTTTTTTTATGCGACGAAAATATCCTGTTATTTCAAACAAACCGCATCCGCAGGGAAAGACTGACAAAAAACCGGGGAAAAGAATGTGAATTGGAAGAAAGTGCTGCGACACGCTTGCGCTTTGGCCATCATTATCGCCGTGGCCGTATTTTTCTATCTGGAATTCCAAAAGAACGCTGATGTGATCCGTGCTTTTCATTTTCATATCCACATCTCCTATTGCATTGCAGCAGCTGCCTTGGGAAGCGTGGCTTTGATGATCGGGCCTCTTATCTGGCGGAGTTTTGTCAACGATTATCTGCACAAAAAATTAAATTTTTGCGAAGCTGTATCTTTTTACAATACGTCCGCGCTGTTTAAATACATTCCCGGTAAAATATGGAATTACGCGGCACAAATCGCACTGATGTCATCAAAAGGGATTCCCAACACGGCTCTGATTTATATCAATCTGGCCTGCTTTGTTTGCTTCGCTTTTGTTTCGTTCGTTTATGCTTCAGGCTATTTCCTTTTTTACACGCGAACAGTAACGGGCGGCATTTACGTTTTGTGTTTTGTGCTGTTGCTCGTTCTGGATTTCATTTTTATTGTCCGAAACGCTTCCATCATGAATTATCTAATCATTCCCCTGAACCGTTTTTTTAGGATGGACATACATCCCGTCAAAATAAAAAAAATGATTTTCGTCTATACGCAATTGTTGCAATTTATCGGTTATCTGCTTATAGGAATGGCCGTGTATCTCCTCGCTCGAGGCATGGGATTGGAGGTTCCGTTCAACAGGATCATTGACATCCTGGCAACAATTACCCTGGCCGGGATTTTGGGTTCGCTGGCTTTTTTCACGCCGGGAGGCTTGGGCGTCAGGGAAGGCGTCATGTTCATGATGTTGAAACAATTTACCGGCATTGAAACGGCTCTGATTCTACCCGTTATGGCCCGGTTACTCTATGTCATTGTTGAACTGATTCTGGGAATCGCCGGCATCATGATCGGTTTGAAATACGGCTATTTTCCCGATCTGCTGCAAAACAGGCAGGATGTCACCCTCCCGAATAATACGCAGCCCGACACAAATTAACCAAGAAGAAAAGGAAAGTTTTAGATTATGGGACTCATACAATTACTGTTCAAAGATCCGACGGCTTTTGTCATCCTGTCGGTTCTTCTTTTGTATTCAGTGATTTTCCATGAACTTGCGCACGGCTGGATTGCCTATAAAATGGGTGATCCGACAGCGAAATGGCTGGGGCGTCTGACGCTTAATCCCGCCAAACATGTCGATCCGTTCGGAACCGTGATGCTCCTGGTGGTTGGTTTCGGCTGGGCAAAGCCCGTTCCCGTGAATCTGGAAAATATTCCCTCGGCTGACAGACGCAAAGGTCTTATTCTGGTTTCAGCGGCAGGCGTGACGGCCAACATTATCATCGCGTTTTCCGCGCTGCTGTTTTACCGCCTGATGGCTCCGTCTCCTTCCGGAATAATGACAGAAGTTCTTTTTCTGCTGGCCAAGATTAACTTGATACTCGCCGCTTTCAATCTTATCCCGATTCCGCCACTCGATGGTTCCAAAATCCTGATGGGATTCGCTCCGGAATCACTGACCCGAACGTTTAATCAAATTGAACCTTATGGTTTTTTTATTGTTCTTGGCCTTCTTTTGATAGGCGCGCTTAATCCGGTGATAAATTTTTTCCAATATTTAATCCTGGCTCTTATCTCTGTTTTTTTACCGGGATAAATGATAAATAATATATAAGATGAAAATGTGCACCCCGCTTCACTTTGTTTCGCGGGATAATTCGACCAGCATGCTTCAGCGCACTTTGTTTCTGAAGCTTGGGTCTCATTAGGAGGACTTGAATTATGTTGACTTTTGCCGAGTTGCTGAAAAACAGAAGAGCCATTCGTGATTTTCAGGATAAGGACGTTCCCCTGAAAATGATCGAAGACATTTTACAGGAATCCACACTGGCGCCTTCGGCCAGCAACGGTCAGCCCTGCCGTTTTACCATTGTCAAGTGCCAGAAAACCATAAAGGCGCTGTCCGATGAAAGCAAGGCAAACTTACTGGATGATTATGCTCAGAACAAATCATCTCTTAATCCGGCTTATGTGGATCTGCTGAAAGACAAAAACTTCAATGTTTTTTATAATGCACCCTGCGTGATTTATATTATTGGATCGACCAGCGTGGGATCGTTGAATTTCGATGGCGCACTGGCGGCAAGCTACATAATGTTCAGCGCTGTCAATCGGGGCCTGGGAACCTGCTGGATTCATCTGGGATCTTATATCCGTGATCCTCAATTAAAGGCTCTGCTGGGAATCCCCGACGGCTGCCGGATTGTCGCGCCCATTATTATCGGCTATCCGAAAGAAATTCCTTCAGCGTCGGAACGTCATGCACCGGAGATTCTCAGGGTCATCAGCTAAAGCGTAAACTTAAAGAAATTCAACCATTGATTGTAATACGGCAACGGAATTCCGGGGAAAGTGAAAACGGATGATTCGTCTGCCCGCTTCCGTCAGCGCCTGCCAGTCGCCTTTGGCCTGAGCGGCTTTGAGCTCGCCGAAAGTAAGAGACGATTTATCATCACCCATTTGATCGGGAATAGCAACATCTAAAGTGTAATTCTGAGTAAACTGAATAAATAAGCCGTTGCCCGAATCGCCTTTGTGCAACTGTCCGGTGGAGTGCAGATAACGCGGGCCATAGCCGGAAGTTACGGGCAAAGAATACTTTTTCGAAATGGCTTCGCGCAAAAGACTAATCGCTGCGTCCATTTCCGGCGCAGGACTCAGATAAATTTGCAGGCAAATATAATCTCCCGCTTTTCCCTGATTCAAAAAATTCCTGAATATTTCGACGGGTGTCGCGCCATGGATATTGCCGAATATCTGGCCCTGATCGAAGGTAAAAGCCGGTTTTTCATCCTTCAGATTTTTATGCTTCCCTAAATCCGCAATGACGGCGCGGGTATGTTTCTTGGTAGCTTCGACATCCGGCTGATCAAAAGGATGAACTCCCATAAAATGTGCGGCCACGGCAGTGGCCACCTCCCAGACGTACATTTGCTGACCCAGTTCATAATCGTCGTTAATCTTCACTGTAATGACAGGATGCCCGGCACCAATCAGAGATTCTGTTGAAAAAGGGTTATCACTTCCCTTGTTTTGAAAAATAACAAAGACGCGGTCTTTTCCGTAAGTATTTACGTTATGAAGCGGCTCATTCAGAACCGGCAGAATGCCTTTTCCCTCCTTGCCGGTACTTTCAGCAATCAGTTGTTCCAGCCAGTCACCGAATGATTTCCAACGCGGCGGAAGGACAAATGTTAATTTGTCTCTACCGGAATTAGCCAGTACACCAAGCACCGCTCCCAGGGAAGCTCCCTCTTCCATCAAGGCTTCCTGATTGGAAGAAACATTCCGCAGCAGTCTTTCCACATCCACGCCGATCAATGCGGCTGGTACTATGCCGGTCAAGGATAATGCAGAGTAACGCCCGCCAATATTAGAATGACTGAAAAAGATGTCGTGCGCCGCGATCTCTTCAGCCTTTTTAACCAGCGGACTTCCTTCATCCGTGATAAAAATAAACCTGCTGCCGGCGTTTTTCCCTATGTTTGTAAAAGTCAGATTATAAAAATATTTCAACAGAGAAGAAATCTCCATCGTTGTACCGGATTTGGAAGAAACAAGAAAAAGCGTGTTGCCGGGATTCAGATGTTTTGTCAATTGATCAATAAACACCGGATCTGTTGTGTCCGCAATACGCAGTTGCGGATAACCTTTTTCCCCGCTGATGATCTTGTTGAAGACTTCCGCGGCCAGTGAAGAACCGCCTATGCCCAGCAAAACGGCTTCACGGATGTCTTTTCCGATCAAGGGTTCCAGAACGGCACGAACGGAATTGACTTTCTTCAGTGTTTCCGAGGGAGCATCCAGCCAGTCCAGACGGTTGACAATTTCATCAGGCTTGGGTTTCCAGAGTGTATAATCTTTGGATCGTATGCGTTCAATGACATTATGCTGACGCAATTTTTCGAGGGCACTGTTTACGGTGTCTGCATAGTCTGCCAGAGAGTAATCAATGAACGCTTCCTTCATTTATTTTCCTCACCTAGGAACGATGAAGCAACTGCTGTGCTGTCTCGATAATTTTTTCAACGGTAAAACCGAATTTTTCATAGAGAATCGGGGCCGGCGCGGAAGCGCCAAAGGTTTCCATGCCGATAATCTTTCCCGAAAGACCCACATAATGTTCCCAGCCCAGTTTGATCCCCGCTTCTATGGCGATGCGGGCGGCTATCGCAGACGGCAAAACGCTTTCACGATATTCTGGGGGCTGACGGTCGAATATTTCCCAGCTCGGCAGCGACACGACTCTGACTTTAACACCTGTTTCCGAAAGCTTGCGAGCGGCAGTCAACGTCAGGGCAATTTCCGAGCCGGTCGCCATCAAAATCAGTTCGGGATCGGGTGCTGATTCCCAGAGAAGATAACCGCCCTGCCGGGTGCCGGAGGCGGCATTGCAAATCGTTCTGTCCAGAACAGGAAGATTCTGGCGGCTGAATATCAGTGTTGTCGGGCCTTGCGTGTTGCTGATGGCAATGCGCCAGGCTTCCAGCGTTTCGTTGGCGTCAGCGGGACGGATAACCGTCATGTTCGGCACCTGTCGCAGATTCATAATTTGTTCCACGGGCTGATGCGTCGGACCGTCTTCTCCCACGCCGATGCTGTCGTGCGTGAAAACAAAAACGGTGCGTAATCCCATCAACGCGGCGAGTCTCATCGGCGGACGCATGTAATCGGCAAAGGTTAAAAAGGTTGCCGTATAGGGGATGAAGCCGCCGTGAAGGGCCATGCCGACGGCAATGGAACCCATCGCGTGTTCCCGAACGCCGTAATGAATGTTACGACCAGTGTAATCCCACTGCCCGCCGACCGTACCATGCAAACCATCCCTGGAAAGTTGAGGGCTTTGAAAATCACCCAGACCCTTCAGCCAGGTAAAACAGGACGGATTAAGGTCAGCAGAACCGCCCATCAGTTCGGGAATCCTTGCAGCCATGGACTGCATGACGATTTCACCGGCCTTGCGCGTGGCAACATCTTTTGAACCGTTCGGGAATTCATTGAACGCCGATTCCCAATCATCAGGCAAATCGCCCTTGATCAGTCGCTCAAATTCCGAAGCCAGGACGGAATCTTTTTGCCGGTAGTTATGAAAAGATTCCTGCCACTGCTTTTCCGATTTCTTACCGCGGGTAACGGCCTTGCGGAAATGCTTGTAAACATCTTCAGCAACATAAAAAGGCGAATCCCCGAGCCAGCAGAGCGCCTCTTTGGTTTTTTGCAATTCATCGGCTCCCAGCGGCGAACCGTGGGCGTCACAACTCCCCTGCTTTCCGGGCGCGCCGTAACCGATGGTCGATGAAATGCAGATCAGCGATGGCTTCTCAATCTCACGTTTGGCTTTTTTGATGGCACGGTCGATGGCAGTAACGTCGTTGCCGTCAGCAACTTTCTGCACCTGCCAGCCGTAAGCCTTGAAACGCTGTTCAATGTTTTCCGTAGAGGAAAGGGCCGCTGATCCGGCCAGTGTCACCCGGTTATCATCATAAAGAACAATCAGTTTTCCCAGGCGAAGATGTCCCGCCAGCGAGCAGGCTTCCGCAACAACACCTTCCATCATATCTCCGTCGCCGGCCATGACATATGTGAAATGATCAACTATTTTTTCGTCTCCCCTGTTAAAACGCGCCGCGAGATGCGCCTCGGCAATCGCCATGCCCACGGCATTGGCCAATCCCTGCCCCAAGGGTCCCGTGGTAACTTCCACACCGGGCGTGTGCTTGTATTCGGGATGCCCGGGCGTGCGGCTGCCCCACTGACGGAAACTCTTTATATCGTCCAGCGTTAAATCGTAACCGGTGAGATGCAACAGCGCATATAAAAGCATCGAGGCGTGACCGGAGGAAAGAACAAAGCGGTCGCGGTCTGGCCATTGTGGATTTTTCGGGTTATGTTTCAGGTGCCTGGTCCAAAGCGTAAAAGCGGCGGCGGCTGCGCCCAGCGGCATGCCGGGATGTCCGGATTTGGCTTTTTCAATCGCGTCGGCCGCCAGAAAGCGGATGGTATCAACGCATTTTTTTTCCAACTCGTTTTTGTCAGACATGATGTCTCCTTTAGAATAGAATCAGCATGATCAGGGTACTAACATATTTAAAAATATTTTTAAACTTTTCTTGAAAGATATTTTAGATGTCATTTGCATAAAAAATATTGTAAGATGAATTTAAGGAAATTATAAAACATAAACAATAACTTATATCTTCAGAAGCAGGGAGGATGTCATGAGTCATTATCAGATTGCTGTTGTCGTCGGAAGTCTCCGTAAAGATTCATTCAATCGCAAACTGGCTAATGCTATTGTGAAGCTGGCACCGCCGGAATTCTCTTTCCAGCAGGTGCGAATCAGTGATTTGCCTTTATACAATCAGGATGATGATGCCCATCAGGCTGAATCCGTAAAACGGCTGAAAAACGAAATCAAGAATGCCCACGGTGTTTTGTTTATCACGGCTGAATACAACCGTTCAATCCCTGGCGTTCTCAAAAACGCCATCGACCACGCCTCCCGTCCTTATGGACAGAACGTCTGGGCAGGCAAACCGGCCGGTGTGATCGGTATTTCCATCGGCGTTATCGGTACAGCCATGTCGCAGCAGCATTTGCGCAATGTTCTTGCTTTTCTGGATATGCCGACCATGGGGCAGCCGGAAGTATTTCTTCAGGCAAAGGATGGACTGTTTGATGAGGCTGGCAATATCGGTGCCGACAGCAAACAATTCCTGCAGAACTGGATGGATAAATATGTTACCTGGGTGAAAAAGCACGCGACCTTATGATAAAAAAACAGAGCCGCACAAGACAGCCGGCATCGGTCAACAGCCGCAGAATATTTTCTGTTTAATCCGGAGAAAAACCGTACCGGACGGACGTGTAGGGTATTTGAATATAGTCGAGAACTTTGGTCTTCGCGTATTTCTGCAGAAGCTTGCTGACGTTAAATCCCAGACCGGCATAGATATGACGATGCCGGTGATCCGGACCGTCTTCGTCATAACCTTTGTAATCATGCGCATTGTAGCCCAGATGAAACTCCAGATACTTTAAATACGGATTTTCGATAAAATCGAAACCATCCGCCTTGGCCACCAGCAAATAAGTCTGCCTTTCGTAGTTCGTTCCGATCTTTAAATCTTCAGCATCAAACTTTGGCGTGATTTCCATTCTAAAATCAACTTTTCTGGCCAGATCCGGATACGCTCCCAGAACATAACCCAGTCCGCACCCCACAATGTTCATCACCATATCCTCATAAGAAAATCCTTGTGAAGGACTGAAACCGTCGGCTATCTCCATAAATGTGTTGACACCGAGACTGGATAGCGCGCCATAAAGATTGGCTTCCTTATCCGTATACTCCCACTTGCGATACACATAGGAAAAAAGTGACTCATCGCGTAGGACGACCAAGCATGGCTTAGTTTGTCCAGTCCGCCGTATTCCGTTTTTCTGCCGAACCAGTGTTCGTTTTCAAAATGAAAACCGGATTCACTGTAGTCCCATTCCGCAAGGCCATAAATTAAAATAAACGCCCATGAACCCGCATTCAACAGTAATGTTTTCTGACCGCGTGTAAAAAAATCTTTTCTCTCGGCCGGATTCTTTTGCTCCGGTACAACAGAAATCTCTCGCCCGGCCTTAGTCTGTGCAGGATCCGTTTGTTCCGGTTTCACTGAACCGTCTTTTTCGGTTGATGCTTGCGTGTTGCTGACAGAAGACTGGTCATGACCTAATGAAGAAGAATCATCCGGTGTCGCCCAGGACACATGAACTGTGAAAAAAAAAGAAATGAAGAAAATGAATAATTGTAAGGATAAATTTTTTAAAAACCGTTTCATACTCACTCGTGCCTTTATGTAATTCACAAACATTCCCTGTCTTAAAGGCGAATGGACATATACATTAAAATAAAAGAGTGTCAAGCGGGGCTTTAGGATTTGTTATTTGTGAGTGATTCATTCAGCCAGTTCAAATATTCCCTGCTGCCTTTGACGATCGGCGTGGCGATGATTTCCGGAGTTTCGTAGGGGTGCAGTTTTTTAATGGCGGCTTCAACTTTTTTGAATAAAGGTGTCTGGGTCTTAATGATGCAGAGCCATTCGCCTGAAGTTTCTATTTTCCCCTTCCAGCGGTATGTGCTCTCTATCAGGCCGGAAATCTGCACGCAGGCGGCCAGTTTTTGCCCGACCAGATGTTTGGCGATTTTCTGCGCCTGTTCTTTGGTTTCGGTGGTTGTGGATATTTGGATAAAGGAGTTCATGATCTCACGCATTCATACATCATAATCGCCGCCGCCTGCGGCAAACTCAGCGAATCTGCTCTACCGTTGCCGGGGATGCTCCATTTTTCATCGGTCATTTTCATAATCGTTCCCGGCAGACCGTGACTTTCATTGCCTAAAATCAGCGCGGCATTTTTCTGAACCGGATGCGGCGCTGTTCCTTCATGAACGTCGGAGCCGATAACAAAAAAATGTTTCCTGATTTCCGGCAACGCATCTATTAAATCCATTTCCGGAATCATCGTCAAATGAAAAAGGCTGCCCATCGAGGCGCGGATGGCTTTCGGATGGGTGAAGTCCACGGAGTTGGTGCTCAACAGGACACTTTTAAATCCAAACCAATGCGCGCTGCGGGCGAGGGCCCCGAGGTTGAGCGGATTGTTGATTTCATGCAGGATCAGCACATGACCGGAATGTTTTGTCAGCCATGACGAAAACTTCGGTGCGGTCCTCATCTCAACCAATGCCATGATGCCTTCCGGCTCGCGATCCTGTCCGATTTTTTCCCACTGTGTTCGCTTCAACTGATAGGCGGGAATTTCTCCCTCCCGGGGAAGATCAAGCTTTTGCCAGAATTTTATTTTTTCCGGCATAACCAGCAATGCTTTAATTTGCCAGTCGCTTCTCAGCAGTTCTTCGACGACCTTGACGCCTTCGGCCAGAAACACCCCTTCTTCACGGCGAAATTTCGGGTCGTCCAGTCTGGCCCATTTTTTCAACTGAATCTGAGAAGGCGTCAAAAATCCGTTTTGCATGGCGTTAATCCTTCATGGTGATGTTCGGAATGTCTTCATATTTTGTATCCGGCCAGATGATGGACGCGACAACGGATATGACGAGGATGGACGATATGACCGTCAGAGAGATTCCAACCGGTATATGGTAAAAATCCGCGATGAGCATCTTGACGCCGACAAAACTCAGGATGGCCGAAAGGCCATAGTGCAGGAGATGAAAGAGTTTCATCAGGCCGGAAATCGCGAAAAAAAGCGAACGCAGTCCCAGGATGGCAAAGACGTTGGAGGTGTAAACGATAAAAGGATCTCTGGAAATCGCCAGAACCGCCGGGATGGAATCAACCGCAAAGAGGATATCGGTGGTTTCCAGCGCCAGCAAAACGGCCAGCATCGGCGTGGCGAAACGCTTTCCGTTTTTGATGATGAAAAATTTGGCTTCCTGAAATTCCCGGGTTACCGGGATGAGATACCGCAGCATTTTTATCGCGATGTTTTTATCGGGATGGACTTCCGTTTCTTTGTTTAGCGCAAGTTTGATGCCGGTGTAAATGAGAAAAACGCCAAAAATGTACATGATCCAGTGAAATTTATTGATGAGCGCTACCCCTGCGAAAATAAACACACCGCGTGTAATCAGCGCCAGCAGGATACCCCAGAAAAGCGCCTTGTGTTCATAGGCGGGCGGCACGTTGAAAAACCGGAAGATCAGCAGGAAAACAAAAAGATTATCGATGCTCAGGGAGTATTCAATAATATAAGCGGTAAAAAACTCCAGCGCCTTGGAATGACCGTAAAAATAATAAACGCCCACACCGAACGCAACAGCAAGGGATACCCAAAAGGTAACCCACAGAAGCGCTTCCTTCATTTTGACGACGTGAGCCTTGCGGTTGAAAACGCCCAGATCCAGCGCCAGCATGGCAAAGATAAAAACACCGAAAATTATCCACCACAGGGTCATTAAAAAACCTTTTCTATCTTATTGAAGCTGAGGCGTTCTTGCGCCAGAAAAAGATCATCAGTCCGACGGCCATCATCAAAGCGCAGAGCACCTGGCCGATGCTGATGGGGCCGACCATAAAATCCGGTTCACGGAAAAACTCACACAGGAAACGGGCAAGCCCATAACCGAAAATGTAGAGTCCCAGCAGGAATCCATCGCCATAATTCTTTTTTCTCATCAGCCATAGAACGGCAAACAGGAAAATTCCTTCGAAAAAAGCTTCATAAAGCTGTGAAGGATGGCGCAGACTCTGTGTCTGATCCAGAGGGAAATACATGCCCCAGGGCATGGTTGTGACTCTACCCCAGAGTTCTCCGTTGGTAAAATTACCAATGCGCCCGAACGTGTAGCCCAAAGCTATTGAAGGCGCAATCAAATCGGCAAAATTCCAGAAATCGATTTTCTTTTTTCGCAAATACCAAACCGACACGATGATGACACCAATGACCCCGCCGTGATAAGACATGCCACTGAGTCCTGTGAATTTTATTCCATTCGAAAAACTGAAGGGCAGAAATATCTCCAGCGGATGATGCAGGAAATATGTAGAATTATAAATGAACACCTCCCCCAGCCGCGCCCCCAGGATTACACCGAGCATGGCCCAGACCAGATAATCCTGAAGAATTTCCGATGTGTATGGGTATTGCTCGGTTTTGATCCTGTACATGCTGACAGCATAAACGACAACGAATGCAACAATGTACATCAAACTGTAATAGCGAAGCTGGAAAGAGCCGATACTGAACAGAGCGGGATCAATATGAAAGGGAAGGTATTGCCAGGTGTTGATGAAAGACTCCATGATTTATTTTTCTCTACTTTAAAATTAGTATGTCCGACCTTTCAGTGCGTCAACGTATAACTCAGCGCTGTGGATGGCGTTGGCGCCGTCGCCCGCGGCTGTAACCACCTGCCGGAAGGGCTTGGCGCGACAGTCTCCGGCGGCAAAGACACCGGCGGCGGACGTTTTCATGTTATCATCCGTAATGATATAACCGCCCTTGTCCAGGCTTAAAACGTCACGAAAAACAGCCGTATTGGGAGTCAGTCCGACGAAGATGAAAACACCTTCCGCTTCAATGTCTCTAATCACGCCCGACGGAACATCGGCCACCTTGACTCCGGTGACAAAATCTTTCCCGGTAATTCCGGCAAGCGTTGACTGCCAGGCAAATTCTATTTTCTTTTCCGCGAAGGCTCTTTTCTGTAGAATGGCCGCGGCGCGCAATCGGTCACGACGGTGAATGACGGTGACTTTTCTGGCAAAATGTGTCAGAAAAAGCGCTTCCTGTATCGCTGTGTCACCCCCCCCCACTACCACGACATCCCTGTCGCGATAAAAAGGACCGTCACAGGTGGCGCAATACGACACCCCCTTCCCGGCAAATTCCTCTTCTCCGGGCACGCCCAGTTTATTCCACTGCGCGCCGGTGGCAGCAATGACACTTAATGTCCGGTATAATTTATCCGTTAAAATAACGTCCCAGATGATGGGATCCGTGGAATTTTGTGTTATGGACTGAACATCGCCGGTAACCATTTCCAGACCGAAATGGAGAGCTTGTTTTTTGAAAAGCTGCATCAGATCGAAACCGTTAATCCCGTCGGGAATGCCCGGATAATTTTCAATCAAGTCGGTAATGGTTATCTGGCTGACCGTAGCCGCGCCTTCGATCAGCAGCGTTTTCATGCCGCTGCGGGCGGCGTAAATGCCCGCGGTATAACCGGCCGGTCCGCCGCCGATGATGATCGTATCGTAATCATATTGAGGCAAGTTTGTTTTACTCACGAAAAACCTCCCGGATAAAGTTTACATTCTTTAATCAGGATAAACGCATTTTGTAAAGACTAAAAAAACCTTTATTTAAGGTTTATTGTTTGGATTATTTATGGTAGAGAGCACCTATAAAAAAGGACATCTGATGGACAAACTGAGAGGCTCACAGAGAAAATATCTGCGCTCGCTGGCACATCATCTGAAACCGCTGGTGATGATCGGTGCCAAAGGCGTTACCCAACAACTCATCCGTTCCGTAGGTCATGCGCTGAATGATCACGAACTCATCAAGGTGAAGTTTGGTGAATTCAAGGAAGCGAAGAAAGAAATCTCGGCGGAGATTGCCGCTGCAACGAAGAGCGAGCTCATTGGACTCATCGGCAACATAGCCATTTTTTATCGTCAGCATCCCGACCCGGAAAAAAGAAAAATTAAATTAACCAACAACGTTGATGAAATATAAATGTTCCGTGCACCTGTTTGAAAAAGCTGTATTTTATGCCTATATAATGATAAATAGCTTTTAACAATCCTTGGACATTAAGGTGACTATGCTGGAAGGACCGTCCCGGTACGAGATTAACAGAAAAGTCAGGCAGATCTTTGTAAGTCACAACGCTGATATGACAAAAGTTTCATACAGTTGCGCACATCGAACCATATACATATACGGCACTCTTGTGAAAGATCCCAAAGGAGAATTTACAGTTGCCTCCATTCAAACCCTGGTGTCGGAATTGATGAGACTGCCCCGGATCAACAGTGTTCAATTCGATCTGGAGAACTGGCTGATTTCCGCTGAACCGGGAGAATTAAATATCATCAAGGGCGGAAAATTCAGCCAGGCCGCCCAAAAACACCTCAAGTAAAAATTACCCTGTTTATTTTGAATCCGGCCATTCAATCTTATGCACAGCCAGATAACGCTCCACGGCTTGTTCGATGGTCGGGAAGAAATTGTCCACGCCCAGCCTGTTGAACAGGCCATAGCGCTTGAGCATATCCTTTACCGGGCCTTTCATTTCAGCAAAAAACAAATCCATTCCCGCCTCGTGCAGTTGATTGTCCAGTTCCGCCAGAATGTCGGCGGCTGTTGTGTCCACGTCGGTAATCGGTTCAGCCGTGACGACTACCCATCGGGTCGGTGTCGGGGCTTTGGCGATGGCGTGCAGTATATTTTCCCGAAAAGCTTCCGCGTTGGCAAAAAACAGCGGCGCGTCCCAGCGAAAAAGGACCAATCCGGGAATCTGTCTGGCTTCGGGATGACGGGAAATGTCGTGATAACTGTTCAGTCCCTCCACGTGACCGAGCACGGCGTCGTAAGGATGCCAGGCCCGCCAGATAAAAGCCAGCAGGGCCAGACCGATGGCGATAAAGATTCCCTTGATGACGCCCAGTGAAATTACGCCCAGAAAACAGACGATGGAAAAAACAAATTCTTCCCGCCGCAGTTTATATAAACGAACGAGGGCGCGAACTTCGACCAAACTGATGCAGGCGCAGATGACGACGGCGCCCAGCACGGCCTGGGGCAGGTTCTTCAGCAGATTCGGCGAAAAGATAAGGAGCAGCGCGATGCAAAGCGCTCCGACCAGGCCGGTGATTTGCGTTTTGGCTCCCGCCGATTCGGCCACCGGCGTGCGTGAAGCGCTGCTGGTGACGGGAAATCCCTGAAAAAAACCAGTGGCCATGTTGGCGGTGCCCAGCGCGATAATTTCCTGATTGCTGTCCACTTCCTGTCCGGCGCGCAGGGCAAAGGTGCGGGAGAGCGTGCTCATATCGGCAAAGGCAACCAGCGCGATGGCCACGGCGGCGGTGAATAATGTCCCCAGTTCGTGAAAAGAAACCGCGGGGATTTGAAACCGGGGCAATCCCTCCGGCAATGGTCCGACTACGGCAATACCCGCTGTTGTTGAGAGATCCAGCAAAGAAGCGATCATCGTCGCGCCGGCAACCGCGATCAGCACACCGGGAATCCGGGACGCCCATTTCCGGCAGCCCAAAATCAACATCAGGCAGGAAAAGCCAATCGCAAACGATATCCAGTTGATTTGCCCGTTGACGATGCCCTGAATCAGGCCGTTTGTTTCCTGCAAAAAGTTGTTGCCGCTGGCGGGAAAACCGAAAACTTTGGGTAACTGGCCGATTAAAACCGTAAGCGCGATGCCGTTGAGATAACCGATGCGAACAGGCTTGGAAAGAAGGTCGGTGATAAAACCGAACTGAACCAGACCGGCCACAATGCACAAAGCGCCCGTGAGAACGGCCAGCATTCCGGCCAGAACGATGGCTTTGTCGCCATTGCCCGCCGCCAGCGGTATAATCGCCGCCGCGATCAGCCCGGCCAGTGCCGAGTCCGGCCCCAGAATCATAATTCGGCTGGGTCCGAAAATGGCATAGGCAATCAGTGGAATAATCGTGGCGTAAAGACCATAAATGGCGGGCAAACCGGAAACGGAAGCATAAGCCATGCCGACCGGAACCAGTATAGCCGTCAGCACCAGCCCGGCAATCACATCGTGAATGAACCACTCTCTTTTGTAATCTTTCAGTGTCCGCATGATTGGAAGCCAGTGCAATATTCCGCGAAAACGATTTAAATACGAAAAGGATTGGCGCGATACATTCTTTTTTTCTTCCAAAAAGCACCTCATGAAAATCATCGTTGTTGCAGGATAAGCTGACGCCATCTTTTTGCCGCTTGATAATTTAGCTGATGTGTTTTAAAAAATAAAGCGGTTTTCATAATGGATTGCAGTCCGGCGCAGGGAATGACTCATGATGCTTAAAGCTTTGATAACGATTCTGATTTGCGATTTTATTTTTGCAGTGATTGCCGTGCCGCTTTTTCTGCGCAAAGTGCCCAGGAATGTGATTTACGGTTTTCGTATTAAAGCAACGCTGAAAAATGATTCTGTCTGGTACGAGGCCAATGCCTACTTCGGGAAACTGCTGATCATCAGCAGTTTGATTTCCGCGCTGCTGATGATCATGCTTTACTTTGCGAATTTTCTTTTGATACAAAATTTCATGTATGCAAGCATTGCGCTTCTGGTTGTCCCTTCGCTGGCAGCGACATTGTTGACGCTACGTCACATAAAAACAATCCAGCAATGAAAGGATATGAATGATGATCGAAATGGCAGAAGAACGTAAAAAGCAGGAACGGATAGAAATGATACGGGAGGCTCTTCAGAATAAAGCGCCGCTGACTTATTCGGAACTGGAAGCAACCGCTCAGCTTCAATCGTTTCTGGAAGAACGCGAAGTTGAAATGATGGCTTATTTCCATGAAGCAGAGCAAAAAGCCTGGGAAGAAACACTGGCCATTTTTTTAGATTTCTTCGATTCTTCTTATGATGAAACTACATCACCGATGTAGCCGTGATAAAAAGTCCTCCCGCTCAAGACAGTGCTTAAGCGGTACAAGAAAAAAAAGATAAAACCGGCTTGTCAAACCCCTTGTGGAAAAATAAACGCAAAATAGCTGAACTTTATCTTAATTTGTGATAAAAAATAATCATGGCGGGTCACGATATGATTCAAGAAGTAGCCATCAGCCCACTGGGTTGGGGTGTCATTATTTGCCCGGAATGTGGCGGCAAAAGCCATTCTACTCCCAGTCAGGAATCGCAGCACCGGGTTCTGAACATCACGTGCCGATGCGGTGCCAGGCATCAAATAGTATTTAATACCCGGGGCAAACAACGGAAAGACTGTTCTCTGTCCGGCATTTTATTATTAAAAAACAATATCACCGTTGAAATAAAAAACATTTCTGAAACAGGCGCTTATTTTGAAGGAGAGGGATTGAATCTTTATGTTGGCGGTACGTACCCCCTCAAAGTCAGAATGGGCGAGCAGTGGATTGAAGTGCTGGTCCAGGTAGTCAGAGCTAATGAAAAATCAGTGGGGTGCGAATTCGTTAATCTTGGGTACAATGAATGTAAGATGATAGAATATTTTGTTCTCTCTGAGTAATCCTTCGAATGCAATTTTTCATACTATTGCGGAAAAAAATCATCCTCGATAAGTCTAACCGGACGCCACAAACCGTCAGTAACTTGTGCGGGGTATTGATATTAATCTTTTGACCTCTCCTTTTTGGGCTTTGTCCAGGTTACCAGACCCCGTCGGCTGATCTTCACCACTTTTTTGCTGCTGACCTTCATCGTCGTCCATTCCTTCACTGGACTGGCATTTTACATCTTGCGGAGGATTATCGGTGATGAAAGTGTTTCCGTCCTTGTCCACACACCTGTAGAGTTCTGCTGACATTGCTGCAGTGACCAGCGATAAAAACAAACAAAAAACAAACAACATCCTTTTCATCGTAAATGCCCCTTTCTTGCAACCTTGAAGAAGAATTCATTCCCTCAAAGGAAGAACGAAACTTCCTATCGGAAATCATATTTAATTAATGGTCTTGGAAACGGTTGATGTTTTATCTATTTTATGAATTTCAATTTCATTGCAGGCAATGACTTCACCATCCCGTAGAAGACTGACTTTCAATGTACCCGGCACCGGAATAACAAGACCTGATACTTCCAGAACGACCCGCGTCCTTTGTTTTTGCTGAAAATTAATGCTTGTATTTGCTTTCAGGAGAACTTTATTGTCCAGTTTGAATTCAAAATGGGCGTCGGTCATATCCTCATCATGAACTTCGCGATTCATTAGGCATATGGCATACAATTTATTGATTAACAGAGGAAATCCGACGGAATTTATTTCCTCAACAACATTAAATAAAGAAACATTATTGGTTCTTCTGTCGATGACAATTCCATCGGCACACAGCAGGTAAATGGACTTCATTTGATTTTATTCCAATTGATTTCAGTCAATAATATTTTGTTACTTATCGGATTGAGACCAGCAATCGCGCCATTCCGAAGACGTTTTTCCTTCGGATTGACACGTGGCAGCGCATTCTTCCAATAAGGCCTCACCCAATCTTGAATCTAGATTCATATTTAAAAAAATCTGCTTTTTGCCGGAACAGCAAGAAACGCAGGCTTGTATCCGTTGCTTGAGCTTTTCTTCGGTAGCGGAAGGTTTCTCCTGCTGGATCTCACGTTGCCGCGCTCCATCACTTGATTCTTTTAATGCCTGCTCCTGTTCATCAGGTCTGGATTTGATGTTTTCTATTCCCGTAGATTCACATGTTATGCCGGGCGGAGGATTATTGGTCAGAAAGATATTTCCGTTCTCATCCCGGCATTTTTGAAATTCTGCCGAAAACGCTATATGGACCAACGAAACGCAGAAGCAGAACACAAAAACTGTTTTTTTTACCCATTCCGCCAGCTTCCCTAAATTCATCTGTTGATCCTTTTTTGATTTTTCAAAATTTTACTTTAAAGGTTCGCAACAATCAATATAAATATTTCAGAGGTTGCCGATACGGAAAGGGTGGATAGATGAAATGAAGAGGAGAGACGACAAATTTTTTACTCATTTTCAGCTTCCTAAATGGGCTTTCGCTTGAGCGAGTTTTTCCTTATCCAGATAATATTTCCCATTGCCGGTCCTTATGACCAGGCCGTCGGCAATGAGCAAATGAAGCGCTTTGGGACGAAGGTTCTTGACCCCCACACGGAAGAAGTTTTTCCGTTCATCCTGAATTTCCACAGCCCTGGATTCTTTGAAAGCTCTGGCTTCTTCCATTTCGGCAATGATTTTCAAGCACGTCCGCCGGACAGCCAGACCGCCCATGTAGAGAAAAAGGATTACAATGGCCATAAAGGTGGCGGCAAGCAGAATTACTTGTAAATAAACAGGCATAAAAACCTCTTTGAATATTGATGAGATCAGATCATTTTCCGGTTAATTTTACCAGATCCAAAGCTCTTTGCAGAATCATCTGCGCAGAAAGCAAACCCTGTCCGTCATTTTCCATTCCCGATGAAGAGACAGATTGGACGTTTTTCGGACTGCCGGTGCTTGTTAAAATCGACGCGCCCAGAGGACTGATTCCCTGATGGCTGCTCGCTGGAATCATCTCTAAAGTCAGAAAGGCCAGGATATGTGTCAGATGGGTTGTTTCGATTCCACCGTTTCTGAGCCATGCGGCCGCCATACTCACACCAACCTTGTTTTTCATGCGTCCCGCGGTCAGATTGCCGAAAACAAATACCCGGAATCTGTCAATCAGCGCCAGCATTCGCGCGGAACTGCGCATAAAATACACGGGGCTGGCCAGGACGATAATATCCGCTGATTCAGCTTTTTCAAAAATGTTCTGAGCGTCATCTTTCATCGAACAATATTTGCCCGGCTTTTGTTTCTTCAGACAGAAATTACAGTGAAGGCAGTCGTTAATATCCAAAGAGGAAAGATGGACAATGTCATATTCCACATTTTTTACAGCCAGGTTCTCCAGTGCCCTGTTCAGGAGCGTTTCAACATTTCCATTTTTTACCGGTGAACCGGAAATCCCCAGAATTTTGTATTGCATACCTTTCACTTAAACATTTCCGCACTATGGAATTTGACAATATTAAATCCCAACAACGCACACTTGTCAACAAGTCGCTGACTTCCTAAAGCCATCAAGTGAAAAAATCTGATCATAATCAAGTAATAACAAACACTTACTTTGAAGATTGTTCCCGTGTCAAACCTGGAATTGTCTTGACAGTCAGCAGTATTGTTTCTATACTTACAAAATAAAAAACTTATTCAAGCGTAACCGCTTTAGCTCAAATAATTTACGGTCACCGGGATGAAAGGAGAGTCATTATGCGTTGGAGAGGAGAAAGACAAAGTGACAATGTTGAAGACCGCAGAGGAATGTCGATTTCCCGCGGCGCAAAAGTCGGCGGGATTGGCGGTCTCGGTCTGGTGGCCATCGTCGTCATCAGCATGTTTATGGGCGTTGATCCGTCAGCCTTACTGCAGGTTGTCGGACAGAACACCCAAACACCTTCCGTATCACAGGAGCAGGACATTAATTCGCCGGTTCAGGATGACAAGCGTGATTTTGTTAAGGTGATCCTGGCTCAAACGGAAGACGTCTGGAACGACATTTTTCAGAAATCCGGCAAAACGTATCAAGAACCGAAGCTGGTGCTGTTTTCCGGCGCCGTCGAATCCGCGTGTGGAATGGCCGGCTCGGCAACCGGGCCTTTTTACTGTCCCGGTGACAGCAAGGTCTATCTTGATCTGACTTTCTTTGAAGAACTGGGGTCTCGTTTCGGCGCATCCGGAGATTTCGCCCAGGGCTATGTCATCGCCCACGAAGTCGGGCATCATGTGCAGAATCAGTTGGGCATCATCCCGAAGGTGCATGAGCTCCAAACGAGGATGAGCACGTCTGAAAAAAACAAATTAAATGTTATGCTGGAATTACAGGCGGATTGTCTCGCGGGCATCTGGGCTCATCATACCGAAAAGAACAGGCATGTTTTAGAGGAAGGCGATATCGATGAAGCCTTGAACGCCGCCAGCTCGGTAGGGGATGACCGTATCCAGAAACAGACCCAGGGCTATGTTGTCCCGGATGGATTTACGCACGGCAGTTCGGCGCAGCGCGTCAGTTGGTTTAAACGCGGATGGGAAGAAGGCAATTTTAACTCCTGCGATACATTCAGCGCCGGCCGCTTATAAGTCTTGATTTTTCGATACGACATTAGGCTGTTTCCAGGGGAAACATCTCATTCGAGCTGATCATGACGGCAATACCCACCTACGAGGAGATGCCTGATGCGCTTTGGCTTGTGCTGCCTGTTTAAAAAAGAACCTGTTTCGTTTCGCACTGCAACTGCGAAAAGCCTGCTTGCACTTGTGCGGGATCGGCAACTGGAGAAACTCTCGGAAATCTGTTTTCACAACGCAAGTAACCTGTATCTGGCGCTTCAAACGGTCGATCGTCTGGGAATCGGGGCTTTCCGGATCATGTCGCCGCTTTTCCCGCGCATGACGCATCCGGTTGTGGGGTATCGGCTGGAGGATCTCCCTCAAGGAAATAATATTCGGCAAAAGCTCGAGGATAGCAGGATCTTTGCCCGCAAACATGATATCCGTCTGAGTTTCCACCCCGACCAGTTTGTCGTCCTTTCGTCGCCCCATGCGCAGGTCGTCGAAAATTCCATTCGTGAACTCGAATATCAAGGGATGCTGGCCGATGCCGTGGGGGCGGACGTGATCAACATTCATGCCGGCGGCGCGTACGGGGATAAATCCCAAACGCTGCAACGCTTGAAAGATGTGCTGCCCCATCTGTCGGCGGCCGTCAGAAAAAGGCTGACGCTTGAAAATGATGATGCCAGCTATACCCCAAGGGATCTGTTACCCTTCTGCGAACGTTTTTCGATTCCGTTTGTCTATGATGTTCACCATCACCGCTGCAATCCGGATGACCTGTCCGTTGAACAAGTGACAACGCTGGCGGAAGATATCTGGAAGAATGTCGGGAAGGAACTTTACGGTCATATCTCTTCGCCCCGCAGCGGTTGGCAGGGAGGCAATCCGAAATCACATGCCGCCTATATCGATCAAGCTGATTTCCCGGCATGCTGGTCGGGACGGAAGATGACGGTTGATGTGGAGGCCAAGGCAAAAGAGTTGGCGGTCATGGCACTGATGGACGGCATGAAGGGCCATCTTAACGCACCCGTGCCGTGTATGTCTTCCTTATAAATTTTTCAATTGCTCTCTATTAACGAATTCACCTGTTAACGAATCCACCTTGACACAGCACAAAGCACTTGTGTAATCGCAAAAAGAAGGAAACGCGCACATGAACAATCCATTCATGATACCAGGAGAAACGACAAAATGAAAAAGCAAAAGTATTTTTGGGCCATCTGCCTGCTGATGGCTGTGACCTGTATCGCCGGTTGCTATGAAGGGTATGTGGGCACCGAGGGGAAAAGTTTAAAGCAGTACCTTGATCCGGCCCGCTTGAAAGACCTTGTGGACAAACCGAATGCGGAGATCTGGATTATCGATGTCCGCCCTGCGGATGCCTTTCAAAAGGCCCATATCCCCACAGCGAAAAATTTCCCGTCGAGCGAGATTATGGAACGCCTCGGCGAACTGCCGAAGACTCAGTATCTCATTCTGACTTGCGAAACGGGCGGCCGGGCGCAGATAGTCATCAAGCGCCTGGAAAAAGCCGGCTACACCCGTTTCATGAACTGGGGCGCAAATTCCCGTTATTTTGATGTTTACGGCTCCGTGAGCGGAATTAATCCTTTGAATTAATGTGCCCACTGACTACGGTTGGAAGAATCGAAAGAGCGCTGTTTGGGCCTGCTGTTCATTTTTGCTTTGGGAGAAAACTTCTTCCGCCCATTATTCGGCCTCCTGTCCCCTCCTCTGCCATTGAGACGCGCGGGAGTTCTGTCATCAACAGGCAGGCTCACGGTTAAGCCGTCAACTCTTTGATATTGAAGTTTTTCGCCAAGGACTCTTTCCAGAGATTGGGCAAGCCCTCGGTCTTCTCCCGTCACAAAAGTGAAGGCATCGCCGGTTTTGGCGGCGCGTCCCGTTCGGCCGATGCGATGCGTGTAGGCATCTGTCGTGGAGGGCATGTCATAATTGATAACATGGGAGATGCTGGTTACGTCAATGCCGCGGGCAGCGATATCGGTAGCCACCATGATTTCATAACGGCCGTCACGGAAGCCGTCTAGGGCGTGCTGACGTTTCTGTTGTGTCAGGTTGCCATGCAGCGAAGTAACTTTGTATCCCGATCTATCCAGTTGCAGAGCCACGCTCTTAGCGCGCGATTTCGTCCGCGTAAACACGAGAACGGATTCCATCTCTGTCTTAGTCAGAATATCTTTCAGCAAGTCGGTTTTGGAGCTCATTTGCACCGGATAAAATTTGTGCGTAACGGTTTCCACCGGCGCTGTGTGGCCGATTTTAATGTTGACCGGATTGATCAGCAGATCATTGGCAAGCGACCGGATATCCTCCGGCATCGTCGCGGAAAACAGCAGGGTCTGACGCTTGGCGGGAAGATGTTGCACGATTTTTCGAACATCCGGCAGAAAGCCCATATCAAACATGTGATCGGCTTCATCCAGGACAAGAACTTCTACCCGTGATAAATCCACCGTGCCGCGATGGATGTGATCCAGCAGACGGCCGGGACAGGCGGAAATGATTTCCACATGGTTTTGCAGTTTGTTGATCTGGCCATTGATATTCACGCCACCGTAAATGGACACGCTGCGTAATTGCGTTTTTCGTCCCAGTTGCATGATGGCGGTATGGGTTTGCTCGCTTAATTCGCGTGTCGGCGCAACAATCAGCGCGCGGATATGACCGCGTGGCCCCTGCATCAGCCGCTGCAAAATCGGCAGCACAAAAGCCGCTGTTTTTCCCGTTCCGGTCTGGGCAAGCCCCATAACATCGCGGCCTGCCATAATCGGCGGGATGGATTGTAACTGGATGGGTGTCGGCACTTTGTAGCCGCACGCCTGCACGCCGGTTAATATTTTCTCATTTAACTCAAACTTCTCAAAACTCATTTTTTTCTTTTCCTTCTTTTTTCAGTATTTGTGACATTTGAACCCGGTTCTATTCATTGCGGTGGCTGAGAACACACCGCCGTGTACCATGATGGCAAGCCCCAAACAGGCCGCAAACCTGGCGCTAAAGTTGGATTCGGTTACGATTAGCCGGATTTTCCTGCCGAAATTTCTGAAATAGAAAGGAAGGGAGGTCAATAACTATCGCGATCACTGGTGCAGCTTGTACAGGTATTATTCATAAATAGCAAGGATTATCTTTATCTATTCATAAAAGGGAATATGTTGATGAAAAGGTCTTTTACCCGCGTAATTTGCATGAGCGGAATAAAATAAACCTGTCATTTACGCAAAGCTGAATAAGCTAATAATATTTAAGGAGATAGCGCTCCAGACGATCCAATCCTTCCTTGATGTTTTCGAGGGAGTTGGCGTAGGAAAAACGCAGAAACCCTTCCCCACCGCTGCCGAAATCAATGCCGGGGGTCACACCGACCTTCACTTCCTCTGTGATACGGAAAGCTTCCTTGTAGGAATCCTTGCAAAAGCGTCGCGCGTCGGCAAATACATAAAACGCGCCGGTCGGCTCAACGTGAATAATAAAGCCCATTTCTTTCAACCGCATCAGCATGTACTTACGGCGTTCATTATAAATTTTGACCATTTTTGCCACGTCTTTTTGCGCTTTGGTCAGAGCGGCAATGCCTGCCCATTGCACAAAACCGCTGGCGGAAATCATGAAATTCTGATGAATCCGCTGCATGACCCGGGAAAACTCTTTCGGAAAGATGCAATAACCCAGGCGCCAGCCGGTCATCGCGTATAATTTGGAAAAACCATTAATAACAAAAGCCTTGTCCGTAAATTCCAAGATGGAATGAGCGCGATCCTTATACACCAGACCATGGTATATTTCGTCCGAGATAATATACTGTTTGTCAAACTGCGCGACCGTCTGCAATTGTTCTCCGGTCATGACAATACCCGTCGGATTGGAAGGCGAATTAATCAGAATCGCCTTCGTGCGGGGGGAAAGTTTGTTCTTGATGTCTTTCGGACGATATTGGAAACCTTCTTCGGGATAAGTTCTCACCTCTTTGAGTTTGCCGCCGGCGGCGAGTATAAAATTCTGGTAACAGGGATAACGCGGATTGGAAATAATGACTTCATCGCCGTGATCCAAGATGGCCAGCATCGCGAAAAGCAGCGCGGGGGACGTGCCGGTGGAAACCATCACTTGATCAGGCGTGATATCAACCCTGTATTCTTTATGATAGAAATCGCAGATGGCCTGCCTGAGTTCCAAAATTCCCAGCGCATGGGTGTAACGCGTTTTGTTATGGAGCAGAGCGTCATTGGCCGCTTTGGTAATAGCCCTAGGCGTCGGAAAATCAGGTTCGCCGACTTCCATATGGATAACGTTTTCACCCTTTCGTTCCAGCTCTTCGGCTTTGGCCATGACATCCATGACGATAAAAGATGTGAACCGGGAGGCTCTTTTAGAAATCATAGTTGATCCTGACGAGTAATTTATTAAATTACCTCTATTGCGATTATCTAAATTTTTCAACCATTTTTATTGATTTTGTTCAGTTTATGCATCCGTGCATTGCCATAAAATTCAAGTGAATGATACAATAATGAAGCAATTTTACCGTAGATGAATAGTTGCGAAATTTTACAATATCTGCATATTATATATTATACTGTCAAAATATTTACGGTTAGTTGAAATAAGCTTGTTAAGAAACAATAGATAGAAGAGGAGAAGTCCATTGATTCTGATTATAGATTTCGGTTCACAGTATAACCAGTTGATAGCAAGGCGTGTGAGGGAAAATCATGTTTACTGCCAGATTGAACCGCCCGGTATTTCCATTGCCGCGATCAAAGAACTCCAACCTGAAGGAATAATTTTATCGGGCGGCCCGGCGAGTATTTACAGCAAGGGCGCTCCCCGCGTGGACAAGGGCATCTTCAATCTGGGCATCCCCATTCTGGGAATCTGCTACGGTCTGCAGTACATGGTGGATTCCTTGGGGGGGAAGGTCATCGGTTCTCAGAAGCGGGAATACGGATTTGCCGAACTGCTGGTTAAAAAACAAACAGGTATTTTCAAGGGTGTGACGAAAAAAACACAGTGCTGGATGAGCCATGGAGATTCCATTGGTTCGTTACCGGCCGGTTTCGCCATCACGGCTACTACCGCCAACACGCCGGTGGCGGCAACTGAAAATACCCGACGTAATTTTTACGGCCTGCAGTTTCATCCGGAAGTTGTTCATACACGGGAAGGCAAAAAGATGCTCGCCAACTTCCTTTTCGATATCTGTCAATGCAAAAAATCGTGGTCGATGAAATCGTTTATCAACCATTCCATTGAAGAAATCCGCCAGCAGGTCGGCAATGAAAAAGTCATGCTGGGTCTTTCCGGAGGCGTTGATTCTTCCGTTGCGGCGGTTTTGCTCAACAAGGCCATCGGAAAACAACTGACCTGCGTTTTTGTGGATAACGGTGTGCTGCGAGAAGGAGAAGCCGAACGCGTTATCAGGATGTTTAAAAAGAATCTGCACATCAATTTGCGATTTGCCCGTGCGGGTAAAATATTTTTACGCAAGTTAAAAGGCGTGACCGATCCGGAAAAAAAACGTAAGATCATCGGCCGCACCTTTATAGAAGTCTTTGACAGGGAAGCGAGAAAAATAAAAGGTGTCAAATTTCTGGCACAGGGAACCCTGTATCCCGATTTAATTGAATCCCGTTCCGCCTTTGGCGGCCCCAGCGCAGTCATCAAATCACATCACAATGTCGGCGGGCTCCCGAAAAAAATGAATCTGCAACTTGTTGAACCGCTGAAACATTTATTCAAGGATGAAGTTCGTCTCCTCGGAAAAGAACTGGGAATGGCCGATGATGTCGTCTGGCGTCAGCCCTTTCCCGGACCCGGATTGGCCATTCGCATTATCGGCGAAGTAACACCGCAACGCCTGTCCGTTTTGCGTAAAGCGGATACCATTCTGTGGGAAGAAATCCGCGCAAAGAAACTTTATTACAAACTCTGGCAATCCTTTGCGGTGCTTTTACCCATAAAAAGCGTCGGTATTATGGGCGACCAGCGCACATACGAAAATATTCTTGCAATTCGGGCTGTCACCAGCGACGATGCCATGACTGCCGACTGGGCGCAACTGCCGCACGATGTTCTGGCGCGTATATCCAACCGCATCATTAATGAAGTACGCGGAGTCAATCGCGTTGTTTACGACATCAGTTCCAAACCGCCCAGCACAATCGAATGGGAATAATGTTCCATTAAGTAGATTTATGAAAAAAATAATACAGAAACGATTAAATATTACGGGTTGTTACGTCTTTTAATTTCCTTGATTTTCAGATTTTTCAAGAAGGAGTCGCATTATGAAGAGTTATGACTGGATGGATTACAAAGGAAAAAGAATTCTTTACATGAAAATCGCCAGCGAGACCACCCAAGAGTTAAGAGAAAGAATAGGCAACATAAAACCGGTGGTTACCAAAGAACCTCCCAACTCGATACTCTGCATTGCCGACGTCACCAACGGCAAATTTAACGCTGAAATGACTGAGATGCTCAAGCAATTTACTAAACATAATGAACCGTACATTAAAATGACCGCTTTAATCGGTGTTGAAGGCCTGAAGAAAGTAATTTACAGCGGCGTTCTTCTTTTCACGGGCCGTAAAAATCTGATTTTAAAAAATACAAAACAAGAAGCCTTGGATTGGCTTGTCGAACAGTAACTACCAGTTAGTGTTATTCATATATTGGTGCGGCCTTGGTCACAAAGGGGCACATCCAATATAGGCCCCCGCTTTGAAATGAATAGTTTCAGTAGCGTGAGCAGTGTTGTTATATGAATAAAGCAGGTGATGCAAAGGGACAAAAGCGGTTGAAAGACTGATTATATGAGTCAAGCGTTGGTTTGCCCCTTTTACTTTCTTAGTCCAATATTTTCACGCGGGAGAAACATTATGAACAGCAAAAAGAAAAAGGTCCTGATCGTGCTGGCGGTCATCGCAATAATTTTCATCGCCGCGATTATCTCACAGACGCGCATATTCAAGCCGTCTTTTGGCAGCCGGGTGGCGCGCCTGACTGTGAAGCTGTATCTTGCCCCCGCCTTTACCAGCAAGGATTTCGTTCACAACGTCAGGAACCGCCTGGAAAACATCAGCAAGCTCGCGCTGCTCCCGCCGGGCACAAAAGTTGAAGAGGTCTCCATAGGGAACATGAAAGCAGACTGGATCAGCGCGAACGGCGTTGACCCAAAGGGTAAAAAGGCGATCCTTTACATTCACGGCGGCGGATTTCTTGCCGGCTCTCGGAATACGCACCGCGAAATGGTCGCACGCATCTCGAAAGCATCCGGTCTCCCGGTGCTTGTGCCCGAATACCGCCTGGCTCCGGAGAACAAATTCCCCGCCGCTCTTGATGACTGCCTGGCCGCGTACCGGTGGCTCCTCAAGCAGGGATACCAGCCGCGGAACATCGCGATCGGGGGAGACTCGGCCGGCGGCTGCCTCACTTTGATGACCCTTATCTCACTGCGCGATGCCGGAACCGGCCTTCCCGGCGCTGCATTCCTCCTCTCGCCCCTCACCGACGCGGTGAACTACGAAGGCGAAACCATTCAAACAAAGGCCGGCATCGATCCCTGGTTCGATCCGAAAGACATACCGAAACACCTTGGCCTTTTTTCGGACAATTTTAAAATCATGTCGCCCCTGCTCTCACCGGTGCGCATGAACCTCGCGGGCCTTCCGCCGATACTCATCCATGTGGGAACGGACGAAATACTCCTGAGCGACTCTACCCGTCTCGCGGAACGCGCTAAAAAAGCCGGCGTGGACACAACCATCCATGTATGGGACGGCATGTGGCATGTGTTTCAGTCATTTGCTGTCATCATACCGGAAGCAAGGGATGCCATTGACGAAATAGGGGAATTCCTGAAAAAACGTATCTGATCGCCGGAGAAGTCTGTCTGAATTTCGTTGAACACGCCTGTTTTGCAGGCGCCTCGCCAAAATAGCGAAAAGATGTTCCGGGTCTTTAAATCTGAATAGGCAAGGCTGTGATCGCGCATCCCAAATCTTGTGCCCAAAATCTTCTGACACACGGAACGGCGTTTATTATACTGCCGACAACGAAAAGGAAATGCTTATGAATCATATCTATGTCCGTTCAAGCGGGCATGCACAACAGTTGAACGCTGGTAAAGTAAATAACAATCAATTTTTGGCGGCAGTCTGTCCTTTCTCCTGCTTCATTCTTATGCTATGCTGAATCATAAAAATAAATATTCCATAATCGTGCTATTGTCTTTTTTATTTGCCGCAATGTTTCTAGGAGGGTGTAATATGCAAAACAGATTTTTATATTTTCCCAGCGCCGAGTGGCCGACAGAACAGATTCTCAAGTATGAAAGCATGAAACTCTGGCAGGCGACGGCTGATGACTATCAGGGATTGGTTTCCTCTGCGGAAGCACCTGCGCCCAACGGAACAATCATCCTTTTTCACGGCAATGGCGGTACCGCGCTCGACAGAGGATTCTATTTAAAACCTTTTATGGAACTTGGTTTCCGAGTCATCCTAGCCGAATATCCGAAATACGGTGGACGTCCCGGCAAGGTAGGAGAAAAACCTTTTGTCACTGCCGGACTGGAAACCACTCGTCTGGCGTTTGAGCAATACAAAGAGCCGCTTTATCTTGTAGGGGAATCGCTGGGTTGCGCCGTTGCCGCAGCTATCGCCAAACAAACATCCGTTCCTATCGCCGGCATCATATTGATTACGCCCTGGGACACGCTCGCGTCCGTGGCCAAATCGCTCTTTCCTTTCCTTCCTGTAAAGTTGGTTTTGACGGACAAATACGACAGCATCGAAAATCTGCAATCGTTTAAGTATAAAATTTCCGTCGTCGGCGCTGAACGGGATGAAATTCTGCCAATTAAACACGCCGTCAACTTGTATAACCATCTTCCTGAAGACCGGAAACGGATGTGGATCATCAAGGGCGCTGGACATAACGACTGGCCGATGTACACTGACGCATCTTTATTCAGAGAGGTCACCGATTTTGTTAAAATTGATGTAAATCAATGAATCGGAAATCTTTTTTGATTATAGTATTTCAAGAATGATGAAACGGAGGGCTTTTATGAAAAAGGAAAAGGGCTTGAAAATGGATCGCCGGTCTTTTTTGAAGATAACAGCCGGGGCGGCAGTCGTATCGAGCGTCGGACTGCCTCAGGCATCTGCGTCTGTTACAGACAAACAATTATCCACGCTCATCGATTTGAGTCTCTGCGACGGCTGTCCGGACAGGAAAGTTCCGGCTTGCGTCAGTGCCTGCAAAGAAATCAATAAAGACAAAATTCCGCAGGTTGTTGATCCCATTCCTGAACCCTGGCCGCGCAAGACCATTGAAGACTGGTCAAAAAAACGTGATGTCTTCAATCGCCTGACGCCTTATAATTTTATTTATGTGCAAAAGGCGGAAGTCAACGTGGCCGGAGAGGAAAAAACTGTTTTTATTCCCCGCCGCTGCATGCACTGCGATAATCCGGCCTGCGCGACCATCTGTCCGTTTTCCGCCAACCATAAAAATAAAAACGGTGCCGTGGTGATTGATCAGGATCTCTGCTTCGGCGGAGCGAAATGCCGCGATGTCTGCCCGTGGGAAATTCCCCAGCGGCAATCCGGCGTCGGCATCTATCTTAAAGTCCTGCCCGGGTTGATGGGCAACGGCGTCATGTATAAATGCGATTTGTGTATAGAGCGCCTGGCGGAGAATAAACTCCCCGGCTGTGTGGAAGCCTGTCCACGGGAAGCCATGCTGCTCGGGACAAGAAAAGCCATCGAACAGACGGCGGAAGCACGCGCTAAAAAAATGAACGGCTATATTTACGGCAAAACACAAAACGGCGGCACCGCGACACTTTACGTCTCACCGGTTCCTTTTGAGGAAATTAATAAAACCTTAACCCGAAAACCGGGACAGCCTGATATGAAAACGGATGTCCGGCGGAGGATGGTCGGCACGGATCCTCTGGCCAAGGCTGTTTTAGCTGCTCCGGCTCTGGGAATCGCCGCGGCGGGCGCAGCCTTGTTTTTCAACCGCAAAGACAAAGCGGGAAAGGAGGAATAAGACCATGACAGAAAAAATTCTAACTGAAAAAAACCTTATTGTCCGCCACAGCGCTTTGGAATTAATCGAACACTGGGCTATTGCCCTTTCCGGCCTTGTTCTTCTTTTGACGGGGATTTTCGAACTTCCTGTGGGCAAGCGCTATTATATTGTGAATGTTCCGGGGCTGGGCTGGTCCGCGGACTTCATTACATCATTGTATCTGCACTACGCGGCGGCGCTGGTTTTTACAGCCGCGGCCCTGTTTCATGTTGTTTATCACGGCTTGCGCAATGAAAAGGGCTTGATGCCGCAAAAGGGAGATTTTTCCGAATCGGTTACCGTTATCAAAAGTTTATTGGGATTCGGCAAAGAACCGCCGATGCATAAATATCTGCCGGAGCAGCGCCTGGCTTATGTGGGAATGGCTTTCATCATCCTCATGCTGATTGCTTCAGGACTGGTAAAAACCTATAAAAATATCTACGCGCCGGCCATGTCGCATACCGTTTTGCTATGGGCGACATGGATTCATAATATTTTCTTTATTTTATTTTTTCTCGCCTTTCTGGCGCACATGGCGGCGATTCTGCTGAGACCCAACTGGCCGATGGTGCGTGGCATCTTTACCGGAAAGGTTCGTCTGGACTATGCCCGGCATCGCCATTCGCTGTGGCTGGCCGACATGGAACCTGCCCGGGAGAAACCGGCATCGGTGACAGAAGAGGCTCTACCTGTAAAAGAAACGGAGGTGGTTGCAGAAGATACGGAAGAGGAGGATTTGCCTCCGGAACTGGAAAAGCAGGCAGAAAAGAAAGAGTAGGAACCGTTTTTTCTATCCTGATAAATTCGCCCGAACTTTTTTATAGTGGAAAAGGTATCCAACACGATATATAAGTCTTCATAGTTCTCTAAAGGAGGAAGACGCTTATTTACCGCCGTGTTACCTTATCGCGGGTGCTGAACATCAGCGCCTTGATGTTTTTAATTCTTCTGATCCTGGGCATCGTATCTCTTTCGGTCGGCAGTGTTCATATCGAATTGAACCGCGTTTTTAACGCGCTTGTCAGAGCTCTCACGGGGAATCCTTCCGTATCCTCCGAAGAAGAACTGATTTTGTTTTCCGTGCGTCTGCCGCGGATTTTGTTCGCGGGAATTGTCGGCGCAACCCTTTCTCTGGGCGGCGTTATTTTTCAGGCTCTCCTGCGTAACCCCCTGGCCGACCCTTATATCCTGGGCATATCCGGCGGTTCGGCCCTCGGCGCCATTATCGGTATCGTGATGGGCGCCGGTTCTTTTTATGCGGGCGTTCCTCTTCTGGCTTTTATCGGCGCACTGGTTACGGTCTTGCTGGTTTTTTTAGTCGCCGGCGGTGCCAGAGGCGCACTGCAGGATAATTCGTTGCTGCTCTCCGGCGTCGTTGTGAACGCTTTCTTTTCCGCGGCCATTCTCTTTTTTCTTTCCATCGTCAACAGCATGGAGCTGCACAGTATTACGTTCTGGCTGATGGGTGATTTGTCCCGGACGTCCGGAAGAGAACTTTATCTCGCGGCAGTTTGCCTGATCATCGGTTTTATCCTGCTTTACACGCAGGCCAGGCGGCTTAACCTGATGGTTCAGGGAGAAGAGACCGCCGAACATTTGGGTGTTGACGTGGAAAGAACAAAGTATTTTCTTTTGATCATCACCTCGCTGATGATAGCCGTGGCGGTCTCCATGGCCGGCATTATCGGTTTTGTGGGCATTATGGTCCCTCATTTTATGCGTCTTGTGTTCGGTTCTGACCATCGTTTGCTTCTGCCGGTTTCGGCCTTGTTCGGCGCATCATTTTTGATGGTTGCTGACACGATTGCCAGAGTGGTTCTCGCCCCCGCGGAATTGCCGGTCGGCGTCATTACAGCATTATGCGGCGCTCCCTACTTTATTTTTCTGTTGAAAAGAAAGGCGTAATGACCATGTCCCTGATCACTGCCCGCAATGTCAAATTCAGCTATGAAACTCATCCCGTCATGGATGACGTTTCCTTGACCATTGATGAATCTCAAATGGCGGCCATCATCGGCCCGAACGGCTCCGGCAAGACCACCCTGCTTAAAATGATCAACGGCACATTGCTTCCTGATTCGGGACAAATGCTGATCGAAGGCAAGGAAACGGGCAAATGGTCGCGCAGAGAAATCGCCAGGAAAGTGGCGATCGTTCCTCAGGAAACCGCGGATATTTTTCCGTTTTACGCGGAAGAAATTGTTTTGATGGGGCGGTTTCCGCATCTGGGAAGATACCGGTTTGAAGATGAGAAAGATTACCAAATTGTTCACAACGCGATGGAGAAAACCGACACGCTTGCCTTTGCGTCGCGGCGTTTCAACGAGCTCAGCGCCGGAGAGCGGCAGCGGGTTCTAATCGCCCGCGCGCTGGCCCAGGAGCCGAAAATATTATTACTGGACGAAAGCACGGTTTTTCTGGACTTGAAACACCAGGCGGAATTTCTGGCGTTGCTGCATCAGTTGAATATCCGTCAAAAACTAACGGTGATTTTTGTCACGCATGACATCAACCTGGCCGCGCAAAACGCGCGCATGATCATTTTGCTTGCTTCCGGAAAAATTTATGCTATAGGAACTCCCGCGGAAATTATTACCGCGGCAAACATAAAAGCGGTTTACGATGTGGAAGCCGGGATAGATTCCAATCCTTACGACGGATCTCCCCGCGTGACACTGCTGAACTATCGAGATTGCCAATAAAGGAAGCCGGTTCAAGTCCGGCGCTGCCCCGCAACTGTAAGCGGAACGAAATCCATGTGAATCCACTGAAGCTCCGGCATCGGGAAGGGATGGAAAGTAGGTCGCCGCAAGCCAGGAAACTTTATGGCGAATCCAACTTACTTTAATCCCGAGGGGGAAAGGAGAAGCTCCATGAAGAAGTTTTCTGTTTTATTTCTACTGTTGTCCGTATTTATTTTTTCACCCGCACAGGCCGAAGACAAAAAAACCGGTGAACCAATGACTACGATGGAAGAAGTCGTGGTGACCGCAACCCGCGATGTCCAGGAAATCCGCAAAGCGCCGGCCAGTGTCACCGTCATTACCGAAGAAGAAATCCAGGACGCCGGCGCAACAACACTGGTGGAAGTGCTGGATAAAATCGAAAGCATTCAGTTCAGGACATACAGCGGCAATTCCTCACAGGCGATGATTGACATGCGCGGTTTCGGCGGCGATAATCCCTTTGGCAAGACCCTGATTATGCTGGACGGACGCCGTTTGAACAGAACCGACATGGCTTCCATTAACTGGCTACAGACGCCCGTGAATACCATTGAAAAAATAGAAATTGTCCGCGGACCGGGCAGTGTTTTGTATGGCGACGCGGCCATCGGCGGTGTGATTAACATCATCACCAAAAAAGGAAAGGGAAAACCTGTTGTGAATGCATCGTTCCTGGGCGGCAGTTACGGTTTGCATAACGAAAGAATCAGCGTAAACGGCGCGGCCGGGACGTGGACCTACTCCCTGAACGGAGAAAACAATTTCAGCTCTGGTTACCGTGAACGCTCGGAATATTCAGCGCAGGGCGCCGGTTTGGATGTCGGCTACGCGGCCAATGATTTGCTCAATGTTACGCTGGGCGTTTCCTTTAATGAAGTCGATTATGAAATGCCGGGCGCCTTAACCAAAGGCCAGATGAGCAGAGACAGAAGGCAGTATCAGCCCGCCATGCCGGACTATTTCATGAAAGCGCATTCTGACGATGACGGTGACGATCAGTATACAAACGTTAATCTTGGCGTGAAATCCTTCTGGGGAACGTGGGGAAAAACGGAAGTCAATTTCATGTACGGTAAAAAGGATTTGCAGATGAATATGCCATCCTGGATGTCCTATAATTATTCCGACACCGATACCGATACCTTCGGGATTGCTCCCCGCTACATTCTGGAAAACAATCCTTTCGGTTTTCACAACAAAGTCATTGTCGGCCTGGATTATTACAATGAACCCTATACCAAAGACATTTTCAGTGATCGCGGAAGAAAGTCCAGATTAAGTACGGCCGATTTTACCAGAATCAGCACGGGAAGCTACATACGCGATGAGTTCAGTTTGTTGAAGAATCTGATTCTCAGCGCCGGTTGCCGTTTTGAGCGGACATCCATCGAAGGTTCCAATGAAGATTACTCCACCCCGGCCAATAATTTTAATGATCAAAAAAATATTTATAAAGCCGAAGCTTATGAAGCGGGGCTGACGTGGTTCTGGAGAGACAATTCCAGAGCTTATGTCAAATACGCGACGGTTTACCGGATTCCGTTTTTGGATGAAGTTGCTTCTTTCAGCGGCTTCGGTGGAAAGTTTTTAACCGGCCTGAATCACGAAAAGGGCATTAGCATGGAAGCGGGCACTGAATATTATCCAGTAGAAAATCTGAAACTGGGACTGACGCTTTTCCGCATCGACATGGATGATGAAATCGAATATGTCTATGATCCGACAACATTTACCGGCGAGAATTGTAATACCGGCAAGACACGACATGATGGAGCTGAATTATCTCTGGCTTACCTCTGGCCGGCGTATTTGAAGGTGTATGGAAATTACGCTTACCATAAGGCCACTTTTGAGATCGGCGCCAATAACAACAAAGAAATGCCACTGGTTCCCAAACATACGGCCAATATCGGCCTGGATATTTATCTACCATATCATATCACGCTAAGGACTGAACTACAGCATGTGGGTGACGCCTATCTCTCCGGTGATAACGACAATTCGACCGAAAAACTGGATGATCACACATTACTGAATATGAATATTCAGTACAAACCGGCATTGAACAAATATAATCTGACCGCATTTCTGGGCATTGACAACATCGCCAACGTCAAATATTCTTCCTTCGGAATTGACTACGAGCAGTACGGAATGCCGAATTTTTACTACCCCATGCCCGGCATCACATTGAAAGGCGGCGTTTCGCTGACGTTTTAAATGAACTGCCCGGCAAGAACAAAGAATGGCTGCTGATCACACATCAATAAAAGGATTGGTTTACGCGGCGCTTTGTGGAGCGCTCACGGCGGCGGGAGCTTTTATGGTCATTCCCCTGCCGCCGGTGCCGGTTACCGCGCAGACATTTTTTTTGAATGTGACTGCTGTTCTGCTGGGCGGCCCCCTTGGCGCCGCCAGTCAGGGTATTTACGTGATGCTCGGCGTGGTGGGCATACCGGTTTTTGCCGGCGGCAAGGCAGGGCTTGGCGTGCTCTTCGGCCCCACCGGCGGATATCTGCTGGGTTTCATTATCGGGGCCTTTGTCATGGGCACGGTCAGCAAAATGAGGAAAAATGCCGGTTTTTTCTGGAATATCTTTTCCATGTTGCTCGGAATGGTGATCATCTACTCGCTGGGAAGCATTCAACTGGCGGTGGTGGCGAAGATGAGTTTCAACAAAGCCTTGGCTGCCGGGGTATTACCTTTTCTTCCGGGCGATGTCATAAAAATTCTGCTGGCCGCCGTTGTCTGTGAGCAGTTGAAAGGAAAAATAAAAGTATAGTAAGTTCTGGAAACAACCATTGATTATCTTAGATGATGTCTATTACAAATATGAACCGGAGGGTATTGAAGCGCTCCGCGGTGTATCTCTGCAAATCAGGGCAGGAGAGCATCTTGCCGTAATCGGACCCAACGGCTGCGGAAAAACAACGCTGATCCGGCATCTGAATGTTCTGCTCCTGCCGTTGAGCGGAACCGTTACGGTCGGCGGATTGCCTGCGCACAATCCAAAGCATCAGGCCGTCATCAGATCTCAGGTTGGAATGGTTTTTCAAAATCCCGACCATCAGATCGTCGGCATGACGGTCGAGGAAGATATTGCTTTCGGTCCGGAAAATTTATGTCTGCCGACATCGGAAATCAAAGCAAGGGTCGCTGAGGCTTTATCCAGAGTGGGCATTAGCGGGCTGGCCCGACGCAACACGGAAAATCTATCCGGTGGTGAAAAAAGACTGGTGGCCATTGCCGGAGTGCTGGCCATGAGGCCGCGCTTTATCGCATTGGATGAACCGACCGCATTTCTTGATCCTGCGGCCGCTCAGCGCGTGGTGGACATTATTGAAAAACTCCATTCCGAAGGCGTGGGAATCATTCACATTACGCATAATATGGCGGAAGCGGCCCTCGCGCAGAGAGTTGTGGTGATGCGGGAAGGCCGCATTGTTCTGGATGGAAGGCCGACGGAAGTTTTTGCCAGGGCTGACCTTCTCAAACATATGGGCTTGCAGCTTCCCCAGATTACGGAACTGTTGCTGGAAATGAAAGAGGCGGGATTTCCCGTGAGGACTGATATCGTCGGTATGCGTGCGGCTTTGGAGCAAATCACCGCCCTGATCGGCAGGAAGCAGGATTGATGATGTATCATACCGGATCCTTTATCAGAGGCGAGTCGCTCATTTATGACCTTGATCCGCGCGTAAAATTAGTCGCTGCCTTTGTCTTCAGTATTTTTATTCTGTGGATCAAGCCGGCCGTTGCGCTGGTCAGCGGCATCGCCCTGTTGCTTGCGGCCTTAGCCGGCGGTTTAAGTTTACGCGTGATCGGCCAGTCGATCAAACCCTTTTGGTTCTTTATCGCGCTGATTTTTATTGTTCATGTTTTTTTCTCTGAAAACCAAGGGCAGGGGGCGGCCGCAACTACTTTTCTGAGTCTTTCCTTTTCCCGCACCGGTTTTCAGGAAGGATTTTGGGTCATCTGGAGATTTTTCTGCCTGGTTCTAGCCGCAGTTCTGCTGACCATGACCACCGCTCCCTCACAACTTATCGCGGCCATCAAATATTTTTTAAAGCCGCTGAGAAAACTGCGGGCGCCGGTTGATGATCTGGCCGTCATGATCATGCTGGCTTTGCGACTTATGCCGATTCTGCTGACGGAAAAGGAGAGGATCGAAACCGCTCAAAGAGCCAGGGGATATGATTTGCCGCATTCAGGATTGGTAACAAAGATTAAAGTTTTTTTACGATCAACGTTAAAAATTCTGCTCGGTGTTTTCCGGCGCGCCGATGAAATTGCCCTGGCCATGGAGTCACGCAATTACCGGCGAGGGGAGCGCTCCTCCCTTGTCGAATTAAAACTGACGTCGTCCGATTATCCCGTGATTTTTTTTCTGTTATTTTTCTTTTTCATTTTTGTGGCAATAAATTCACATTTCGGATAAGTTCGCCCCTATGACTACCCCATGGCTTCTGGTTGATACGCAAAAAAGGTTGCAGCGTGCTGCTGATGATTTTGAGCGGGCAAAGGTTTTAAGCATTGATACGGAATATGATTCGTTTCGTTATTTCCGGGAAAAACTCTGCCTCATTCAAATTTACGCCAACGATACGGTTTATATTTTTGATCCGCTGGAAAAGCTGAACCTTTCCTGTTTAGGCCGGTATTTTGCTAACACGCGAATCTTGAAGATTCTACATGCTGCCGATAATGATATTCGTCTGCTGAAAAGGGATTACCGCTTTAATTTTCAGAACATTTTCGACACCCACCGGGCCGCGCTTATTCTGGGATTTCAGCAACTCTCTCTCGAAAAAATGATCAAGGAATTTGTCGGCGTGGACCTGCAAAAGAACAAAAAAATACAGCGGTCGCGCTGGGATAACCGCCCCCTGACTGAAGAGCAACTGCAATATGCCGCTCAGGATGTCATCTATCTGCCTGACTTGTATGAAAAGCAATCGCGGGCACTGGCCTTTAACAATTTGCAGGATGCCGCTTCAAAAGCTTTTGTCAAAATTGCCGACACGGACTGGCAGGAAAAAACCTTCAACCGGCAGGGCTATAAAAAAATCAAGGGCTTCGATGAGCTTGATCAGAACCAGAAATTGCTGCTCAAAAAACTTTACAACTGGCGTTTTTATCGGGCAAAAGACGAAAATCGCGCCATCTTCATGTTTCTGCCGGACAGTCATTTATTGGGACTCGCTCAGGATACAACACATCCGGAAAAGTATTTGTCACAGAGAAAAATGAAGGCCTATGGCGCGGAAATAGAACGGATCGTCAATAATTAGAAAATGATCGACTGGCTTGCACCTTGCAATCCCTCTTCAAACTTAAACGGTAATCCATTCTTCTTTCAGCATGTTATGACAAAAACGCCGGGATTCAAATTTATGTATGATAATCGTATAAAAATATGATAATGAGGTCGCTCTTAATTTTTTTTCATTCATATATAAAATATGTTTAGTATATTTCCTGACGGTGACAAACAACAGACGTTGCGGATCAAACGCTTTTTCATTGCCTTTGCTTCGTATTTTATCTTCTGCGCCCTGGTGATTTTCAGTTTCCTGATGGGTCTTACCCCGGTGCCTTTGCATGTTCTGGTTTTTTCCCAGTTAGGCATTCTGACCAGTAATGTTTTGATTTACGTGATCATCAGGACCGGATGGAATAAACGGTTCAGGGATCCAAGCCTCACCCTTCTCCAGATTGCGGTTGCCACGTTTTGGACGATGGAGGTTTTATATTACGCGGGACCAACAAGAGGAGCTGCGCTGCTGCTCTACCTGGTCATATTTGTCTTCGGTCTTTTCAAGTTGAATGTCCGGCAATTCCTTTTTTTGTCATTATATACGATTGCCGGTTATGCGACGGTAATTTTCTTGCTGCACAAGAACCACCCTGAATCCATGAATATGAAAAATGAGATACTGGATCTTGTGGTTCTGGCAATCGTACTCCCCTGGTTTTCTGTGGTCGGCGGGTATATTTCCAGGCTCAAAGGCAGGATTTCCAATGCCTTTAACGAAATAAAGGAAAACGAATTAAAATTCAGCACCATGTTTAATTCCTCGTCTGACGGAATTATCCTTTTGAATATCGATGAAAACAGGTTCGTGGATGCAAATCAAAAAATATGTGACCTGCTGGGATATTCCCGGGAAGAATTTATTCATTTGACCATACCTGACATTCACCCCCCGGATATCGTACCTCTGGCTTTGGATCAGTGCGAAAAGTTGATCAAAAAAGAGATTGATCTGGCGAGGAACATACCGGTCATGAAAAAAGATAAAACCATTTTCTTCGCCGACATCAGTGCTTCCAAGATTACTCTCAGCAATAAAGATTATATCGTTGGCGCTTTCAGAGATGTAACCGAAAGAACACAGACGGAAGAAAAACTGAAGCATAGCGAAGAAAAATACCGCCTGCTGGCCGAACACATGAAAGACCCGGTGTGGATAACGGATATGAACCTGAAAGCGACCTACATCAGCCCATCAACGGAAAAGTTATTGGGATATACTGTTGATGAAATCAAAAAGCTTTCACTGGATAAACTGCTCACGCCATCGTCCTTTAGGACCGCCATGAATTACAAAACCATCGAAATGCCCAAGGTCCGCAATGTGCCGGATTATGTTTCAAACCGTACGCTGATATTGGAATTTATATGCAAAGAAGGCCGGACGGTTTGGCTGGAATGCAAGTTCACGACAATACGGGACAAAAACGGCAGGGCAACATCGATTCTGGGAGAGAGCAGAGACATTACCGAGCGGAAACTTGTCGAAGACAAACTGCGCGTCGAGCAACAGCGGTTCCGTGCGCTGGTGGAGCATTCTTCCGACATCATTGTTGTTGTGAATCGTGAAGGCATTATCACTTATATTAACCCGGCAGTGGAGAAAGTTCTGGGATACAAAGTCGAAGAAAGAATCGGCCATCGGGGATTGGAACTAATTCATCCGGATGACGTTCAGTTTATAGCCGAATCATTCATCACGTTACTGCAGCATAAAGACCCGCATAACATCAGGGGGGAAATGCGTCTTCGTGACAAGCAGGGCATCTTTCATTCGTTTGAGGGCATCGGAAGCAATTTAATAACCGATGTTGGTGTGGAAGGCGTCATTGTTAACTATCGCGATATCACCGAACGGAAAAAAGCGGAGGAAATACTCAAGCAAAGTGAACAGCGATATCTGGAATTGAGCATTATCGACGATCTCACGCAACTTTACAATTCCCGGCATTTTTACGAACAACTGAGAAAAGAAATAGAGCGGTCCAATCGCTACAAACAACCGTTAACTCTTTTGCTGTTAGACCTTGATAAATTCAAAGAATTCAATGACACCTACGGACACGTTGAGGGCGATATTGTACTGTCACGGTTGGGTCAGGTTATCAAAGGATGTCTGCGGGAAACGGACTCTGCCTATCGTTACGGCGGTGAGGAATTCACGGTTATTCTGCCGATGACGACACGTCAGGAAGGAATCGTGACGGCGGAAAGGATTCAGGCCGAATTAAGGAAAGAGACCTTCTCCCCCGTGGTGAGTCAAAAGGTTCATATGACAGTGAGCATCGGCGTGGCCCAGCACAACCAGAAGGAAGAGATGAGGGCGTTTGTTCACCGCGTTGATCAATTCATGTACCGGGCAAAAAACAGCGGCAGAGACCGGATTTGCTCCGAGTGATTCTTATTTGTTTTCAATCGTAATAATCAAATTTTCAGCCACCTTTGCCAGTTCAACGGCTTTTTCTTTACTTAAAGATGACGGCGTGAAACGCAGCATGTCGCACTCATATATAAAATTATCCAGTTTCTTTTGAGCATCAGGCGACAGGCCTTTGTTAACAAGAATTTCCCTCAAACCGTCCGTGGTAATTCCATTGGCGGAGAAGCCGTATTTGTCGCCGAGATATTTCGCCACAGAATTGAATATTTCCCCGAGAAATTCCTTCAGTTCGTTTTTCTTTAACAGGTAAGACGCTTTTTTCAGTCTTTTTCTCGATACTTTGAGCGCCTGCTTCTGACGGAATTTTGCCGGATCGGCTATCAGTCTTTCCTGATATTTCCGATATAAAATAAAAATTGCCATAAAAGTAATAAGAACCGACAACGGCAGCCAGAAGTATACAGAGGTCACTACCGCAAGAATAGCGGCCAAAATTTTCTGCCAGTCAACGGTGATCGTCGTCATCTGTTTTTTAGCCTGATCCTCGGCCAGACTTTTTTCGTATTCCTGCGGCAGCGGAATTTCGGACGGTAGAACAGTCAAGCTCAGTTCACGGCTTTTCAGCGTTCGATATTCTTTTTTATCCGGATCAAAATAGGAAAACTCAAAAGACGGCAGAGTAAATTTACCTTCTTTCAAAGGAATGAGAACGATCTCAAAACTCTTGTAACCGGACACACCGTTTTTCTCCTTCACCATATCTTCCTTTCCGGTTGATGAAAGTTTTTTGAAATCTGCAGAAAAGGCACTGACCGGTTCGGAAATCGTTTGAATATTGCCGCTGCCCCAGACTTTGGCCGTTATCTGAACGGGTTGACCTCTTTCAATCTCGGGCTGTTTGAGCGTTACATCCATCTGATAGCTGCCCACTGCCCCCGAGAAGTTATCGGGTTTCCCTTTTTCCGGCAATGGCAGAACCTTGACCTTCAAGGGCGCGGTTTTTATCGTTTGCGCAGCTCTGAAAGGATCGGTCTGCACTAATAGCGTTGCCGGCCCAATCGTAAAGTCTCCGGCTGTCGTCGGGAAAAGCGCTGTCTTGAAATCCTGAGCCATATACTTTATCCCGTTGAGCGTGACTTCGCGCATATCCTTATCCGAGGGCAGATTAACCGCCCAGAATCCGGTGGTGTCCGGCGGTGAATAGGAAGGACTTTGAAAAAGATTGACCCTTCTGTAAAAAGTAAAGGTCAAAATAATCTGCTGATTAACATAGACTGTGTTTTGTGAAGCTTTCAGCTCGACTTTAACCGGGTCTTGGACGACTTCAGGCCGCGGAAAGCGCGGTGAATGTGATTTAAAAAACTCATCAAAATCATCCCACATGCCGGGGAATCTTGATCGTACTCCTGCCGGAGGACCAGCCTGCGGTTTCCTCCCTTCAGCTTTGGTCACCTTGATATCAATCGGTTCAGTTGTATAGGTTTGTCCGCCGAGGTTGATGCTGGCCTGGCCGATATGCGCCGGCCCGACCTTCTCCGGTTGCAGGGTGTAAACAAAGGATTTGGAAACACTGGTCTTGCCATTAATGAAGGAAATGTTGGAAGACTGATAGGTGCCCACCACGTTTAAATTTGTAAACTTAGGAAGGGTTGGACTGGGTGCGCTTCCTACGGAATTTCCGGAAACAGCCAGCGTATACTGAATGGTGTCATCCAGCGCCACGCTTTTTTTATCCACACTGGCATTAAAGGTAACATCGGCCGCCAGAGCAAAACCAGAAATGCAAAATATTAAAATAACCGCGGATATAAACCACAAACCAAGCTTGGCGGTTTTATCCTTTCCGCTCAGTGAGATTTTACCAGTCTCTGACATTACCTTTACCTCTTCCAGCTTTCATTCTTTGAGTTTTATGTTTTTCCTGATCATCGAGAGCATTTAAAATGCGCAGAGCGTCTTCCTTACTCATCTGTCCCGGTTTTGTTGGCGCCTGCTCATTTTGATCATTCCGTTTATCCTTATTTTTGTCTTCGGATTTATCGCCTGACTTATTTTTTTCGTCTTCCTTTTTCTGCTGTTTGTCTTTCTCTTTATCTTTTTGCTGATCCTGCTTGTTGTGTTTGGGCATGGTCAGCATTTTTTTTGCCAGTTCCAGATTAAACTGAGCATCCTTATCCTTCGGATCAATTTTCAGCGCTTCTTCATAGGCACCGATCGCGCCTTTATAATCCTCCTGCTTAAAGAAGGAGTTCCCCAGATTATAATAGGCCGACTCCCGCAAACCCTTGGGAACGGATGGCGCGGTCAGGCTTTCAAAAACCTTTTGGCTTTCCTGATATCGCCCTTCTTTATACAGGGAATCTCCCAAATTAAATCTTGCTTTCAGATCACCGGCTTTCTTTTGAAGAATCTTATTGTAAACCTGTCCGGCCTCTGCATATTTTCCTTTTTTATAAAGATCGTTACCGCGGTTCAAGTCCGAACGAAACGGAAGCGCAAAAGCACTTTGCGCCATCATCAGCAAACAAAGGGCAAAACACAAGACAATGATATATTTGTTAATCCTGAAAATTATACGTTTCATGATTTTCTCTCCGGAATCAGCATTTCCGCCACCAGACAAAGCAGGCTTAAGAAAAGAAATATCTGAAAGCGGTCCTGATACTGATAGACCATGTTTCCCTTAAGCCTTTGCTTGGGCAGCAGGGCAATGGCAGCAAACAATTTTTGAAACCCGGTGCGGTCCTGACTGATCAGAAATGCCCTGCCTTCTGTTTTTTCCGCAAGAATGTTCAAAAGGTCCCGATTGACCCGGCTCATGATGATATTTCCCTCTTCATCTTTTTTAAAGCCGCCCTCGGCCGGGATTGGTGCACCTTCCGGCGAACCTATTCCAACAGCAAATATCCGGATGCCTTCTTTGTAAGCCAGCTCGGCCGCCGACACAGCAGAACCGGAAAGCTCTTCCCCGTCCGTTAGAAGAATAATCACCTTGCTGTTGGTGGATTTGCCGAAAGCCCTGATACATTCCTGTACGGCATTTTCTATATCCGTTCCCGGATCGGGAATCAGTTCCGTATCGATGGATTTCAGAAATATTTTTACCGCGCCGACATCCGTGGTCAATGGACAATTAATGAAACCCGCTCCGGCAAAAGCGACCAGGCCAATCCGGTTACCGGCCAGTTCATCGATGATCAGATTCAGGGAATTCTTGGCATTTTCCAGCCGGTTGGGCGCAAGATCCTGTGCCAGCATGCTTTTGGAAACATCGATGGCAATCATGACATCGATACCCATCTGACCGGTGACTTCCGTTTTTTGCCCCCATTGCGGCCTGGCCAGCGCCACAATCAAAAATAAAATCGCCAATACAAACAGAACCTGCCTGATGAAATGGTTTTTTTTATCCCAGTTTCTCAACATCAAATCGGTCAGTTCTCCGGGAAACAATCCGGCAATCAGCTTTTTCTTTTTGTTCCAGAGGATAATTTCCAGAACAATCAGCCCGATGACCATCAAAAGAAGCCAGAGTTTCATGGTCTCACCAAAAATCACGGCAACCTCCTCAAATAAAAACGGCGATACGACCATTCCATCAGCAATAAAAGCAACGCCGGCCAGGCAAACCAGGCAAAATATTCATTGTAAATGAAAATATCTTTGACTTTGAATTTTGTCTTTTCCCTTTTGTCTATTTCGGAAAATATTTCCTTGAGCTTATTTTCATCACCGGCCATGAAATAGCCACCTTCACTGAGCGAACTGATTTCGCGCAACCCGGATTCATTCATTTTCGTCAACAGCAGAGAACCGTCAGGGGTGCGGGCATAGACCCATCGGCCCCAGCGATCTCTAACCTTGACCGGTGCGCCGTTGGGATCGCCGATCCCGACCGCATAGATCTTGATACCTAGAGCCTGCGCCATCCTGGCGGCGGTCGGCGGATCAATTTCACCGGCGTTGTTTTCACCATCCGTTAAAAGAAGAATGATTTTGGTTTTTGCCTCGGAATCCTTCAACCGATTGACTGAGGTGGCCAGCGCCATGCCGATGGCGGTGCCGTCTTCAATCATGCCGGTGTGAATCTGATCCAGATAATTTAATACGGTGTTGTGATCTGTTGTTAGCGGAGTTTGCAGATAACTCTTTCCCGAAAAGATCACCAGACCGATGCGGTCCTGTGGACGGCCGTTGATGAAATTAGTCAGAACATCTTTGGCCACACTGATCCTGTCCGGCTTAAAGTCTTCCGCATTCATGCTGGTGCTTACATCGAGTGCCACCATGATATCCACACCGTTGCGGTTGCTCGCGTCGGCAACATAGCCATACTGAAGACGCATCAAGGCCAGAATCAGGAAAACCATTGCCGTCAGCCTCAAGTATAGCGGCAGCCTGACTTTAATGGTTTTGTCATGCAATCTGTCTTTAAGCTTGCTCAGCAAATCAGGGTGCGGCAGGCTTGCCGGCTTTTTCCTGACAACAAACCGGTACAAAAAAGGCAAAGCCAACAATAAAATAATGAACCAGAAACTTTGGAAACGCATCTACGACACCTTCTTCCAACATTCCCTGATAATATTTTCCGATTCTGTCTTCTTGTGTTTCATTTCAGCCAATCCCGGTCGCAGCCTGGCGAATTTTACCAGATCGCAATCGCTGAAATAGCGATCCAGATTTCTAACCTTGTTATAATCACGTTCCACCCGCTCCAGTTCCTCAATAATTTCCCGTGACGTTTTATCGAGCGTATCGAGATGGTAGTTGGCACCCAGAAACTGGCGCACGATATCGGTGATCTCAAAATAAAATTCCTTAATTTTCTTTTTTTCAAAGTATTCAACCGGATCAATTTTCATCAAGGCCTCCAGGGCAACTTCATTGCAGGGGCTTTCCGGAAAACTTACTTCTTTCTTTTCTTTCTGCTTGCGCTCACGCCATTTCCGGAACAGCTTCAAAAGAAAATATCCGGCACTGACGAGAATCAGCGTAATCAGCAGAAAAAACAAAAAAGTCCACCAGTCGAAAATATAAAGGACGTCTTTGATATCTTTTAATTCTTCCGGCATCAGTGAGCTATCCTTCTTTCCCGCGCTTTAAAGAAACGATTGAGCGCGGCTACATACTCGCCATCGGCGCCCAACTCCAGATGATCGAGTTTCAGGGTTCTGAAAAATTTTCGTAAATCATTTAACGCGTTGGTTGAGATTGCCTGATAAGCTTCTCGCAGCTTTTCATCCCGCAAATCAACTTCCATCAATTCACCCGACTCCGGATCTTCAAAAGAAACCACCGGAAGCTGAGGCAGTTGTTTTTCCATTTTGTCCTTGATGATGATGGGAATGAGATCATGTTTTTTAGAAAGGATACGAATCGGTTGCTCGTATCCTTGAGCCAGAAAATCCGAGATGACAAACAGTACGGAGCTTTTTTTATTGACACGGCTCAGATAGCGTAGCGCCTGCGCCATATCCGTTCTCTTTCCCTGACGTTTGAACGAAAGTATTTCCCGAATGACCAGCAACACATGGCGCCGTCCTCGTTTGGGAGGAATGTATTTTTCAATCCGGTCGGAAAACATGAGCAGTCCCACAAGATCGTTGTTCTTAATCGCCGAAAAAGCAAGCACCGCCGCAATCTCGGCAGCGGCTTCATTTTTGTTTAATTTCTGGGAACCGAAATCCTGAGAAGCACTGACATCGACGCACAGAATGATGCTCTGCTGACGCTCTTCAATGAATTTTTTGACATACGGGGCACCCAGGCGGGCACTGACATTCCAGTCGATCAACCGGATGTCGTCTCCCGGAACATATTCGCGGACTTCGTAAAATTCCAGACCCTGCCCCTTGAAGACACTACGGTATTCACCGGCGAAAAGCTGATTGACGGCCTTGTGCGAACGGATTTCAATCTGTCTGATTTTTTTATAAATCGACCGGTCAAGCATCGTTTATGGGACCTCAATAGCATCGAATACCTTCTGGACGATTGTTTCCACACTTTGTTCCTCGGCTTCAGCTTCATAGGTCAGGATAATCCGGTGTCGCAAAACATCCATGCCGATGGTTTTGATGTCATCGGGCGTGACGTAGCCGCGGCGGCGGATAAACGCGTGACCTTTGGCGGCCTGCGCCAGATAAATGGACGCGCGCGGCGAAGCGCCATACTGGATTAGTCCTTTGATTTCATTGAGACCGAATTCCTCCGGTCGACGTGTGGCATTGGCCAAAGACACGATATAGTGTTTCAATTTTTCATCAATGTAGATTTGATTAATCAGGCTGCGGGTGTCCATGATGTCCTGAGGCGTGATCACCTTATCCACTTTCGGTTCCTCACCGATCAGGGCCGAATCTATAATCTGAACTTCTTCATCCTTGGTGGGATACGTAATTCTGACCTTGAGCATAAAACGGTCAATGGCCGCTTCCGGCAGGGGATAGGTTCCTTCCTGTTCAATCGGGTTTTGCGTGGCCATGACCATAAAAGGCTCCGGCAGGCGATGTGTTTCCTTGGAGATGGTCACGTGATGCTCCTGCATGGCTTCCAGCAAAGCACTCTGCACCTTGGAAGGCGAGCGGTTGATTTCATCAGCCAAAATGATGTTGGCAAAGATCGGACCCTGGCGTGGAGTAAATTCTCCTGTTTTGGGATTGAGAACCATCGTGCCGATCAAATCGGAAGGAAGGAGATCGGGCGTAAACTGAATGCGTGAAAACCGGGCGTCGATGGCCGCAGCCAGTGTTTTGACAATCAGGGTTTTGGCGAGTCCCGGAACGCCTTCCACCAGAACATGACCGTTACAGAGCATCGCGATCAAGAGGCGGTCGATGATATTTTTCTGGCCGATAATCGTGCCGGCCATGGCTTTATTGATTCTCTCTATGAATTCACTTTTGGCTTTGACCTTCTCATCAATGAGTTTTATTTCCTGATCCATGATGTATCCCTCTCGTGAAAAAATAAATTTTGCGGCCGTTCTAAGACAGCCTTTGCGGTATCCCGATGAACGGAGCAACCCTTATGATTTAACGATTGATTTTTATCAAAAGGAATATAAAAAGCATGAAGGGGAATGTCAAGACGTCTCTGCAATGTTATATCAAGTCAGGCTGGTAGGAGCCGTTTCCAGGAAACATTATTAAATTCTAAAATATATGAACTCGCGATATGTCCGCCTATCATCATTCACTTCTATTGACTGAGAAATTTATTTACTGTAAGAGATCTATATCTTCATCAAGTTCAACTAAATTAAAAAAAAGGGTTTTTAAAATGTTTAAATATCGTTTTTTAATACTTTTATTATTCCTTTTACCGGTTTCATTTTCCTGGGCTCAGGAAACGTCTGTTGATTTGCAAAAATTGCCTGATTCTTCCCTGCAATTTACCAGAGAGGATGAAACTTTTATGAGTCACGGAGATCAGTTGAAGGCGTGGCTTTATCTTCCAGCCGGTGTCTTGAAACCGCCGGTTATCGTGATGGCTCATGGATTCGGCGGTCAGCGCTGGATGCGTCTGCCGGCCTATGCGGAAAGATTCGCTCAACTGGGCCTGGCGGTTTTTGTTTTCGATTATCGCGGATTCAATGACAGCGAAGGGGAACCGCGCAATTATGTCAATCCCACTCGCCATTTACAGGATTGGGAGGCGGCCATCGCCCATGTTAAAACACTGGAACGTGTTGACGCAAAACGCATGGCTTTATGGGGTACGTCATTCAGCGGCGGACATGTGATCGTGGAGGCGGCAAAACACCCCGAAATACTGGCGGTCGTAGCGCAGGTTCCGTTCACCGATGGACTATCAACGCAATGGTTTTATCTGAAGACCGATCCGGTTTTTGCGCTGAAAGGCGCCTATCATGGTTTTGCAGACTTCTTCACCTCTCTTTTTACGAAACACCGCCACAATGTTCGCATCGCGGGACGACCGGATGAGGCTTTTGCCATGATGAGCAGACCGGATTCCATGGATGGGCTACTTAAATTGATAGACAATGGCAACGAAAAGGATTTTGAAAAATATAACTTCTGCCCCGCTGATATTATATTTACCATGGGATTCTATCGGCCGATCCGCTATGCGGACGAGGTGGTGTGTCCGGCGCTGATCGTCGGAGCGGAAAATGACACGCTGTTCCCGCCGTCAGGGCCGAAGAAAATGGCGGACCGGATGAACAAAGCCACTTATATCAGCTTGCCGATGAATCACTTTGATCCTTATGTCGGTGAGCCGTTTGAAAAAATTGTAGAAATCATGGGTCATTTCCTGAAAACGAATTTAGCAAAAAATATTGTCAATTAAATTTGACGTCTTTCAACAGGGTATCCGCTATTTTAACGCTGAACAAATTCATAGGCTTTTACAAGTTCGTCTCAAAACCAGCAGGCCGTCATGCTGAATGAAGCAAATCACTATTCCCGGAAACAGATTCTGCTTGTTTGTATCGTTTTGACACTGGCCACACTGGCGGTTTTCGGGCAGGTGCAGTATTTCGATTTCATCAATCTCGATGATGAAGTCTATGTTACCGAAAGCGTTCATGTGCAGACCGGCATGACGCTGGAAGGCGTCAGATGGGCATTCGGCACAATGAATGCCGGATTCTGGCATCCGTTAACATGGCTGTCACTCATGCTGGATTATGAAATATACGGGCTGAATCCCGGCGGTTATCATATGACCAACCTGATCCTGCACATCCTGAGCGCATTATTGCTTTTTGGGCTCTTCCACCATATGACCGGCGCCCTCTGGCGCAGCGCATTCATCGCGGCTCTCTTTGCTCTTCATCCCCTGCGCGTGGAATCAGTGGCCTGGATTGCTGAGCGAAAAGATGTTTTAAGCGCTTTCTTCTGGATGCTCACACTCTGCTTTTACGTTCATTACACGGAAAAACCCGCGATTCAAAGATATTTACTGGTTTGCTTATTCTTCGCCTGTAGTTTTATGAGTAAATCCATTGCGGTCACCCTGCCCGTCTTGATGATTCTGCTGGATTACTGGCCACTGAAGCGTTTTCAACAACAGCAGGGCCATTTTATTGTATGGCAGTTGCGTGAGAAAGGGCTTCTCTTTCTTTTATCGGCGGTTTTTTCCATCCTCGCCATTTTTGCGCATCATGAATTACCCCTCCAGAATTGGAATTACACCTGGAATACGAGAATCATCAACGCATGGATTGTTTTTATAATTTATTTGCAGAAAATATTATGGCCTTTTAATTTGTCTCTCGGGTATCCTTTTTTCGGTGAAACGCCTGCCTGGCAGGCTTTAAGCTCGGTCTTACTGATTATTGCCATCAGCGGTGCTTCTATTTTAGCCGGGAAAAAGCGGCCGTTTCTGTTGGTCGGCTGGTTCTGGTACGCCATAGCCATCCTGCCGGTGATCGGCATTATTCCGGTGGGTAACAACGCGATGGCCGACCGTTACATTTATCTGCCTTCTGTCGGCATTTCCATCATGATCGTTTGGGGAATATCTTCCTTAATTAAAAGTGAAAAGATGAAAAAAAGGATTTTATTGCCGGCGGGATTAGCCGTGACGGTCATCATGGCTGTTTTAACATGGCAACAATGCAGTTACTGGAAAAACAGCTTCACGTTATTCAGTCATGCTGTCCTGGTAACAAAGGATAACTTTCTGGCGCACACCAATCTCGGTATTGCGTTGTTTGAAAAGGGTAATTTTGCAGACGCCGTTGAACATTATAACGAAGCCATCCGCTTGAATCCGGATTATTCCTATCCCTATCACAGTCGGGGCATTGTTTACCGCGCACAGGGCCAATACCAACCAGCCATCGAAGACTTCAATAGTGCGATTCGCATCAATCCTGATTTTGCGCAGTTTTATTATAATCGGGGAAGTACTTATTATGATATCGGCCGGTATCAAATCGCCATTGAGGATTTTAATGAAGCTGCCCGCCTGCAACCGGATTTCGCCAATGCCTATCTGGGTCGGGGAGCCGCCTATATCAATCAGGGCAAAACCGAGGAGGGATGCACCGATGCGCAAAAAGCATGCGCTCTGGGCAACTGTCAATTATTAATGTCCGCCAGAGGATTAGGATTTTGCCGTTGATGAGACAATGTTTTTCTGCAAATCTAATATTTCCTTTTTTTCATCATATTTTTTAGCGTGTCGAGTAAATCGTATCGGGTCAGGTCATGTTGAATCGGTGTGATGGTGACGAATCCCGCGGTCAGAGCACCGACATCGGTATCCTGCTGGTTACGGGCAGACTGTGATTCACTGGCAAACCAGTAATAAATATTTTCACGCGGATCCACGCGTTTCTCGAACGTTTCAACAATATTGCTCTGGGCCTGCCGCACCACAACGACACCTTTGATTTTTTCACGGGGAATGCAGGGAATATTAACATTGATCGCGCTTCCTTTGAGCTGCTCCTGATTGCTCAAAATGAGTCGGGTCATTTTTCGGGCGAATTTGGCCGCAAAGGTAAAATCCGCTTCTTTATGGGTATCCAGTGAAACAGCCAGCGCCGGATATCCCAGAATGGCTCCCTCGGTGGCGGCAGAAACAGTTCCCGAATAAAGCACATTGACACCCGCATTGCCGCCTCGATTAATTCCTGACACAACCAGATCAACAGGCTTGTCCGATAGTTCGGTAATTCCGATTTTTACGCAATCCGCTGGTGTGCCGCACACAGCATATCCTAAAAATTTGTCATTTTTAGTGGCTCTCCGCACCATCAAGGGACGAGAGAGCGTAATAGCATGTCCTACAGCGCTTTGTTCAGTTTCCGGCGCGACAATCAGGCAATCCGCTTCTTTCGAAAGCTCCTTGTAAAGAGCGTTTAAGCCTTTGGCATAAATTCCGTCATCATTCGTAAGTAAAAATCGCATGGTTTCTCCGTACTTAATTTCTTTCCTGTATAATGGTCAGGATGTAGCGGCGGGCATTCGCGGCCAGTTCTGGGTTTTTCAGCAACACAGAGATTTCGTTATTATATTTCAAAGCCGATTGCGTGAAGTTATGACTGCCGAGCAAAACCAGTTTCTGATCAATCACGATCAGTTTTGTGTGGGTGGTCCTGCGCGGCGAATCATAGAATACGGTCACCCCTCTGCTCTGCAGGAAATTGCCCGTCTTTCTGTTCTGCATACTTAATTCTTCCGATGGCTTATCTGATGTTTCCAGAACGATATAGACCTTTACGCCTCTCTTGACCGCTTGCACCAGATGACTGGCAATCTGGTCGGGATAACTGTCTTTATGCTTACCGGCTTTGAAAGAAAAAAGAGACATTAAAATTTCATTTTGCGCTTCATCAATGGATTTGATCAGTGCGGGCAGAAAACTTTCATTGGCTAGAATCACCGCCGGACGGTTTTCACCGCCATGCTTGTCCGGTTTTTCGGCAGCCAACGCAGAAACGGCGGATGTCATGAGAAAAACGACACTCAACCCTATCAAAACACTTTTTCTAATATATTGAAGATTCATCTTCCTTTCCTTTTCAAGTTTTATTTTATAATATTTTATTTTTCAGGTCGATGTAAAAAAGCCCGAAATAAATTAATTTATTTCGGGCTTTTGAATAACCGATAGAAATCGATTACTTCACGTCTTCAAAATCAGCATCCACGACATCATCATTCTTCTTGCCTGATGCCTGCTGATCGCCACCTGCTTGAGCTCCGCTGTCTGCTCCGGGACCTCCCTGACCGCCGGCGGTTTTTGCGTACATGGCTTCCGCCAGTTTGTGCGATACATTCATCAAATCATCCTGAGCCTTCTTGATGGCGTCAATATCGTCGCCTTCCAGCGCTTTCTTTACCTGGGCGATCGCGTCTTCGATCTTGGATTTTTCCGATACGTCAACCTTATCGCCGAATTCCTTGATGTTCTTCTCCACGGAATAAACCAACGCGTCGGCATGATTTCTGGCTTCAATCAGCTCCTTGCGTTTCTTATCTTCTTCCGCGTGCGCTTCCGCGTCTTTAACCAGTTTTTCAATTTCAGCTTCACTCAATCCGCTGGAAGCCGTAATCTTGATGCTTTGCTCCTTGCCCGTGCCCAGATCTTTCGCGTTAACATGCACGATACCGTTGGCGTCGATATCAAAAGTCACTTCAATTTGCGGTACGCCGCGAGGCGCCGGCGGAATTCCGACGAGTTCGAAACGTCCGAGCGTCCGGTTGTCCGCGGCCATCTGCCGTTCACCCTGTAAAACATGGATACTGACCGCCGGTTGATTGTCTGCCGCTGTTGAAAAAATCTGACTCTTCTTGGTTGGAATGGTTGTATTCTTTTCAATTAATCGGGTCATCACGCCGCCGAGCGTTTCTATGCCCAGTGAAAGCGGGGTCACATCCAGCAAGAGAACGTCTTTTACATCCCCCGCTAAAACGCCACCCTGAATAGCCGCACCGACAGCAACCACTTCATCCGGATTGACGCCCCGGTTGGGTTCCTTGCCAAAAATTTCTTTGACCTTCTGCTGAACGCGCGGCATACGAGTCATGCCACCGACGAGAATAACTTCATCGATGTCTTTGGGCGACATGCCGGCATCTTTAAGCGCGGTCTGGCAGGGGCCGACCACTTTATTGATTAACTCTTCCACGAGAGATTCCAGTTTCGCGCGGGAGAGTTTCATGTTCATGTGTTTGGGGCCGGAGGCATCCGCGGTGATGAACGGCAGATTGATATCGGTTTCCATCGTGGTCGAAAGTTCCATCTTGGCTTTTTCCGCCGCTTCTTTCAGGCGCTGGAGCGCCATTTTATCGTTTCGCAAATCGATGCCCTGATCTTTTTTGAATTCGGCAACCAGATAGTCCATGACGCGCAAATCAAAATCTTCGCCGCCCAGATGCGTGTCACCGTTGGTGGATTTGACCTCGAACACGCCGTCGCCAAGTTCCAGTATGGAAATATCAAATGTGCCGCCGCCCAAATCAAAGACGGCTATTTTTTCGTCTTTCTTTTTATCAAGGCCGTAGGCCAGGGCCGCGGCCGTCGGTTCGTTAATGATACGCAAAACATTGAGTCCGGCAATCTTGCCCGCGTCCTTGGTTGCCTGACGCTGCGAGTCGTTGAAGTAGGCCGGAACGGTAATAACCGCGTCTTTTATTTTTTCGCCCAGATAATCTTCGGCGGTCTGTTTCATTTTGGTGAGAATCATCGCCGATATTTCCGCCGGAGAATAGTTCTTGCCGCGCACGGTAACCTGCGCATCACCGTTCGACGCTTCCGTTATCTTATAAGGAATAATTTTAAGATCGTACTGAACTTCTTTCGATGAATATTTCCGGCCGATCAATCGCTTGACGGCATAGACGGTATTTTCCGAGTTGGTAATCGCCTGTCGTTTGGCCACCTGCCCCACCAGACGTTCCCCGCTTTCCGAGATCGCCACAATCGATGGCGTGGTGCGGTTTCCCTCCTGATTGGCAATCACGACAGGATCTCCCCCTTCCATTATAGCCACGCAAGAATTTGTCGTTCCTAAGTCAATTCCAATAATTTTTCCCATTTTTCCCTCCTTATTCTTCTGAATCCTCCGTTATGTCAAATTCATCATCTTTGTTATTGTTTTCTGAAACATTTGTTTTTTTACAGACACAGACCCTGGACGGTCTCAAAAGCCGGCCATTGAGCAAATATCCTTTTTCCATTTCACTGACGATTTTATTGTTCTCGTGTTCGTCACTCGCCACCTGCATCAAGGCTTCGTGGAAATTCGGGTCAAAATCCTTACCGGCTGCATCAATTTTTTCCACGCCATATTTTTTCAAGCAGCATAAAAGCTGATCCTGGATCAGCGCCACGCCGTCTTTGAACGCCTGTATGTCACCGGTATCATGTTCCAAGGCTCTGTCCAGGCTGTCCATGAAAGGTAAAATATCTTTAATGATATTTTCATTCCCGTACTTGATGGCATCCGCTTTATCCCGGGCAGCCCGTTTTTTATAATTGTCAAATTCGGCTACCGACCGCACATATTTATCGTAATGGGCAGCGGCTTCCTTTTCCTTTTCTTCAAGTTGTTTTCTTAAGTCCTCAATCTCCTGATGCTGATCCTTGGCAGCAACTTTATCGTTCGGGTGTTCCGCGGACGGCTCATTTTTTTTTTGATGTTCTGAATGATCTTTTTTTAGTTTCACCATGACCTCTGCAAATCATAATTATTTAAAATCAGGTTTCTGAAATAATTTGATATCCACCATTTCACAAATGACATGACTGGCCGTAATATGCGTTTCCTGAATGCGCGCTGTGCTGTTGGAAGATACATGAATCGGGTAATCCACCATTTTAGCAATGTCTCCACCATCCTTGCCGGTGAAGGCAATGGTTGTCATTCCCTTCTTTTTGGCCATCTCCAGCCCCTTCAAAACATTCGCGGAATTGCCGCTGGTGCTGATACCCCACGCAATGTCTCCCTGCTGGCCGATGGCTCTGATCTGCTTGCTGAAGATCTCGGAAAAATCATAATCATTGCCGATACTGGTAAGAACGGAGGTATCGGTTGTCAGCGCTATCGCCGGAAGCGGAGGCCGCTCAATAATAAAGCGATTCACAAATTCCGCGGCAATGTGCTGGGCGTCGGCCGCTGATCCCCCATTGCCGAAAATAAGAATTTTATTACCGGCTTTCAGGGTGGAGGTTATCGTTTCGACAACATTCACCAGTTTGCTCAGGTTCTCATTCAAAAAAGTGTCTTTGACCCGATTACTTTCTTTAAATATTTTTATAATGTGATCTTCCATACTTACCTTTTTAAAGGATTTTAAAAATGATCCTTAAAATCGCCCTTAATATATTTACGGGTCCATGGACTGTCAAGGGATGCATCCCGAAAAATCTTATCTTTATTCAGTAGATATTTAACTCAGCACGGTTCTTTTTGATTTTTTATTTACCGGGCGGAAGAGTCTTGACAAAAGAAATTTCGTAAATATATTTAGCTTGAAATAAGCAAAATATCTAATAATAGCAATTGCTTATGTATAATTATATTTTTTTGAAAGGAGGATGGTCTATGTTTGGTCCAGGGATATGGAGGATGAAAAGGTTTGCGGACAGTATTCCGGAAATTATTGATTTACAAAGAGAAATCAACAAGCTTTTTTCCAATGTAGGTCAGGGTGGAGCATCGGATTATCCGGCGGTTAATGTTTGGGAAAAAGAAAACTGTCTGGTTGTGACAACAGAGTTGCCGGGCATGGATCCCGATCATATCAATATTTCGGTTACCGGCGCCGTGCTCACGATTTCCGGAACCAGCAAGTCCGACCCAATTAAAGAAGGAGAGACGTATTTGCGTCAGGAAAGAGAGCTTGGCAATTTCCAGCGTAATCTTCAATTGCCTTATCAGGTGGATTCACAGGCCGTTGAAGCGAAATATGAAAGAGGGATTTTGAAAATTACATTACCAAGACAAAAAGAAGATTTACCGAAGAAAATTAAAATTAATTTATAAAGGAGGTCCAAGATTTATGTCCGAGAAAGACCTGCAAAAAACTGAAAATACGGCGGCAACGGAAAGAATTCGCAATGTTAAAACGTTCTTGCCGAGGGTGGATATCTATGAAACAACGGACGCACTATTTCTGATTGCTGATATGCCGGGCGTGGATGAGAAAACGGTTGACGTGGAACTGGAGAAAAATATTCTGACCATCACCGGACGGGTGGAAAACGGAAGAATGAAGGATTACAGTCTGGTGTTTTCCGAATATGAAGTCGGCGATTATGAGAGAACCTTTACGTTGTCGGATGAAATTGACAAGGATAAAATTAAAGCGACAGTCCGGCAGGGTGTTCTGCGACTGGAATTGCCGAAAGCGGAGAAGGTCAAGCCGAAAAAGATTGCCATTCAAGCGGCGTAGAGAAAATAAAAACTTATGGACTGATGCAGAAAAGTTTTTCGTTAGCCCCGCTATGCTTCGCATGCGGGTTAATTCAACTTACAGATATTACATCACTGCATTTGTAATATCTGAGTTTCATTAAAATAGGAGGCTCGTTATGAAAGTAAGAAATCTTTTACCGGAAATTGCCCGGAAAACGAGAACGGACGTTGATAATCCCTTCTATTCTTTGCAGCGTGAAATGAACAGTCTGTTTGATAATTTCTTCCGGGGATTCGATCTGTCGCCCCGCGGTCTGGCCGTCGGAGTCTTTTCTCCATCGATTGATGTCAAGGAGAATGACAAAGAATTTATCATTAAGGCGGAACTGCCCGGCGTGGAAGAAAAAGATATTGATGTAACCGTTACCGGCGATTCGGTAACCATCAAGGGTGAAAAAAAGGAGGAAAAAGAAGACAAAGACAAAAATTACTATTATATGGAAAGGTCCTATGGCTCTTTCAGCAGAGTGATTCCTCTGGAAGGAGAAATAGAAGCGGAAAAAGCGGAAGCGAAATTTAAAAACGGCATTCTGGATATCAAGATTCCAAAAAATCAGAGTGCCAGAGCGAAAGGGACCAAAGTTCCCATTAAGGCCGCGTAAATCACCATCCCGCCTCTCTCAAAAAGAGGCGGGATTTTTTATTCAATGAAAATTCAGAAAAGCAAAGCCATCACATTAAAAATCATCAGATGCGTTCTTCGTCTTTGCCAATTAAGATTCCTGCAATGACGTCCTGAAGAGTTCGGGGAGTACTTTACCAGCCGCGTCCCGTATAGCTTCATCATACAGGAAGGACATGTCGTTCGCTTCGGGATTGATTTCAATGCATCGGGCACGGTTCTCTTTGGCAAATCGTGGAAATCCCGCTGCAGGATAAACAATACCGGAGGTCCCGATGCTTACAAAAAGATCGCAGCGCCTGATCACGGCAACAGCCTTGTTAAGCACATCCTGATGGAGGGCGTCTCCAAACCAGACAATATCCGGCCTGAGCCAATTTCCGCATTTTTCGCATCGATAGTTTCTATATTTTTCACCTGTTTCTTCTGATATGCCAACACAGGGACAATACACGCGCCAGAGACTTCCGTGCAATTCAATAACATTCCGACTTCCGGCCCTCTGATGCATTCCGTCAATGTTTTGCGTCACCACGGTGATCCCCGGATGCATCTTTTCTAATGCCGCAATGGTTTTATGTCCCGCATGGGGCTTACAGGCCAGCACCGCCGCCCGCCTCAACTCATGAAATTTTAAAACCTTCTCAGGATCGGCATCAAACGCTTCCTGACAGGCGTACTCCTCCCATCGATACCGGTTCCAGATGCCGCCGCGGCCCCGGTACGTGGGAACACCGCTTTCCGCAGACATGCCTGCGCCGGTAAAAAAGACGATATGCTTATATTGACGGGGATTGATCGTTTCCATCTTTCGGACTTCCTGAAAAAACATTACGATGACCCTTGAAGCATCAGCATAATGAACATCGCGCCAATCGTCAAGAAAACATCGTCTGAAGAAATGTATGGACAAAAAACATAAAATTTTTCATTATAAAGCATAAAAAAATTTGCCGGAGGGAATCGTATGGAACGGGTATATTTCACCGAGCACAAAGGAAAAAAGTTTCTTTTTATCGATATGTCTAAGTGCGAGGATAAAGAGCTTCTTGCGGTCATTGAGAAAGCAAAAGGAATCATTCAGAATCAGCCGGAAAAATCGGTCTGCACGCTTACGGACGTCAGCGATTCCCGGTTCAATCCTGAGCTGACCGATGCCATGAAGAAATACGTTGCCGGTAACAAACCCTATGTGCTTGCGGCGGCCGTGGTCGGTGTAACCGGCATGAAACAGTTTATAGCCAACACGATCATGCGATTTACAGGCAGGAAATTAATGCTGTTCGATACGACGGAATTGGCCAAGGAATGGCTGGCAAAACAATAAAAGAAGGTATGATCAGCGTCCATAAACAACCCCGCCGCAAGCAGCGGGGTATCCAAAAGAATTTGCGCCCCAAGGCGCGGGGAATTAGACCCACATTTATCCCGCTCGGCCTATAGTGACCTTTTGGTTATTCGTTTCTGAAATTTGGGTCTCATTAAATTCACCATCAGGGCCATTGCTCTGCAGATGTAACCATCAGGTACGGCACATCTGAACCTTCCGGCCCGGAACGCTTAATTATATCCCTCGTCGTAAGCGATCATATCCAGATGCAGGGTTGCGATATCTTCGACATCCATATTGGGTTCTTCACTGGATTTAGGCAATTCCACGGTTTTGACATAACGCCGGCATTTATTACAGACATCCACCCGGTAACGTTCCTCACCTTCGACTTCAAAATACGCCAGGGAGTGTTGTTCATCATTACCGCAAAACGGGCATTTGATGCGTTGAAAATGCCATTTAAAACCGCATTGATGACAAAACAGATATCGTTTCCCGTCTTCCTCTTCTCTGATTTCTCCAATCTTCGGTTCTTTACCGCAAATGGGACAGTAGCCTTCTGACCATTCATATTTTTTAACAACATCTTCGTATTTCCGGGCAATAAATTCCAGTTCCGGTCTCAGGCTTTCTTCCAGAAAAAGTTCAATCAGGTCTATATTATTTTCCTCTTCGTGATTTTCCTGCGCTTCCGCGGTTTCATGGTCTTCGGTCTTGCAATCGAAAGAAGCGCGAATATTTTTTTCCCAGTCAAAATCAGAGTTTTTTATGATATCCGCTATGTTCTGTGACACTTCGGGGATCCTTTTATCCGCAATGGAAATCAGGGAATCAAAATAATTCCTGGGTTTGGTTAAATCATATTGCTTTCCCATCAAATCAATCAGGGGAAGGCCACCCTGCATTTTCTGAAAAATTAAATTTTCATCCACACTAAAAACAGAATCCTTCATATTGTTGAGATATTCTTCCCGCAAAATCAGGATATCTGCCATGATGTCCAGCAGCTCCGTGTAATGAGGATTGGCTGATTTATAATCCTCGATGGTTTTTAAAGATTTGGGCAGTGTTGCAACCATGTTTTTACTCCTTCTCTCAAAGACTTTGATTGATCATCCTGAATGCTGCTGAATGTTGCCGATGTTCATTAGGACAAAACTTAATGAACCTATATCTGCTTTATCATGTATCTTCAAGAAATATTTTCCATGATGGCGGAAACAAATTAAACGGTTAATTTATGAAAAAAATAGAAAGGTTATGACGATAAATAGAACAAATAATATGGGTGCAGAGTATTTTAAAATGTATCCGAAAAAGCTCGGCATTCTTACACCGGCTTCTTCAGCGATGGATTTCACCATGAAATTGGGTGCGTTGCCGATATAAGTATTGGCGCCCATGAAAACCGCGCCGACCGAAATCGCTGCCAGATGAGGAATTCTTTCAACAATCAAAGCGGCGACTGCAGAGGCTTCCGGCATTCCCGGATAAAATTTCCCCAATGCGCTGTTGAAAAAAGTGAGGTAAGTTGGCGCATTGTCCAGAAAACTGGATAGGATGCCCACAGACCAGAAATATTGCGCCGGTGAGTCAATTCCTCCGATGAGCCAGTGAAGAGCGCCCTGTTCACCGGCTTTTAAAATGGTCAGTGCCGGAATAATGGTTATGAAAATCCCGGCAAAGAGATAAGCGACTTCCAGCATTGGCGCCCAGCCGAAATCATTGCTTTTACGAAATGTTTTGGGGGTCCATATCAGCGATGCCAGACCCATGACCACTAAAAATGCGTCCTTGATTAAATTTTCCAGCGTTTGATGAATTCCTAATATATTGATTTCACCTAGTTTTATGCTGCCGCTGAATAAAACAGCGCCGATAATTCCCGCGAGAAAGATAAAATTACGGCGGCCCTCTATTTTTAAAGGTTCGAATTCGGTATCAGGAATATCCATCCTGTTTTCCTTACGGTAGTAGAAAGAATCAAGCGCAAAATAAATAAGGAGTAGCATAACGCTGGCAAAAATCATCGGCGGCAAAAGATGCATTGTCCAGAAAAAAGGAACGCCGTGCAAAAAGCCGAGGAACAGCGGAGGATCACCCAGGGGCGTCAGAGATCCGCCGATGTTACTGACCAGAAAAATGAAAAAAACAATGGTGTGTGTTTTATGAACGCGCCAGGCATTGGAACGCAGGAGGGGACGTATCAACAGCATGGACGCTCCCGTGGTGCCGACAACAGAAGCCAGGAGGGTGCCGATGAGCAGCACGACGGTGTTTACGGCAGGCGTGCCTTTCAATGTTCCCCGGACGTAAATGCCTCCGGATACAGTAAACAATGCCCAGAGCAGCAGGATAAAAGGGACGTAGTCGATGAGGATAATATGCGCTATTTCATGGAGAGCCGTTTCTCTGAAGAAATAGACAAAAGGCAAAGCGAAAACGATAGCCCAAAAAGCCGACACCTTTGGAAAATGGCGGTGCCAGAAACGGGGTAAGACAAGTGGGATCAGGGCGATGGAAAGCAAAATACCGACAAAAGGGAGAACGGACCAGATGGGTAGCACAGAGCCTAAAGGGGTTGCCTGATCTTCAGCAAAACATGCAGAAGATAGGGGCATCAAAAATAATATTGCTGATAAAATATGAAGAGTGCGTTTCATAAAACCCACGAGGCACCGAAGAAAAATTTATTGTTCCGGAACGACCAAAACAGGCAATGAAACTTGATCAATAATATTAACATCGGTGCTGTCAAACAGAGCCGCGTAGAGCTTTCCTCTATTTTTATGACCGATGACGATCAAATCAATATTGTTTCCATAGGCGTATTGAAGAATTTCTTCCGCTGTATCCCCTTTGGATACGGCATAAATAATTTTCAAACCCTCCAATAAAGATTCAGGGATAAGTTCTTTGACTCTCAGAGCGACAGCATCTTCTCTGTCCGTTGGATGACGATAGCCGGCTTCAATATCGTTGACGTACAGGATATGGATCGGACAATTGAAAAATTGCGCGACTTCCAATGCTTTTTCTAAAGAAGTAATCTTTTGCGAATCCAGATCAATTGGATATAATATATTTTTAAAATTGAGCATATCTACCTCCCAATCTTGCAAAGATTATATCTTATCAACAACCTGCGTCAATCTTGTATGATGAATCAATTTGTGTGCTGTCCTATATTTGACTTGAATAGATTGCCCCTCCAGGGTTTCCTTCATATCCTGACCATTTCTGCAAGGAGCAAAACCACAATACGGTCGTTAAAATTGAAATAATAGAATCCCGCTCTTTAAGAGACACGGGATTCCATCATACTTTGATTTATATAAAGAACGTTCCCTTGATGAACAAAGGGTTCACGTTGTTATCTAAACGGTTGATTTTAACCCGGATGCCAGAGTGATCAGAACCTGATTCCTGTCTTCCATATTCAATGCCTGCTCCATGCCGCCGGCATCCAGATTCATATTAATGGCTTCCTTCGTCAGCCTTAAGGCAAAGTGATTCTTGCTGAGCATGGTTCGGGCTATTTGCAGGCCGGTGGCATACAGGTCTTCGCGGGGAACAATCCTGCTGATCATCCCCAGGTTCATTGCCTCTTCGCTGGATATAAATTCACCCAGATACATAATCTCATAGGCCCGACCGGCGCCAATGATGCGCGGCAGGAGATAGCTGCAGCACATATCCGCTCCGCCCAGACCGATGTTAATATAAGCGGCACAGAACCGGGCATCGGGCGATATGATGCGGATATCGGAAGCCAAAGCAAAACTGAATCCCACGCCGGCCGCCGCTCCGTGAATCAGGCCGATGATGGGCTGGGGAGCCCTGCGCATGGCAAGATTTAAGCGTCCCAGACGGGCCTGAAACTTGTAGAACTCATTGGCTTGACGAAACAGATCCATGTTTTCAACGGTGTACTTCATGTCCAAGCCGGCGCAAAATCCTTTTTCACCGTTGCCTTTTAAGATGATGACCAGGGTCTCGAGATCATACAAACGCGTATGCCAGAAAGCCTGCAATTCGTCCAACATTTCACCATTGACCGAGTTGTAGGCCTTGGGACGGTTTAGAGTCAGAACGCCCAATCCTTTTTCAACAATCTCCCATTGAATCGTATTATATTGTTCCATGTAGGTTCTCCTTTCCTATGCTAATTCTCTTGCGTCGTCCGGCATCTCAACTAACTATTTCTGTACCTTTGATTTTACGATTTATAAAATCACTGCACCGCTAAGCGGGTTGAGTATAAGAGAGTGGTTGTTGAGTGTCAAGGAGATTTGGATACAAATTACAAAGCATGCGATCGTCTAAGGATTGATTTCAATCAGCCTAAGCGGTGCAGATGTCCCTATTCATTTAGGCGTCACAATCGGGAAAGTATCGTTCGCTTTATCAAAAAGAGAAAAAAAACGCATTAGGTCTATTTTATTGCCGTTAATTTTCAGGTCATCTGAAAACAGGGTGTCTTTGATGCCTGCCTTGCCGACCAGCATTTTCAAAAAAAGCGGTTTGGTCAGTGTCATTGTTGTGTTGGCATCAGAAACCGGCTGTGATGATCTGTGATGCAGGACAGCATTTTCAATCCATAGAACAAAAGTTTCCCCCGTATCGCTGAATACCAAATTGATTTTTAAATTTTTATCTTCAGCAGCAGGTCCGTCAAGACTTGCGGCCATTGCTTCAAGAAAATATTCAGTCGGTGTGTTGTCTAGAATATCAATCGCCTTTGCCCTGTTGTATCCCATTTTGGGTGGCCCCTGTCGTAGTTCATGGGCGGCCGTTAAATAGCTGTTGCGCCAGATAGCTGATTCACACATGTAGCCCATCTGTTCATAGGTACGGGCAAGCAATTCCTTGGCTCCTTTATGTTCAGGTGCAGCATATACAACATTATTTAAAAGTTCAGCCACCCAGCGATATTCTCCCTTGTCAAAAGCTGCCTGTGCCGCGGCAGTCGCTTTGTCCGCGCCACCGATCAGATCAACATAGTGTTTGGCCGATTCCTGCGGTGGAAGGAGATTGAGATTAGCCGGATTACCGTCATAAAAACCGATATAATGCTGATAGACAGCCTTCACATTGTGGCGCAAAGCTCCATAGTAGCCGCGTGCGCCAAAGCAGGATTCCAGAGACTTCGGCAGTTTGATTTTATCGGCAATTTCCCGCGGCGTATAACCGGCATTAATCAGGCGCACGGTCTGGTCATGCATGTAGAGATAAACATCGCGTTGCTTTGTGATAAATTCTCTTACGCGATCCTGCCCCCAAACCGGCCAGTTATGTTGACCGAAGCACACATCCGCTTCCGCCGCATGTTCAAGTGCATCGTTAAGATAATTACCCCAGCGCAATGAATCACGCACTTTTGCTCCGCGCAGTGTCAGCAGGTTGTGCATGGTGTGCGAAAGAATCTCGGCTCCACAGTAGGCCTTTTTTTCAGGAATCGTAAAGGTGAGCTCCGCCGGGGCTTCCGCATCAGGCACATTATAAAAAACAAAACGGACTCCATCGACCATCAGCTCCTGTTGGGCTTTGTTAATAATGATATTGGGCTTAATGATGCCGACACTACCATAGGCAACTTCTTTACCTATACCGTTGTCAACAAGACCTTTGACAGAACGATCCAGATATCTTCCATACTGATAAACGGAACGTCTGGCCATCGCGCTGCCAACCAGAATATTTTCACTGATGGCCTCTTCCAGAAAACCTTCCGGCGCGATAACGGGTAACTTGCGCTGTTCCACTTCCTGCGGTGACGTTATTCCAAGAACGCCGCCAAAATGATCAACATGGCTGTGAGTGATGATAATCGCGGATAATGGTTTTTCACCAAGGTATTTCCTGGCAAAAGCATAGGCATAGGCGGCCGTTTCACGACAGGTGAGTGTATCAACCACAATCCATCCCGTTTTGCCTTCAATCAATGTCATGTTAGCAATGTCAAAGCCACGCAATTGGTAGATGCCATCCACAACTTTAAAAAGTCCATACTCTGTGTTGAGACTCGCGTGACGCCACAGGCTGGGATTAACGGTCAACGGCGAATCACCTGCAACAAATTTGAAATGATCAAAATCAATCAGGACAATGTCATCTTCGTCTCGAATTTGTCCGTTTGGTTTGGCAATAAGGCCTCGTTTGGCTTCCTCAAAATCCTGAAGATCTTTGAAATTCAGTGTCTGGGCCATGTCCCGGTTTGCCGCGACGGTGATTGGCATCGCATTGCTGGAAATACCACCGACTCCTTTATCCTTAACGCAACCAGCATTCTGCATGATTGCAATCAAGGCTACCACCAGGAGCACATTTCTTATAGGATTCATGTTCAGTCCTTTCCGTTTATTAATGCCGTTGATATAAACTCTCTATTTCATCTGTCTTCATAGTTCTTCTGGTTCATTTCCACAAGCCATTCATTTATCCGTGATGGTTCAACAATTAGCCTGTCGCCAGCATCACGAAAAAAGGCATGCCCTTCCATGCATGGGGGAAAAGGCAATAGCCACAAAAATGATGACTGTTCCCTTTTTCTTTTGTCGCCTTTTCACCAGCTAAAGGTAAAATCGCCGCCTATGCTATTGTTCGGAACTGATGTTTCGGTGTAACCGGTCAGTTTCATGACGCCATTGTATAGGAAATCGATGTTGCCCGCTGTGTCCACCCACCAGTTGGCAAACAGGTTATCGAATTCGTTCCCCGGACCGACCCCTCCGCCGCCGCAACCAAAAATCATGACCATAACCAGAAACATCAATCCGAACCATCCCATCTTGAACCTTCCCCTTATCGTTTTCATAAGAAGTCCCCTTCATTGAATATCGATTATTGATAAGAACTTCCTTTAAAAAGGGGGACCATTTACGCTCCCGCCCTTAAAGACCCATCGTAAAAATACAACGGATTACTTTTTAATCCTTTGCCTCTCCTCTCTGGCTGTTAAAGAATGGTTTCTGAGCAAGTGGCATCGGCTAGGCAATATTCTTGATCCGGCAGCACCTTTTCATGATTTACTCCAGAAGGTTGAGATTAAGTTGACTGGTTACTGTTTACGAAAATTTTCTATTTTCTTTTTATGGAGAAACGTACAACAAGTCCACGACTTGTTGTTCTGCGTTGAATTATGCCGGGAAAGACCGGTTGATAGATTTGAATTTTGCTGAGTTTTTCGACGGGGTTCAGGACAGGCGCTTGCCGAAGCAAGCGCCTGTTCACCTACCATCAAGTTATACGTTATTCTCCCTTAAAGTTGGGTTCTCTCTTCTCGAAGAAAGCGCCGATGCCTTCCTGCGCGTCCTTGGAGTTGAAGAGCTTCCCGAGTTCTTCGCGTTCGATCTTCAGATGCATTTCGGCCGAGATGAGCGGGCTGATGTTGCAGAGCTTGGTGACCGCCGCGACGGCAAGCGGAGCCCTCTTGACGATCTTATTGGCCAGTTCGAGCGCTGCATCCAGAACGTTTCCTTCGGTCACGTGGTCCACCAGTCCGATAGCAAGAGCCTCATCCGCTTCGCACTGTTTGCCGAGATAGATCATTTCCAGGGCTTTGGATTTGCCGACGAGCCGGGGCAGCCGCAGGCTTCCGCCGTACCCGGGCATGATTCCCAGGTTCGTTTCGGTCAGGCCAATGCGCGCACCTTTCTTCATGAACCGGATATGACAGGCTACGGCCAGTTCGCATCCGCCGCCCAGGGCATGTCCGTTGATCGCCGCGATAACCGGTTTCGGGAAATACTCGACCTTGTTCCAGACGTCCTGGCCGCGTTTCAGGAAATCGACGGGGCTGAAATCGCCGAATCCGCTCGCCAGATCGGCGCCCGCGCTAAAGGCTTTTTCACCCGCGCCGGTGATGATGACGCACCGGATAGCTTTGTCGGCTTCAACGGCGTCGAGATGTTTCCGCATGCATTCGAAAACCTCGCCGCTGAGCTGGTTCATTTTCGGTTTGTCGATCGCTAATATGGCTACTCCGTCTCTTATTTCTTTTGTTACTGCTTCACCCATGATAGTCCTCCTTGTGTGGTATTGGTTGATTCCACCCGGCCGAAAAGCCGTGGGAACCGGTAATCAATTATCTTCCGATCATTTTGAACGAGCCGTTAATGATGTCGTGCCCGGACGTTAGAAAATCGAAGCTTTTCTTGTTTACAGCACCGCCAGCCTAAAACAGACGCGGGCAGTCCCGTGATTCATGGCGTCTGATCCTGGAAAAGCGATTTTCTTTATGTCATTGATGTTGATTACAGCGCGGTGGAGTATAAGAGACAGGTTGTTGTATGTCAAGGGGATTTTGGGGGATTTTGGCAGAACAGGATGTTATCGCCCCTGAATGACCTTGAAATTTGGTGTGCAAAGTATTAGTCTACGTTAAACAGAGGATGATTTTTCCATTGTAATAAATAATAAAGAAACTAGGAGGTTCCCCGTCATGGCATTAAAAACCGCTGAACAATATGAAGAAAGCCTGCGCAAAATGAATTTAAAAGTCTATCTGCTGGGGGAACTGGTAAAAAATCCGGTGGATGATCCAATCATCAGACCGTCCATGAATTCCGTCAAGATGACTTATGAGCTGGCTCAAAATCCCGAACACGAAGACCTGATGACGGCAAAATCTCATTTGTCCGGCGAAAGAATCAACCGTTTCTGCCATCTGCATCAGAGCACTGAGGACTTGATCAGAAAAGTGAAAATGCAACGCTTGCTGGGACAGGAAACAGCTTCCTGTTTTCAGCGCTGTGTCGGGATGGATGCGATGAATGCCGTGGACAGCGTCACGTTTGAAATGGATAAAAAACTGGGCACACAATATCATGAACGCTTTATCAGATTTCTTAAAATGGTGCAGGAAGAGGATCTGGTTGTGGATGGCGCCATGACCGATCCCAAGGGTGACCGCAGTCTTCCCCCGAGCAAACAGGCAGACCCTGATTTATACACCCGTGTTGTGGAAAGAAGAAAAGACGGCATTATTGTGCGCGGGGCCAAGGCACATCAAACAGGGGCCGTCAACTCACACTGGATTCTGGCGATGCCGACCATTGCCATGACTAAAGACGATGCCGATTACGCGATATCTTTTGCCGCGCCCGCCGATGCGGAAGGTATTTCTTACATCTACGGAAGGCAGTCCTGCGACACGCGCAAACTCGAGGGCGGCCAGATCGATGTTGGCAATTATCGGTTTGGCGGACACGAAGCTTTGATGGTGTTTGATAATTTATTTGTCCCCTGGGAAAATGTCTTCATGTGCGGAGAATACGATTTCAGCGGTCTGCTGGTGGAACGTTTTGCCGGTTATCATCGCCAGAGCTACGGCGGCTGCAAGGTCGGCGTTGGCGACGTCCTCATCGGCGCGGCGGCACTGGCGGCCGATTACAACGGCGTGTCCAAAGCGTCTCACGTCAAAGACAAACTGATTGAGATGATTCATCTCAATGAAACGCTTTTTTCCTGCGGCATTGCCTGTTCGGCGCAGGGGCACAAGACAGCGTCGGGAACGTATCTGATTGATTTGCTGCTGGCCAACGTCTGCAAACAAAACGTCACCCGGTTTCCTTATGAGATCGCCCGGCTGGCTGAAGATATTGCCGGCGGATTGATGGTCACGATGGCTTCGGAAAAGGATTTGCGTCATCCCGAGATCGGTAAAATCGTTGAAAAATATTTCAAGGGAATCGCCGCCGTGCCCGCGGAAAACCGCTGCCGTGTTTTGAGACTGGTGGAAAATATCACCTTAGGCACGGCCGCCGTCGGCTACCGCACGGAATCCATGCATGGCGCAGGGTCACCGCAGGCCCAGCGTATTATGATTTCCCGCCAGGGCAATCTGGAGCACAAAAAGAAACTGGCCAAAGCAATTGCCGGTATAAAAGAGTAAATGAATTGTTGTTTCCCCTCGAAATCTTATGAACTATTCGGACACATAATCAAATACTGGCTATTGACAGTGGGAAAAAGTTTGGATAGAAGCGTCGCAAAGTTGCGGCAGAGAGTCGACGTGACGATCAAGGCATGATCTGAGAAAACATAAAGGAGAATAGATGATGAAACAAAAGCAATTAAAGAGTTGTATGGTAGTCGTACTTTTATTGGCTACTTTTATGATTATCGGATGCGGTCAGGGGGATATATCAGGAACGTACCAGCTAGAAAATAATCCTGGCAAAGAATTGATATTATATAACAATGGGAAAGGTTTATTGTATACAACTCAATTTGACTATTCTGTAAATGAAGATACGATTACCGTTACTTCTTTAGAAGGAAAAACTGAAGGAAAGCTATCCAGAAAAACTATCACCTTTGACTCCAGCAAGGATATGTTTGCTTCTTTGTTTACGGGCACATGGAAGAAGAAGTAATTCCTGCCACATCGAGAGATGGATGAAAACATATAAAAAATCTGGCGGATGCAAAATATCCGCCTTTTGAATTATAAAAGGGAAATGATCCATGCAGAGGAAAACTCCGGCAAAGGCATTTTTTGTATTATCAATTTTTCTGCTGATCTCTTTGTTGTGGAACAATATTCTGTTGGCTTCAACGGGAACAAGCAAGGACGGAACCATTAACTTATTCTCTTCGACCGGCAAAATACCCAAGGAACTCAATGCCTGCCTGAGACAAGGTCATGAATATTGTAAAAATCATGATTATCGACAAGCGATAAACCAGTATCATCAATGCATTCAAATATATCCCCAAGGTTATGCAGCCTATTATTCGCGGGGGATGGCCTATTTTATGTTGGGCGATTATAAAAAAGCGAAAAATGATCTCGATAATGCGATTAAATTGAATCCCCAATATGCTTCCGCTTACGTTACACGGGGAGATATTCACAACAGTCTCGGCAATGATAAGCAGGCCATTACAGATTATTCGATGGCTTTAGAAATGGGCTCCCGGGATGCGACATCCTATGTGAGGCGGGGAAACAGCTACGAAAGAATCGGCAAATATGATGCGGCGATAAAAGATTATACTCAAGGCATTAAAATAAAACCTGACTATACGGATGCTTATTATAATCGGGGCATTGTCTATCTGAAAACAGGCGGCTACGCTGCGGCCATAAAAGATTTTACAAAGGTCATTGAGCTCAATCCGCAAAATGCGGATGCTTATTATAACCGTGGGAACGCCAACCATGAAATCGGCAATATCATGAATGCAGCCAAAGATTTCAGCCGGGCTATAGAATTGAAGCCCAATTTTGACAATGCTTATTACAAAAGGGGCCTGGCTAAAACCGCTTTAGGTTTCAGTGAAGAAGCAATAAAAGATTATCGCTCAGCCGCAAAACTGGGCCATCAAGCATCACAGGATCTTCTCAAGAAACAAAGGCTTGGCTGGTAATAAAAGAGCGACCTGCATTTTTATTTCCAGAAATTCGGGGAACAAAAAAAGAAACCGGCTAAAGAAATCGCCGGCATTAAAGACTGCACATTCCGTCCGCTGGATGCTGGAAAGTTTTTTTTCTCCGCGTGTGGATTACGTCAGTTGTTCAAAATAAGCGTCCGTCACATTGTCCAACAGCTGTAAGGAGGTCGCTTTAATAACGACAATCCGGGCGTCGGGATTATTGAAGAAATCCTTCAAGTCGGGATGTTTGCGAATCAGGATATTCCGAATCGCGGCAATCCTTTCTTCGTTTTCAACGGCCTGAAAAACGCCTGTGACCGTCAGGGCCCTGGTATGGCCTTTCGGGTCCGCGTCTCTTGTATCCATCAGCAGGCTGACGCTGGGATTGGCGATGAGATTGCGGTATTTCTTCGTGTCTTTCAGTGTGGCCATGTATATTTCACCGCAGTCCCCGTCCGTCGCATACGACATCAGAGAGCAGTGTGGGGCACCGTCCGCGACAGTGGCCATAACACATACTCGATTCTCTAAAATCATTTTTTGAATATCGCCGCGCATACCCATTACTCCTTCAGGATAATTTTTGAGGCGATTCTAACACAAATTTATTCAAAAATGAGAAGAGTTTTTGTCTGTTGGATGATGTTGTTAAACCGTGATGAATGGGCTGTTCTGTTAATAATCTAAGAGGCGTCCTCGGTAAAAAGGACGCCTCTTTTTCATTGGAATCCGTATTGAAACGGATGTTATTCATCAACTCGCGATGCCGGCGTGGAAATATTTGCCGGATTGGCCGGCAGAGCATCAACCGCTTTCAACCAATCACCTAACTGCTGGTAGATCGTGTTTGGCATTCTGTGGCCCAATACCATATCAAAATGGCCGGTATTGTTGAGAACATACCACTCATCGAAAGCAGTGGGAGATTTTTTCGATATAATGGTATTGTATGTTGTCTCCGGGCTTACCAGTGATCCAGCAGTTGAAGAGAAAACAATCATGGGTACGGTCATTTGTGACATATTTTCGCTGAAGTAGTAATACTTATCATTGCCGGGATCGGGTGTGGAACCTCCCGCAATCAGCTTGGATAAATAGTTTTCTGATCCGTTTAAATAATGTTCACGAAGGGTGTTGTGTATACCCATATCCAGGTAATGACCCAATGCGCGTAAGGAAGTACCAGAGACACCGTAACGTACAGTCCAATCCTCCATGCAGGGATCCATATCCTCTACCAACCAGAAATTCAAATAGTCGAAGAAGTCGCTCACCTTGGAATCTCCCGCGGCCGCCTTGTTGATCATTCCAAATACACCTTCCAGAATACCGACCAAAGGTTTACTCGGGAGCAGGGGGATAAAAGTATCGGAAATTTCATCAAGAGGTAACCAGAGTCTGGCGCCTACCAGTGTCCAAAATACGGGTGAATCCAGAAGATCAGGTAATGGCGGCACACCGGCGGGATCAAGACCGATAAAGCCCTTGATGTCGGCGTTCCTGGTTTTGGCAAGAGCTGCGCTGCCTTTGACATGCGGCATGATTCCCAAAGCGTAGTTTAACTGATAATAGGATTTTTTGGCCCATGCCGTATTAATACTGCCGTAATCTAAATAGGCGCCCTGCAGGTAGTCATAGGAAGCCAAGCCTCCCGTGCTGTGACCGCCGATGAACATTCTTTTGCCTGTCACCGCTTTGACCTTGGCAATGGCCGCGGGAGCATCCAGTGTGGCCCAGGTATCCAGTGTCGTCATGCCGTTGGGATTGGCTGCCGTGCTTTTGATTGCACCACGACCCGTACCCCGGAAATTCACAAACCATGGATCAAAGCCCTGGAGCCAGAGATAATGGGCCAGGCTGTAATAACGCATCTTGTCAGCCTTAATGTATGGTTCATAGTCTGTTTTCGTTTCATTTAACACCCAGTCCGGAGCGACGGCAACATCAGGAATGTCAACACCGCTGTAAGCATCCTTCATTTCAGGCGGGGTAACGGCAAGGAACTCGTTCATGTTCAGGCAAATCGATGTAAAGAGCAGTATAGGAGTGCCGCTCGTTCGGAATTTAGGCGTTCCGGTCGTATAAGGCGCGTAGCGATACAAAAAGATCTTGCTGCCGTCATCGGCGAGCGTGCTGTAGATGCCGCTGGCGTTTAAAGGAATGTTTGCCGCTTGGCTTGCTGCCGGAGCCGTCATGATTCCCATGACCGCAAGCATCATTACAATGAGAAGGTTTCTGCAAAAAAACATTTTACCCCATGAGCGCCTGTCCCTATATTGAGTCACTTGCTTCATCCCTGTTCCTCCTGATTTTGAAGTTCAATTTTATTGTATTTTTGTTTAATGGAGTTAATAAAGGCATGAAGTGTGCCAGATTTAATCAGAGGATCTTGCTATATTTTAAGTACCTAATAATAAAGCATAAATCTATATTCGAATAAATAAAAGCAATACATGAGAGGCATTGTGCCCTATTTTCTTGACGATTACTGATAAGGAAGGGGCATATTGGGTCTAAATTTGGAGGCATTATTGGTCTTTAGATATTCACGAATTCCGAAGATGCTTATACATCCAAGCCTAACACTTAATCATCTGAAAGAAAGGCGCCCCAGGTAACAGGGCGCCTCTTCGTGTAAATCAATATCTTAGATAATCAAGAACGGAAGTTATTCATCAACTCGCGATGCTGGCGTGGAAATATTTGCCGGATTGGCCGGCAGAGCATCCACCGATTTGAGCCAATCGCCCAGCTGCGGGAAGACCTTCGTCGGCATTCTGTTGCCCATCGCCAGATCGAAATGTCCGGTGCCGCCGAGAACATACCACTTGTCGTAAGCCGTGGCGGACTTTTTCGATATGATGAAGTCGAAAGTCGCCTCCGGGTCCACCAGGGAGCCCGCGCTTGACGAGAAAACGATCAACGGCACGGTCATTTGTGACATATTTTCGCTAAAGTAGTAATACTTATCATTGCCGGGATCGGGTGTGGAACCTCCCGCAATCAGCTTGGATAAATAGTTTTCTGATCCGTTTAAATAATGTTCACGAAGGGTTCTGTGCAAACCCATGTCCATATAGTGGCCGAAACCGCGTAAAGAAGCGCCGCCAACGCTGTAGCGCACAGTCCAATCCTCCAGGCAGGGATCCATATCCTCTACCACCCAGAAATTCAAATAGTCGAAGAAGTCGCTCACCTTGGAATCTCCCGCGGCCGCCTTGTTAATCATTCCAAATACGCCTTCCAGTAAACCGACCAGCGGTTTTTGCGGAAACAACGAGATCAAATTATCTGAAATGCTATCCAGCGGCAGATATAATCTGGCACCGACAAGTGTCCAAAAGAAGGTGGAGTCCAGAAGATCCGGCAGTGCCGGTACGCCGGCAGGATCAAGACCGATAAAGCCCTTGATGTCGGCGTTCCTGGTTTTGGCAAGAGCTGCGCTGCCTTTGACATGCGGCATAATTCCCAGGGCGTAGTTTAACTGATAATAGGATTTTTTCGCCCACGCCGTATTAATACTGCCGTAATCCAAATAGGCGCCCTGCAGGTAGTCATAGGAAGCCAAACCTCCTGTACTGTGGCCGCCGATGAACATCTTTTTGCCTGTCACCGCTTTGACCTTGGCAATGGCCGCGGGAGCATCCAGCGTGGCCCAGGTATCCAGTGTCGTCATGCCGTTGGGATTGGCTGCCGTGCTTTTGACTTCACCACGACCTGTGCCCCGGTAATTCACAAACCACGGATCAAAGCCCTGGAGCCAGAGATAATGGGCCAGGCTGTAATAACGCATCTTGTCAGCCTTAATGTATGGTTCATAGTCTGTTTTTGTCTCATTCAGCGCCCAGTCCGGAGCGTCGGCAACGCTAGGGAGGTAAACACCGCTGTAGGCATCCTTCATTTCGGGCGTGGTGACGGAAAGGTACTGGTTCATGTTCATGCAAATGCCTGTAAAGATCACCACCGGTGTGCCGCTTGTACGGAATTTAGGCGTTCCGGTCGTATAAGGCGCGTAGCGATACAAAAAGATCTTGCTGCCGTCATCAGCGATTGTGTTGTAGATGCCGCCGGGGTTCAACGGCACGCCTGCGGCCTGGCTCACTTCCGGTTTTGCAACCATTCCCAAAGCCACAAGCATAACCATGAACAGACTTGTGCAAAAAGTTGACTTACACCCTGAACGCACCTTCTTAAGCCAAGTTACTTTTCCCATCTATCCCTCCCCTGAATTTATTAAAATGCTTCTAGAAACGTTTTTTCGATTTTTTTGAAATGTGAGTTGTAAAAATGTGAGCATTAAATATGCCACTTTATGAATAATGATGGATGTTCATTACAAGTATATGATATAATGGAGGTTAATTATATATCGAATTGAAAAAGTCAAATTATGGAAATGGGGCATAAAAACCCCATTTCATCATGGGTTGTTCGTTAATAATATTTATTATCAATATGTTAATAGTATCGAGTGTTTGTTGCCCCAGATTTGGGGTCATTTTACCCTTTTAAGATTTACTCAGGCCGAATTTTTGCATTTTGACAAAGAGTGTTTTGCGGTTAATGCCCAGAACAGCGGCAGTACGGGCGCGATGCCAGTTATTCTCCGACAACACCTTCAATATATGATCTCTTTCCAGTTCATTTAATTTCTTTTCCAAATGCATATTGGCAGATCGAAGGGATTGCTCTGGAACAAAAGATATTGTGTCGGAGGGGAAACCTGACGTGAACGGTTTTTTTCTGTTTTGCAAGAGCTTTTCTGTTTGATCCTGCTTTGCTGTCGGAGCGCCGGCAAAATCCAGCCTTTTTAATGTCAGATAACGGTGCAGCACATTTTGAAGCTCCCGGATATTCCCCGGCCAGTCATAATTCATCAACGCTTCGACGATATTTCCCGGCAGAGGAGGATGGTTTTTGTCGTAGAGATGAAGGAAGTGATCCACCAGAAGCGGTAAATCCTCTTTCCTTTCCCTGAGTGGCGGAAGATAAATGGGCAGGATATGGATACGGTAGAAAAAGTCCTCCCGCATCACTCCCCGCTTGACCAGATCACGCAAATGTTTGTTTGTCGCGGCGATGATCCGGACATCGGCATGCTTGATGATGTTGCTGCCAACAGGCGTGTACCCGTCCCCGGCAATAGCCCGTAAAAGCTTGACCTGCATATTGGTTCCGATTTCGCCCACTTCGTCAAGGAACAGTGTCCCGCCATCGGCCGTATCGAGGTAACCACTTTTATCCATGCCGGCGCCCGTAAAAGCTCCTTTCTTGTAACCGAAAAATTCGCTTTCCATAAGCGTTTCCGGAATGGCGCCGCAATTGACGGTAACAAATTCTTTCTTGCTTCTCTCACTGGTCTGGTGAATGGCTCTGGCCACCAACTCTTTGCCCGTGCCGGACTCTCCGTAAATGATGACATTGGCCTGGGTTGCTACAGCCTGAAGAATAAACTCGTAAATGTCCTGCATGGCCCGGCTCTTGCCGATAATGTCGCAGAACCGGTAGCGCTCACGAATGGACGAACGCAAGCGGATATTTTCCTTTTGCAGGTGCGCCTGGTTTTCCAGAAGGGCAAGTTCGGCCTGCTTCCGGGCGGTAATATCCGTAAACGATGCAACAAACTGACCCGCATGCGGAATGCGTCCGATCCGAATCAGAACGTCAAATTTCTTTCCTTCCCGGTGGGCAATCTGACATTCATATTCGACCGGCTTGTCTCCTTTACGTCGCGAAAAGCACTGCATAAGTGTATTGTAATCTTCCGAAATGATAAAGTCCGTAAACTTCATCCTGCCTTCGATTTCATTTTTTTCATATCCGGACATTTCCACAAAACGGTCATTGACCATGAAGATCAGCAGGGAATCTTCGAGAATCATCATGGGAAGCCCTGCATTCTCGAAGACACTGCGATACCTTTCTTCACTTTTTTTCAGAGACGTTTCCATATGTTTACGTTCGGTAACATCTCTGCCGACCCCCAGGATGGAGACAGCTTTTCCGTTTTCGTCTCTGATAAAACTGCATCGGACTTCTTCCCATACAATCCGTCCGTCTTTGCAACGCATTTCAAGTTCAACCGAACGGTCTAAGATATTGTCCAGTGAATCCATGTCTATAGGCGTTACCTCTTCCACCAGCCCCATGACTCTCTCCATGGTTTCCGGCAGAAGGATTTTATCCCAGGCGATATTGTTTAATTCTTCTAAAGAGTATCCCCATAATTTTTCGATGGTCGGGCTGGCGTAGAAGATTTTGAAATTGAAATCCATCAGCCAGATTTGATCTTTCATATGGTCAGCCAGAAGACGGTATTGAGCTTCTCGTTGCCAGAGCAATTCCTGGGCCTTTTTGTGTTCGGTGATGTCGTGAATAATGCCTCGGAATCCGATCGGCTTGCCGGATAAATCTTTAATCAACGACGCTGAACCTTCCACATATTTTCTGGTGCCGTCTTTCCTGAGGGCCTGCCAAATGGCCTCTTTAACCGGTTTTCCGGTTTTGAAAACGCCGGCAAATGTTTTGAAAAGCAGTTTTGCATTCTTTTTATCTGTATACTGCCTGTAATTCATGCCCATTAATTCTTCTTTGGAATAGTCATAAAGACTGGCCATGGCATTATTAAGAAAGGTAAAGTTACCGGCCAAATCCACTTCAAAATATCCTTCCTGCATGTTTTCTAGAATATTTTGATATTTTTCTTCACTTTTATGGAGCATTTCCCGGTTCGCTTTGTTTCCCTGGATTTTGCCTGGAGAATCGGTTTTTTTACGCGCGTCGTTATTTTTTCTCATGTCCATTTTCTTGATCGATACGTGCTCAATGGTGATCGACTGTCTTTCTTTTAAGAAGGATTATGCTGATCGCCGGTGAATATATGAAGAAAGAATTTTTGTGTCAATTCAATTCTCGTCATCCGGCTTGGAGCGTGAAGGAAATTTATCGCGATTGAAAAATTATGAATATGCAAATATAGTTCATGTTGAAAATGATACACTGATGCATCAGGGCATGAATGAAGATCGTCATAGGCATAAAATACTGTGGCGGATGCAATCCGCAGATAGACAGAACAAAGCTGGTTCAGGACATAAAAAAAATGTTTCCGCCGGATTGTATTTTTACAACACAATGCCTTTCTCCCTGGGATGTCGGTATTTTAATCTGCGGCTGTCCGACCGCCTGCGCTGACAAGCCCGAATTTAAAAATCTCACCCGCAAATGGATTTTGGTTGCCGGCAACTCCGTTGATCTGGAAAACGTGCCGGAAGAAAAGATTGCAGAATTTGTCGCCGGCAAAATTTAAGCGGAGGTGTGCAGGCGCTTAGGCCTCTTTCCCTCAGGCAGCAAACAGCCGCCCAGACAGATGTCGGTGCACGCGCCGTCGCAGGGTTCGATGTGAATGGTGATGGTCGATTCCGGAAATTTATCCCTGATGTTTTTCTTTAACACCCTCGTGATATGATGCGATTCCTGAACGGACATGTGCGGATCAACATTGATGTGGAATTCCATAAACCGGATATGACCGGCCTTTCGCGTGCGCAGTTGATGAAAACCATGAATCGCCGTCTCACGCAGAATCATATCGCGAATAAAATTCTCCTCCTCCTTGGGTAAATGAACATCAACGAGATCGCGGAGAGAATTCATGGTCAGTTCATAAGCGGCATGTATAATGAGAACAGCCACGCAGATCGCGGCCACGGGATCAATCCAGTGAATATGGGGATCGGGGAAAAACTTGTGCCCCAGCCAGATGACACTCAGACCAAACATCACACCGACAGACGTATAAACATCCGTGCGCAGATGCCAGGCGTCGGCCTGCAGGGCGATGGAATCGGCTTCTTTGCCCACCTTAAAAAGTTTTTGCGACACAATAAAATTCATGACAGCGGAAAACAACATGACGCCGACGCCCCATTCGGCGTTTTCCATGACTTCCGGCGCGTTTATTTTTTTCAACGCCTCAAAAATAATCCAAAACGCCGCGCCAAAAATGAGCAGGGCTTCCACAAAGCCGGAGATGTTTTCAATTTTGCCGTGGCCGAAAGGATGACGTTCATCAGCGGGCTCACTGGACGTTTTTACGGAAAACATGGCAATAATCGCCGCCAGCAAATCCACACCGGAATGGATTGCTTCCGAGATAATGGAAACGGAACCGATGGCAAGTCCTACAATCACCTTGAACAAAACCAGAAAAGAATTGGAAGCCACCGACAGCATGGCCACTCTTTCTTTACGCTTCTGAATATTCACCGGTTTTCACTCCTGAAATTTCTTTTCATTACCGTATCGATAGAGAAAAAAGTTTTTTTTTCCTAACCCGTATTGATTAACTTTGCAAGCAGGTAAATTTGTGGTAGGACACACACCCTGAACTTTTCAGACATTATAATGTTGCGGGATATCCTGCTGGTTTTATTATGGATAAGAAATTTATTTTTTCGTATTTTAAAGCATCGGCCGGAGACTGGCAGGACTGGCGCTGGCAATTCAAAAACCGCATTACGAAAATTGAAAAGCTGGAAAAATTTTTGGGAAAAACCAGCCCGGCGATGGAAAAGTTAAAAACGGTTACGTCCGTTTATCCGATGGCGATCACGCCTTATTATTTATCGCTGATGCAGGACGATCGCGAAAGTGATCCCGTTTATGCCCAGTGTGTTCCCGGCCAGCAGGAAGTTGTTTTTACAGACGATATGCGGGAAGATCCTCTGGAAGAAGATTCCCGCATGCCTGTCCCCAAGCTTATCCATCGCTATTCCGACCGTTGTCTGTCTATCATGACCGAAAACTGTGCCGTTTATTGCCGGCACTGCAACCGGAAGCGTTTCTGGAAGCAGCCGGATCAACCTGCATTAAAAGCCCGCGTCCGGACAATGATTCGCTATATTGCCGCCTCGCCGCAGATCAGGGAAGTCATTATTTCCGGCGGTGATCCGCTGACGCTGGACGACCACGTACTGGAGCAGTTTCTGGACTCGCTGCAGGCCATACCGCATGTGGAAATCCTGCGCATGGGCAGCCGCGTTCCGGTGGTTATGCCCATGCGCATAACCAAGAATCTCTGCCGGCTTCTCAAACGTTACCGGCCCCTGTGGTTCAATACGCAATTTAATCATCCCGTGGAAATTACCTTGGAAGCCGCGCGCGCCTGCAATAGGCTTCAGGAAGCGGGAATTCCGGTCTCCAATCAGTCGGTTCTGCTCAAGGGCGTGAACGATTCGCCGGAGGTTATGAAACATCTGCTTCACAACCTGCAGAAAATATCGGTCCGGCCATACTATTTGTTTCACTGCGATCCGGCCAGGGGCTGTGCGCATTTTCGCACCGATCCGCGGGCAGGCGTGGCTATGATGGGAAAATTATGGCAGCAATCTTCCGGACTTTGCCTGCCTCAGTATGTTCTGGATGCCCCCGGAAGCGCGGGAAAGATACCGCTGAACGTGATGTCTGCATCGATAAAAAATGATTTAAAAAAACATCAAATTTTTTTGACAAGTTGCAATAAATAGATTAGAGAAGCGCCAGAGCAAAACACGATTTTTGTTACACCAACCAAGGAGAAAATTTTTATGTACACTGCCAGTGATTTAAGAAAAGGACTGCGGCTGAAGATCGATAACGAACCGTATGTCATCACAGAATTTAATTTTGTCAAACCGGGCAAGGGCCAGGCCCTGTACCGTTGCAAATTAAGAAACATGATCACCGGCAGCCAGTTTGAGCGTACCTTCCGCTCTGTTGACACCTTTGAACAGGCTGATTTACGTGAAAAAACAATGCAGTATCTCTACAAGGAAGGCGATAAATACTGCTTCATGGACAACGAAAACTACGAACAGGTTTATTTGACGGAAGATCAGGTCGGCGACGCCGTGAATTTTATGACGGACAACATTGAAGTCGAAATTCTGCTTTTTGAAGACAAGCCCATCGGCATCAGTCTGCCCAATTTTGTCGAACTGATTGTGACGGAAGCCGAACCGTGGGCCAAGGGTGATACCGCTTCCGGCTCCAGCAAACCCGTCAAGGTACAAACCGGGTATACTATTCAGGTGCCGACGTTCATCTCCGAAGGAGAGAAAATCCGAATTGATACCCGGACAGGAGAGTACCTGACCAGAGTCAAGGGATAATCATTGCCGGAATCCTTTTCTGATAACAACTTCTTCCTGGCGCGTAAGTTTCAAAATCTCGAGACACGCGCCAGTTTCATTCAAAACATCCGTCTTTTTTTCATTCAAAACGGTTTTTTGGAAGTGGAAACACCTGTGCGTATTCCCGCGCCCGCGCCCGAAGAACACATTGAAGCCATCCGGACCGACGGCTGGTTTTTGCAGACATCGCCGGAATTATGCATGAAACGTTTGCTTGCGGCCGGGTATCCGCGCATTTTTCAAATCAGCAAATGCTTTCGTGCCGATGAAAGAGGGGATAAACACCTGCCCGAATTCACCATGCTGGAGTGGTATGTCACCGGCTTTGATTATCAGCAGTTGATGAATCAGTGCGAAGCGATGATTCTGTCCATAGCCACAGCTTCGGGCGTGGAAGCTGTTAACCGTCAAAACAAAAAAATAAGTCTGTTGCCGCCTTGGGAAAGAATAACTGTAGGAGAGTCCTTTTTGCGATACGCGCCGGTTACGTCGGATGAAGCGATGGCAAAAGGGATCTTTGATGAAATTTTAGTGGATAATGTCGAGCCGCAACTGGGCATCATCCGCCCGACATTTCTTTATGATTATCCGGCGAAACTGGCGGCACTAGCCAAATTAAAAGACAGCAATCCTGCCGTCAGTGAACGGTTTGAGCTTTATATCGACGGTCTGGAAATCGCCAACGGCTTTTCGGAACTGATCAACCCGCGGGAACAGCGTGAGCGTTTTGAAGAGGCGCTGAAAGCGCGGGCCGCAAAAAACTGGGCTCGCTATGCCATGCCGGAAAAATTTCTGCAATCGCTGACAAATCTGCCGCCCTGTGCCGGTATTGCTCTGGGTATCGACCGCCTGATCATGGTGCTCACCGGAGCAAAAACCATTGACGACGTCGTTGCCTTCACACCGGAAAATCTTTAATCACCGTTCCGATCAGGCACAGCGCATTTAAAAATACAATAGCCGGATTTCATCATTGACATCTGTTTTCGTTCTTCCTATACTTCTAATCATCTTAAATAAAAATTATCTTATAAGGAGCAGAATATGATCACACCGCTGGTTATCGCTATGTCGCAGGGGAAGGAAATTGTTTTACTGCCGCAAATGGCCAACCGTCATGGTTTGATTACCGGAGCAACAGGAACCGGCAAAACCGTGACATTGCAGAAAATGGCTGAATCCTTCGCGTCCATCGGTGTTCCTGTTTTTATGGCCGATGTCAAGGGAGACCTCTCCGGCATCGGTGCGGCGGGTGTTTCCTCCGAAAAACTGCTCAAACGACTGGAAGGCATCGGCGTGAAAGATTTTCAGCCGCGGGCCAACACGACAGTTTTCTGGGATGTCTACGGAAAGTCCGGTCATCCGGTACGCGCAACCATCTCCGACATGGGGCCGCTGCTACTGGCGCGTCTGCTGAATCTCAACGATACACAATCCGGTGTTTTGCAGATTGTCTTTAAAATCGCCGACGACAATGGACTTTTATTAATCGACTTGAAGGACCTGCGGGCCATGGTTCAATTCGTAGGGGACAATGCCAAAAAATTCAAGACGGAATACGGCAATGTCTCCGCCGCTTCGATTGGCGCGATTCAGCGCGGACTGCTGACCATCGAAGAACAGGGTGGCGATAAATTTTTTGGCGAACCGATGCTGGACATTTCGGATCTGATCCAGGCCGACAGCCAGGGACGCGGCGTGATGAACATTCTCGCCGCTGATCAGCTCTATAATAATCCCAAACTTTATTCTACCTTCCTGCTTTGGATGCTCGCGGAACTGTTTGAGCAATTACCGGAAGTGGGTGACATGGAAAAGCCCAAACTGGTGTTCTTTTTCGATGAGGCTCATCTGCTTTTCAATGATGCCCCGAAGGCGCTTCTGGAAAAAATCGAACAGGTGGTGCGCCTGATCCGTTCCAAAGGCGTGGGCGTTTACTTCGTCACGCAAAATCCGCTCGATATTCCGGATACGGTCCTTGCTCAGTTGGGCAACCGCGTCCAGCACGCTCTGAGAGCCTTCACACCGCGTGATCAGAAAGCTGTTCAGACAGCGGCTTCCACGATGCGCCAGAATCCGGCTTTTGATGCCGAACAGGCCATTACCGAGCTGGGAGTCGGAGAGGCATTGATTTCTTTTCTGGATGAAAAAGGACGTCCGAATATTGTCGAGCGATCCAATGTGATTGTTCCTTTCTCGCGCATGGGCGCCATGACGCCCGATGAGCGCCTGACCGCCATCAAGGCTTCCACCATCTACGGGCATTATGAAAAAACCGTCGATCGCGAATCCGCCTTTGAGAAATTGCGTGATGCACAACAGCAGGAAGAAACGCCTGAAGAAAAACCGGCTCTTAAAGTGAATCGGTCCGCGGTTCCGCCGAATGATGAAGAGGATAAGGACAGCGGAGGAATGGGGGGCACGCTCAGCAAAATTATTTTTGGGAGCAAAGGTCCCCGCGGTGGCCAGAAAGATGGCATGGTGCAGGCCGCGGCCAAAAGCGTAGCCCGCAGTATCGGCTCTTCATTGGGACGCCAGATTATCCGCGGTGTACTGGGATCCATTCTCGGCGGCTCTCGTCGCGGATAACGCATTCGTTCCTCGTCGAATTTTGAAAAGAGCGGCATAGCACTGACAAAAGGTAATCGGTTATGAATGTTATTTATTTAAGAACATTTTTTGTCAGTTACGTCTTATTCATCGCGCTATGCTCCATCGTCATAGCTTTCCTTTGGTGGCAAAACCGCAAACACCATCCGGAAATCGCGCTCTGGCTCACCAATTATATTTTTCAGTTTATGGCGCTGTTGCTGGTTACTTTTCGCGGAGTAATTCCTGATTTCTTTTCCATCATCGTGGCGAATTTCTTCATCATTGGAGGAACCATTATTCTCTACGTTGGCCTTTGCCGCTACGTTGGGAAGAAGACCAGTCAGTGGCACAATTTCGCGATGCTGGCTGTTTTTATACTTCTGCATGTATTCTTTACCTATGGTTATTCCAGTGCGGCCTGGCGCACGATTAATCAGTCTGCTGCTTTGATTTTTATTTGCTTCCAGGCTTCATGGTTGATGTTACGCGGGACAGAATCTTCCCTGCGGTCGGCAACGAGGCTGGCAGGCATTGTTTTCGCCTTACTTTGTCTTATCGGTGTGATTCAAATGATCGTTAACCTCTCCATTCATGAGTCACACTATATCATTGTATCCGGTTCTTTTGGCATCGTGGCTACGATGATGTACCAGATATCATCTGTCGCCCTGACCTTTGCCCTCTTCATTATGGTTACCCGCCGGCTATCCATGGACCTGGAGAAAGAAATGCTTCAGCGCGAGCAGGACGAGAAAATTATACGGATCAGGTTGTCTTTTCTTGAATTTGCCTCAACGCATTCTCTGGAGGAGGTCCTTCAAAAAATCCTGGATGACGTAGGGGAACTGGTGGAAAGTCCCGTCGGTTTCTATCATTTTGTCGATGAAGATCAGAAAACGCTTACATTGCAGACATGGTCAACGCGCACACTTCAAGAGTTCTGCAAGGCCGAGGGCAAAGGCATGCATTACGCCATAGATCAGGCCGGTGTCTGGGTGGATTGCGTTTACCAGAAGCGGGCTGTTATTCATAATGATTATTATTCCCTGTCTCATCGCAAAGGATTGCCCGACGGTCATGCTCCCGTTATCCGGGAACTGGTTGTGCCGATTCTGAGGGGTGGTAAAGTTGTGGCTATTCTTGGCGTCGGAAATAAGCCCGTTGACTATACGGGGAAGGACGCGGTGATCGTTTCTTATCTTGCAGATGTGGCCTGGGAAATTATCAATCGGAAAAAGGCGGAAGACGCGGCCGGCAAATATTCCAGTGACCTGAAGGAGCGCTTAAAGGAACTTAACTGCCTTTACTCGATTTCTGAAATCGTCCAGAGAAGTGACCTGTCCCTGGAAGAAATATTTAAGGAGTGCCCGTCTATTATTTCCAAAGCATATCAATTCCCGGAAATTACGGCCTGTCGCATTGTTTTGGGTGATCGTGTTTACAGCACGGCAAACTTCAGAGAAACGCCTTGGACCCAAAACCGTAAGATCATCATTCGTAAGGGCGAGCAGATCGGAACCATAGAAGTTTATTACCTCGAAGAACGATCCAAAGAATATGAAGGACCATTCATCGCTGAGGAATGCAACCTGCTGGAGACTGTTGCAGACATTCTGGGGCGATCTATCGAAAGTAAGCAGGCGGAAGAACAGATAAGGCATTTGGCTACACACGACTTGTTAACCGATTTGCCCAGTATGAGATTGGCCATGGACAGGCTGACATCGGCCCTGAACATGGCTCACCGTTATAAAAAGTCGGCCGCCGTCATGTTTATTGACCTTGATGGTTTCAAAACCGTCAATGACACGCTTGGCCATGACGCCGGAGATTACGTGCTCAAGCAAGTGGCTCAGCGTATGCTTGCCTGTGTGCGCGAAACGGATACCGTTGCCCGGGTCGGAGGCGATGAATTTTTAATCATTGCGACGGAAATCAATTCTCCCGATAATGCCGCGCAGATTGCTGAAAAAGTGATACAAACCGTCTCTCAACCGATTGTCATAAACGGTCAGCAAGCCACCGTCGGTACAAGCATCGGCATCGCGATTTTCCCCGATCATAGTGACGATATGGATAGGCTCATTAAACTGGCGGATGAAGCCATGTATAAAGTGAAAAACGCCGGCAAGAACAGTTATCGTTTTGTTGATACTTAGATAAAAGGAAAATTATCGTGCCGATTGAAATCGAACGAAAGTTTCTTGTCTCGGGAAGAAACTGGCGTCAAAGCAATGGCGTCCATTACCTTCAGGGTTATCTCAATCTTGACAAAGAAAGAACGGTCAGAGTCAGACGGACTGAAAAACAGGCGTTTCTTTGTGTCAAAGGTATTTCCATCGGCGCGTCGCGCACTGAATTTGAATATGAAATTCCTTCGGACGACGCTGAACAGTTGCTGAAATTATGCACAGGTTCCATTATTCAAAAGATCAGACATACGGTGATTTACAAAGGTTTAAAGTGGGAGATTGATGAATTCCTTGGCGACAACGAGGGCCTTGTTGTTGCCGAAGTGGAGCTTGAATCGGAAAACCAGGTTTTTGAAAAACCGGAATGGGTGGGCACGGACGTTACGCACGACCCGCGCTATTTTAATGCAAACCTTGCAGTCAATCCTTACAAAAACTGGCATGGTTAAAAATTTGATATAAGGTTGTAAAATATTATGGAAACACGCAGAAATTTTATTAAAAAAAGTGCAGTTATCAGCGCCGCTTTGTGTCTGCCGGTTTCTCTGAACCGGGAAGGCATCGCGGCTTATTCTGATTTGAAAACACGCTCACCGAAAAAAGTTTTGATTTTGTGGTACAGCCAGACCGGTCATACGCAACGATATGCCAAGCTTATCGGCTGTATCCTGAAAGAAAAAAATTTGACCGTGGATGTTCGTGAATTTCAGGATACCGATAAAAAAATACTTCCGGATTATGATTTAATTATCGTCGGCACACCGGTATTCTATTATGATACACCACCCAATGTCGTTCAATGGCTGGAAGCCATTCCGTCCATCAAAGGCACGCCGGTTGGCGCCTTTGTTTCTTTCGGCGGGCCGGAAGGTAACCAGCATAACGCATCATGTCACATGCTTAAAATCTTGGCGCGGAAAGGTGGCGTTCCTGTAGGGAGAGACGCTTTTCGGAATGTCCCGTCCTATCCCACACCCAAATGGGATACCGCCAATCAGAAATCCGGACAGCATCTGCCCAACGCGGCAACATTTGATCAGGTACGTCGTTTTACGAAAGATACACTGGAAAGAATTTCCCGGGGCGAACCGATTTCCGTCAGCTATGAATTCGCTGTGAGAGAACCCTTGCGATTCATTCCTTTGATCTGGCTGAACAAAAGGGTGATTAACAAACACACGGTTGATGCCGAAGCATGTATCGGTTGTGGAATCTGCGAGCGAAAATGCCCGACAAAAGCGATCAATCCGTATAATCAAATCATTGACCGGGATAAGTGCCTGGCCTGCTTCGGTTGTCTGAACAATTGCCCGGCTGACGCCGTGGTGATGGAATACGGCGGCAGGCGTTTATACGGTTTCTTTGAATATTTAAAACGAAACAACATTTCCATTATGGAGCCGGAAGAATTTAAAACGTGCACATAATGTGACCTTGGATTGAGGATAATTGATCGAATCAAGGAGCACTTTCAACATCAGCAAAACCGACGGGCTGTAAATGGATAAAAATCCGGAGTGGATATAACGTATTTTATCGAGTCACATCATGAAAAAACCAACAAAAGTTGCTGCGGTTCAGCTTGCCGTACAAATAGGAGACTCAGAAACCAATATCGCCAATTGTGAGCGTCTGGCGCTGCAGGCTGTTCATGATGGCGCAAAATGGATTGCCCTGCCTGAATTTTTCACTACCGGGGTGAGCTGGAATCCGAAAATCATTGATGCCGTTCAGAATGCAGACGGTGCGGCGGCACATTTTATGAAAGACTTTTCCGCGAAACATCGGGTGGTGCTGGGAGGATCTTTCCTGAGCCGACTGCCCGACGGTAGTGTACGCAACCGCTATCTGTGCTACGCGGATGGTGCTCTCGTGGGCAAACACGATAAAGACCTTCCCACCATGTGGGAAAATTATTTCTATGAAGGCGGTGATCTCGACGATACCGGCATTCTCGGTACCTATGACAACACACGCATCGGAGCGGCCGTTTGCTGGGAATTCATGCGGACGATGACCGCGCGCCGTCTGCACAATCAGGTTGATGTCATTATCGGCGGTTCGTGCTGGTGGAGCATACCTACCAATTTCCCGAAATTTCTCCAGCGTATTTGGGAACCGGAAAATAACCGCAACGCTCTTGAAGCCATTCAGGATAACGCCCGTCTCATAGGCGTGCCGGTTATTCATGCCGCTCATTGCGGTGAAATTGAATGTCCAATGCCGGGACTGCCGATCAAATACCGGGGGTTTTTCGAGGGCAACGCGGCTATTGTTGATGCAAATGGCCAAATTCTTGCGAAGCGTGGCGCCGGGGAGGGTGAAGGCATCGTCTGTGCGGAAGTATCGCTCGAAGCGAAAACGACTTCCGGAGACATCCCCGATCGATACTGGCTGCGAAGCAGGGGTCTGCTGCCGTTTTTTGCCTGGCATCATCAACGCTGGCTGGGTCGATACTGGTATAGACGTCACGTGCACCGGCAATAAAAATTACGCTTTTCCAATAATAGATATTCATAGCAAAAAAAATTTTCGAATTTATAAGAATAAAAACTTTGACAAAAGCCACTCTGTAGCTAAAAAGAAACTCTAAGGACTGCCAAAAAACATCATCAGATAATATGAAGGGAGAAACATAAATGAAACAATTTGTTCTGACGCCGGCAGCGGGAAAACGTTTGATCGGCAAGGGAATGGCCCAACATGAAGCGATCAAGAAAGTATTGAAAAAAGGAACTCTTGTCATTATTGCCGGAACCACCAACGGTTATGTAGCACAGGAAATTCTGAAAGGCCTTGGCTGTAAAAAAGAATTTCTGCGGGATCACTTCTATCGCGGCATCATTTTGCCGCCCCGCCGCGCGAAAGACACTTTCGCCGGAAACTATGATGAAAGCAAATTCTTCGGAGACGCGGTGATTACCGATGGCGTGCTTCAAAAAGGTCAAACCATCTTTGGCGTGGTGGATCAATTAAAGGAGGGAGACGTCATTCTCAAGGGAGCCAACGCCGTCAATTTGTCACAAAGACGGGCAGCGGTTCTGATTGGCGCTCCCAAAGGTGGAACCATCGGTGCTTCTCTGCCGGCTGTTGTGGGTAGGCGCGTGAGATTAATAATTCCGGTCGGTTTGGAAAAAAGAGTTTATGAAAATATTGATGAAATTGCTGCCCAGATGAATGCTCCCGGAGCCAAGGGACCGAGACTTTTGCCCGTTCCGGGAGAAGTCTTCACGGAATTGGACGCCATTGAACTGCTGACCGGCGCAAAGGCTTCCCTCGTGGCCGCAGGCGGCGTCAGTGGCGCGGAAGGCAGCGTCTGGCTGACCATTAGTGGCAAACCGGCGCAGGAAAAGGCGGCAGAAGCGCTGATTCAATCTGTCATCAATGAACCGGCGGTGAATTTTTAAAAATGCAGGACCATCAAATCAACGACGTTATCAAAATTTTAAAAAAAGAACTGGCCGTGGGGACGATGCCAATCGTTTCGCATCTGGCGGAGAACCAGCGCAACCCGTTTGTCATTTTAATTTCCACGCTGCTGAGCCTGCGGACAAAAGACGAAGTTACGGCTGTGGCCACCGAAAGGCTCTTTGAGCTTGCCTCCACGCCGGAAGAAATGCTGAAAGTTCCCCTGGATAAAATCGCTAAAACCATTTTCCCGGTTGGTTTTTACCGCGTCAAAGCAAAAAATATTCATCACACCTGCCGGGAGTTGATCAAACGTTTTGATTCGAAAGTGCCGGACGACATCGATACCCTGTTAACCATTAAAGGCGTGGGACGCAAAACAGCCAATCTCGTCGTATCGCTCGCCTATGGAAAAGATGCTATCTGCGTTGATACCCATGTGCACAGAATTTCCAACCGCCTTGGTTATGTAAAAACAAAAACGCCGGATGAGACGGAATTTGCTCTCAGGGAAAAACTGCCGCGGCGTCATTGGATTATTTACAACACCATCCTGGTGGCCTTCGGCCGGAAAACCTGCAAACCGGTTTCGCCTCTTTGCAGTCAGTGCCCGGTAAATAAGTATTGTGATCGAATCGGCGTTACCTTGAGCCGGTAAGTTGCTTTGAACAGAATTTGCCATTGCGGTGAGTATCAAAAAATGACTGAAGGCTACAGTTTTTCTATTCTGAATTTATGCCAGATTGCAACCAATTATCGCTCATCAACTCAATGACTTGATTGGACTTTCTGTGTCAATTCCAGTATAAACCAATATAGATAATCTTAGAGGAAGATGAATTAATCATGGCTGTTCAATTGGGTAAGATTCGTTTTATATGCGGTGATAACGGCGGCAAATATCCTTTTAATCATTCCGTGTATCTGGAAGGCAAGGATTGCCGGGTGGTCATCGATCCGTCTTGCGGATTGCAAAAACTGACGGACCTTCAACAAAATGATGGCGTTGATCAGGTCTGGATGTCGCACTGGCATGAAGATCACATGGGATTTTTAAATCTTTTTGACGGTTGTACGCTGCGAATCTCCGAACGCGATTTCCCGCCTTTGACCGATATGGAGATATTTTTAGACTGGTACAATATTCGTGAAAAAGAATTTCGCGAACTCTGGAAAAACATCATGCTCAATAGCTTCAACTATCGCCCGCAAAAGGAAGCTTTGTTTCTTCAGGATGATTCCGTCATTGATCTTGGGTTGCTCAAAGTTCAGGTCATTGCCACGCCCGGTCATACGCCGGGGCATCTTTCTTTTTTCTTTCCGGATGAAGAGATTCTTTTTCTCGGTGATTATGATTTAACAACATTCGGTCCCTGGTATGGAGATCTCTATTCCAGCATTGAACAAACAATCGATTCCATTCACCGGCTTAAATCCATTCCTGCCCGCCGGTGGATTGCCTCTCATAACACGGGTCTTTTTCAGGAAAATCCGGGAAACCTCTGGGATGATTATGAAAACGTCATCTATCAGCGCGAAGAGAAGATTGTGAATTTTCTCAAAGAACCCAAAACGCTGGAAGACATTCTGGCTGCATGGCTGATGTATGGCAAGCCACGGGAACCCAAAGAATTTTTTGAATTCAACGAGCGGGCGCTTATCATGAAACATATTGATTACTTAGAGAGGCATGGGAAAATTACGCTGCATAGAAACAAATATGTCAGAATCTGATTGATCGGGATCAAATTCTTAAAATAACTACGGAAAGAAAAAAGTTGACTAGCCCATACCGTTTTGGTATTGTCCCACCCGCTTTAGAAAATAAACATTTAAAAGAGAAACATTATGTACGCATTATTAACTATTTTACACATTTTAGTTTGCTTTGTCCTGATTACGGTTGTACTCCTGCAGGCAGGCAAAGGCGCCAATATGGGGGCGGCATTTGGTGGCTCCAGTCAGACGGTTTTCGGTTCAACCGGAGCCGGCACGTTTTTGGGCAAATTGACGGCCGGTGTTGCAGTGGTCTTTATGCTGACATCCCTGACGCTTACGTATATGTCGGCCCACAGAAGCTCATCTTCTTTGATGGAACAAAAGAAAATGCCCGCTGCTGAGCAGACCATTCCTGTGAAAATACCGAATGCGGCCCAAACAACGATTCCTGTAACCGGCATTCCTGAGGGGGCAAAAGTTCCGATTCCTACAGCCAGTCCGGAAGCAGCAAAAACACCCGCAACACTTCCCGCACCGGCAAGCAAGTAAGAGTTCTTTTACATTGGGATTTCCGCAGCCAAAAGTCGAAGGTCATGAACAGGGTGCGGGATTAAAAAATATTTGATTTTATGGATGCCGAAGTGGTGGAACTGGTAGACACGCTATCTTGAGGGGGTAGTGGGCACCGCCCGTCCGAGTTCAAGTCTCGGCTTCGGCACCATTAAGAAAGACAGAGGGTGAGCTGATTGATCAGTTGACCCTCTTGCTGTTTTGGCAACAGGCCGATTACCTCTCGATCATTCCATAACAAATCAATTTCTGTCATAAGATTGTATTGACATCCAGAGCCGTGATTTCTATAGTCCGGTCAGTTCACAATATCGGGTAGAAAAATGATTGTTAAATATCATCGGGATGAATTTCAGAATTATCTTTCCGATGCGTCCAATTATCAGGGCACAGCCGATGCCGTTTATTTGCCGGCAAACGAGCAGGAATTAATCACATTAATAAAAAAGATTAATGCTGAAAAAACCAGAATAACAATTTCCGGTAACGGAACAGGACTGACCGGCGCGCGCGTTCCCGAGGGCGGTGTTGTAATTTCCTTGGAAAAGATGAACAGGATCATTGAATGCAATGAAATTGAAAAATATCTGTGTGTCCAGTCCGGGATGATCTTGAAAGATCTTCAGGATTATGTGGAAGAAAAAAAATTCTTTTATCCTCCTGATCCGACGGAGAGAAACTGTTTCATTGGCGCAACGGTTGCCACCAATTCTTCGGGAGCCCGCAGTTTTCAATACGGGCCAACAAGGGATTATGTCATCGGGATGAGGGTTGTTCTGGCGTCAGGTGAAACACTTTCCATCGAACGGGGACAAATCATGGCGTCTGCATTCACCTTTTCTTTTTTTACAGATCAGGGAACAAAACATGAATTGACGATTCCTCGGTTTCAAATGCCTGACGCGAAAAACGCTTCCGGCTATTATTGCAAAGCCAATATGGATTTGATGGATTTGTTTATCGGCAGCGAAGGAACGCTGGGGATTATTACCGAATTAAAACTCAGGTTGCTGCCCCTGCCAGAAAACATTCTTTCCTGCGTCGTATTTTTCAGTCATGAAGAAGACGCGCTTAATTTCATTGATGAAGCCCGCATGATTACAACGTCAGAGGCATCCATCGACAAAAAGCATATTTCAGCGCGGGGATTGGAATTTTTCAATACGTCTGCCTTAGACTTTCTTCGTCCGGATTACCCGGCCATTCCCCCAAACACCTGTGCTGTCTGGTTTGAGCAGGAGTTGACAGACCGTGAGGATGACATAACCGCCGCCTGGCTGGAATTAATGCTCAAACATCATGCCGATGCGGAAACGGCCTGGCTGGCCGTTACGCACAAAGAACGGGAGAAGTTCAAGGATTTCCGCCACGCGATTTCCTGGAAAGTCAATGATTACGTTACCCGTCGTGGATTAAGGAAGGTCGGAACAGACGTTGCCGTTCCGCTGGAATCGTTTCGGTCATTTTACCAATGGATGATTCGTCTTGTGGCACAAAATCATATAGCCTATGTGGTGTACGGCCATTTCGGTAACTGCCATCCGCACCTGAATATGCTGCCGGAAAATCAAAATGATTTTATAAGAACGAAAAAAATATACACTGAAATCTGCGTTGAAGCCGTTCGCCGGAAAGGAACAGTTTCCGCGGAACACGGAATAGGCAAGATGAAACGGGACTATCTGCTGATGATGTATGGCGAAGACGTTATTCGTGACATGGCCGGATTAAAGCTTGTTTTTGATCCCGACAGAATCTTAAATATCGGAAACCTGTTTGAAGAAAAATATCTTCTTCAATCTAAACAGGATTAATTACATTTTGCATAGATCAGGATGGCGTCAGATGTTCATGTATGTTTTTTGAACTTCATCCTGTCCGTATTTGTTTTCCAGTCGCCGGATAATAAAATGTCCCCTGGCCGTATTCTGAAAATGATCCATGAAAATCGAATTGATTAAAGCGCCGCCTGCGGCTCCGATCACCGGAACGGCTGATGCCGCCGCTTTCTGTGAGACGGTTGTTCCAAATCGGGAGGCAATAGCTGCGATAAATCTTACCAGCGCCGGCGAACCTTCCTCGGCAATACCCCTTTCAACGATGTATTTTGCCGCCTCGGATACCTGCTTGGCCAACAGCGCTTTTACGGCAAAGTATCCGCTCTCGGCGGCATTATCTTTATCTGAAGTGCCTCCCAGAGCAAAGACCTCCAGACAGGCCAGTTTTGTTTCTATGTTCCTGATATCTTCACCTTCGCTCCTCGCAATATCGGCAATGGAGCGAAACATAATGACTGTCGTTACCGGTAACTCAACGGTCAGGGCGGGCAAACCAAAGGCGCCCCCGATGCCGCCAGATGTTACAACCAGGAGCTTGTGCAGAATATCTTTGGAGGAATTCCGGTCGTTATGATCAATGGTTTTGATGGCAACATCCAGCGCGTATCGCAGGGATTTCTGCGTGGCCGCCTGGATGGCTCCGGTCCATTTTTCCGGCAGGTAATCAAAAGCTTTCTCAAACGGCATACCGATAATATTCGTCAGTCTGGCGGCCAGGCCGGGATTTTCCAGAAGTTCCTTCGCGTATTTTAAGCTTTCAATATCTGTATGTGTCATGTTTGTGTATAATTTAATCCTCAATAGAAACCCCCTCAAGGTATGGAGGCCTTGAGGGGGCATATTATAGCAGATCATTTGTTTTTTTGAACGGAGTTTCCACTCCTTTTGCCTGATGATCCTGTTTCAGTGTTTAGCTGACGATCGTCTTGACAACATCAATCACCGGGTTGGTGAAAAGAGCCATCAGCACGGCATACAGGGCGAACACACCGACCACCTCGCCGACATACATCTTTTCATATTTACGTTTCAGAGAAACCAGAATCAACCCGCCGACAATCAGGCATCCCAACTGGAAGAAGGGGAAATTGGTCGTTCCGGCTGCCGCGTATTCAGCAAAGCTGAAAGTTGCCGTAATCATAATAACCGCCGCTGCTACAATGATTGTTCCTAATGTTTTTTTCATGATCTGTTACCTCCTTGGGGTAATTTGTTTGTTGATTTGCCTTTATATAATGAAAATACCGTGCCAGATCACTCACCTGAAGACCATATTCTTTTATCTTATTGAAATATAAGGATAAAAAATTGATATTCCCTATGGCAGCGCAAGCCGTAAATCAACTTTCTATTCTTTGTTTGCAATGAAACGTGCAAACCACTGAATGAAACGTTGAAATTAAAACAAAGTTGCTGGCCGGTTCGGATGAGAAGACTTTATACACGGAATCTTATTTCTCATTGACAGTGAAAACGATAAAGATTAAATTATTATCAGTAGTATGCTTGTTAATCTGTTAATCCTTTAACCAAACTGTCAAATTTTTGGTGTGCATCGTGAAAAGGCGTTTTTATCATTTGCCTGTTTTACGGTTTCCGCGAAGGTACTTGTACCTTTTTGTGAATCCATCATTTTACCTGAATGATTCCCGACAATTAATTTTACCGGCAAATAATTCCACCTGATGCACTGAAAGGAGGTAAAAAGATGCCCGGCATTAAGAATGAAAGAAGAAGGGAAAGGCGGTTGGAGGATTTCAACGAAATAACTTTATCTGTAATTTCTGAAGAAAAATATCTTCCGGAAGATAAAATTTTCTATAATTACAGCAGGGACATTTCTGAGTCCGGTGTGAGAATTTACACCGATAGTTTTTTACCGGTTGATACATTGCTCAGGATAGAAATGAAATTAAAAAATTTTCGTCACATGATCACCACGCCGGGCAAGGTAAAATGGGTGAAAATCATCTCTTCCGGCGGGTACTGTGAGGCTGGCGTTGAATTCCTCAACACACCGGCCAGGGCGATGAATACGCTTGATATTTATAACTCGTGGATGAGTATGCTTTATCCGGCTTAGGCACGCGCCGATAGAAGAGGGAGCAAGATATGAAAAGGACCTGGCGGCAGTTGTCAAAGAGGGGGCGTCCCCGGAGGCATCCGTCTTCTATCGGAGTTTTCTGCATGTTGTTCAATCAGGGGGAATCATTGATTGATTGATTGATTGATTCAACAAAATGTTTTGCTCAAATAGAAGGAGGTTAATATGCCTGACATGATGAACGAAAGACGAAGAGAGAGAAGACTCGATGCGTTTCACGATATCACGATATCCGTTATCTCCGCCGTAAACGATCTTCCGAATCATCCGATTTTCTATAATTATTGTGATGATATTTCCGCGTCCGGTACCAGAATTCACGCCAATCGTTTTTTACCTGTCGATACGTTGCTCCAATTGGATATCATATTTGAAAATATGCAACAAATGTTGACGACAAGGGCAAAAGTAAAATGGTCGAAAGTTGTCAATCGCGACAGATCTTGCGAGGCGGGTGTGCAATTCTCTCCACCCAGTGTCATTACCCATATACATATGATGCCTCTCCCCTATTTATATGCGGAGGCGATGAGACATCTATATGCATGACCGCAATCAGACAAGGTAATCTTTTCAAATCAAAGGAGGCAAAAACGGTATCTTATTGAAGCATCCTGATAAATCATTGAAAATGGTTTCTTTCCATGTCCTCTTGCAATCTGTTTTTTCACGTATTACTGTTTAGGCTAAAAAGGCAATCGTTATGGACTGGAAAAATTGGAAACCATTTCAATCTAAAGAAGTAAAAGACATCTGCAACCATCTGACGGAACAGGAAAAGATGGAGGTTGAATCCTTTTTGAAAATAACCGGTCTGATGTTTGCGATTTTTATTGTCTTCCCAATCACCTTCGGAATCCTGATTATCATACCGTCGAAATCTTCTTCTCTAATCAGTGTCTTCATCATCTGGATCAACATGGGAACGATTATTCTTCTGTACAGATACAAAAAATTCAAAAAACTGCTTTGCTCAACACTTTGGGCAAAATCTCAAAATTACACTCCGGACAAGATATAGGGATGACAACCGGACTCCCTAAACAAAAAGCGGGAAATATCCGCATAGATATTTCCCGCCGACAATGTCTCAATTTTAACAGGGCGATGAACTGACCTTACCAGGCTTCAGGAAACGCCATGTTGGTAAAAGTGTCTTCCAGTTTGACCTTGTGACCTCTTTCCATGGCCGCCAGGGACTGGAACATCTTTTTCTGTTCAGCATCGGTGCTGCAATTGGCCATTTCCGTGTACATGTCCATGGCTTCCTGTTCATTCTTAACCGCCAGCGCAATGGCATCCGACGGTTTCATGCTTAAACTGAGTTTGGGTTTCTCAAGAGATTCCGCAACTTTATAATCTTTTGTTTCATCAAAGTGCATCTGGGTCTTGCCCGAGGTCAGACCTTCCAGAAACTTGCGATGCTTGGCTTCTTCATCGGCCAACTCCGCAAAGATTTTCTTCAAACCGGCATCTTTTGATTTATCGGCAACTCCTTTATAAAAATCATAAGCTTCAATTTCATTGGAAATAGCGAAAGTAATTATTTTTTTGAATTCATCCGTTTTCATACCAAACCTCCATTATAATAACCTTTAAATGAATATCCACACTGCCTTGTCATCTGGCTTTGAGATATACCTTAAATGGCTGACAGCGTCAAAACATTTATTGTGAGACTCAAATTTTAACGAGACCTGGGTTTCAGAAACAAAGTGTGCTGAAACCTGCAGCGGAATAGTTTCCAAAGTTTGCTTTGGGGTTCATACCAGTGATCTGCTTTTGATCGCCGATGAAGCAGCGCAACGTTGTTTCCCTTTTGTGCCGCACGTGCAGAGGTCAATTTCCCTTGTCGGAATCAGTCCCAGATCGGCAATCATTTCATGGTCGAGCTTGCTGTTTCTCTCCGTGGCGTTCAGATCATTTCCGGTCATCAGTGAATTGGCGCCGGCGATAATGCCCAGCGGCAGGAGCTGTCTCAAATTATTTTTCCTGCCGCCGCACAGTTTGATGTCTTTATCCGGCAGCATGAACCGGAAAACAGCAACCGTCATGAGAATTTCCATCGGCGACAGCGTTTGTGCGCGGTCCCGCTTATTTTCACTGCCGGAATCGATCATATTGATGGAAACGGCATCCACATTAAGCTTACGCAGAACTTCCGCCGATTGAATGCGTTGTGTGAAGGTCTCACCGATGCCGAAAGAAACACCGGCGCAAACAGACAAACCGGCAGCCTTCACGGCATTCATCATTGCCCGGTCTTCTTTGCCGTCGTTTTGCAAATGGTGACAATAGCGTAAAAGTCCAACAGCCTTCAGTTGTGCGGCCTGATTCGCATCGATCATGCCGGCAGCCAGGCAGGGCTTGATGCCCGATTTGTTGATTGCCGGGATAATCTGGCAAATATTCTTCCACGCCTTTTTCGTTTTCAAACCTTCAGAACCGGTGATGATGCTGAAAAACTCCGCGCCGTTTTTCTTCGCCTGAACGGCTTCCGCAAGAACCTGTCTGGCGGTTTTAATTTTTTGCGCAGAGACATGATCGGGATTGGAATGAAAGGAAGCGCGGGATGTGCACTCCTGCGTACATTTTGCCGATATCAAGTGAGTCATACCGCAAAGAATAATGTCTTTGCCCTTGAAATGTTCACGGATTTCGGATGCCGCGGCCAGCACACGATAGGGATTGCCGGTACCTTCAACAAAAAGTTCGAGCGCCTCGGAGGTGCTGACATTTTTTTTCTTAATCGATTTTTCTTTTAACTTTTCGATAAAATCCATTTATTGTCTTACCTTTCTCAATGCTGGAATTTCATAGTTAAAAAAGAATGGCTTGTCAATTCGTAAATCAGAGTAGCCCTTGTTCCGCAACCTGCTTATATTATTCAGCTTGAATATTTCATGGTTGTGGTGTTTCATCATTCCAGGAACGACGTGACACAAGATGACAAGTGTAACACCGTATGACGTGGACGTGGAACGATTCAATCACGATAGATAGGAATTGAAAATTATCTCGTAATCCTAATGGTAGTGTCCAACTTTTAGAAAAGAAAGAATGGAAATTTAAAAATGACTTCTGAAAATATTCCTGTGATTATCGGCGCAGGCCAGGTGACAAGAAAGGAAGCTTCGTCCGTTATGGGCGGTTCACCGGTGGATCTGATGGCCGAGGCCGTGAAGGTTGCGGCGGCAGATGGCGGTTTGACACTGCAATGTCTTCAAAAGGCTGACCTGCTGATCACCACGTCGCTTTTTTCCGATGACGGAATCATCAATCCACCGGGGTGCGTGGCCGATAAACTTCATCTTCCCGATACGCGATGCATGATTTCCGGATTTGGCGGAATCATGCCTCACGCCATGCTGCACCATGCCATGAAAGCGATTGCCGGAAACAAAGCCGCTCTGGTGGTTCTGACCGGTGCGGAAGCTCAGCACACCATGCAGCAGGCGAAAAGGTCCAAAACTTTTACCGGATGGAATCTAACGTCCGGCCGGCCCTGCCTTGCGCCGCTGTCTCCATTGGGACTGTTTGATGGAGCCTGCGAAACAGAACATCTTCACGGTCTTTCCCTTCCTGCTACGGTTTATCCCATGCTGGAAAACGCCCTTCGCCGGTGTTATGGCCGCACGATTGCAGATCATACGCAGAAAATAGGCAGATTGATGAGCCGTCTTTCCCAAGTGGCAGCGAAAAACCCCCGGGCATGGTTTCAGCAATCATTCTCACCGGAGGAAATCATTACCGTTTCCGAGACCAACCGCAACACCGCTTTCCCTTATACCAAAAGGATGAACGCCATGCTTTTGGTAAACCAGGCTGCCGCCCTCATTGTCACTTCGGAAAAACAGGCCCGGCTGATGGGCATTGATCCGTCAAAATGGGTGTATGTCCACGGCTATGCCGAGGCCAATGATCACTGGCATATCCTGGAAAGAGAAGCCTACGGATTTTCCCCGGCCATTGAGATCGTAGGCCGGACCGCCTTGGTACAAGCCGGCGTAGCGATAGAGGACATTGATTTCTTCGATCTCTACAGTTGCTTTCCGGTTGCCATTCAGGTGACCCGGGATATGTTGGGTATTCCCGAAAATGATAACCGGCCGCTTACCGTTACCGGAGGACTTCCCTATTTCGGCGGGCCGGGGAATAACTATGTCATGCATTCCATGGCGCAAATGGTTGAGGTTTTGCGTCAGCATCCCGGCAAGACAGGACTTGTCACGGGAAATTCTTTTTACATGACCAAGCATTCTGCGGCAGTGTGCGCCACCAGACCTCCGAAAGACAATACGGCGGCAACAGCCGATGGGAGTCTTTGCCAGCAGGCGGTTGACCAGAGGCCGAAACATGAAATTAATCCGACACCCTCGGGCCGGGCAACGGTGGAAACCTATACCGTGATTTACGACCGGAATAACATGCCGGCCAAGGGTGTTATCATCGGAAAAGAAGAAAACGGAAAACGTTTCGTCGCTTTTACGCCTTCCGATCAATCTCTGTTTTCAGCAATGATAAAGGAAGACTTTTGCGGGATCAGTGGCCGGGTCGTTTCCAAAGACAAGGTAAATACCTTCACCCCGGACTGAAAATCAGTGACGCTGACGTCAGAACCTTTCAATCGACATATAGAGTGAAGTACTGCCGGAAAAATTTTAAAGCTGGATCAAGGAAACACCATCTATCAATTTATTGTTTAAGATATTTTTGATGCCTATTTCCCGGAGCGCTTGAATAATTCACGAAAACTTTGCAGATCCAGCATCAGGAATCCTGCATGCAGATAGCACGCAAAAAGCCACAGGGGGATGTTGAAGATATTCGTGTAGTGATAGTCAAAATATCCCAGTTTGGATGTTGCTCCTTCCCAGAAACAGCCCAAGAATCCCATGATCAGGCATGCCTTTATCGCTGTATTGCGATTCTCGTGTGTGAAGAGAATGCGCGCGACCCAGATGGCAAGTACAATCCAGAAATAGATCACGGGATGAGCATTCCCCATCATTCCCGAACCGAAATAAGCCAGGGTACACACCAAGGCATTAGCGGCTAAAATAATATAACTCGGATTGTCCCGCCACGCGTTTGCAAACGGCCGCGTGGCGAAGAAAAAGCCTGTTGTAGCGCACAGAAATATGGGAAATGTCCATGCGGATTGACCCTGGAACAAAACATTCAGCGGCTGCCAGTGGTAAACAAGAATATTATGGTCGATGTGAAAGAATTTATCGCACAACGTGAACCAGACGGCCGCGCCAATGATACCTGTAACTGTGAATATATCGTGTAGTTTCATATTATCCTCATGCTCTGTTACTGGTGCGTGCTATGATTTCATCCTGTAATTCGGGCGACAGTTCACTGAAATATACGGAATAACCGGATATCCTGACCAGCAGGAAAGGATACTGGTCTGGATTTTCTTTGGCCTTACGAAGGACGGTGCTATCCAGCACGTTGAGTTGAACCTGCATGCCGCCGCGTTTGAAGTAGACGTTAATAAGGGAGGCGAGCATGTTGCGTCCTTGTTCATCGTTTAGAGAATTGGCTTCGAATTTCAGATTGAAATTGATGCCATTGGCTATCTGCCGGTAGTCAATAGTGTTCATGGAATTAATCAGAGCCGTGACGCCGCTTCTATCCATACCATTTTGCGGGGCCATGCCGGAAGGAAAGGAGCCTCCTTTTGGTCTGCCGCAGGGAAGTGCCCCCGTGTTTTTGCCGAAATGTACATGCGCAGTGTTGGAATAAATTCCTGCCTGATACTGGCCGCCGCGTGTATTTTTCCCCTGGGCGCGCACAATACGCGCGTATTCATTCACAACAAAGCGCGTCCAATAATCGGCGGACTCGTCGTTGTTGCCGAACTTCGGAGCCTTTCGCATCAATGCGAACCAGTAGGGATCGGCATCGCGCGCGGAAAGCACGTCTCGCAGGCGGACGAGAGATATTTTTTTCTCCTGAAACACCAGGCGTTCGATGGCGCAAAGCGAGTCACCGGCCGTGGACATCCCGACGCCCTGCACGCCCGGGGAATTATATTTCGCCCCGCCGTTGGTTGAGCAGATGCCGGAAGCAAGGCATCCGTCTATAAAAAGACTGGTGAGAGGGGTGGGGTGATATACGGCGTGAGCACGGCCGACGGCGTTGAGATCGCTTACCATCCGGCCGACCAGATATTCAAGCTGCTTTGTGAAAGCTGCTGCGACATCATCCATCGTTTGCATTTCTTCTACTGGCGCGGTTTTCGCCCCGGTACGCAGCATGGAACCAAAGCGCCTGCCCTGGTTAAGAGCGTATTCCATGGCGATAGGCACGTTTAAAATGGCAGCATCGGTTGATCCTATTGTCTTGCCCGGCGCCACCGGTTCAACGCAACCGATTGCCACGTAATCGCGCGCGTCATCCGGGTCGTATCCGGCGCTTATCATCGTCGGAACGATTATCTCGTCATTAAAAAGCGACGGCGAACTGCTGCCATTGGCGAGTGCGGTGTGTATGGCTTGTATAAAATCCCCGGGAGTTCCAGCGTGTATCCGTGCGTGAAAATTCGGCTGACGCATGCGGAGTTCATCGGCAATGCTAAGCAGCATATAGCTCAAATCATTTGTGGCGTCTTTTCCATCACGGTCGGTTCCGCCCATCGTGACCACCTGCCAACTGGTCATGCCGCCTGCCATGTTCGTTATGCTTTGGGAAAGCACGGGTATGGTTTCGCAGAGCTTTATGCAGAATGCCGCGAGGAGTTCACGTGCCTCTTCAGGGGTGAGGATACCCGCCTCAATGTCGCGCCGGTAGTAGGGGTATAAAATCTGGTCAACGCGGCCCGGGCATATTGTTTCGCCTATGTATTCCTGGAAAATGGCAATGTGCAAAAAGAAAAGGGCCTGAATGGCTTCGCGGAACGTGCGCGCGCCACGCCGCGGGACATGACGGCATATGTCTTCAATAGCGAGCAAGTCTGCCCGGCGCGCGGGGTCATTCGCGCTGTCAGCAAGTTTCCGCGCGCAATCTGCATATCGCTCACCGAAAAGGGCAAGGGTCTCGACGCAAATCGTCACAGCCTCGTAAAAGGCTTCTTTTTCAGGATCGGTATTTGCTGACTTGTATTTTTCAATTTCCTTTTTAATCGCGTCTGTCCCAAGAGCGATGAGTTTGGCATGGTCAGGCGCAAGATGTGAAATACCGCTCACCTCGTAAATGTAGTAATCTTTTGCGCGCAGTTGCTCCCAGGAAAATCTTACGCGATCAAATATGTTGGGAAAAGCTTTGGTAACGATAAATCTGTTGAGCCAGAAAGGCAGTATCCGGGCAAGTTTAATTTGGTCTTTTAAGGAGATTCGCAGCGGATTGACCGCTCGCCTCGAATAGGAGAAAATTTCGAGCAAAACCGGAACGCCATGCAGTTCGGGATAAATGATCCCTCCCACCCTGAGAGAAGTATAGTTGCCGACGATCAGCTCGTCGGGATAAATGTTGACGCTTTTGTTTAGAAGAACGTGGCGCAATGCTTCGGCCATTTGTACTATTGTCGGTTTGCGTCGGTTTTTTCTGTTTTTGAAATATTCCGTCCATAAAAGTGCCCGCTCGGTACAGATGCCCCTTGGGTATTCCTGAACCTGAGATTTAAGACGCATGATCCGGTCATAACCACCGATGGTTTTACCTGCTGACTCCTGCATTAAAGAACCCTTTAAAAAAGATTATCATTTAATTGGTAATACCAATTATGATAAAATGAGGCTATATGTCAAGAATTATTTTGAAATTCTATATAAAATGTGATATTGGTAATACCAGATTACAGAAAACAAAAATTAAATGATGGAGATAATCAGATATGGATCAGAAACTTTCCAACAAGATAATCCGGGATATCAAGCAGAAAATATTATCGGGTAAACTGCGTACCGGTGACCGCCTGCCCGCAGAACGGGAACTGGCTGAACAGTACAAGGTCAGCAGGATAACCATTCGCAACGCCATTTCCAGGCTGGTTTATCTGGGATTTATGCAGACATTGCCGCAAAGCGGCACGTTCATTACCGATTTTAAAAAAGAGGCATCTCTGGAATTACTCGTGGATATCATTTCCAGTAACGAGGAAGTTGACAAATCCATCCTCATTGAACTTCTGGAGCTCAGAAGGGTATTTGAAACCTACTGTGCCGGCCGTGCGGTGATGCGGATGACGGAGGAAGACCGCGCAGCGTTGAAAGACATGATTAACAGTCTGATCGCGCAAAAGAAGAAACCGGAGCAATTGGCGGACATTGATTATAAAATTCATTCTTTGCTGATGGAACTAGCCGGAAACAACGTGCTTCGCCTCCTATTCAATTCTTTTAAGCCGGTTTACCAATTTTATCTTAAAACCTTTTATTCTATTCCCCAAAACGTCACAGGAATTATTCCCTATTATGAACGTTTCTATAACGCCGCCGAACTGCGAGATGATCGCATTGCAACCTTTGTCATGGGGGAGCTCCTGGATTACGCAGAACAGGCTACGGTCAGGCTGATTGAGAAATTGCCGTCTATAAAACTGAAATAGCACAACCCTCTGCGCTTGGTTATCATAGGCGCAGTGACCATGCATCCAGCCCGGACTGATAGCGCAAAAGATAGACCTTTCCGTCAGCGGCCCTGACCTTGAAATAGTCCATGACAGGACGGCTGCTGTCCAGGCCGCCTTCGTACCAGCGATCGACGATTTCCCGTATTTCCCGCCGCTCTCCCTGACAAGTAAAAGCAACCGGCCGTTCGTTTGCCTTAAAACCGCTGTAACACTCCACTTGAATTTCTTGATAGTCTCCTTTAGTTAACATAGAACATTGAACGTAGAACGTTATCTCTTTATCACGTCAGCTTGACCATCTTGGGCTTTACGAGCTTTTCAAAGTCCAGGAAAGACATCTCGACCAGCTCCGAATGCGAACAGGCATTGAAAAAGATTTCATCATCATCCCTCAAATGCTCATCCGCGTAGACCTCCATGCCATACAGGTTACCGAAAGGAGGCATGGCGCCGAGTTCACAATCCGGAAACATATCCTTGAATTGCCCTTCGGTGGCGAGTTCGATCTTTTTTGCGCCGATTGCTTTTCGGAAATGATCGAAGTTGACGGAACGGTTGGCCGGCAGAACCGCCATGGCCATCTTCCCATCAATGAGAACGATAACGGTTTTTGCCACCTTCCTTCCACTGATGTGCAGAGACTGGGCAATCTCATGGGCCGTATAAGCCACTGAATGCGTAAGCTTCACATACTTGACAGCCTGGCTGTCCAGAAACTCTTTTAATTTTCTTGCTGGCATAAGCGACCTCCTTTAAATTTATTGACGGGGTTAAACGTTTCCGAAAGGTAACCATTCAAGGGAGCAGGATCACATTTTTTCAACAGGAGGGAGAATAAACAACATCTGTCTGGAACTTTTTGTTAATAATACCACTTTCGGAGGATTGATACAAAAGGGAATTTTTTTCTCCTCTTCACCGTCAATTCAGTCCAGCACCGTCAGATCCAACGGCGTTTTGCAGAGCATTTCTCCGCCGTTCTTTGTCACCAGAACCGGACATTCCAGCCTCATGCCGCAGACGCCGGGCACGGTCATGGCGAGGAATGCCACTTCGACAACGTTTTCCTCAAGAACGACATCGCGGAATTCATCATTGTTGACGATAGCCGGATACCATTCATGGCCGAACACGCCCAGTCCGTGACCGAAAGAAGGAATCGTGTACTGAGCGTAACCGAGTTCAGTAAGTTTATCCATAACCGCCTTGCAGACATCACCCACCTTGTTCCCCGCCTTGAAATTACGAACAATCGTTTCCGCCGTTGCCAGATAGGCGTCTGCCAGTTTTTGCTGTTCGGGGGACGGCTTGCCGATAATGAAATTATGGGCCAGATCCGAGGGATATAACTGATAAAGCGGGTGCAGATCCACGATGAGATTTTCTCCGCTCTGCAATATTTTTTGCGTGGGCTGAGTCGTACCGTTCATGGCATACGTCGCCCTGTATCCGGAGGCGACTTCCGACGATCCGGTAACTGCCCAGTGATATTCACTGCCGAGACGGCGCAGTTCCATTTCACCGATGCCGGCTATTTGAGCCTCCGTCATGCCGATGTCCAGCGAAGCCTTCACGCAATCCATGGCGGCGTCTGCTATGGCGGCGGTCTGACGCAGCAGCTTGATTTCGCCCGGCTCCTTGATGTAGCAGGCCCGGTCCACGATGTTGATCGCATTGACAAAGGCTGCCTGCGGCAGCGCATTTTTCAGCAATTCGTATTCCGTGGCAAACAGATATCCCGTATTCCCGCGGGGAGAATGGCCCAGCTCCACGCCGATTCTTCCCTTTTCCGCGCCATGCTGTTTGATGGAGTGGATGATAAGATCCATCAGATCCATGCCCGGCAGTGGAGCGTACGGTGAAATGTTGCTAAGCCAGGACTCATTTTTCAATCGTTCACAATCGAGCAGCATGGAAATCAAACCGGCATCTCCGTCTTTCGATACAATAACCGCGCTTCTCCAGGGGATGAAAGCGCCGGCCACGTAACTCAGACTGACCGTTCGCGTGCCCACGAAAAGATCGAGATTGGATTTCTTCATTTCTGCCTGTATTTTTTTTATGCGCCCGGCATAATCGATATATGCATTCATAATGACCTCCGCTTCTTTAATATTTGATCACGGGTATGAACCCCAGGTCAAGTCCTGGACCCTAATTCCGCAGCAAGCCGTGGGGTATCATACCCTCCGCGTTGCGGGATTGTTCGACTTACAAATTTCAATTCACTTCGTTTTTGAAATTTGAGTCTCACAATGAAAATTATTTTCGTCGGTAATCAGTATAGGCCTGTTATCAGAGTTAGTCAAGACGACCCGGATGAACATTGTGTGACAATGAAGCCGGCAATATCAGCCGACGTGACACTCTTTAAGCGCGAGAAGAACGAAGCGCGAAACGCCAATCATAGTGAGCCCCGCTGAGAACGAGTACAACGAAATAATGAAACCCAAGTTTCAGAAGTGAAGCGCACTGCAACTTGCAGGTTGAATTATCACCTATGGTGATTCGAAGCGTTGGACGAACTATCCAAGAGCCGTAGGCTATTGGAAACCATCCAAGAACTTTGCTAATAAAAATTATCCCAGGCACGCAGTGCCAGGGGGCACCATTCACTATTTGATAAGCGGCACGCCCGATTGGCGGACCATCCTCTTCCAAAACATGGAGGTCATGACAGACGCAGTCTTCGTGATTTTCTTCATTTGTTCCATCATGGCTTTTTCATGGGCTGCCGAGTCCCGGAATGCCGCAAGAGAAATTTCAGACAATAAAGGATTTGTGCTGTCCCATGTATGCGCGGGCAGTTCGGCTGTCCATCGGGCTTCCGACTCCGGAATGTATTTCTGCACGAGGGGCAAAACGTCTGTATAGCGCAACATCGCGTTGACATGAAAGGCCTCGTGCCTCCACCAGAAAGATTGATCGGAATAACAGCCCTCCCCATGACCCAGATCCGCAAAAGGCGCGGCAGGAATAAACGGTTTGAATGCCGTCAGACACGGGGCAGACCCTCCGGTGACAAATATCCTGAATTTGTCGTCCGGATGCAATTCAACAACCAGCGAACCCGTCGTCTGGGATTTTCTGATCAGCGGATCGGAGGCATGCATACACACATCGCGGTTGAAACCTTTCGCCGGCATTTCAGCATTGTGATTTCTCAGCATGGCAAAAACATCGGTCACGCCGAGCTTACCCTTGGCGTTGAGGATGGAAGACCGGTTGCGTTCCCTGCGAAAAGCGCTTCCCGCGAAATACGTGATCAACGGATCGCTGAATTTGCTGAAATCCGTGCCTGCCTTCAATGACGACGCGTGCCAGTCGTTGGCAATGGTAATCCCATTGGAAATTTCGGCGTGATCGCTCAGACGCATAAGCGCGTATTCCCGTCCTGCCGTTTCCAGCTTGATGATGCCCTGCCTGTCCATGATGATAAAGGAGTTCATATAGGTGAAGCCCTTGTCGCGGTATCCGCACGCGCCCGCCTGCCCGTACTGCTTCAAAAGCCCGATAATCGTCTGCGCCGCTTCTTCCGCATTCGCGCTCCTTTCCAGAGCCAGACGCAAAAGATCCATGCCGATGAGCCCGGGAGTTTTCTCCGGTTTAATTTTGGTAAACAGGGCCTCATTTCCAATCGCCACACCTTTTTCGTTTACGCCCATCTCCGCGCCCCACATCCAGAAAGGCTTGGAAAGAACCGTGGCAAAGGTTTTACCGGCCTGAGGAATGGCAATGTAGGTGCATTGCAGTGTTTCGCTTGCAGAATACGTTTTTGACGGCACGGACACAACAAGCTGTGTTTCGTCGGCTTCGCGGTCCGAGTTCTTGCCGAAGATGCTGATGCCGGAGCCGGTGAGTTCCGGACCGATTCCACACGTATCGCACATAAACCCCTCCTACTAGTAAGTTAATGTACCGTTTCAATTTCATTTCGACCGCAGGGAGAAATCTATTTAATGATGTTAAAGATTTCTCAGCCACTCCGCTCCTTCGAAATGACATCATTATTTATGAAGGCAGAAATTATACAACCACCAGTATCTGTATATCACACACATTCGTATACGTTGGTCCCGTCTTATAAAGATCCCCCGTGTTACTGAAAAAATGATACGCGTCGTTTTCCGCAAGCGAAGCCGAAGCCTGTGCCGATATCGCCTTCATTTTCTCCATGAGTGCAGGCGTCACAAAAGCGCCTGCCGCATCCGTGGGCCCGTCACTGCCATCGGTGCCGGCGGATAAAAAGAAGATGTTGGAAGCATTCGGTTTTATCCGGTGAAGTTCAACGGCGAACGCCAGCGACAGCTCCTGATTTCTGCCGCCCTTCCCTTTGCCCTTGATCGTTACCGTTGTTTCCCCCCCGGCGATAAGCGCGGCCGGTTTGGCCATAACGGATTTGTCCGAAGCCATATCTTCGGCAAGTCGTGCGAAACATGCCCCGGCCTCCGCTGCCTCTCCGGCCAGCGTCGTGCTGATGATGCGCGCATGATATCCCAGCCGTTCTGCTGTTTTCCGCGCCGCGCGGCAGGCCAGCGTGTTGTTTCCCAGAATGATATTATCGGTACGGCGAAAAACGGGATCGCCCGGTTTCGGTGTCTCCGGAACCTTCCCCTGTGCTCCCCTGTCAAGATGATCCCTGACAGCCCGCGGTAATTTATCTTCCAGATTGTATTTCCGGACGATCGAGAGCGCATCCTGAAAGGTGGTGAAATCGGGCGCCGTAATGCCGGAAGCGATGGTGTCAATTCTGTCGCCCGTCACATCCGATAAAATCAGGTTGATCAGTCTGGCGGGACTGGCAATCTTGGCCAGGCCTCCGCCTTTTACTCGGGAAAGATGCTTCCGGATGCAGTTCATCTCCTCAATGTTCGCGCCGGAAGCCAGCAGGGCAGTGGTTGTCTGCCGCTTATCTTCCAGACTGATGCCGTCCGCCGGCAGACAGAACAATGATGATCCGCCGCCGGAAATGAGGTTGATAATAAGTGTGTTTTCGTCAGCCGCCTCCGCCATCTGCGCGAGGATGCGCGCCCCTTCCAGACTGTTCTCATCGGGTACAGGATGGCCCGCTTCCCTGACCTGAATTTTTTTAAGCTTGAGTTCGTGGCCGTATTTTGTGATGACGAATCCTGCGGAGAGTTCATCTTCCAGAATGTCCTCCATGGCGGATGCCATGCGGGCCGATGCCTTGCCGATGCCCAAGACGATCACCTGTCGATAGCGGAAAAGATTTTCTGAAATCTTTTGGTTAAGGCTCTGGATCGTCAGTTGCTTACCGTCCATCTTCACGCAAGACCGGATGAGGCCTGCCGGATCAACTTCCCGAACGGCTTCCCGGTAAATATTTTCCAAATCTTCAACAGGATTCACGGCATTCCTTCTCCGTGCAAAGCCTTCCGATAACTGACATCCATTTGTCACAACCACCCTGTGCCGTCATGATTGAAACACGGAACATTGAACTTCAAACATTTATTTTTCATTCCTTGTATCAAGCTTTTTCAGAATCGGGTCGTCATGCCGGAATATGTTGGTGGTTTCCGTCTCGTCATCATAAATCAAAACGGCCAATCCCTTCTCCAGCCTTTGTTTTACCTGCCTGAATTTTGTTTCCTCGGAAGCTTCGACTGCGCCATAATCAGTCCCGTTTCTGGAAATGAATTCTTCAGTACCTCCTTTTAAGGCTTCAGCTCTGAGTTTTTCGACTGGAATCACGCGGATCGGCATTTTAATCTTCTCTTACGACAATGTGGGATTTGTACAATAGTTCGCTGCAATTGCCAAGCAGGTTTTAGTGACACTCGTTGATGAAAATGCTCGAAGCGTAAGTCGTAGCGACACTCGCAAAATTCGCCGATTTACCTTCCTGAAACTCCCATTTCCGTGATTTACATTTTTATGATATGTTCTCTTACAAAGATTCAAATTCCTTATTAGTCATACCAATACAATTCAAGCTTTACTGAGAAATCAGGGGGGGTATCATGGAGTGGAATATTGTGGTGAATGAGGAACATCAATGCGCTGAGGTTACTACAAGAGGCATTGCTGATAAAGATCGCTCATTAAATATGGCTAAATCTATCATAAATGAAGTAAAAACCCGCCAGATCAGAAAAATCTTAATTGATCATCGTAATTTAGAGGACGTGATCGCGAGCACGCTGGAAATCTATGATCGGGCTCTATTATTAAAAGACAGCGGGGCGGCAACAGCTGTTAAGATAGCGCTAATCGTTAAACCGGAACATTTTGAACAATTTAAATTCTTTGAAACCGTATGCGTCAATCGGGGTTTTTTAATATCGATATTTCAGGATAAAGAAAAAGCAATGACCTGGCTGAAATGACTTTCTTTTTTTAGTCTTTAGTCTTCAGCCTAATCCCCTTGCCATACATAATAAAATATTTAACCCACATATTCATTTGCAGGAGATTTTAATATGAACGTAAAAGGCATCATTTATATGACAGGAAAGAATGCTATCGTTGAAGTTTTTGGCCTGGAACCTTGGAATTCCTTTATGGTTAAACTGGCGGCAAAGGACAAATTTTTCAGCAATCCGATTATGTCAATTACTCCCGTTCCGTTGGATAAATTCATCCTCTTTCTTGACGAGTTGGTTAAAGAATTTTTCAACAACGACATGATGCAGTACGTGACATTTGGTAAGGTCGCGGCTCAATTCGTACTGTCAGATGAAGGTATGTACAAAGCTTATCGGCTCACCAAGGATAAAAAAACAATCGTCGAAATGATAGTGCCTAAGCTCTGGGCGACCTATTTTGACGAAGGTATGGTTACGGCAAAGCTCGAGAACAACGTTGCTTATTTCAAAGTTACTGGACTTAAATTCAAGCATCGTTACTTCGAGTTCCTTGTTATGGGTTTCTTACAGAAGGCCCTCAAAATATACGGTATGAAAAATGTTCCCAAACTGCTCAGGAGTATGGTAGCCGGCGATGAGGATGTTTGTTACCAGTTTGAACTAAAAGACGCTTAGCGAGCCAAGCTGATAATGACACCCGCTGAGAACAAGTGTAACGACGTTCGAAGCGTTGGTGGAATTATCCTAGGAGCGAAGCGACGTAGGAAAACGAGTTATGCGAAGTTCAAAGCGTAAATCGAACTATCCAATCCACGATTTATCGGGATTGGGAGCTATCCCAGGAGCGTAGCGACGCGGGATAGTGATTACCTTGAATAGACTATCCCCGAAGCGAAGCGGAGCGGGGCACTATCCACTAACCACCATCAACCACTTCTTTTTCTGGTGGACATTATTCCGGACAAATAATACTTGATAATTGCCAAATATAGTGTATTTATAAGGCGTTGTTAAATTAATTAACCGGACATTTTTATGGACATTTACGGGAAGGAATTATTATCAAATAATATCAAAAATCGTATAGAAACCGCTCGCTCCGGTTTCTTTACCTTTCAGATGGGTATCGATTCCGTTAAAGTCTCCATGCCTCTGCAGCGAGTCACCGATGCCCAAAAACGGTTTTTGAGTTCGCCTTTATCCCAGGTGGCTGAACGTCTGGAGCAGGAAGTTCTGGTCAGCAGTATTTTCAGCACCAATACCATTGAGGGCGGCACACTTACCGAGGAAGAAACAAAGGAAGCCATCACGATAGACCCGGAGCGCGTGAAGGCCGAGGAACAGCGCCGCGCCGTCAATATCAAAACGGCTTATGAAATAGCGGAAAAGTCAGCGCAAAGTTCCGACTGGCGCCTGTCTGTTTCTTTCATAAAAAATATCCATGCCACCGTTACCGGCGGTATTTCGCACAAATACAACAAGCCGGGCAAAATACGCAACAACCCTAAAAATATCGTAACCCACGTTGGAGATGCAGCCCACGGCGGACAATACAAGCCGCCGCGGTACGGAGGCGATATCGAACTTTTATTGGAGAATCTGGTCAAATGGCACGATGAACTCACCGCCGCCGAAATACCTGCCCTGATAAGAGCGCCTCTGATGCATTACTATTTTGAATTAATTCACCCCTTCTGGGATGGCAATGGCCGTGTCGGTCGCGTGCTGGAAGCCACCGTGCTGCATCATGCCGGATTCCGCTACGCCCCATTCGCCATGGCGCGCTATTATCTCGAACAGATTGATCAATACTTCACCCTGTTCAATTTTTGCCGTAAACAATCCGAAAAAAAAACGGCCTATCCGAACACTCCGTTTGTCCTGCTTCATCTTGAAGGAATGCTGACTAGCATCAACCGCCTGCACGACCGGGTAAACGATATGGTAAAATCACTCCTGTTCGAATCGCACATCAAGCATTTGCGTGATACAAAAGAAATCAACCTGCGCCAGTATGCCATTCTGACCCAGATTATGGAACGCGGCAAACCCATGCCGATAGACGAACTGCGCCGCGCGCCCTGGCATAAAGCCCTTTACGCCAAATTGGGCGACAAAACCAAACAGCGCGATTTGAGCAAACTTCGCGAGCAGAAGCTTCTGTATATTGATGAGAAAGGCCTTGTCCGCCCGGGAGTTACAAAATAAAAGAATATGTTTTCCCGGCGAAGGCGGGAATCCATGTCTTTTTTCACTATCCACCATTTAATGAGCCAAGCTGAGAACGAATGAAATGAAGTTCTAAGCGTAAGGCGAATTATCCCAGGAGCGTAGCGACGCGGGACACCATCCACCATTCACTGCTTTTCCCTTCACCATCCACCGTATTTAATTTTTTTCTTGATTTCTGTCCGAAAAAGGCGTTTAAAAAACCCTGTCCCACTTTTTTAAGCAGCGGTACTGACACTCGCTAAGAACGAATCCCGATTTATCGGGACGAAGTTCGAAGCGCAAGTGGAATTATTCCCCTGCAGTGAAAACGTAAAGGGGGAGCAGTACCTTATAATTACTCTCTGCATGTTTCACTGAAATTAATTTGTAATGTTAATTAGAGGCTATACAAGAATTAGCGACAGCGCCCTATTTTTATTAGGTCTTGGACTGGAATTATTTAAAGGGTTACAAGTAGACTCCATCAATAAATCTCAATTAGGAGATTTATATGTTCATAAAAAACTTGTTTGTAACATTTTGCTTTTTCACCCGTCTTACGGAAGCAGCTGCTCATCTGCTGAGCGTAAGATTTTTCCTTCCCCAGCTTTTCAGGCTCCGGTATGCAAATATGGGTGGGATGGATCCCGATTTATTTACCCGGCAACTGCAAGGTTGTAGATCATTCAAGGAAGCGGCGTGGTGCGGATACTGGAATGCGATTGCACAGGACTATGAATCAAAGGCGGAGGAGCTTATAAAACAAAAAGGAAATACCGCTCTTGATGAAGTCCGTTCTCTGATTCGGAAAGCAACCACCTACTACGCTGTCAGCGCATTCCCCGGTACCTCTCCCCTGAGAATGAAGGCATACGACAAGGCCCGGGAGTTCTCCACGCGCCATATCCGCCTGTTCGATGACCGGGTGGAAAAGCTGACGCTAAAGCTTGGCGACGAAACCGTTGAGGGGTTCTATCGATTTCCCGCGGGTGATGCCAAAGTGCCCATGGTCATTGTTACCAACGGCCTCGAGGGAACACTGCAGGAGATTCTGTTCCCGCTCATGAAATACCGGGATGCCAACATCGGACTGTTTGTTATGGAGATGCCGGGAACCTACGCATATAAAAATCCGATGTCGGCAGATTCAGAAGCCATTTACAGCGGCGTCATCAGTCATTTTGCGCGCCATCCGCGCGTCGATGAAAAGCGAATCGCCATGGTGGGGGTAAGCTTTGGGGCGTACTGGTCCGCGAGGATGGCGGCGGTAGACCAACGGCTCTCATGCGCAGTGGCGTGCGGGGCTCCCTTGCATTATGCCTTCGGCGCTGCGGGCTTTTTGGGAAAACCTGCGATCATCGTGACCGTTTTAATGAAGGTCGTCGGTGCTAAATACCTCCACTCCCTGGACAGAAAGTTGAGCGATCTGTCATTTGAGAAGAACGACCTGTATCGGCGTATAAGCTGTCCCCTGCTTGTCATAAACGGCGATAATGATACGCTCCTCGGCACAAAGGATTCCGAAGTGCTGGCCATGAAAGTGCCTAAAGGATTTTTGAAGCTCTATGAAAACGACGACCATTGTGCGATGGGACATTATAATGAGTGGCTTGACCTCACCTTTGAATGGCTGCATATGCAATTCAATAAAGGGGACTCATAGGGACGCCCCTAAAATACCAAGTTTCTATTTATTCCAGTAACTGATGAAATTCGGCGGACTTATTCTTCAGCCTTTGTTGCACTCGTCTTCCTACGTCGTTTCACTCCGAGGATAGTTCGACTAACGTTGCGAGCATCATTTCATTTGCTCTTAACGAGTCTCACCATCAGCGGGTGTCATTATCAGCTTGCCACGATCCCACTACGCTTCGCTTCGGGGATAGTTCGGCTTACGCTTCATACTTCGTTGTACTCGTCTTCAGCTTGCCTCACTACTTTATTTTATTGACTTATCAAATCGTCAATTTTATATTCGACAATAAAAAAGCGCATTGCTTAACAGGAAAAAATAAGAACAGCGCCCTATTTATTTTCTCGAAAAAGGAATAGCGCATGAAGGATTATGGCATCAGTCTTAAACGGCAGGAACACATAGCAATCATTACCCTCGATCGACCAGCAAAACATAACGCCCTCGACGAGCATATGTGGAACTGTATGGATGACGTGGTTGCCAAACTTAGGCAAAACCTTCCGCGCGTTATTGTCATCACCGGTGCCGGAGAAAAGGCTTTCTGTGCAGGATTTGATGTGAATCCGGAAAATCCTTTACTTACTCCTATATTATCCGCAGCCGAAAGCCACGACAAACGCCCGGCTCATGAACTCATTTACCGTATCAGAACAAGCATTGACAAACTTGTCTCATTGCCGGTTCCCATCATCGCCGCAATTAATGGACTGGCTTACGGCGGCGGCGCAGAAATCGCCGCCCGCTGCGACCTGCGTGTTATGAATCCCCATGCTGTATTCTGTTTTTCCGAAGTACGGCTTGGCCTCATGCCTGACCATGGCGGAGTCGTAGGCCTTTCTAAACTCGTGGGCGCATCACGTGCCGCCGATCTCATTCTCACGGCACGAAAAGTAAATGCACAGGAAGCCCTTCATCTCGGTTTGACCAACCGCATTAGTGCGCCGGGCAAGGCTCTTGATGAAGCCTTAACTCTTGCTGTCGACATCAGCGAAAACGGCCCACGTGCCGTCCGTCATGCTTTGGCCGTAATCAGAAGAACCGGCGACCTGACAACGCAGGAAGCCCTGGAACTGGAAACACAACAAGCAGTTGACCTCATCGCGAGCGGTGAATGCATCCACGGTGTTGCCGCCTTCCTCACCCGCCAAAAGCCAGAGTTCCCTGAACCGGAATAATATCAGATAAGGGCATGGGGGCAAATCTTTAATCTTGATAATTGAAGGCACGAAAGAAACTGGATTTACCCTAAAGGGCACCATGGCCCGCCTACGCGAATGACAAATCAATGCAACGCAGCTAAAGCTGCGCACTACATTTCTGAAATTTGGGACTCATCGACCCCATTCCGTCCCTGCCAACAAGTTGGCGGGATAGTTCGACTTACAAATATTACTGCACTACGTTTGTAATATTTGAGTCTCACTACTTCGCTTCGGGGATAAGCGCCTCTAACGCTTCGAGCGGCACTTCGCTTGCTCTCAGCGAGTGTCGCCAAATACCTGATTCACGACATCAATATAATTATCCCGGTGATGGGTTTTATTTATTTTCTTGCGAATTTTGTCTCCGTTTTCAAAAAAGCCTCCCATGAAAGTCCAGATTTCTTTCATTTTGTTGGTGATATGCGAGGGGCCGGACAAGACTTTCAAATATTCATCAAATAAATGATCATGAAAAGCCCTGATGATTTTGATTTTTTCTTCATAAGGCTTTTCCGTATGAAATTTAATTTTTTCCGCAAGGAAGGGATTTCCAATCAGGCCTCTGCCGATCATCCATCGTTTAATTGAACCGAACCGATGAGAGAGCATCTCAAATTTCTCAAAGGAATCTATGTCTCCGTTATAGACAACCGTGTGTTGCGAGAGATGAAGGCACTGTTCGAACATATCGAGATCAACTTCGCCTTGATACATCTGCTCGCCGGTTCTCGGATGGATGATCAGTTCGTCGATCGGAAACCGGTTGAAAATCGGAATGAGCTGCAGCACTTCGTCGGGATAGGTTAATCCTATTCTGAGCTTGATCGATAATTTCGGTTTTAGAGCAGGCATGGTCTTCTCAAGAAAAGATTCGATCCTGTCCGGATAACAAAGCATCCCCGCCCCTCTGCCCTTCTTCACAACCATACCGAATGGACAGCCGATGTTCCAGTTTACGGTGCCGTGTCCGATGTCATATAACGCATTGGCAAGTTTGGTGAAGTCATCAGGGTTGGAACTCATGATCTGCGGTATCGTGGGAATACCTGTATTTTGATCAGGGTAATGTTCACGCAGAAGGTGACTCATCGATTTCATTTTCTTCGTTGGGGAAAGAAACGGCGCAATGGCCATGTCAACGCCCTTAAAATAAACAGGGAACAGGTTGCGGTAAATCCTGTCGGTCACGCCCTGGAGGGGTGCAAGGTAGATCATGGGTAATTTGTAAATCCTTTGTTCTTTGGCTGTCGGCAACTTCACAGGGATTGCTTCTTCCTGATAGCGGCCGGTTTGTCAAGGATAATAGTTGACAGGTATATGACAAGCTTTTTGCAACAACCCCTCAGGTAACTCAGTCATGCCTTTTCCGCTTTCACTCTCCATGTGAATTTGTTATAGAGAGCTTAAGGCAGTAGAACTCTCACGTCCTATTTTCAATTAAACTAATATAAACGAGGTATTAAGATGAGCGATACAGTTTTAAAGGAATTAAAAGATGGTGTTCTGTTGTTGACGTTGAACAGGCCCGAGAAGAAGAATTCGTTCAACACCGAACATTGGACGGCTCTGGCCGCCCAACTGGATGCGGCACGCGTTGACGACGATGTGACGGTGGTCGTCCTCACCGGCGCGGGCAATGATTTTTCGGCAGGCCAGGATTTGAGGGACGCCGTTGTTCCCGGCGCGTTGGATAGTTATCGAATTACGGAGCGTGCAGTTGTTGACTTTGACAAACCGCTTGTCGGCGCGGCCAAGGGGGTTGCCGTCGGCGGAGGCGCGACCATGCTGTTCCATTGCGATGTGCTCTATGTGGGTGAAAGTCTGCGCATGCGTCTGCCCTTCAATAGCCTGGGCATGGCGCCGGAGTTTGCCAGCAGCTATATGTTACAGACGCTCATTGGACCGCAGCGGGCGGCCGAGCTGCTTTTTACCACGGAATGGATAGATGCCGATAAAGCGCTGGAGACAGGCATCGCCTCCCGTAAGTTCAAGGATGAGGAGCTTTTGCAAAACGCGATGGCGAAAGCCGCCGAAATAGCGCAGTTGCCGTTGAGTTCCCTGCTGGAAACGAAGAGGTGTCTAAAAATGGCGCATAAAGCGGGCATTGAAGCTGCCTTGAAGATTGAACGGGAAGCCATGGACAGACTGAAAGGCGGACCGGCAAGTGTAGAGGCTATGATGGCCTTCATGGAGAAACGAAAACCGAATTTCCGCAACCTGAAGAAAAAATAGTTTTCAAGAGAATTCGGGGGAGGAATTCGAATTTGAGGGACATAGGAATTCGAGTAACATAACACTTAATTAACAAAAATAATGGATTTCCACCTGCGTAGCCTAAAGGGCATCTTCGACGAGGAATGACACATTGGACAAAAAAGCTATGCCTCTTTGCAGAGACATAGCTTTTTATTTTTGTTTTGGTTAATTAATTATAGTTACGCAGCTTCCACTTTAACCGCGCAAACCTTGTATTCCGGAATTTTTCCAATCGGATCCAAAGCCGGATTGGTCAGCAGGTTCACGGAGGCGTCCGCGAAATGGAAGTTCATAAAGATCGAGCCCGGAGCGCTCTTCTTGGTAATGGTTGCCTTGGCTTCCACAGAACCGCGTCGGGATGTGACCTTGACCTTCTGGCCTTCGGCGATTTTCAGTTTATCGGCATCGACCGGATTGATTTCCACAAGACTTTCGGGACAGCGTTCGGTAAGCCCTTCCGCCTTGGTGGTCATGGTGCCTGTGTGGTAATGGTACAGGACGCGTCCGGTGGAAAGCAGGAACGGATACTGTTTATCCGGCAATTCATTGGGTTCGATATATTCAATGGCGGTGAACAATCCCAGACCGCGGGAGAATTTGTCCTTGTGCAGGAACTTGGTTCCCTGATGTTCCGGCGTGGGGCACGGCCACTGAATGCCGCCTTTTTCCAGACGCTCGTAGGAGATGCCCGCGTAGCTGGGGGTGACTTTTGCCACTTCTTCAAAAATTTCTTTGGCGGAAGCGTAGTTCATCGGGTAACCGAATTTATTGGAAATGCCACAGATGACTTCCCAGTCGGCCTTGGCTTCACCCGGAGCTTCAACTGCCTTGCGCACGCGCTGGACGCGGCGTTCGGTGTTGGTGAACGTTCCGTCCTTTTCGGCAAAGCTGGCCACCGGCAGAACGACGTCGGCCAGTTCGGCGGTTTCGGTCATGAATAAATCCTGGACAATCATCAAATCCAGCTTTTGAAGTTCTTTTTTCACGTGCTGCAAATCGGGATCGGAAAGCATGGGATTTTCTCCCATGATGTAAATTGCTTTGATATCGCCCTTTCCTGCCGCCGCCATCATCTCCATGATGGTCAGTCCCGGTTTGGGAGAAAGCTTGGCGTTCCAGGCCGCTTCAAATTTCTTGCGGACATCTTCGTTGGCCACCTGCTGGTAGGCCGGGTAAACGTTGGGCAGACCGCCCATGTCGCAGGCGCCCTGAACGTTGTTCTGGCCGCGTAAGGGATTCACACCGCCGCCTTCAATGCCGACATTGCCGCAAAGCATGGACAGATTGGCCATGCTCTTGACGTTGTCCGTGCCGCTGATGTGCTGGGTAATGCCCATGGCGTAAAGGATGCTGGCCCGGTTGGCCTGGGCGTACATCCGGGCGGCTTTCTTCAAATCGTCTGCAGGCACACCGGAAATCTTTTCGACTTTTTCCGGCGTGTATTTTTCGACAACCTTCTTCAAGGCGTCGAAGCCTTCGGTTCTGTCCTTGACGTATTCCTTGGCGTAAAGACCTTCTTTGATAATGACATTTAGCAAACCGTTGACAACAGCGACATCGGTTCCGGGGTTCTGACGGAGCCAGATATCGGCGTATTTGACGAGATCGATTTCGCGGGGATCAATCACGATCAGTTTGGCGCCGCGCTTGACGGCCCGTTTAACCTTGGCGCCGATGACCGGATGATTTTCCGTGGTGTTGGTTCCCGTTGCCAGAATCAGGTCGGTATACTCAATTTCATCTATGGAGTTCGTCATTGCACCGCTGCCGAATGTGGCGGCCAGACCGGCCACCGTGACAGAGTGTCAAAGCCGGGCACAGTGATCGACATTGTTGGTGCCGATACCGGCTCTCATGAATTTCTGGAACAGGTAATTTTCTTCGTTGGTGCAGCGTGCCGAGGCGAGACCGGCAATGCTGTCGGCGCCGTGTTCTTTTTTGATCTTGGTCAGCTTGTCGGCGATGAACGTAAAGGCTTCATCCCAGGAGGCTTCCTTGAAGTCTTCGTTCTTCTTGTAGCGGATGAGGGGTTTTTTTAGACGATCGGGATGCGCTATGAAATCCATGCCGAAACGTCCTTTTACGCAAAGGCTGCCTTCATTGGGCTGGCCGTATTCGCGGTTGCCCATGACCTTAACGATTTTATTATCCTTGGTGTAAAGATCCATCTGACAGCCGACACCGCAGTAGGTGCAGGTGGTGCGGACTTTGGCAAGTTCCCACGGACGGCCCGCAAATTTCGCCTGCTTGAAGGTGATGGCGCCGGTGGGGCAAACCTGGACGCACTCGCCGCAGAAATAACAGCTGGAGTCGATGTAATCCGCGTCGAACGCGGGACCGACTTTGGCCCGGTAACTGCGTTTGGCAAAATCCAGAACTTCGTTCACCTGGATTTCGTTGCAGGCGCGAACGCAGCGGCCGCAGAGGATGCACTTGTTCAGATCACGCATAATCATTTTGTTGCTGTTATCCAGCGCGTAACCGGGAGTTTTGATTTCAAAACGGGGCTGGTCGATCTTCAACCAGTAAACAAGATTCTGCAATTCGCACTGTCCGTTCTGTTCGCATCTGAGGCAGTTATGATCGCCCGACGACCACAACAATTCGATAATCATTTTCTGCGCTTTACGCACGGGTTCGCTATTCGTGCGAATAACCATATTCGGACTGACCGGCATGCAGCAGGCGGCCACAAGCGAGCGGGCGCCTTCCTGCTCCACAACACAAACACGGCAGGCGCCGACATTGGTTGTTTTGGCATAATGGCAAAGGGTCGGAATAAAAATTCCGTTATCACGGGCGCACTCCAGAATCGTCTGACCGGCAGTCGCCTCAACGTCCTTTCCGTCTATTTTTAAGGGTACTTTCTTGTCCATCTCTTTCTCCAATCAATAAATTGTGAATTTTCTTACTTGGCAATTCATAAGAATTATATTTTTTGACGGTTTTTTATAGAAGCAACGAATATACTTGTCAATTCTGTCAATAATGACTTATATCAATAATGACATATAATGGGTTTTAAGTTATAAATATTAAATGATTTTGATGAAATTGCCGCTACTCGATGACCAGAAACATTTTACAGGACTTGCAGTTACATTCGAGGCGGTAGGTATGATGCGCGTCCTTTAGTATCAGCGGTTCTTTTACAGACCGGTTCGGGTGCCGCATTTTGGGACACAGGTCCAGTTGATAACGGATACAGTAGCGAGTGGTCATGACCGTTTTCCCCCGAATGTCCGAAAGGGATTCGAAGGCGGGTTCCTCAACGGTGGCGCCGTGGCGTTCGTAGAATTTTCTGGCCAGGGCGTTATAAACGTTGGCGCGGAAATCCAGTTTCTTTTCAGGGTAGGGCGTTTCGTTGGGTTGGAAGGTTGTGCGCTGGGGCGAATAAGCAGTTCGCCTGACCACGGTAAGATTATCCAAGACGTCCCGCCGGATGCCGTTCAACAGACCGGCCGGCATAAACCCTGGTTCAGCGGGCTGAATTGTCAACCGCGTGATCCGAAAAGGCGTGTTGCCAGTTTGAGTCAGGTGTTTTTCAATCTGCTCTCTGGCGAGATCGCGGTTTCGCGAAGGCTCAGAAAAAACATTTTTGATGACTTCGGCTGTGTTGCCGTCCTCGTCTGTTGCCGTCAGCCGGATGAAGGTATCCTGCTGAATAAAATCCATTTCCACGCTGACCCGACGGCTGGCAGAGGATTTCTTTAAAAGTCTTGTTAGCGCGATATCGTAGTTGCGGTACAGAAATGTACCGGTTTTCAGGCCCTTCATGCTGTTGGGATAGATTTTCCCCTTGTCCACCTTGTTCACACGGAATCCGGCCAGGCGATTCTGCGCGTCAAAGAAACAGAGTCCGTCGCCGTTTTGCAGATCCCGGCGGGCGATTTGAAAATAATTTTTCCCGACCGCGGTAATTTTGCCCAGGGACTGTCCGATGGATTTTTGCGTGTCGATGGACGCGATCTTTCCTCTTTCGCCGGAAATAAAGTATTGCGTGTAGTCCCGGTTGAAGGTTCTGCTTACATCCGGCGTGAAAGTCAATTCACTCACGCCGGAACTGCCGCGTTTATAACCGGAATGACCGCTGATGAATTCATCAATGGCTTGCCGGTAAGCGGCCGTTACATTCTTGACGTATTCCATGCCCTTGTATCGTCCTTCGATCTTAAAGGAAGTCACCCCGGCCGCGATCAGGTCGGGTAGCCGGTTCAACAGATTCAAATCCTTGAGGGAGAGGAGATATTTGTTTTTCAGAATCGTGTTGCCGTCGCCGTCTGTCAGGGTGTAGTGGGACCGGCAGGGCTGGGCGCAGACCCCGCGATTGCCGCTGCGTCCCGCGACGGCCTGGCTCATGTAACATTGTCCGCTGTAGGAAACACACAGGGCGCCGTGCACAAAGGCTTCCAGTTCTATCTTTTTGGCCTGTCGGCGAATGGCGGCAATTTCGGAAAGCGATAATTCTCTCGCCAGAATCACCCGCTGAAATCCAGTCTGCTCCAGAAAGCGTATTTTCTCCGGCGTGTCGTTGTGCATCTGCGTACTGGCGATCAGCGGAATCGGCGGGAGATCAAGCTCCAGCAGGCCGGCATCCTGAATAATCAGGCCATCGGCTCCCGATTCGTAAATTTTCCGGATCATGTCCAGCGCCCGGGGAATTTCCCGATCCGTCAGAATGGTATTGAGCGCCACGTAAACCTTGGCGTAATAAAAATGCGCGTGCCCGATCAGGCGGGCCATGTCGGCAATGCTCACACCCGCGTCGGCCCGGGAGCTGAATTGCGGCGCGCCGACATAAACGGCATCTGCGCCGTGATCAATGGCGGCCATTCCGATTTCGGCCGTGCCGGCAGGTGAAAGCAATTCCAGTGTCGTGACCATCTACCTCTCCAAAATATTCATACCGACTGTCATCCCGGTTAAGGCCGGATCCAGTTCAATAAGCTCATTTGCGGGTCTTTAAGTACGCGTTCAGCGCGCATCCTGCATTTTTAATTGATTTTACCGTTAACCTTTTTAATAAATTCTTCAATAATTGTTTTTGCTTCGTCCACGGAGGAATAAGCTGCTGTCTGCATCAGGGGGTTGCCGGCAATCATGGCGGACAAGACGCTCCCCGGTCGGGGACGGTACAGGCACAGCACCGGTTTTTTTATGGCGGTGGCCCGGCCCAGTTCGTAGCCCACACCCAGAGAAGGCGTCGTAACCTCGGCCACCACCAAGTCGCATTGTGTGAGCCAGGCCATGTCCCGGTCATAGATGTAACGATCATCGGGGCCGTCATTGCCTTGTGCGGTAAGAAACGGATCGCCCACATGTTCGGTCAATACGTCGCCGAACGATTGAAGCCATGCGATGAGTGCCTGGTATATCGCCGCGTCCTCCCGGCCTGCGCGAATCGCTCCGGCAAAATATATTTTCATGATTTCCTCATTTCGTGTTGCGTGAGCTGTTTCGAATACTGATACACCGAAGGTCACGCAGGTTCAATATTTATTATGTTCAAGATTCTCTTGACATCAGACCTGCTTGCTTATATCCTCGCATACAAGTAAATTGCATGCGAGGATAATATGCAGGAAATAGATTGTATTTTTTTTCAACTGGCCAAGGCCAATCAGCTTGCCAGCAAGTTCCTCTCGCAAAAGGTTTCCGAGTTGAATCTCACCCCGGTGCAGGCGCTGGTGCTGGGTTTTCTGCATCAGGAAGATCAGATTACATCCGCTGAGCTCGGAAAGAAAACCGGACTGGACAGCGCGACGCTCACCGGTATTCTGGATCGTCTGGAAGCGGCGGATTGTATCGAGCGCAAAAACAATCCCGAAGACCGGCGTTCCATCCGGATTCATTTAACCCCGAAGGGGAATGAACTGAGCAGGAAAGCGATCGAAGTAATTGTCGGAGCCAATGTTGAATTTATGCAAAGCCTGACGAAAGAAGAAAAGCGTCATTTATTCGATATCATCAAAAAACTGCGTCTCAGCATTCCGCGCTGATTAAGCCGGAAGATAGGAGCATTTATGGGAACCCTACATAAAACCGGTTGTGTTCTGTGCGCGCAGAATTGCGGCCTGGAAATTGAAGTGGAAAATAACCGCATGGTTAAGGTCAAACCGGATAAATCCAACGTCAAAAGTGAAGGCTATATCTGTCGCAAGGGGATGAATGTGGCGTATCACCAGCACAACGCCGACCGCCTGAAATATCCTTTAAAGAAAGTCGGCGATAAATTCGAACGCATATCCTGGGATCAGGCCATTGATGAAATTGCCGCCAAAATCAAAAACATTGTCGGTCAGCACGGGCCGCGCTCCTTTGCCTACATGGGCGGCGGCAACCAGAGCTGCCATCTGGAAGTCGCGTTCGGTGTCTCCCTGATGCGGGGACTGGGTTCGCAGTACCAGTACAGCGCCCTGGCGCAGGAGTTTGCCGGCGCGTTCTGGGTGTGCGGGAGGACGCACGGAAAGCAATATCTGCACGATGGCCCGGATATCATGAATACCGATGTTCTTCTGATCTTCGGCTGGAACGGCATGCAAAGCCACCAGATTCCGCAGGCGCCGCGGCATCTCCAGCGTCTTTCCAAAGATCCGGACAAACTTCTGATTGTCGTTGACCCCCGCGTATCCGAAACCGCGAAAATCGCGGATGTCCATCTTCAAATCCGTCCCGGCACGGACGCCCTGCTGCTTAAATCCATGATTGCGATTATTCTGAAAGAGGGCTGGACAAATAAAGATTATATGGAAAATCACACATCGGGTTTCGGTGAGGTGAAACATTATTTTGAAAATTTTGATGTCCGCGCGGCCCTAAACGTCTGCGAACTCGATTTTGATCAGGTGTACAAGGTGACCAAGGCCTACGCCACGCGCAAATCCTCCCTGCGTTACGATCTCGGTATTTTCATGGGACGCCACAGCGGATTGAATTCCTATTTAATCGTTATGCTTCAATCCCTATGCGGCAGGCTCTGCGTTCCCGGCGGGAATATCATTCCGGGTCACATCGTGCCCTTCGGTCCCAACACGGATGAACGGGATCCCAAAATCTGGCGAACCGTAACGACCAACGCCTTCCCTGTTTGCGGATGTTTCCCTCCCAACGTGATGCCGGAAGAAATTCTTTCCGATCATCCCGAGAGACTGCGCGCGGTGCTGGTGAGCGGTTTGAATCCTTTGCGGTCCTACGCGGATACAACCGCTTATGAAAAAGCGTTTCAGCGTCTGGATCTGTTGGTCACGGTGGAACTGGCGATGACGGAAACTGCCGCGCTTTCCCACTACGTACTGCCCGCCCGTTCCGGCTACGAATCGTGGGACGGCACGTTTTTTCCCATCAGTTATCCCGGCATATATTTTCAGATGCGCCGGCCGATTATCGAACATGAAGGAGAAGGGCTGGAACAGGGGGAGATCGATCTGCGGCTGGCCGATAAACTCGGTTTGATTCCGCCGATCCCCGACCGTCTTTATCAGGCGGCCCATGAGAGTCATGCCGCTTTCGGACAGGCCTTGATGGAGTACGTGATGACGGAACCGAAGGCCATGAAAGTCATGCCCTTCATCCTGGGAAAAACGTTGGGCAAGGCCATGGGGTCTGTTCACCTTGCCGCTCTGTGGGGACTGCTTCAGGTTTCTCCCAAATCCTTCCAGGCAAATGCCGCGCGTGCGGGCTTTCAGCCGGGGCCGATGCTCGGCGAAGAAATCTTCCGGAAGATTTTGGATCATCCCGAAGGCATCTGGGTGGGAAAGGTCGATGAAGAAAATAATTTCGCGGAAATCAAAACCGCCGACAAAAAAATCAATCTTCTTATTCCTGAACTGCTCGATGAACTGAAATCAATCGAAGCGGCCGGGGAAGAAGCAGCGTTGGTCATGCCGGCCGAATTTCCGCTTGTGCTGATGGCGGGACGGCATATGTCCATGAACGCCAACACGCTGATGCGCGACCCGGCATGGAACGAAGGCAAACGCCCTTGCACGCTGGCCATGCATCCTGACGACGCGGCGGCGTTGAATTTTAAGGACGGACAGCAGGTCAGGGTGACGACAGAAGCGGGCAGCGAAGAAATTGAACTGGAAATCACGGAGACAGCGCGCAGGGGACATGTGGTGATTCCGCACGGCTTCGGTCTGGTTTACAACGGCGTCAAGTACGGCGCGAATGTCAACCGGCTGACCAAGAACACGCACCGCGATCAGTTCGGAACGCCGATTCATCGCTTTGTGCCGTGCCGCGTAGAGGCCATATAATACAGGGAGAAAATTATTTTCTCCGAAAAAATTTTATTCAAGGATTTTAACGGAGAGGTTATGAGTCTTTTTGATAAGGATATTCAGATTGAAGATATGGGGAATTCCTGCTTCGCGGGGACTGTTTCGGATAACTGGTCCGTCAACGGTAATCCCAACGGCGGATACCTCATGGCAATGATCGTCAACGCGATGCTCCGGAAGAGCGACAAGCAGGCCACGCCGGTTGTTACCGCAAATTATCTATCCCGCTGCGTTCCCGGCGAGATTGAGATTCACGCTTCCGAAATCACCCGTTCACGTCAATTCACCCGTTTTGAGGCTCGTCTTTTACAGGAAGGCGACGAGAAGATCCGGGCGCTCGGAACATTCGTTTCAGACAATAATGATTGTGCGATAACCCGCTATGAGTCAAAAGCCCCGGAGCTTGCCCCGATTGACGAATGTGTGCAGATGCCCGTCCCACCGAGATACACTCTTTTCCACAACCTCGAGCTCAGACTCGATCCCGCATGCGCCGGATGGATTACCGGAGGAGAACTGACGGATATCTCCCTGAACAAGGGCTATTTCAGGTTTCGCGACGGCCGTCCTGTGGATCTTTTCGCACTTTTTCTCATCATCGACGCCATGCCACCCGCCGTTATGGCTTCCCAGGGGGTCACCGCCTGGATTCCGACGATCGAGCTTTCCGTGAATATTAGAAATCTGCCAAAAACGGATCGGCTCAAATGCAGTCTCCGGACACGTTTCATTACCTGTGGAATTCTGGAAGCCGACGGGGAAGTCTGGGATGAAAAAGGCAACCTCGCCGCAATTTCCCGTCAGATAGCCCAGTTCAAGAAGATATAAACTTTTAACGGCTCTTGTCAGGCAAGAGCAGGTTCACAAAACGAAGATAGGGTCTGAGCGCCGGCGTGCCGCCGCCTTCGGAAATAATACGCAGCGCTTTTGCGGCATCGGCGACGATTGAGCCGCCCAGATGGGTAACAGGCGTGTCGTGGAAGATTTCCGGAACAAGCGGCGTGGAAGGTCCCATCAGAACCACTGATCGCGGCCTGCCCAGCAAGCAGATTGTTTCTTCAAACGTATTGTTCAGAAGAGTCGTTGCGGTAATAATCGCAACATCGCAGTCTTTGAGCGCCTTTTGTTTTTCTTCTGCCGAGAGCACTTCCAGACGCTCGGGATTTTTTTCAACTACGGTCAGCGCCGCGCCGGTGGAACGGATCCGTTCGACCAGCGGAGCAAACAGCCCGACCATGGCCACCTTCTCCCCGGGTTGAAGATTCAGGTACGTGGTCGCTTCGCGGTCTTCGGTATCTCCGCTTTCCGGCAGAACAAGTGCATTGGCCGTCGCCAGACCGATGGCCCTGTGCAGAGCATTTTTTCCGTCAACAAGGTATTTCAAAGTGTCAACGACAAATGATCCGGCGTAGGTGCCGGCTTCCTTTAACACCGTGCAACCGCGCGCGGAACTCTCCGGCAGGACGGCAGCCAGACCCGCCGATCCGTTATCCAGTTTGATCCCCACATAACTCAAACCGATGCGCAAATCAGCAATCCGCAGGTTCTGTGCGGCCGGTTTGATTTTTTCATAGAGGCGTTTCAGTATGATGCCCGTTTCAAGCATAATAATTTTTAACCAGCAATCGATTATTTGGCCGGATTAACGCTCGAATAAGGAGTCTCCCCCTGACAATTCAGACATTTTTCACCGTGTTTTGACGGATAGGCTTCGCCGCAGACGGGACAAATACCCACCGGTCCCATTTTTTTCCGGCGAACTTTTTCCGGTTCGACCTGAACTTTCTGCACACTCAACAGTTTGTGCCCGGCTTCTTTAATCTGCGCCAAAAGAACGTCGGGATCCTGCTCGTTCTTTTTTTTCTTTTTCAGATACCAGTCGCGGACTTCCGGCCAGTTGTTGAGTTTTTCAGTATCCAGATAAACACGCACGCCTTTGCCCGTGTATTTCTCATACAAGGTTACAGCAAAACGGCCGAAGTTGACGATGCTTAGCCAGCCGTTGCCGATGGTGCAGGGTGTCAATATCTGTACGGCATCTGGCAGGCAAACCGGCGTCTCGCAGACGGCGTCAAAAAACTCGCCTTCCGGCAGATTTTTCATCGCCAAGTCAATCATAAAACCGCCAATGATCAGTCCCGGCGCAAGATTGCCGTGAAATGATTTTACCAGATGGAGATACTCTTCATAGGAATAGGTACAGATGTTCATAAATATTTTGCTCCTTAACTTATTTCCAAATCATTCATATCTGATGCAGTGTCTGCAAATATCTATAGAATATGTCATTTCGAAGCGTAGCGAGAAATCTTAATGGTCATAAGAATATAAAAGATATCTCCCTCTGGTCGATATGACACTGAAATACTACGCTAGTACACCAAAGTCAGTCTCGGTTCACGCGCTGCGCGCAGAGCGACATCCGTCGACGGTTCGCGGGTTATCATCTTTTGTAGCCATTGATCGTCAATCTTGCCTTCGACAACCGGCAGCAATTCATCGGCCAGATACAACGCTTCGGTTATATCATGCGTCACATAAATGATCGGAAAGGACATTTTGCCCTTGAGGTTCTTCAATTCTTCACGCAACCCGCGGCGGGTGATGGCATCCAGCGCGGAAAACGGTTCGTCCAAAAGCAAAATGCGGGGATGCCTCGCCAGCGCCTGACAAATCGCGCATCGCTGGCGTTCACCGCCGGAAACCATGTGCGGTTTGCGTTTTTTCAGATGATCGATCTTGAACAGTTCAAACAGCTCATCGACTTCCTGTTTATCCATGGCGGCAAAAGCCGCATTGTCAAAGAGATTCAGATGCGGAAAAAGATTATAATCCTGGAAAACATAACCCAGGCGCCGCTTCTGCGGCGGGACATTGATGTGGCGCAGAGAATCAAACCACACCTCATCGCCGAAAACGACTTTCCCTTCTTTCGGTTTTTCCAGACCGGCCAGCATGCGGATGATGGTTGTCTTGCCGCCGCCGGACGGACCGATCATCACGACCATGTTTTTCTTCGAGCAGGAAAACGATATATCCACATCAAAATACTTTAATTGTTTCTTGAAAGAAGCTTCAATGGTCATGTGCGGGTTCTCTCATTGAGTTTATTAACCAACAGTAAAAAGGCGTAACTGATGGGAATGAAACTCAGCGCAATCATCCCCGCCGCCCGATAATTCATCATTTCCACGGCCTCGTAAATCGCAATGGACGCCACTTTGGTTTCGCCGGGAATGCTGCCGCCGACCATCAGCAAAACACCGAACGCTCCGATGGAATGCAGAAAAACCAGAATGGCGGCCGCGGCAATGCCGCTGACCGAATTGGGAATAATCACCCGGAAAAACGTCGCCTTTTTGGACAAGCCGAGAACATACGCTGATTCCAGTAAACGGCGATCTATCTTGGAAAACGCGGCTTTCATCGGTTGCACGGCAAAAGGAATACTGTAAACAATGGACGCAATCGTTATGCCGATGAAGGTAAACAAAAGCGATCCTCCGGTGAAACATTCCCACATCCTGCCGACAAAGCCTTTCGGTCCCATGAGGATGATCAGGTAAAATCCGATGACCGTGGGAGGCAGCGCCATCGGCAGGTAAATCAGCGCTTCCAGAAATGATTTGCCGGTAAAACGGTAATACGCCAGGGCGTAAGCAACAGGCGCGGCAATAACCATCAGAACGATGGTCGTCACCAGCGCCAGTTTTAATGTCACATAAAGAGCAAGATAATCCACTTACCGATAACCGTACTTAACTTTTATTTCCTTTGCGGAGGGAGAGTTCAAAAATTCAACGAACTTCTCCACGGCGGCGCGGTTTGTTGTTCTTTTCAGAATGCACGCCGACTGAATAATTTCCGGAGCCTCATTGATCACGAAGAAGCAGCCTTTCTTCCCTTCAACGCTGACCGTGGCCGACATGGCGCAGAAGCCGGCATCAACCGCCGATGTTGAAGCGTACTGAAACGATTGCGCGATATCCTGGGCGTTGACCAGCCTGCTTTGCAGATTATCCCACATGCCGGCTTTTTCCAATGCTTTTTTAGCAGCCGCTCCATAAGGCGCGGTTTGTGTATTGGCGATCGCTATCTTGTTGACCTGTTCATTTTTCAGGGCATCCTGCCAGGTCTTCGCCTTGCAGAAGTCCTTATTGGCCGACCACAGAACCGCCTGTCCTTTGGCATAAATAAAAGGAGCGTCCGCGGCGCCGTCTTTGTTCAGTTTGGCCGGTCTTTCTTCATCAGCGGACAAGAACAAATCGTAAGGCGCGCCGTTGGTGATCTGGCCGTAGAGATTTCCCGTTGAAGAAAAAGTGCCTTCGACTTTAATTTTGGTTTTTGCTTCAAAATCAGCCGCCATGTCTTTGAAGGCTGAAATGAAATTTGCCGCAACCGCCACGGAAATTTTTTCTTCCGCAAACGCTTGACCGGAGACGCCCACAAAAAAAGCCACGCCGATCACTGTCAATAAAATTTTTGTTATGACCTGTTTGAACTTTGATTTTTTCATGAATAAAAGATCCTCGCTTTCTAGAGTAAATGCGAGAAAACTCTATATTAAAAATAACATTATGTCAATAATAACATAATAAATTGTTTTCCCGGGATGGTTTAACAGGTCACTCAGGTGTTGTTTTTCGGACAATAATCACTTCACAAAAAAATGTCCCGCCAGGAAAGCGGGACATTTTTATTCCTTCTGTCATTTCAGTTTTTCGATTTTCACTGCGCAGGCTTTGTATTCCGCCGTCTGCGTAATGGGGTCGTATACGGGATTGGTCAGCCAGTTGGCGCAAGCTTCGCGGAAATGGAAGGCCATCCAGACCAGTCCTTGCGGAACCTCGTCTGTTACCCTGGCTTTGACCTCGACCTTGCCGCGGCGGGATTTCACCAGAATCTTCTCGCCGTTTTTAATGCCTTTGGCTTCGGCATCGGCCGGAGAGATATCGGCGGTTTCCTCGCCAAGAATATCGTTGATGCCTTCGCAGCGTCCGGTCTGCGTCCGGGTATGATAATGATACAAACGACGACCGGTGGAGAGCACCATCGGGTATTCCTTATCGGGAACTTCCGCCGGTGGAATATAGTCGATCGCTTTGAGCATACCCAGACCGCGGGTGAACTTGCCGCCTTTGTGCAGCGTCGGGGTGCCCGGATGATCTTCGGTGGGGCAGGGCCACTGCAAACCGTCATTTTCCAGACGAGCGTATTTGATTCCCGCCATCGAGGGCGCCAGCACGGATACTTCGTTATCCCAGATTTCCTGAGCGCTGTTGGATGCCCACTTGTGACCGAAACGTTTGGCCAGCTCTTTGAATATCCACCAGTTGGGTTTGGCATCGCCCGGCGGTACACTGGCCGTGCGTACGCGGTTGACGCGCCGCTCTGAACTGGCGAAGGTGCCGTCATTTTCGCTCCAGGCGGCAGCCGGAAGTATTACATGAGCAAAGCGTGTTGTTTCCGTCGGGAAAATATCCTGGCAAACCAGAAATTCCGCCGATTGCAGTTCATGCTCAACATGATGAATATCCGGTTCCGTGTTGGCCAGATTCTCACCGAAGACATAGAAGCCTTTGACTTTTCCGGTGGTCAGATTTTTCATCATGGTCGGCATCATCATGCCGGGTTTGTCCGGAAGCGATTTGACGTTCCAGGCTTTTTCGAATTTTGCCCGGGCTTCCGCATTGGCCACCTGCTGATAGCCGGGGAAAACATTGGGCAGCGCGCCCATGTCGCAGGCGCCCTGAACGTTGTTCTGACCGCGCTGCGGGTTGACGCCGCCGCATTCAACGCCAACATTGCCCAGCATCATTTGAAGGTTGGCGCAGGACATAACGTTGTTGACGCCGCAAATGTGTTCGGTAATGCCCAGCGTGTACATCAGCATGGCCGGCTTGACGGAAGCCATTGTGCGGGCCAGCTCGCGAATGGTATCGGCGGAAATGCCGGTGATTTTCTCGGCTTTTTCCGGCGTGTACTCCATCACCTTTTTCTTTAATTCCTCAAAGCCCTCCGTGCAGGAGTCCACATATTTTTTATCGTAGAGATTTTCCGTAATCAGGACGTTCATCAACGCATTGATCAGAGCCACGTCGGAGCCAACTTTGAGCTGAATGAACGTATCGGCAAAATCAACCATATCGGTGCGCCGCGGATCAATCACAATCAACTTGGCGCCGGCCAGCACCGCATCCTTCACAAACGTGGAAGCGACCGGATGTGCTTCACTGATATTGGTGCCGACAAGAATAATCATTTTTGCCTTCGCGTAATCGCCAAACGAATTGGTCATTGCGCCCGAACCGAAAGACGTCGCCAGACCGGCGACGGTAGGAGCGTGTCAGGTACGCGCGCAGTGATCGATATTATTCGTACCGATAACCGCGCGGAAAAATTTCTGCATCTGATAGGAATCTTCGTTAATACTGCGGGCACAACTGACACCGGCAATGGCATCCGGCCCGTCTTTCTTGATAATCTCCTTGAACTTTGTGGCAACAAGATCCAAAGCTTCATCCCATGACGCCTCGCGGAACTCGCCGTTCTTCTCGCGAATCAAAGGCGTTTTCAGTCTTTCTTTGGAATAAATGAAATCATAGGCAAAACGGCCTTTCACACACAGGCGGCCCTGATTCGGCTGGGCATCTTCAACGGCCGTTACCTTGACAATCTTGCCGTCTTTCACATGGAGCAACTGCTGACAGCCGACCCCGCAGTAAGGGCAGGTCGTGCGGATTTTCTGGGTTTCCCAGGGGCGCCCCAGACCTTTGGCTTTTTTCTCCGTCAAGGCGCCAACAGGACAAACCTGAACGCACTGTCCGCAGAACACGCATTCGCTCATTTCATCATCATAGGCTTTGTCGCCGCCGGTAACAATTTTACTTTTCTTGCCGCGATAGCCCTGCGAGATGGCGCGATTCACGACAACCTCGTTGCAGGCCTGTACGCAGCGGCCGCAAAGAATGCAGCGGCTGAAATCGCGCACGATAAAGGGATTCTGATCTTCTTTGGGATAGATCTCTTTTTCATCCTTCTCCGGAAACAGCAATTTAGTAATTTTATAAAAATAAGCCAGATCCTGAAGGCGGCAATTGCCGTTGGATTCGCACATCAGGCAATTATGTTTGCCACTGGACAATAAAAACTCAATGTTCATCTTTCGCGCTTTATGAACCATTTCTGTATCGGTAAATACTTCCATTCCCGGTGAGACCGGAGTGGAGCATGCCGCCACCAGCGACCGTGCCCCCTTGACTTCCACACAACAAACACGGCACGCGCCTGTCGGTGTAGACCCTTTCAAATAACAAAGCGTTGGAATTTCAATCCCACCGTTTTTCGCCGCATCCAAAATTGTTTGCCCCTGCGTAAAGGGCGTCTCTTTTCCGTTCAACACAAATGTTTCACTCATTATTCATCCACCTTTTTCAATAATAAATAATATAAATGTTACTTGGACATATGCCATTTCTGGCATATGTCAGAAATGATTCATACAACTTGACCGGCTGACTGTCAACATAGAAATTCATCTCGTTAAGTCATTTTATTCAATCGAATCGATAAATTATGCTACAAATAGCATAATTGCCATCACATAAAAATTGACTGCCCCTTTATGTCAATGATTTTAAGTGAGATTCTGAATTATTTTAATATTTAACTTATTGCGTAATCGGAGAATATCCGATTGCTGAATCAGGAACAGATAAACAAGATTAATTTAAACAATTTTCAATTTATAATTTTTAATAATTAGAATATTTACTAAAAAAAACGGGGAAAGATCACTAATGATTTTCCCCGCTAAAATGTTTTAAATCAGATATTGGGCTAAACAAACATTACCACGCTTCCGGAAACGCCATGTTGGTAAATGTGTCTTCCAGTTTGACTTTGTGACCCTGTTCCATATTCGCCAGCGACTGGAACATTTTTTTCTGCCCGGCATCGGTGCTGCATGAAGCCATTTCCTTGTACATCTCCATGGCCTCCTGTTCATTCTTGACCGCCAGCGCGATGGCATCCGCCGGTTTCATGCTCATACTCAGTTTGGGCTTATTGATTGATTCGGCCACTTTGTAATCTTTGGATTCGTCAAAATGCATCTGGCCCTTGCCGGAAGCCAGACCTTCCAGAAGTTTGCGATGTCCGGCCTCTTCCTCCGCCAGTTCCGCAAATATTTTTTTCAAACTTGCGTCTTTCACTTTCTCTGAGACGCCTTTATAAAAGTCGTAAGCTTCAATTTCATTGGCGACGGCAAACTTGATTATTTTTTTGTATTCGTCCGTTTTCATACTAATCCTCCATGTCAGCAATAATTAAAGAAGTTAAAATCCTTTTCGATTCCTCGTCTCATTTCGTAGAAAATATACCCTAAATGAATCAACGCGTCAAAAGATTTATAGTGAGGCAAGCCGATAATGAGACCCAAGTTTCAGAAACGAAGTGCACTGAAGCTTGGACGTAATGAGACTCCAATTTCAAAAGCGTAGCGCATTGAAATTTGTAAGTCGAACTATCCCGTCGATGTAACCGGCAGGGGCGGAGTGGGATCGTGAATACATTCAAACTGCCCACTTTGAATTAAACAGCAATGCGCTTTTTGCCATGTGTCAAATATGACATAAGATGCCGTAATATTTCATAAAATAGCTGCTAAACGATGGCATATTGGATTTGAGAATGATATAATTAAATCAGTAAATAGATCCGTCTCCATCTAAAATTTTTTGATGATACGGGTCATACAGTTTTTATGGGCCGCATGGGAAAATCATCATCTGTTGTCGGATATGTTTCCTCTATCCGGTTGACATAAAGCGGCGTTAAAAAATTATGCGCATGATCAGCGCTCTTCCTTTAAGTTTGATAAAGGGGGTGATGACTGAATCTATAAATGGCTTGAGTTTCAAAAATATTGAAGGGTGGCCATTCTCACATCCCTTTCCCGCAAATGATATTCTGCTGCTGTCTCAAAAGCCCGATCCTCAATTGTTCTCTCCTGATCCGCAGGGGCATGCTTTGCGATAATGACCGATAGATGAAAAATCAATAATGAACGTTCTTTAATTTTCAGGAGGAAATTATGTCGAAGATGTTGATGATTTATCCTGATCGCTGCACGGGTTGTCAGAATTGCACCCTGGCATGTTCTTTTTTCCATGACGGCGAATTCCGTCCGCATACGTCCCGGATTCAGGTGACGACCTGGGAAACGGAAGGATTTTCCATGCCCACGACGTGCCAGCAGTGCAAAGATGCTCCCTGTGTGGCGGTTTGTCCGACCGGAGCCATGCATGATGATTTGACAATGAACCGTGTGGCCTGGGACGACGTGAAGTGCATCGGTTGCCGGATGTGCACACTGGCCTGTCCTTTCGGCGCCGTGGTTTTCGAAACGGCCCGCCACCGGATTATCAAGTGCGATCTTTGCGACGGGAAACCCGAATGTGTGGCCTTCTGTCCCACCAGGGCTTTGGATTACGTCGAAGAAACCGATTCCGCCAGAGATCGTAAAAAGGCCGTCGCCGTGGAATTCAAAAAAACGTTCGAGGAGGTGAAGTGATATGTACGGATGGATTGGTTGTTATTTAAGAATTGATCTGGGCAGCGGGACCGTACGTAAGGAAGCCCTCCCCGCCGATCTCGCCAGAAAATATCTGGGCGGCCGCGGCCTCGGCACGCATTTCATGATGACCGAGGTGGATCCCAGGATCGATCCGCTGGATCAGAAGAACAAACTTATTTTTGCGGCCGGGCCTCTTTCCGGCACGAATGCTCCGTCCGCCAGCCATTATGACGTGGTGAGCAAAGGGCCGCTCAACGGAACCATTGCCGCTTCCAGTTCCGGGGGCTTATTCGGTCCCATGCTGAAATACGCCGGATATGACATGATCATCTTCGAGGGCAAATCCCCGAAACCGGTGTATCTGTGGATCTGCGACGATGTGGTCGAAATCCGCGACGCCGCTGACATATGGGGAAAGACGGTTCCGGAAACAACGGCAGCGATCCGCGCGGCCACGGACGAAGAAGCCAGCGTGGCCTGCATCGGTCCCGCCGGCGAGAGACAGGTTCTGTTTGCCAACATCATGAATGAATGCGGACGAGCGGCGGGCCGGAGCGGCGTCGGCGCCGTGATGGGCTCCAAAAATCTCAAGGCCGTTGCCGTGCGGGGTACGGGCGCCGTGCGGGTTCCCGATCCCAAGGCATTCAGGGAAGCCGTCGTTAAAGCGTCGGCGAAGATCAAGGCCAACAGCGTCGGCGGTCAGGGATTAAGAAACTTTGGAACGGATGTCCTGGTGAATATTCTCAATGAACTGGGCGGCCTGCCCACCAGAAACTTCACCGATGGTTATTTTCCCACGGCGGACAAGGTGGGCGGCGAATCGCTGGCCAAACAATTACTGATCCGGCCGCGGGGTTGCTACGCGTGCATTATCAGCTGCGGGCGGGCAACGAAGGTGACCAATCCGAAATTCGCCGGTCAGGGAGAAGGTCCGGAATATGAAACGGCGTGGGCTTTCGGTCCGGATTGCGGAATCGACGATCTGGATGCCGTCACCAAAGCCAATTACATCTGCAACGACTACGGCATGGATACGATTACGATGGGAAGCTCCGTAGCCTGCGCGATGAACCTGTTCGACAGCGGATTCATTACGACAAAAGACACGGATGGCATCGCCCTGAACTTCGGCAATACCGAGGCCATGGTGGAAATGGTGAGAAAAACCGCCGAGGGCGAAGGTTTCGGAAAGAAACTGGCTCTGGGAAGCTACCGCATGGCGGAAAGTTACGGACATCCCGAATACTCCATGACCTGCAAAAAGCAGGAAATGCCGGCCTACGATCCGCGGGCCATTCAGGGTATCGGATTGAATTTTGCCACGGGAAACCGCGGCGGCTGCCATGTCCGCGGCTATACGATCTCTCCGGAAGTTCTGGGACAACCGGTAAAAATGGATCCGAGAGTGACAGAGGGAAAGCCGAAACTCGATATTACGTTTCAGGATCTGACCGCCGCGCTCGATTCGTCCGGCATGTGTCTGTTCACCACGTTCGGTCTGGGGGCGGATGATCTGGCGGAACTGCTCAGCGCGGCAACAGGCATTAACTTTACAACAGAAGAATTCATGAAGATCGGAGCTCGTATCTGGAATCTGGAACGCCTCTTCAACCTCGAAGCCGGATTGTCGGCGGCGGATGACAAACTGCCGGAGCGCATTACCAAAGAACCCATTTTGACCGGGCCGTCCAAGGGATTGGTGAACCGGCTTGGTGAAATGCTGCCGGAATATTACAAGCTGCGCGGATGGGATTCCGCCGGCGTGCCGACAAAGCAAACGTTGACGGACCTGGGATTGTAGGAGGAAAGCACAGATGAAATACGTAATCATCGGAGCGGGTCCCGCGGGGCTCCATGCCGCGGCGATTCTGCGTCGTGTTGATTCCGGAGGGGACGTCACCCTGCTTTCCGGCGAGGCGACGCCCCCCTATGCCAAGATGGTGCTTCCCTACCTGCTGGCCGGACTGATGGAAGAAAAGAACTTATACCTGCCCGTGCCGGATGGCGTGAATTTCCGCACGGGCTGTAAAGTCGCCCGGATAAACACAGCACAACGAACACTGGAAACCGTCAATGGGGAGACTGTCGGGTATGACAGGCTCCTCATTGCCACGGGCGGGGTTCCGGAACGGCCGGTCATCAAGGGCAGCGATTATCCCTTCGTGCTGACCATCCGGGATCTTCCCGATGTACAGCGGATTCAGCAACTGCTGAAACGAAAAAAGAAAAAAGGCCATGCAGTGATTGCCGGAGCCGGTCCCGTCAGCATGGAAACCGGCGACGCCCTGCACCGTCTGGGAATGAAGATTACCCTTATCGTCACGTCCAACCGTGTTTTTTCGACCATGCTGGATGTTCCCGGCGCGGCCGTCGTGGAAGATCATCTCCGTAAACAGGGAGTGGATGTTCTCAAGGGTGAGGATATTGTCCGCATCGGCAGCCGGGGAAAGGTCACGCTGAAATCCGGAGCGATGCTGGACAGCAGTCTTGTCGTTTTCGGCAAAGGCGTCAATCCCTGTGTCTCCTTCCTTAACGAGAGCGGCATTGCCGTGCGGCGCGGCATTACGGTCAATGAACATATGGAGACAAACATTCCTGGAATTTTCGCTGCCGGCGATGCCGTGGAAACGAAGGACTTGGTTGTCGGCGATCAGAGGGTCAACGCCCTCTGGCCCACGGCGGTCGAACAGGGACGGATTGCGGCTTTGAACATGGCCGGGATTTCGGCAAGCTATGACGGAAGCCTTTCCCGAAACATCCTGCGGGTCTTCGGCCTGTCCATCTTCGTTGCCGGACAGGGACGGGCGGACGGGCCGGAAATCAAGGTTTCCACCGGCGCCGGGCTCTACCATAAGATTGTTATGGATAAAGGCATCCTGAAGGGTTTCATTTTTATCGGTGACGTCCGTCACGAAGGTCTCTACAGGGATATCCTTCAGAGGAAGACCGGCGTGGGGCTTTTTGCCGATGCTCTTCTCCGGGGAAGTTTTACTTACGGACGCTTCCAGCGCCGGGCGATGCGAATTTAATGTGCGGATGAAACGAAACAATGGCTGAATATAATATCGATCGTTATCAGCGCCAGATCACTCTTCTGGGTGAGGAAGGACAGGACCGTCTGCGGCGCGCCCGTGTGCTGGTGGCGGGCGTCGGCGGCCTGGGAACCATTGTTACCGCCAATCTTGCCGCGGCCGGCGTGGGCTTTCTCCGCTTGGCGGATAACGACAGGGTGGAACTATCCAATCTCAACCGCCAGTTCTTCTTCCGGCCCGACGATATTGGCCGGGAGAAGAGTCTGGCCGCGATGGAGAGACTCAGCATCCTGAATCCTGAGATTCAGGTTGAGGGAATCAGTCAAACGATTGAAAATGAAACGATCCATGAACTGGTAAAAGATATCGATCTGATTGTGGATGCCATGGATAATTTCACCGCCAGGTTTATTCTGAACCAAGCCACCTTCAGCCGCCGTCTTCCCCTGATTCACGGCGCCGTGCGCGGTTTTTGCGGACAGGCGACCACCCTGATTCCGGGAAAAACAGGATGTCTTCAATGCTTTTTCGCCGGGAATCCGCCCGGAGAAATTGTTCCGGTCATCGGTGCCACGTGCGGCGTCATCGGATCGGTTCAGGCCACGGAGACCATCAAAGTTCTGACGGGTCGGGGCGAACCGTTGGCGGACCGGTTGTTTTTCTGGGATGGCCGGGCCGGGGAAGGAACAGTCATTGATGCAAAACGCAATCCCCGCTGCATTATCTGCGGAAGTGGCCGATCGGTCGGATAGAGGTGCCGGTGAAGATGAAAATTACCGTACGAGCTTTTGCCGATTACCGGGAAATTATCGGCAAGGAAAAGGAACTGATCGAGCCGGAAGGAAAAACGATCGGAGAACTGCTCACCGAACTGGGCGACCGTTACCCGAAACTTCGCAGTGAAATGTTTACGCCGGCCGGAGAGCTTAAGGAATTCATCAATATTTTTATCAACGGTCGCAACATTGCCTTTCTCAATGACATGGCCACACCCTTGTCCGAAGGCGACATTATTGCTTTATTCCCCCCGGTGGCCGGAGGATGACCGCAAAGGCTTCCGAGTTTCCCATGGTGAAAATATTTTTCCAAAACATGATGTAATCTTTAATTGTCGAAAAAAATATTTATTCCAATTGGTTATTAAACACATCATTGGCTACTTTCATTCATTTACAGGCCCAAACGGTGACTCTATAATCTATTGAGGATGTTTTTTTTAACATAAAGGAAAAGATGCGCGTTTATATTGGATTCGATGATACGGATGTTGTGGATGCGGATTACGGAACGGGAAAAGTCGCTCGTCGTTTTGAAAAAGTTTTGCCGGCGCAATGCAAAATCTGGGGCGTTGTTCGTCAGCAGTTGCTTGTGGATCCGGCCATTCCCTATACGTCGCACAACAGTTCGGCCTGCGTGGTTGTGGACTGCCCGGATTCGTCTTATATCGATGTTCTGAAAAGCGCGGCCATTAAACACATTGAAGCGATGGCGCTTCCCGGCAGCGATCCCGGCCTTTGCGTGATTGTCGAAGGCGATCCGGCTCTGCGGACATTAGAGGATTTCGGCATGGCCTGCACAGCCAGAGTCGTTACCCGGAAGGACGCCGTGAAGGCGGCGTGCGGCGCTCATCTTTCCGGTCACGGCGGAACCCACGACGGCATGATCGGGGCTGCGGCGGCTGTCGGTCTCACCGCTTCGGGATGGAGCGGACGTTTTATCGAATATGCAGGATTGAGAGATTTCCCAGATCAGGTGGCAGTCGCTCAGTTGCTGCAAAAAAATATTCGTGTGATTTCTCTGGACCGGGATGCCTGTTGTCCCCGTCCGGAGGACCTGGTGAAAACAAAAGGCTGGTTAAGGCCCAGACTCTGGGGGCACGACGTTGTGCTGCCCGTTAAACCGGCAGGCGCGGGTCTGTGGGAAAGTCTGGGAGAAAAACGAAACCCTGACAAAAAGAAGAAATAGGAGGTAAGGTTATGGCCGGAAAAATATTTTATCGCGAAAGAATCAAGGTTGGCGAAAAAGAGAAGAAACCGCGCTTCAAGCTGGTGGCGGTCGCCGGTGTCAATATAACTTTTTACGCCGAGCATCTGAAGAAGAAAGAGCTGGAGGAAATTGCCGCTTCGGTGGGCGCGGATCTGGTCTTAATCAAGGCTCCGAAGGACGGCTCGCTTAAAGACGAAGAAATTGAAGTCAAGTAAACATTTTTGAGGATTGAATTTATGGCACTGTTCAGAGAAAGAGACGGTCGCAGATTGCATGTGAAAAGCAGGCTCATGGGCGAGAGCCTGGTGAGCAGGCAATTTATGGCAACCCTTGATGTTGCTCCCCAGGAACGACTTTTCCCCGACGTCGACATCGTCAAGATCGGCGGGCAATCCATCTGCGATCGCGGGGTGAAGGCCTTGCCGGCCGTCGTCAAGGAAGTCGTCGCCAACAAGAAGAAGCACAAAATTCTGCTGACGACGGGAGGCGGCACACGCAGCCGCCACATTTATTCCATCGGCCTGGAGCTGGGCATGCCGACGGGTATTATCGCCAAGTTCGGCAGTTCCATTTCCGAACAGAACGCCCTGCTGGTCTCCACGCTGCTGGCTCCCTGGGGCGGCATTAAAATCGGTCACGATGAAGTGACCAAACTCTACAATTACTTCGGCCAGGATTGCATTCCCGTCATGCACGGCATGCCGCCATACGATTACTTTGCCCTGCCGGTGGCCAAATCCCGCATCCCCATTCACCGCACCGATGTGGGAACGCTGATCATTGCCGACCTGATCGGCGCCCGGAGCTGCATCTTTGTCAAGGACGAACGGGGACTTTACACAGACGATCCGAAGAAAAACGGCAAGGCGAAATTTATTCCCGAAATCAGTGTCAAAGACCTGCTCAAAAAAGACCTCGACGATCTGATTATCGAAAGGCCCTGTCTGGACATCCTGCTCAACAGCGAAGTCATTGACAGGATTCAGATCATCAACGGACTGGAAAAAGGCAACCTCACCAAGGCCCTGAGCGGCAAGCGCGTCGGCACCATCATTTATCGCTCGTAGCAAAATAAGACCATTGCAGATCCGCGGAAAGGTTTCGGCATGCGAAGCCTTCCTGTCGCTGAACATGTAAACGATTGTTTTGAGATTCTTAATTTTCAATCCGGCCATTTTATGTTAGATTGCCACCTACAAAAAACAATAAAGCCTTAAGAACGCCTTGATGATAGAAAAATTACGGGGAGGAATTCAGACATGAACGCAAAAGGCATTGCTTACATTGTAACAAAATCGAATATGATTGCAGCGTTTGGTGAGGAAAAATGGACGGCCTTTATGGATAAACTCGCCAGGAAGGACAGTTACTTCAGCACCGTCATCCTCTCCATCACTCCCATGCCGGTGGATAAATTAATCGTCTGTTTTGATGAAATGTGTATGGAATTTTTCAACAACGACAAAATGCAGTATGGATATTTCGGCAAGGCGGGCGCCAAAGCGGTTCTGTCGCCGACGGGACCCTACAAGTCGTTTATGCTGATGACAAAGGACATGAAGCAATTTGTCGAGTCGGTGCTGCCCAAGGTCTGGTCCACCTATTTTGACAGCGGCGTCGCCGTTGCAAAGTTTGAAAACAACGTGGCTCACATCAAGATCACCGGTCTTGAAATCAAATATACGTATTTTGAATACCTCGTGATGGGTTACTTCCAGCAGGCCATAAAGATGTTCGGGAAGAAATCGTCTGCAAAAAGGATCAGGAGCCTTGCCGCGGGGGATAAAGATATGTACTTTCAGTACGCGCTCAAAGATTCCTGACCATCCGCGCCGGTGCAGTATTTTTAACGCACTGTAATTGATCCCCGCTTAACGGATAGAAATACCCGCGCGCCTTCATCCGGTTTCCGCGCTTCCGTCAGTTTTCCAGAATCACCGACATCCGGCAGTGCTTGCAGTCGAATTCAAGACGATAGGTATGATGAGCATCCCGAAGATACAACGGTTCTCTGACGGAGGACTCCGGTTTCTGCAGCCGGGGACACATATCCAACTGATACCGGATACAGTAGCGCGTGGTCATGAGGGTTTTACCGGTAAAATCGGAAAGCGTCTCAAAGGCCGGCTCGTCAACGGTTGCGCCTTGCCGTTCATAGAACCGTCTGGCCGCCGCATTGAAAACATTGGCGTGAAAGTCGAGGTGTTTTTCCGGATACGGAACATCAGTGGGATGAAACGGCCGGTCCTCGCGAACATAGGTTTCATGTCTTACGCGCGCAAGCTTTTCCAGAACATCGCGCCGGATGCCGTTCAGGAGGCTTGCGGAAAGATAGCCCGGCTCGCGCGGTTCAATGGTCAGGCGTGATATCCTAAACGGCGTGTTGCCGGCGCTGGTCAGTTGTTTTTCGATTTGGCCCCTTGCTCCGGCCGGATTGCGCGACGGTTCAAACAAAACATCCTTTACGGCTTCCACCTGATTGCCGTCTTCATCTTTTGCCGCCAGCCGGATCAACGTATCGGTCTGGCTGAAATCCATCTCCACTGCAATCAATCGTTTGGCCGATGTTTTCTTTAGCGCTTTGGCAAACGCGGTGTCGAGATTACGATAAAGGGACAGTCCGGCCTCCAGGCCTTTCATGCTGTTGGGATAAACCTTCCCCTTCTCTACCCGGTTCACTCTGGAGCCCGCCAGATCGTTTTGCCTGGTGAAAAAGCAAAGTCCGTCTCCGTTTTGCAGATCATCACGGTCCATTTGAAAATAATCTTTTCCCACCGCGGTGATTTTCCCCAGATACTGGCCGATGGATTTCTGCGTATCGATCGAGGCGATCTTTTCTCTTTTCCCGCCGACAAAGTGCTGGCTGTAGCCGCGGTTGAACGTTCTGCTGACATCGGTCGTGAACGCAAGTTCGCTTGCACCGGAACTGCTTCGCCGGTAACCGGCGTGCCCGTTGATGAATCGATCGATCACCTGCCGGTAAGCGGCCGTTACGTTTTTGACATAGTCCATCCCCTTGTATCGCCCCTCGATTTTAAAACAGGTCGAGCCTGCGGCAATCAAATCCGGCACCCGGCTCATCAGGTTCAAATCCTTGAGCGAAAGGAGATATTTATTTTTCATTATGGTGTTGCCATCACCGTCGATCAGCGTGTAGTGGGACCGGCAGGGCTGCGCGCAAACGCCGCGATTGCCGCTGCGACCCGCAACGGCTTGACTCATGTAACATTGTCCGCTGTAGGAAACGCACAACGCGCCATGCACAAACGTTTCCAGTTCTATCTTCGGGGCCTGGCGGCGAATCCCGGCAATCTCGGAAAGAGAAAGTTCCCGGGCCAAAATGACCCGCTGAAATCCCACGGCCTCCAGAAACCGGACCTTCTCCGGCGTACTGTTGTGCATCTGGGTGCTGGCAATCAGCGGAATCGGCGGCAAGTCCAGCTCCAGCAAACCGACATCCTGAATAATCAGCCCGTCGGCGCCCAGCGCATCGATGGCCCTGATCAGATCCAGCGATTCGGCAAGTTCCGAATCGGTAAGAATGGTATTGAGCGCCACATAAACTTTCGCCCGATAGAAGTGGGCGTGTTCAATCAGACGGGCAATATCGTCAAGCTGCACACCGGCTGCGGCCCGGGCGCTGAATTTCGGCGCGCCGATATACACGGCATCCGCGCCATGATCGATGGCTGCTATTCCGATAGCGGCATCGCCTGCCGGCGCCAGCAATTCCAGTGATGTGACCATCTATTCTCTCCCGGAAGAAGTTGATATTTTTTGAACGGCCTTTTTGATAAATTTCTCCACAATACTTCTCGCTTCGTCCATGGAGGAATAGGCAACCGTCCGGATGCCGGGACTGCCTGCAATCATGGCGGACAAAACTTTCTTCGATTGGCGTCGATACAGGCACAAAACAGGCCTTTTCATTGCCGTGGCCCATCCCAGTTCATAGCCCACACCCAGAGAAGGTGTGGTCACCTCGGCCACCACACAATCGCAGGATTCCAGCCAGGCCATGTCGCGGTCATGAATAAACCGGTCATGCGGTCCGTCATTGCCTTTTTCCGACAGAGCGGGATTGCCGACGTGTTCGGTCAGGACGTCGCCAAATGACATTAAAACCTCAATCATTGCTTTGTAGATTTCGGCATCCTGCCGTCCGGCGCGAATCGCTCCTGCAAAATAAATTTTCATAGACTCCCTACGCCCAGGCGTTGAAACAATTTTGCTATTGATACCACTGATGGTTGCCTGCATTCAACACATTTAATGAGACTTCAATTTCAAAAGCGTCGCACATTAAAATTGGTAAGTCGAATTATTCAATAGCTTTGCTATTGGAAACTATCCCCGGAGAGAAACGACGCGGGACACTTTTTAGTGAGACCCTCTAAAAACGAGCATAGCGAAGGTTGAAGTGTTGGTCGAACTATCCCGAAGTGAAACGACGTAGGACACCAGCCACTGCTTTCCATGGTGGACATTATTCCGGACAAATTATACTTGATAATTTAAAAATATAGTGTATTTATAAGGCGTTGCTAATTTAATTAACCGGACATTTTTATGGACATTTACGGCAAAGAATTATTATCAAACAATATCAAAAATCGCATAGAAACAGTTCGTTTCGGTTTCTTTAGCTTCCAGATCGGCGTCGATTCCGATAAAGTTTCCATGCCCCTGCAGCGCGTCGCCGATGCCCAAAAACGATTTTTAAGTTCACCATTATCCCAGGTGGCTGAACGTCTGGAGCAGGAAGTTCTGGTCAGCAGTATTTTCAGCACCAATACCATTGAAGGCGGCACACTTACCGAGGAAGAAACAAAGGAAGCTATCAATATAGACCCGGAACGCGTGAAGGCCGAGGAACAGCGCCGTGCCGTCAACATCAAAACAGCGTATGAAATAGCGGAAAAATCGGCACAAAGTTCGGAATGGCGTTTATCCGTTTCTTTCATAAAAAATATCCATGCCACTGTTACCGGCGGTATTTCACACAAATATAATAAGCCGGGCAAAATACGCAACAACCCCAAAAATATCGTAACCCATGTTGGAGATGCCGCCCACGGCGGACAATACAAGCCGCCGCAGTATGGGGGCGATATCGAACTTTTACTGGAGAATCTGGTCAAATGGCATGATGAACTCACCGCCGCCGAAATACCTGCCCCGGTAAGAGCGCCTTTGATGCATTACTATTTTGAATTAATTCATCCCTTCTGGGACGGCAATGGCCGTGTCGGCCGCGTGCTGGAAGCTGCCGTACTGCATCATGCCGGATTCCGTTACGCCCCATTCGCCATGGCGCGTTATTATCTCGAACAGATCGATCAATACTTCACCCTGTTTAATCTTTGCCGAAAAAAGGCGGAAAAGAAAACGGCATATCCGAACACCCCGTTTGTTCTTTTTCATCTTGAAGGAATGCTGGCCAGCATTGACCGCCTGCATGACCGGGTAAACGACATGGTAAAATCACTTCTGTTCGAATCGAGCATCAAGCATTTGCGTGACACAAAAGAAATCAACCTGCGCCAGTATGCCATTCTGACCCAGATTATGGAACGCGGCAAACCCATGCCGATAGACGAACTGCGCCGCGCGCCCTGGCACAAGGCTCTTTATGACAAATTGGGCGACAAAACCAAACAGCGCGATTTGAGCAAACTTCGCGAGCAGAAGCTTCTGTATATTGATGAGAAGGGTCTCCTCCGCCCGGGACTAAAGATGTAGAAAAATATGTCATACCGGTCGCAGATGACCTTTAGGTTACGCAGGCCGGTATCCATTTCTTTTTTCACTATCCACCATTTAATGAGCCAAGCTGAGAACGAATGAAATGAAGTTCGAAGCGTAAGGCGAATTATCCCAGGCACGTAGTGCCGTGGGACACTAGTCACAAGCCACTGCTTTTCCATTCACTATTCACCATTCACGATTCCCTTCAGCCTTCAGTCTTTTTCTAACTTTTAGCATTGAACATTGAACATAGAACTTGTTTGTGCCCCCCCTCCCGAGGGGTATCATAATCCCTCTGAATACTTGAAGTTTTTTCTTGAATTATCACTAAAAAGGGAGTTATAAATTTCCGTCCCACATTTTTTAAAATGTAGAGGGTGCCGATGGCGCCTTTGGTTCTGCATGTTTCACTGAAATAGATTTATAGTATTTAGAAAGTAGTATGGTGTCCCATGATTTTCGGACGCTTCTAACAGTTTGATACATTTACGCAAAATTACATTTAAAAGTATGGAGGTCTGAAATGCTTCGCACTGACTTTTTGGAATTGGTTAATTCTGGTGACATGTGGGCATTTATAGGAAGTGGTGCTTCGATTGATGCGGGTGGTCCATCTTGGCCATCACTACTTACAAAAGTAATGTCATGTCTTGATATTAATCATAGAAGAAAAATTGAAAAAGATGGTATTTTTTCTTCTTCTCTAAAGAGCAAGAACTTCCCAAAATGTTTTTCAAGAATTGAACATTATTGTGGAAGAAGTTTTTTAGAGGATAACGTAAATAGATGTATGAGCAAAATTAACACGCCTGGTAAAATGACACAATTGCTTTCTTCGTGGCCGTTTAAGGGTTACATAACAACTAACTACGACATGTTAATAGAAAAAGCTTTGCAGAATGCAAGTGAATTGGGTTGGAGTGTTGTTGGGAATTCTGAGAAAGAAATACGGCAAATAAGTGGAAATGTTTCTAATGTAGTATGGCATGTCCATGGTTGTTCAACGATGCCTTCTGATCAGTCTCGGCTTGTATTAACTGAGGAAGATTATGATTATTTCTATTTAGAGGGATCGCCCGTTATTCAACAACTAAAATCATTAATGAGTCAATCACGTATTGTTTTTTTAGGTTTTGGTTTTGAAGATCAAGAAATATTAAGACTTCTCAAAATCATCGGTAAATTAACAGATCCAGCACGACCTATTTTTGCTTTTCTCCACGGTATTTCTGAGAGTAAAGATGATAGCAAAAGAAGTGAATTGCTGCAGATATATAACGTCGATTTAATTCCTTATAGAAAGGTTGATGAATCACATGGGCGATTGCAAGAGATTCTAGACTTTTATAATTCTTTTATAATCCGAAGATCGCTCAAATTTGGTCAACCTGAACGTAGTTGCCCTTCATATGATCCTGAAGCAACCGGTCTTCTTATATATAATGAGCTATGCTTAAAAAGTCAGTCAGATATAAGTGATAAAGTATTAGAAGTACTTTTAAATTCGAGAATTCTTGCACTTCTTTCGACGCAAGACTCTGTGTTAATTAAAACCTTAATTGAAGATCTATATGAAAGAGTGAGTATTGTAAAAGGTAGTGTAAACCAAGAATTGTTAGCAAAAATTATAGAAGATGCGATAGACAAACTTATAAACATAGAAGTGCCTTTGATCCAAAAAGATACGGAAAATAGAGCTATTCATTTATCCATCACAGGAAAAGAATTAGTTAAACAACATACCGCCACTGCAAAAAGATTGTTTGAGCAATTCTCTTCATCATTATCTACTAGAGCGATAACTTTGTCTCAAAATAATTCAGCTGCATCAAATCGCATTGCAAAAGCGGCTGAATGTTTTTTTAAGGATTGTATAGATAGGAGATCACTCGGTGTGGCAATGTTACGAAGTGCAACAAAAAGTGATTTTCATTCATTTCATATGACAGCCTTGATGCAATCTTTACCTGACTTTATGAAACAACTGAATAATCAGCAGGAAGCAATTATTTTATGTAGATTGGTTCAAGGAGTTTTATCTTCGCCTAGCGCGGCTGAAGAAAAATATATTGGTTTATGTTTGCAAGCACGATTTGGTATTCATCTATTGGGTTATGATGAGGATACTTTAAAAACTAGGGTAAATGAGCTTAGAAATACATTATTTTTGATAGATTCGACTACTATTATACCCTTTTTGGCAATTTCAAGCATAGGTAATAATGCGGCGCGAAAACTTATTGATAGTTTAAAATCTATGAATTCTTCAATTGTCTCAACAGACCTATTGGCCGAGGAAGCAGCAGAACATGCTAGATATGCATTTAGAAAAGTCGAAAAAGATAAAAATAAGCCATTATTGGAAACAATGAAGGCTTTAACTGGAAGAGCAGGGGAACGATCAAACGCTTTTTTAGAAGGTTTTATTAGTGAAGTTGTTAAAGGTAATGTTTCTGATTTTTCTACATACCTTTCTCATGTGTGTTCCTTCCCCGTGCGAACAACATGTTCAAATGAGGATATACAGCAAGTACTTTTAAAAGAAAAAATAAATTGTTATTCTTTAGATATGTGGGAAGGGTTTGACAAAATTATGTTTTATGAGCGAGATGAACGTCAATCCGAAATAGCAAAATTAAGAATTGAAAGAAAGACATATAAGCATGAAAGACAAGTTAAGGCAGAAGCAGAAGCTTTGATAACAATACGACATCTAAGAAATGGAACTTTTAAGATATCTGGCCAACCAGTTGTGAATGCTTTTTTTATATCACATACAAGAATAATAGATGAATTGTCGGGTTATGGAGCACATATAACTATGCGGCCGGAAGGCGTATTACAGTGGCTTTCAACAATTAATACTTCTTCTGTCGATGAGCTAAATATATTGACATCCAATTTATTAGCTGAATTGGCAGAATATAGTCTTGATATCATAGATAAATCAAAATTACACATAGCCTTTTCACCTTTAATAGATGCATCAAAAGAAAAACTTGATGAAGAAATAGAAAAGCATAGATTGTTAATATCCGAAAAATATGGTGAACAAGGCGTCAAGGCGTTTAGTGACGTTAATGAACTCAGTGTTCCTATAGTTCTTCAGAGCTACTATGCCCAGAAGGCTGCAGATTTGGAAGTGAAATTATTGGAGGCAAAAACCGCTGAAAAACATGCAAAGATAAGTCAAAAGGAACGAAAAGAATTTGAGCAATTAAAAGAAGAAAAGAGACAGCGACAGCAAAAGACAAAAAAGAAAGAAAGAAGAATCGCTAGTCGAGTAAGGAAGAAACATAAAAAATGAGCATATTGAATAAATCCGTCGGAAATTCTTATGCTGTTTCAATCGTCCTTCGATTGCATAAGAAAAGGGTCAAGTCTTGGACCGGAATTATTTAAAGGGTTACAAGTAGACGCCATTACACTTTGATTTGTCTGTACACAATGTCCCTGAGTACAAAAATATAACTGAGTTAAAGAGGTTACTAATTAATAGATTTGAAGCCATTACTGGAAAGAAAATAAAACATGAGTCATGGAACCGATTCTATTGATTTTAAGCTATTGAAGAGGAATAATGGCAAATTCAATAACACCTTATCTTGAAGCATTAAAGTTTTTAAAAGACTGGAGTACCATTCTTCTAACTCTCCAGACCGTGATTTTTATTTTTCTCACATGTATATATCTCTTCTTTGAGAATGAAAAACTAAAAAGAGTGCGGTCTTGGCTGATTGCGGCATTAACCTTTTCAGTACTGTCAATATTAATTGCGTTGAATGTGATAGGAACAATTCCATGGTCCATTCAGAACTTGTCCAACCTAGAGTCTCAATATCATAACATTTACCAATTCCCGAATTATATAGGGATACCAATCTGGGTACTGGCATTTAGCCAACATATTTGCTTTATCTTTGCTATAATTTGTTTCATGATTTTAATTTACAAATTTCCAAGAGGCGCTGTAAAGACAGAATAAATTCGACAATGACGGAAACATTAAGGTGCTGAATTTTCTGTTCAGGAAGGAGTGTTTTAGTTATGGATGAGAGCAAGATTATGGTACAAGAATACAACAACTTATGGAACGAAAAATTAATACACAAGCAAAACATAAGGAAATTTCACAATTATCTGACATACTTTACAGCAATTGGTTCTTTGGCATTAACTTTTCATGGAGTATCTGCGCCAGATTTATTTAAAGCCAGCATTGACTCTTCTACTGCAAACAATATAGCCAATAAGATACCTGAGATTGTTAATATCTTCTTAATACTTTTAACACCCATTCTAATTATGACACTTACATTTCCAATAAATGACATTTTCCATACCTATGCTATTGGTAATCAAATTGGACAAATTGAATGCAAAATAAACTCTATATTAGAAAATGATATATTGTTGTTATGGGAGCATTCAATATGTCCTGCTGTATATGGTGGAGAAAAAGTATTTGAATCAGATAAGCCGATAACAAACGTTATATCGTTTGGTGATTATACTTTGCTATTACCAACACTATATATGGTAATAGTTTTTAGTACATATATTTCAGTAAAATACCTATGCGAGAAATCGTTTTTTTTCTCTATTTCATATTCCATTCTTGTAATATACATGATAGGCGCATTATTATTTCTTGGTTCCAGACTCAAAGACTGTACTAGTCCTAATAGTCTTTTAAACAAAGTCATCTCATATAAGAATCGTATAGGAAACAAAAAGTTATCTGTACCGCCAAGTGCCAATGGAAAGAAAAAACATAGCACAAAGAAATAATCTTAATGAAATTAGTGAAAAACTGGAACAGCGCCCCCTATTTTTATTACGTCTTGAACCGAAATTATTTAAAGGGTTACAAGTAGACTCCATCGATAAATCTCAAAACAGGAGATTTATATGTTCATAAAAAACTTGTTTGTAACACTTTGCTTTTTCACCCGTCTTACTGAAGCAGCTGCTCATCTGCTGAGCGTAAGATTTTTCCTTCCCCAGCTTTTCAGGCTCCGGTATGCAAACATGGGTGGGATAGATCCCGATTTATTTACCCAACAACTGGAGGGCTGTAGATCATTCAAGGAAGCGGCGTGGTGCGGATACTGGAATGCGATTGCACAGGACTATGAATCAAAGGCTGAGGAGCTTATAAAACAAAAAGGAAATACCGCTCCTGATGAAGTCCGCTCTCTAATTCAGAAAGCAACCACCTACTACGCCGTCAGCGCATTCCCCGGCACCTCTCCCCTGAGAATGCAGGCATACGACAAGGCCAGGGAGTTCTCCACGCGCCATATCCGCCTGTTCGATGACGGGGTGGAAAAGCTGACTCTAAAGCTGGGCGACGAAACCGTTGAGGGGTTCTATCGATTTCCCGCGGGCGATGTAAAAGTGCCCATGGTCATTGTTACCAACGGCCTTGAGGGAACGCTGCAGGAGATTCTGTTCCCGCTTATGAAATACCGGGATTCCAACATAGGACTGTTTGTCATGGAGATGCCGGGAACCTATGCATATAAAAATCCGATGTCGGCGGCTTCAGAAGCCATTTACAGCGGAGTCATCAGTCATTTCGCGCGCCATCCGCGCGTCGATGAAAAGCGAATCGCAATGGTGGGCGTAAGCTTCGGGGCATACTGGTCTGCGAGGATGGCGGCGGTAGACCCGCGGCTCTCATGCGCAGTGGTGTGCGGGGCTCCCCTGCATTATGCCTTCGGCGCTGCGGGCTTTTTGGGAAAACCTGCGATCATCGCGTCTGTTTTAATGAAGGTCGTCGGTGTTAAATACCTCCACTCCCTGGACAGAAAGTTGAGCGATCTGTCATTTGAGAAGAACGACCTGTATCGGCGTATAAGCTGTCCCCTGCTTGTCATAAACGGCGATAACGATACCCTGCTCGGCACAAAGGATTCCGAAGTGCTGGCCATGAAGGCGACTAAAGGATTTTTGAAGCTCTATGAAAATGACGACCATTGCGCGATGGGACATTATAACGAGTGGCTTGACCTCTCCTTTGAATGGCTGCATATGCAATTCAATAAATGAGATACTGTCGAATGACCAAATTTAAAACGACATTAGTAGGAAATTAAGTACAGCACCCTATTTATCTTTTAAGGTATTCATCCCGCTCGGCTGCGCTTGACAGAAAAGAAGACCTTCCTTATACTGCTTATAGCTTAAATCAAGTTCTTGCCAATTGCTATCAACCGATCAGGCGTGCCTGTTATTCGCTGTCAGCGGTAGCCGTGATCCATTAAAGGAGGAATGCTCATGAAGAAAATTTTGTGTTTGTGTCTGCTGTTGTCTTTGATCGTCGCCTGCTCATCCGAAAAGGATGCCAAGCCCAATTCCCCGGCCGCTCCTGCACCGCAAACTGCCGCAGCGCCCGAAGCTATTACCACTTTGACGGGAGACTATGTTTTGACGCAATCCGATTCCGTGAAAATGAAAAATACAAATCCGGAATTAACGTGCACGACTACACATACGTTTAAGCTGTCATTTATCACTAACAATTCGGTGCATTACACGGCAAAATCAGAGCAAACAATCGATCCGCCCACGGAAGGTGTCATGTGTATGGCGAAACTGTATAATGCCGATGAGATTGGCACCTATAACATAAAAGACGGTCGCGTTGTGGAAATACGCTTTTCTCCATCGGACAAGAAAATTCCCTGGGTCGAGAAAGGCTATCTGCCTTTGAAGATGGATAACATTAATGAGTTGGAGATAATGTACAATGGCGCCAAATTTGTAAAGCAGTAAAAATGAAAGATTTCTCGCTTCGCTTCGAAATGACAAGAAAGAAATTATAACACAGACTCTGCGCGGAAATGACCAGTGGAGAATATGTTTCCGGTTTGTTAACGGTGATGTCGAATTCGGGGGACAGTATACTTAATTACCTTAGCGAGAGTCATTGTCTCACGTCGCTTCGCTCCCGGAGTAAGTGAGACTAAGATTTTTGCTGCGCTTGCAACTTCATACATAAAGGAGTTCACTATCCCCATCCACTGCGTTGCGGGGATAATTCGACTAACTCTTCAAACTTCGTCTCAATTTAATGAGACTCGTTTTCAGAGAGTCTCATTAAATACCTTATCCACGACATCGATATAATTATCCCGGTGATGGGTTTTATTTATTTTCTTTCGTATTTTGTCTCCGTTTTCAAAAAAGTCGCCCATGAAAGTCCAGATTTCTTTCATTTTGTTGGTAATATGCGAGGGTCCGGACAACACTTTCAAATATTCATCGAATAAATGATCATGGAAAGCCCTGATGATTTTTATTTTTTCAGTATAAGGCTTTTCCGTATGGAATTTAATTTTTTCCGCGAGGAAGGGATTTGCAATCAGGCTTCTGCCGATCATCCATCGCTTGATTGATCCGAACCGATGAGAAAGCATCTCATATTTCTCAAAAGAATTGATGTCGCCGTTATAGACAACCGTGTGTTTCGAGAGATGAAGGCACTGCTCGAACATATCGAGGTCAACTTCGCCTTCATACATTTGCTCACCGGTTCTCGGATGGATGATCAGTTCCTCGATCTGAAACCGGTTGAAAATGGGAATGAGCTGCAGCACCTCGTCAGGATATTTTAATCCTATCCTGAGCTTGATCGATAATTTCGGTTTTAGGGCAGGCATGGTTTTTTCAAGGAAAGATTCGATCCTGTCCGGATAACAAAGCATCCCCGCGCCCCTGCCCTTCTTCACAACCATACCGAACGGACAGCCGATGTTCCAGTTCACGGTGCCGTGTCCGATGTCGTATAGCGCGTTGGCAAGCTTGGTGAAGTCATCCGGGTTGGAACTCATGATCTGCGGTATCGTGGGAATACCGGTATTTTGATCAGGGTAATGTTCGCGCAGAAGGTGACTCATCGATTTCATTTTCTTCGTCGCGGAGAGAAATGGCGCAATGGCCATATCAACGCCCTTGAAATAAACAGGGAACAGGTTGCGGTAAATCCTGTCGGTTACCCCCTGGAGGGGTGCAAGGTAGATCATGGGTGATTTCCAAACCCTTTGTCCTTTGGCTGTCGGCAACTTCACAGGGATTGCTTCTTCCTGATAGCAGCGGGTTTGTCAAGAATAATCGTTGATAGGCAGATTAACGAACAATGTCGGCAAGAGAATTTAACCCGTTCAGGATGCAATTTTCCCTTGAATTTCCATTCTAATAAGCATATTCAAAAACCATGGATTCTCTTGTCCCCTTGTTAACCCATCAATCTTACCCTCAACGTGGTCATCGTGTCGTTAAAATAATTTTTCGGAATTTGACAAAAGATAATTTGAGATGAAAAGGAGTAACGCTACAATGTCTGAAGATATTTTTCGCCAATTACAGCAAAGACTCGATTTGTATTCCCTGGGATTTCCCGCGACAGAAACGGGAATTGAAATCAAGATATTAAAAAAGCTGTTCAATCAAAAGGACGCGGAGATGTTCCTCAACATGTCGCCTATGCTGGAAGCTCCGGAATCCATTGCGCAGCGGTTGGGAAGACCGGTTGAAGAACTGGCCGGACAGCTTGAAGACATGGCGAAGCGCGGCCTTCTTTTCAGGCTCAGAAAAGGGGACTCGGTCAAGTACGGGGCAATTCCCTTCATGCATGGTCTGATCGAGTTTCAAGTCAAGCGCTTTGATCTTGAAATGGGAAATCTGCTGAAACAGTATTTAGACCAGCAATTGCATCAGGCCATAGCGGCGGTTGACGGTCTTTTCCTCCGCACCGTTCCTATCGAGAAGTCCATTGTTCCTGAACACCACGTGGCGGCCTTCGATGACACGGTCGCGATGATCAGGAAAAATGAGACGATCGCCGTCGCCGAATGCCTCTGCAGGAAGGGAAATAAAATCATGGGCAACGGTTGCGATAAACCCATCGAAGCCTGTTTTATGTTCGGGTCCATGGCGCGGTTTTATATCGAAAACGACATGGGAAGAAAGGTCGATGTTGAAGAAGCTGTCAGCCTATTGCAAAGCGCGCAAGACGCGGGACTTGTGACTCAGCTGGCCACATCCCAGAATCCCGGAGGGCTCTGCAACTGCTGTGGCGATTGCTGTGCTGTTCTCGGAGCGGTGAAAAAATATCCCAAACCGGCAGAACACGTTTTTTCCAATTACCAATCCGCAATAAACAGTGCAAGCTGCACGGGCTGTGAAATATGCATTGACCGGTGCCAGATGGAAGCGATTGTCATGAATCAGGACGGTGTCGCCCAGGTTGACCTTGACCGGTGCATCGGCTGTGGGCTGTGTGTCACCACATGTCCAACGGAGGCAATCGGCCTTGTTCTAAAGCCTGATGCCGGCAAGCGGATACCCCCGGCAACAAGTGGCGAACAAATGATGCAGATTGCGAAAAACAGGGGGGTTATTTAATCTGCGAATTTTCAATACGGAAATCCAAAATCCGGGGAAATGGGGGGACAGTATACTTAATGATCTTGGAGAATGTCATTGTCCTACGTCGTTCCTGCCAAACAAGTTGGCGGGACAGTCCGTCCAACAAATTTCAGTGCGCTTCGCTTTTAAAATTTGAGTCTCACAAAGATAAAAGCTATGCCTCTGCAAAGAGGCATAGCTTTTATCTTGTTTTGATTAAATTTTGAACGGTTATGCGGCTTCCAGTTTCACCGCGCAAACCTTGTATTCCGGAATTTTTCCGATCGGGTCCAAAGCCGGATTGGTCAGCAGGTTCACGGAGGCATCCGAGTTGGACAATGGCAGGAAAGGACATCATTAGAATCAAAACTTTGCCCTTGACAAATGTCACGAGTCACGTTACACAATACATATGATAAAAACATTTGCCGACAAACATACGCGTGACTTGTTTATTACCGGTAAATCAAAGAAGTTTCGGCCTGATATTCTTAAAAGAGCTATCAGGCGTCTTGAATATATAGATTTGGCAACGTGCATTGAAGATTTAAAAGTGCCACCGAGCAATCATCTGCACATGCTGAAGGACAACAGAGAAGGTCAATATGCAATATCCGTGAATGACCAGTGGAGAATATGTTTCCGGTTTGTTAACAGTGATGCATACGATGTTGAAATAACCGATTATCATTAAAAGAGGTAAGAATATGAGCATAAAATATGATGGGAAAAGAAAAGTAAAGCCGACACATCCGGGTGAAATTCTTAAGGAAGATTTTATGCCTGATTATAATCTCAATGTTGCCAGCCTGGCAAAAGCGCTGGGTGTTTCGCGTCAAACAATTAATGAATTGTTAAGGGAAAGCCGCGCACTGACACCGATTATGGCGTTACGTCTTAGCCGCTTGTTCGGTAATACTGCGGAATTTTGGTTAAACGCACAGCGGGCTTATGATCTCTGGGAGGCGCAGCAGGCGCATCAAGCTGAAATAAAGAAAATCCATCCTCTGAAAGCGGCTTAATTGTGGGGCACATTCCCTGACCGCGCCGCATATGGATTGTTTCCAATTCTAATTTATTGAAATGAAAATAAATGGAAGCATTCGAGCAATCAGCATGATTGCTCCAGCAATGAAAGATTTCTCGCTTCGCTTCGAAATGACAAGAAAAAAATTATAGCATAGACTCTGCGCGGAAATGACAGTAGTGGGACAAAAAGAAATGCCCCTGAAAAGGGGCATTTCTTTTTGTTTTAATTAATTGTTTAGAAGTTATGCGGCTTCGAGTTTCACCGCGCAAACCTTGTATTCCGGAATTTTTCCGATCGGGTCCAAAGCCGGATTGGTCAGCAGGTTAACAGACGCTTCCGCAAAATGGAAGTTCATGAAGATTGAGCCGGGAGCGCTCTTCCTGGTAATGCTTGCCTTGGCTTCCACTGTTCCGCGTCTGGAGGTCACCTTGACTTTCTGCCCATCGGCGATTTTCAGTTTATCGGCATCGACCGGATTGATTTCCACCAGGCTTTCCGGATAGCGTTCCGACAAGCCTTTGGCGCGTGTTGTCATGGTGCCGGTGTGGTAGTGATACAGCACGCGTCCGGTGGAGAGCAGGAACGGATAGTCTTTATCCGGAAGTTCGTCGGGTGGAATGTATTCCAGCGCGGTAAACAATCCCAGACCGCGGGAGAATTTATCCTTGTGCAGGAACTTGGTTCCCTGATGTTCCGGTGTGGGACACGGCCACTGAATGCCGCCTTTTTCCAGACGATCATACGTGATGCCCGCATAGCTGGGCGTGACTTTTCTGACTTCTTCAAAAATATCCTTGGCGGATGAGTACTTCATCTCGTAACCCATCTTGCTGGCAATGCTGCAGATGACGTCCCAGTCGGTTTTCGCTTCGCCCGGAGCGTCAATCGCTTTGCGAACGCGCTGAACACGGCGTTCGGTGTTGGTGAAAGTTCCTTCTTTTTCGGCAAAAGCGGCTACCGGTAAAACGACATCGGCCAGTTGAGCGGTTTCGGTCAGGAACAGATCCTGAGTGATCAGCAGATCAAGTTTTTTGAGCTCTTTTTTCACGTGCTGCAAATCCGGATCGGAAAGCAGCGGATTTTCGCCCATGATGTAAATTGCTTTAATGTCGCCTTTGCCTGCCGCCATCATCATTTCCATGAGCGTCAGTCCCGGTTTGGGAGAAAGCTGCGCGTTCCAGGCCGTTTCAAATTTCTTGCGGACGTCCTCGTTGGCGACCTGCTGATACGCGGGATAGACATTGGGCAGACCGCCCATGTCGCAGGCGCCCTGAACGTTGTTCTGACCGCGCAGCGGATTGACGCCGCCGCCTTCGATGCCGACATTGCCGCAAAGCATGGACAGGTTGGCCGTGCTCTTGACATTGTCCGTACCGGTAATGTGCTGGGTGATACCCATCGCGTAAATGATGCTGGCGCTTTTCGCTCCGGCATACATGCGCGCGGCTTTCTTCAAATCTTCCGCAGGAATGCCGGAAATTTTTTCGACCTTTTCCGGCGTGTATTTTTCGACAACCTTTTTGAGCGCGTCGAAGCCTTCGGTTCTGTCTTTCACATAGTCTTTGGCGTAAAGCCCTTCATTAATAATCACATTCATCAGACCGTTGAACACAGCGACATCGGTTCCGGGTTTCTGGCGCAGCCAGATGTCGGCGTATTTGACCAGATCGATTTCCCGCGGATCGATGACGATCAGTTTCGTGCCGCGTTTGGTCGCGCGTTTAACTTTCACGCCGATCACGGGATGGTTTTCCGTGGTGTTGGTTCCTGTGGCGAGAATCAGATCGGTGTATTCCAGTTCGTCAATCGAATTGGTCATTGCACCGCTGCCGAATGTGGCGGCCAGACCGGCCACCGTGACAGAGTGTCAGAGACGGGCGCAGTGATCGACATTGTTGGTTCCGATCACCGCCCGCATGAATTTCTGGAACAGGTAATTTTCTTCATTGGTGCAGCGGGCCGACGCCAGACCGGCGATGCTGTCCGCGCCGTATTTTTTCTTAATCGCGGAAAGTTTGTCTGCAATAAACGTGAAGGCTTCCTCCCAGGTCGCTTCTTTGAGATCTTCATTCTTTTTATAGCGGATGAGCGGTTTTTTCAGGCGGTCGGGATGAGCAAGAAAATCCATGCCGAAGCGCCCCTTGACGCACAGGCTGCCGTCATTGGGCTGGCCGTATTCGCGGTTGCCCATAACCTTGACGATTTTGTTATCCTTCACATACAGATCCATCTGACACCCGACGCCGCAATAGGTGCAGGTGGTTTTGACTTTCTGTAACTCCCAGGGACGGCCGGCGAATTTGGCCTGTTTGAAGGTAATGGCGCCGGTGGGACACACCTGGGCGCATTCGCCGCAGAAAACGCAGGCGGAATTAATGTAATCGTCATCGAATGCGGGACCGACTTTTGCTCTGTAACTGCGTTTGGCAAAATCCAGAACTTCGTTCACCTGGATTTCGTTGCAGGCGCGAACGCAGCGGCCGCAGAGGATGCACTTGTTCAGATCACGCATAATCATTTTGTTGCTGTTATCCAGCGCGTAACCGGGAGTTTTGATTTCAAAACGGGGCTGGTCGATCTTCAACCAGTAAACAAGATTCTGCAATTCGCACTGTCCGTTCTGTTCGCATCTGAGGCAGTTATGATCGCCCGACGACCACAACAATTCGATAATCATTTTCTGCGCTTTACGCACGGGTTCGCTATTCGTGCGAATAACCATATTCGGACTGACCGGCATGCAGCAGGCGGCCACAAGCGAGCGGGCGCCTTCCTGCTCCACAACACAAACACGGCAGGCGCCGACATTGGTTGTTTTGGCATAATGGCAAAGGGTCGGAATAAAAATTCCGTTATCACGGGCGCACTCCAGAATCGTCTGACCGGCAGTCGCCTCAACGTCCTTTCCGTCTATTTTTAAGGGTACTTTCTTGTCCATCTCTTTCTCCAATCAATAAATTGTGAATTTTCTTACTTGGCAATTCATAAGAATTATATTTTTTGACGGTTTTTTATAGAAGCAACGAATATACTTGTCAATTCTGTCAATTATGACTTATGCCATTTGCCACATAAGATAAAACAGACAAAACCATAAACATTCCATCAATTTAACGAAATGTTAATGGTTTATCCTGACTTAAATAATTTGGGATAATAGATGCGTGATTGAACTAACGAAGAACATTCCAGAGACTGGCAGTCATCGGTTCATAGCCTTTTCCCTGCATGATAATGTCCATATGAATCAGACTGATTGCGGAAACATCCATGTCTCGCGCAAAAACTTTACCGGCGCGATAGAGGGTAACCAGGTATTTTTTACACTTATCGCAGACAAAAGCCGCTTCCTGTTTCTTGTTTTCCACATAAAAATATTCCATGTCCTTACGTTCCTCTTTTTCGCAGTAAGGACAACTTACGCGTGTGAAGCGCCAGTAATGACCGCAGGATGAACAATGAAGAAATCGCTTGCCGCCCTCTTCTTCAATGAGCGCGATGGACGGAAACTCTCCGCAAATCGGGCAGTAACCTTTGTCCCAGTCGAACGAACCGAGCGCGGCGGTGATTTCGTTGGCTCTTTGTTCCAGAATAACCCGACTGACGAGTCTCATCAGGAAAGAGGCATTGGAGGGAGAAACCTGGAGATCTTTCGCCCACGTATCGTCTGCCTTGCTTTTGCCGTCCGGAGACGCATTAAAAAAATCCGCCGGATTGATTTTCCCTTCCCGAATCAGGACTGTGATCTTGTCGATATTCCCGGCAATCTGCGGCATGCCTTCTTTGACGGCCTCCGCCATCGATAAAGCGATCTCGGCTAATGGATCATCCGGAAAAATCAAATCCATCTGGCGGCTGACCGGAACGCCGGCCTTGAGTTTTTGTTTATCGATCAACGAACAATCCAGTTTCGGCAAAGAGGATTGTGCCGCCAGCTCTCTCTGTTTGACGATAATCGGAGCAAAGGCTTTGATAATGTCAGCGTTCTCAGGATTTTTGTCAAGAGCGCGGTCAATGATATTTTTGATTTCAGATGATTCGTTGGCGGTTGTCATGTTTTTAATTCCTTATTGTGTAGCGTTTTTATTTACACTATGTCATTTCGAAGAAGCAAAGCGACTGAGAAATCTTAAAAATCGTTTAAAAGATTTCTCCCCAGTTTAGCTGGAGTATAACCTGCGTGCGGTCGAAATGACAGAACGCTGATTTAATCAAGTACACACTGCTTAACAAAAGTGGCGCACACCTTTCCGGTAGTGCGCCACTTGAATACATCAGCAAGATACAAACATCAATGATTTATTTAATCGACTTACTTTTCGTCTTCGACAACAATGAGTTTGCCTTCATGTTCCATCTCTTTGACCCACTTCGGATGAAGCATTCTTAATACCGGCAGTTCCATCTTCCCGCTGATCATCGCTGATACAGAACCGGGATTCCCGACGGTGCCCAGGTACAGGTGAACAAAGAAGAAGGCAAAGATGACCACAAAACCCAATACATGCAGCACATAGACCCAGTCCATTAAAGCCGCCCCGAAAGGAAACTTCTCCGGATACCACATGAAAAAGCCGGTGCAGATCATCAGCAATCCGAACAACGCCACGGTCAGGAAAAATGCCTTCTGCCCGGGATTGTATTTGCCGGTCTCCGGAACATGATCCAGGTGCCACAAATATCCGCCTGCGGCCTTGATCCATTCCCAATCCTCAGGAAAGACGAATAACCCGGCTTCTTTCCACCACATCGCTATCGCCAGTACCAATGATATGGCAAACACGACGGCCATAATGTCATGGACGGTGGCCAATCCTTTCAAGCCACCGAAGATAACGCCTAAAAAGTTCAACTCTTTGTACATCATCCCCAGTCCGGTGTAGCATAAAAGCAGGCAGGAGATGGCCATCATCCAGTGGACAAATCTTTCATATCCCGATGTCACAATTACCATTTTTTTACTCATGTTATGCACCTCCCTGCTTCTTGTCTTGATCATAGTGTTCCGGATGAGGTCTGTGCGGACCATGGATAAAATAATGCAGCAATGAACCGCCAATCACGCCGCCCGCAGCCAGCAGACTCAGAGGCTTGAGAACATCTTTCCAGATAAACGTGGAAGCGGGCACTTTCGGATCCTGAGATAATTCGTCATAGACTTCCGGATTGAATTGCAGAACGTAAATCACGTGCGTGCCGCCCACAAACTTGTCGCCGTAAACGTTGGCGTCGCCGCCCAGTTTTTCGACCTTCGCATAAGCTTTCTTGATCATCTCGTCTTTCGGGCCGATGGTGAGAGCGCCGGTCGGACAGGATTTCACACAGGCCGGTGGAAGATTTTCCTGAATGCGCGAATAACACAAATCGCATTTATAAACTTTTTCGGTGTCCTTGTCATAACGCGGAATATCAAACGGACAGGCCGCGATGCATTCCTTGCAGCCGATGCATTTGTCGCGATGAACGCCTACTGTTTTGATGTCTGTATAATACAGAGCGCCGCTGGGACAAACTTTCACGCAGGAAGCGTCGGTGCAGTGCATGCAGCCGTCTTTGCGGAAGATCCATGTAAAGTTTTTGTCTTTATCTTCATATTCCTGAAAGCGGATCAGCGTCCAGGTATTCCACTGTAAATCCGGAGGATTCTGGTACGTGCCGGTTTGTTTTGTCCTGAAACCCGGCAGAACATTCCACTGCTTGCAGGCAACCTGACAACCGCGGCAGGCGGTGCACAGGGTTGTATCGATTAATTTTACAAGTTCGGTTCCCATAGTCTATCCTCCTTAAGCCTTTTCTACGTTGACCATGAACGCCTTGTACTCGGGGCAGAAGGTGTTCGCGTCGCCAACGGTTGGGGTTAATACATTCGTGCTGTCACTGGTGCTGTCCTTGGGGAAGAGCCAGCCGTAATTGAAGGGCATGCCGACCTGATGCACCGTTTTTCCTTCAACCGTAAACGGCTTGAAGCGTTTGGTCACCATGGCCACGCAGGGCGCTTCACCACGAATGGAGGAAACCTTGACCCGGTCGCCGTTCTTAATGCCTTTTTCCTCAGCCAGTTTGTCGCCGATTTCCACATAGAGTTCCGGCTGCATCTCGAGGAGCCATGCCTGCCAACGGGTTAACGCGCCGGTGCACCAGTGCTCCGTGCAGGAATAGGTTGTGCAGACATACGGGAATTTTTCGCTTGCTCTGGCTATCTTGTCCACATCTTTATTCTTATCGAAGATCTCGATGGCCGGATTGATAAGCTGTCCCGACATCGGGTTCTTCGCCAGCGGTCCTTCCAGCGGCTCGTAATGTTCGGGGAAAGGACCTTCGACCATGCCGGGGCCGAATAAAGCGCCCACGCCGTCGGTCTTCATAATGAAGGGGTACTTCCCTTTTTCCTTGTTTGCCTGCGGCGGCCAGGGACCATCCGGCACATCGCCTTCCCATTTATCGCCCTTCCATTCCAGAAGTTTGCGTTTGGGATTGTAGGGCTTGCCGTTGACATCGCAGGAAGCCCGGTTGTAAAGGATGCGGCGGTTAACCGGCCAGGCGAAAGCCCAGTTGGGGAAGAGACCCAGACCGGTCGGATCTTCCTTGCCGCGTGATGCCATCCGGTTAATGCCTTCGGCGGTGTAGCTGCCGGAGATGCACCAGTTGCCGCATGCCGTCTTTCCGTCAACCTGAAGATTGCCGAAACCCGGCACCAGTTGGCCTTTCTTGTACAAGGTCGTCGTGCCTTTGGCTTTATCTTCGATGACGGTATCTTCCAGGAAGACACCGTTGATCTGATGAGCTACTTTAATAACGTCATAGTGCCCCTTGTCATTCAGATAATCCCACTTGAGATTCACGATGGGCTCGGGACATACGCCGCCTTCTTTGGCGTAAAGTTTTTTGACTGCGGCCATAATCTTGATTTCGATTTCACCCACGGGAATGGCGTCGCCGGGAGAGTCGGCAGCCTTGTATTTCCACTGTACCCAGCGGCCGGAATTGCTCTGCGAACCTTCTTTTTCCATCGTCGCAGAAGCGGGCAGGAGGAAACATTCCGTCTTGATCTTTGCAGGATCGACGCCGGGGCCTCTCCAGAACTGATAGGTTTCATTGTCGAAAATGTTTTCGCCGATGAGCCAGTCCAGATTTTGGAGCGCTTTGCGAACTTTGTTGCTGTTCGGTGTGCTGACGGCGGGATCCGCGCCAATGGCAAAGAATCCCTTGATCTTGCCCTCATACATCCGGTCAAACAGGTGCATCGTGGAATAATGTTTCCCGTCGTCCATCTTGGGCAACCAGTGATAGCCAAAATCATTATCCTTCGTTGCCTTGTTGTCCCACAACGATTTCAGGAAGCTGACAAAGAACTTCGGATAATTCTGGTAGTAGTTGGCCGATTGCGGATCCTTGGATTCCGGCGTGTATTTTTTCAGATAATGTTCCAGCGAATCTAGTGACGCGGAAGGCGTCTTCAGATAGCCGGGAAGAACGTTGTAAAGGATCGCGTGGTCCGTGGAACCCTGAACGTTCGGTTCACCGCGCAGCGCGTTAATGCCGCCGCCCGCAACGCCCATATTGCCTAACAGCAACTGAATAATCGACATCGCGCGGATGTTCTGGCTGCCGACGGTATGATGTGTCCAGCCCAGAGCGTAGCATTCCGTACCGGCTTTGTCCGCAACGCCGGTGGCGCTGTAGGCTTTATAAACCTTGAGGAGGTTTTCTTTCGATACGCCGGTAATGCTGGAAACCTTATCGAGCGTGTAACGGGAATAATGTTTTTTCAGCATCTGGAAAACACAGCGGGAATCCGTCAGGCTCATATCCCGTTTGGGAATTCCCAATTCATTTTTTTCCAGCACCCAGGTTGCTTTATCATACTTGCGCGTCTTGGCATCATAACCGGAGAAAAGGCCGTCATTGAAGGTGTAATCTTTTCCGATGATAAAGGACGCGTTGGTATAGTTCAACACATAGTCTTTAAAGTATTTATTGTTCTGAAGAATGTAATGAATCATGCCACCGAGGAAAGCGATATCCGTGCCGGAACGAAGCGGCACATGAAAATCGCAACGGGCGGACGTTCTTGTATAACGGGGATCGACATGGATAACGGTTGCTCCCTTCTCCTTCGCTCGCATGATCCATTTGAAGGCGATGGGATGATGCTCGGCAGCATTGCTGCCCATAATAAGAATAACGTCTGCGTTTTTTAAATCACAGTAGTGGTTCGTCATGGAACCGCGTCCGAACGACTCTCCCAGAGCCGCTACAGATGGACTGTGTCAGACACGGGCCTGATGGTCAATATAGACAAGCCCGAGAGAACGCGCCATGACGGTAACCAGCCAGCATTCTTCATTATCGATATTTGAACTGCCGTAGTGGCCGATCGCTTCGCAACGGTTGACCAGTTCGCCCTTGGCGTTGGTCCGGGTGAAATTCTTGTCACGTGTGTCCTTGATCAGGCGGGCCATGCGGGGCAGCGCCCAATCCCAGTCTTTTTCTTCCCACTCCGTTCCGTACGGTTTGCGGTAGAGAACCTTCGTCAGCCGGTGTTTGTTGGCTTCGGTCAGGTCGAAGAAACCCGCGCCCTTGGCGCACAGCGATCCCTCATTGATGGGATGATCGGCGTCGCCTTCAATGTTAATAATCTTTCCCGTCGCCTTATCCGTGCTGCAAACCAGACCGCAGCCGACGGAACAGTAACAGCAAATCGTTGTCGTCTGTTTGGCGGCTTTAACTCGATTCATCTTGTCTAACTCTTCCGCATATGCCCGCGTCGGCTTCAGATTAAGACCCAAGCTGGACAGGGCAATCCCGCCTCCGACGGCGCTGGACAGAGTTAAAAAACCTCTTCTTGTTATCTTCATATAAATCCTCCCCAAATACCTCTGTCATTTTTGGTATATGTCAAACGTGGCATAAATTGACCGAAAGTCAGAAAAAAGTCAATATGTTATATTAAACATATTTAGAGAATCTTCGTTCAGAAAATTCATCGTTTTGAAACCATTTAAAACTTGACAGAAACACAATAAGGTGTCACTAAATTATTATTCGTAGCACAAAAGGAGGGTTTAAATGCTTAAGAATTGGTCTGCAAAAGGATTAATGCTGGTAGCGGCGCTGCTCTTTGCCTGCCCATCCTGGGCGGCACATCCGCTGATTACCGACGACACCGGCACACAGGGAAAGGGGAATTTTCAACTGGAGTTCAACGGTCAGTATGACCGGGACAAAGAAAATGTCGGGGGTGTTTCGGTTAAGGCAACGGGAGTCGAGACGGCAGCCACGTTGTCTTACGGGATAGTAGATAATGTTGATCTGGTTATGAGTCTGCCTTATCTTTGGGGGAAAGAGAAAGAAAATGATATCGTTGTTTATGATGAGGACGGCATCGGCGATGCTTCATTCGAAGCCAAAATCAAGGTCTTTGAAAAAGAAGGCTTCAGCCTGGCCTTGAAACCGGGAATCAGCTTCCCCACCGGTGATGAAGACAAGGGACTGGGTACAGGGAAATTTGGAGGTCAGATTTTTTTCATTGCTTCCCAGGAAGTGGAACCGTTCGCGTTTCATGTTAATCTGGGATACATCAGAAATGAAAATGACGCCGACGAGCGCGAGAATATCTGGCATGCTTCCGTTGCTACTGTCTGGGAAGTCGTTAAAGACTTAAGTCTGGTCGCCAATATCGGTGTTGAGCGCAATCCTGATGGCGACGCGGATGATGATCCTGCTTTTGTTCTTGGCGGAATTATTTATTCGATCAATGAAAATTTGGATATCGACCTCGGCATGAAATACGGTTTGACCGATTCGGAAGCCGACATTTCCGCACTCGCCGGACTTGCGTTCCGGTTCTAGAGATGAAGGCGGATAACTGATCTTTTTTTAAAGGAGAACTTAACATGCATATGGCGGATGCTTTACTTTCACCCGCGGTGGGAGCAACGATGTGGGCCGGTTCCGCGGCAGCCATTGGATATTCTTCCAAAAAATTGAAGGAGAATCTGGATAACAAGACGATTCCGTTGATGGGTATCATGGGAGCGTTTATTTTCGCTGCGCAAATGATCAATTTCACCATTCCGGGAACAGGCTCCAGCGGCCATATCGGCGGCGGTATGATTCTGACCGTTCTTCTGGGACCATACGCGGCCTTTCTGGCCATTGCCTCCGTGCTGGTGGTTCAGGCGCTTTTTTTCGCCGATGGAGGACTGCTTGCCCTGGGCTGTAATATCTGGAACCTGGGAATTTATCCCTGTTTTATCGCCTACCCGTTGATTTATAAACCCATCGCCGGAGACTCGACAAACACAAGGCGAATATTCATTGCCGCAATTGTCAGCGTCATCATTGCCCTGCAGTTGGGCGCTTTTTCAGTGGTTCTGGAAACGCTTTTGTCCGGCAAGAGCGAACTGCCCTTCGAGACTTTTGTCCTGCTGATGCAGCCGATTCATCTGGCCATCGGTCTAATAGAGGGCATGATCACGGCCGGCATCATTCTTTATGTGAAACAGGCCCGGCCGGAAATTCTGGAAGCCAGTATCGCCGCTCGTCCCCTGGATGCCGGTCTTTCCATTAAGAATGTTCTGGTCGGTTTTGTGATTCTGGCGGTGATGACCGGAGGAGCGCTTTCCTGGTTTGCCTCAACGCACCCCGATGGACTGGAATGGTCCATAGAAAAGGTGACCGGCAAGGGCGAACTCGAAGAACAAACAAGCGGGATAGTTCCCGTATTGAAAGATATTCAGGAAAAGACGGCGTTTCTTCCCGATTACGGTTTCAAACCGGCGGCCGTTGAACAAGAAACTGAAGAGGCGCCTCCCGCCTGGCCGGGCATTGAACCCGGAACTTCCGTCGCCGGCATTGTCGGGGCGGCCATTGTTCTGATGTTTATTGTCTTTATCGGATTCGGAATCCGGATTTTCAAAAAACAATAGCATTGCCCGGAAATATTTGATTTACGCCCTGACAGAAAATAACTGGATTTACTGTCAGGGCGTATGATATTTGATATTGATATAAACATTGATTAAGCCCGGGTTAAGCAATAGAAGAAAATGGCCGCTTTGATTTTCTCAGATGTCTATTGCGCGATCCGGCGTAAAGCACACACCGGATCGAACCATGACGTTTGACACACAATATTACAATATCGGATTTCTCGATCAGCTCTCCTACAAGAACACCTTCGTCCACCGGCTGGATCCGCGTGTCAAACTGGCGGTTACCCTTCTTTTTTTATTTACGGTCATTTCTTTTTCCAAGTACGAAACCGTTGCCCTGCTGCCTTTTTTTCTTTATCCGATGCTTTTGATGACGCTGGGCGAAATTCCGCTTATATTTATTTTTAAAAAAGTCCTTCTCGTTTCTCCTTTCGCTGTCTTTATCGGCATCTTCAATCCGCTGTTGGATTCGGGACAGATCGTGATATTGAATGGATTTACGATTTCAGCGGGGTGGTTGTCTTTTATTTCCATCCTGATCAAGTTCGCGCTCACCGTCAGTACCGCGCTGCTGCTTATCGCCACCACCTCTTTTCCCGGTGTCTGCCATGCGTTGAGGCAGTTGGGGCTGCCTTCGATTTTCGTTTCGCAGCTTCTTTTTCTCTACCGCTATATTTTTGTCCTGATGGAAGAAACCATGCGGATTGTCCGGGCGAGAAACATGCGCTCATTCAGCGAGCGCGGCAAAGGCATCAAAATTTTTGTCCGCATAGTAGGAATACTTTTCCTCAGATCCGTGGAGAAAGCGGAACGGGTGTATTATGCCATGCTGTCGCGGGGTTTTCAGGGCGATATGCCCACGCTGAAACGTTTTCAAATTAAATCGGCTGATGTGGTTTTTGCGTTATGCGCGGTTGCCCTGCTTTTCGTTTTCAGATTCTATCCGGCAACTGAAATACTGGGCCGGTTTGTGCAAGGGGTTTTTTCATGAGCCATCATATTGTGGAATTTAAAAATGTCTCTTTCCGCTATCCGGACGGAACGCTTGCGCTGAAGGATATTTCTTTCCGGATCACGCACGGCGAATCGGTGGGAATCATCGGCGCCAACGGAGCCGGCAAGTCCACCCTCCTGATGCACATGAACGGTTACCTCATGCCGACTTCGGGAACGGTGAATATCGGCGATGTTTATCTGACCCAAAAGACACAGCAGGAAATCCGCAGAAAAGTCGGCATCGTTTTTCAGAATCCCGATGATCAGCTCTTCATGCCGACGGTTTACGAAGATGTCGCCTTCGGACCGCTCAATCTGGGGCTGGATGAAGCGGCCGTGCGGGAACGGGTGAATTTTGCATTGAACCTTGTCAACGGCCTTGAGTTAAAAAACAAACCGCCGCATCATCTCTCCTGCGGTCAGAAAAGCGCTGTGGCTATCGCCTCGGTCATAGCCATGGAGCCGGATATTCTTGCCATGGACGAACCGGCGGCCAATCTCGACCCCCGATCGAGACGACTGTTGATCAATCTGCTTAAAACATTCGCGCATTCGAAAATAATAGCATCGCACGATCTGGATTTGATTATGGATGTCTGCCGGCGCTGCATCATCATTAGGGAAGGTACTGTGGTGGCCGATGGCCCGGTTTCGGAAATACTTGCCGACAAAAAACTTTTGGAAGAAAATAATCTGGAGCTGCCCCTGTCGTTTCAGCGGTGCTGAAATCAGGACAATGTCAGGGCAAATCCTTGCCTTTTGTGGCCATCATAAATCCGGCGTGTTTCACGCTCTTGATGGACTTCAGTTTCTGATAAAGTTCTTCTATTTCCTTCGACTTACCTTTGGTCACAATGATTTCAAAGCAATTGTGATGATCCAGATGAATATGCTGGGAGGAAAGAATACAGGCATGATAATCGTGCTGAACATCGAGTACTTTAGTAACCAGTTCCCGGGTGTGGTGATCATAAACCAGCGTAATGGCCCCGGTCACTTCCTTATTTTCAGTCCATTCCTTCTTGACCAACTCATCACGAATCATGTCACGTAAAGCTTCCGAACGATTGGTGTATTTCTTCTGTTTTATATGACGGTCGAATTTAACCAGTAAATCTTCCTCCAGCGAAACACCGAAACGAACCAGTTTGGACATAAGTTTACCCCCTGCTGATTGATAGCCTAAAATAGGATAAGAACAGAAAAAAGGTCAAGATATATTACAGAGCGTCAACGGATAACCGCCTGAAACAAGAAAAAAACGGCAATGGAAAGCCGTTTATGTTATATAAGCGTCAAGATGGAACTGCAGAAATCATTGAATCATCTACAGCATATCATAAAAGAATCAGCGCCCCTGGCCGTGGCTTATTCAGGCGGCGTGGACAGCACGTTTCTTTTGAAAGTCGCCCATGACGTGTTGAAAGACAACGTCATCGCCATAACCGCCCGGTCGGCGACCTTTCCCGAACGCGAATTTAAGGAAGCAAAGGCTTTTGCGCGCGGCATCGGCATCAGGCATATCGTCATCCAAACCGATGAATTAAAAATCAAAGGATTTGCCGAAAATCGGCCTGACCGCTGCTATTTGTGCAAATATGAACTGTTTTCCAAATTCAAGTCCGTGGCGGAAAAACATCATATCCAATGGATGGCCGAAGGTTCCAATGCCGATGACGTCAAGGATTATCGCCCCGGCACGCGGGCGCTCAAAGATCTGGGCGTTTTAAGCCCGCTGCGGGAAGCCGGTTTCACTAAAGACGCCATTCGGAAATTATCCAAAAAGATGGGATTGCCCACGTGGGACAAACCGTCCTTTGCCTGCCTGGCATCGCGCTTTCCCTACGGCGAGAAAATCACCCGCGACAAACTGGACATGGTGAATCACGCCGAAGAGTACCTACTCCGGTTGGGGTTCAAACAGGTTCGCGTGCGTCATCATGGCGACATGGCGAGGATTGAAGTGGCGGAAAATGAAAGACGGAAGTTTTTCAATTTGAAACTGATGAATGACATCCACAAAAAATTCCGGCAAATCGGCTTTGCCTATTGCGCTTTGGACCTTAAAGGCTACCGCACCGGCAGCCTAAATGAAGTGCTGAATCTTGAAATAACATAAAGATGACAAATTAAAGAAAGAACGGAAAGCTAACCTGACCGCTGTTTCTGGCAGGTCAGGTTCAGCGCCTGATTGGGACTCATATTTCCTCAATCTCGCACGACTCAGAAATCTCCTCCAGAAACTCCGGTCTTATGAACCTCAAGATGTGACTGACTGCCTTGATCTGGTCCCTTAGGTTGCTAAACGAGATAAACCGGCATATCTCGGACAATGGTGGTTTGAGGTGCGAGAATGTCGGTCTGTTAACTTCCGTGACTACCTTATCACGGCGATCATCGGGCGCCACTAGATAGAGTGGAATGTTCAGGTTTGGCTGCATGACGACGAGGTCTGCCATACGGAGGAGGCCGGAGTAAATTGAAGTGGTGCTTTCCACTTCAAATGCAGCGACAATAGCGTTTCCCTTCAACCACAAGACGTCAATCAACTCGATTGTCTTGTTTGTTGCTTCGTCAAACTGAAGTGGCAATTCCGCCTTTAGTTTCGGGAGGTCGGTGAACTTCTTTCCATCCCACGCCTTGCCCCGATCATTTCTGGCTACCCAAGTATCGAAGCCCATGTCGGAGCCGAGCTTTAGAAGATGCCACTGAATTTCCGTATGCTCTCTCGGCTTCTTGCTCTCTACATCGCTTTCAGGAAGGTCTTCCTCCTCTGAACCGGGGACTGTGACAGAGCCGACTTTTGTTTTCAAGGTGTTTGGTCGGTATTTCAACTTGCGTTCGTCAATAGGGCGAGAGACGGGGTTAGCCTGGGCATCGAGGATAGCGGCAACAACAGCTTCACCATCGTCAGCAGACCACTTTGCTGGAGAGCCACGAAAATGGCCGGTCCAAGCGTGGGGACTAGTGAGATTCTCAAAGAAGGAGAGTTGCTCTCTAAGGTGAAGGACGGGGATGGCCGTTTCCGGCGTTAATTCGCCTACGATTCTGACCTTAAGGCGGCACGGAAAGTCCTCGTCTTTCCATATCGGGGTTTTGTCTTTGTAAGGTTTGTCTGTCACTTCAAGGATACCGATGAATCGGGAAACCCCTGTCAGATAACACAGCAGATAGTCGCCGGGCTTTATCTTGCTTACGGCGTTCCAGCGAGATTCGCGGAAACCAGAAACCTTCCCTCCCGCTGCTTTGAACTCCGCCCATGTTACACCTGTGAACAGGTCGAGCCAGTAATTCCGCTTAGTCATATGAATATCCTCGATTCATTCTCTTAGTCCTAACAATGTTTATACAGTCTGTATAATTCTGTAAACACAGACAGTCTCTTTCTGTATAAATCGTTTTTGAGTCTTTATTTTTTTATAACAATTGTTAAATAAATCAAGCTATTAAATCCTAATTTTTCATTTTTCGTTTCTGATTTATACAGACTGTATAAATCAGACTACCTTTTTTGTGAAATCACCTCAATGACGTTGCTGTTATCATTTGAGTTTGTTGATTTTGCTGGCGGCGCAGCCGGCGCCGAAGCCATTGTCAATGTTGACGACCGAGACGCCGCCGGCACAGCTGTTGAGCATGGCCAGCAATGCCGCCACGCCTTGAAAGCTGGCTCCGTAACCGACGGATGTGGGCACCGCGATGACCGGCTTGTCCACGAGGCCGCCGACGACGCTGGGCAGGGCGCCTTCCATTCCGGCAACGACGATGACCACACGCGCGCGGCGGATGACATCCAATTTATCAAACAATCGGTGAATGCCGGCGACGCCGACATCAACGATTCTCTCCACGCGGTTGCCGAAAACTTCCGCGGTCACCGCCGCCTCTTCGGCGACGGGCAAATCCGCGGTTCCCGCCGAAACGACGGCGATGTAATGTCTGGATGGCCGCGGCTTCTTTTTCATCACGGTGATGGTTCGCGCGAGCGGATGATAAGACGCCTCAGGGCAGATTTCCTTGACGGCACTGAAAATTTCATCATTGGCGCGCGTGGCCAGAATGTTTGATTTCTCCGCCGTCATTTTCCTGAAAATGGTTTTAATCTGTTCAATGGTCTTTCCCGGACAGAAGATGACCTCCGGATAGCCGACGCGCAATTCGCGGTGCGTGTCGAGTTTGGCGCAATCAAGCTCCTGGTAGGGAAAATGCCTGAGTTTCTCAAGCCCCTCTTCGACGGTGAGCTTTCCCTCGCGAATGTTTTCCAGAAGTACCTTAAGCTCTTTTCTTGTCACGTCTTTGTCCTCATTTTAGCTTGAACGCTTTCGTAAATCTCCCGCAGGGGAACTCCGTTTGCCTCGGCCAGCCTTTTGCAGTCTTCATATTCCGGTTTGGATTTGATGAGACGTCCGTTTAGATAACCGCACTTCACATGCACTGTGCCATATCGCGTCTTCACCTGAATGATTTTACGCTGCAGCATGGACTTGGTCACTTTGTATGAGCGCAGACCGAAGGTGGAGGAATGACGCCACAGGATGTCTTCCATGACCGGCTGTTGGCTGACATCACATAGCATCGAGACGGTGGCGGCCGGACGGGATTTTTTCATGACAATCGGCGTGAAAAAAACATCGTGGGCGCCCGCGGCAAAAAGAAGTTCCATCAAATTGTCATAGCATTCGGGATTCATGTCATCGATGTTGCATTCAATCACAACAGCGTCGCTGATTTGCGTATCAGACGAAAGCGCGGCGGTTTTTTCTCCCAGAAACACGCGCAGAACATTGGGAACAGAAGACTCCCTGCTTCCCAAGCCGTAACCGATTTTCAGCGGCGTGAAATCAATTTTGTCCGTGAAGGCTGACGCCGTCGCGGCAAGAATCGCCGCGCCGGTGGGCGTGGTCGCTTCAAAGGGTACAAGGCCGGTTTTGACGGGAATGCCTTTTAGAATTTCCGCCGTGGCGGGAGCCGGAACGGGCAGTGTGCCGTGATTGCAATGAATGATGCCGCAGCCGAGCTCGACGGGGGAGGCGATGATTTTGTCCACCTTCAAAAAATCAAGGCAAACCGCCGCGCCGACGACATCCACAATCGAATCAATCGCGCCCACTTCGTGAAAATGGACATTTTCCATTTTGCAGCCGTGAATTTTTCCTTCCGCTTCGGCAAGCCGGGTGAAAATATTCAGAGAGGTTTTTTTGACATACGCGGACAGTTCGCTTTGCCTGATGAGTTTTGCAATATCACGATACGCGCGGTTCTGCCGTCCAAGCGGCGATGATGTTTTCTTCGAAGCGGGGATGACAACGTCAAATTTCGTGCCGGTGATGCCGCCGCGCTTATCCTGATAAATTTTGATTTTGTAAGATCCGATGGAGAGCTTGCCAAGTTCCTTGAGTAAATATTTGCGGTCAACGCCCAAATCGAGCAGGGAGCCCAGATTCATGTCGCCGCTGATGCCCGCGAAACAATCGTAATATAATACTTTCAAAATCCATTACCTCGGTATTTCCGTAACATCACGTCATGGTCAAGATATAAACAACTGGATTTAATAGTCAAGAATATTATATTGCTGTTACCGGTTGTGACGCTGACAATCTCCCAAATGTATGATTTTCAAACTAATACGCGAAAGAGCGATGACGAATTTTATTGACTTTTTTGCCATATCATAACAATAGATAATTCAAAGTAAACAATCAGGAGGCGCCTGGTGGAAATTAAATACAAAATCTGGATTGAGGAGAACGGCAAGGTCATTTTCGGCAAAGGCCGTGATGAAATTCTCAAGTCCATCGAGGAGCAGCACAGCCTGAATGCCGCTGCCAAGGAACTGGGTATGTCCTACCGTGCAGCCTGGGGAAGATTAAAAGCCTCCGAAGAACGGATGGATAAGAAACTGGTGGCAACCAGTGAAAAAGAAAAATCCCTGCAACTGACCGATCAGGCGCGAGTGATTATCGAAAGATTTGAAAAACTGGAGGAAGACGTGGAAAGAATACTCCACGAAGCCGAACAGGATTTTAAAAAAATCTTAAAAGATACAGGGAAATAAGCGCTGTCCGAAGAAAACTTACGCTTTCAAACCATTAATGATAATATTGAGACTTTCCTGCACAGTAGAATGGATTCGTTCCATTCTTTTTATCGGATTTCCGGTAAAAAGATAAAGTGAAATAATGCCGTTTAACATTCCCCAGATTGCATTCTGCATCAAGCGTATGTTGTCCACCGGCGAAAATTCGCCGGAATCTATTCCCTTCTGAATGATTTGAGAAATAATGTTGATGTTCTGATTTGTTGATCTGATCAGCTCAGTGCCCTGCTGTGCCGTCAAATGCATCTGGCCGGTCTGCATCATGAAGGTCATCAAAATTCTGAAGAGTTCCTTATCGTTAAGAAAGTAATCGACGTAAATTCGGGCAAATTCCTGCAAGAGCTGTGCAGAGGACGCTTCTATGGCCGAAAAATTCTTTATCCTTTCATAAAGAGCAATATTGTCGGCAATGAGAATCTGGGTGTATATTTCTTCCTTGCTTTCGAAACAAAGATAAATCGATCCCTTGCTGACGTCCGCTTTCTCGGCGATATTATCAACCGTTACAGACTTGAAACCACGCTCAAAAAAGAGTTTTCTCGCTGCTTTCAAGATTGTATTTCGTCTGTTTTCTTTTTCTCTCTCTTTCTTCTTTCTTCTTTTTTCTTCCACGTCCAACCTGATTACCTTCATCCTTTTATATGATGAACAAAAAATGACCGGCGTTCAGAAATCTCTGGAACGTGCATAGATTAATATCAGAGCTGTGTCAAGAAAAAAGCAGAATATTAAATAATATTCTGCTTTTAAATATTTATTTTTGCAGGAATTAATTTAATTTTTCCAGTTCTTTGACAAGAGCCTCCAGCGGTGGTCGATGATTAATATCATGCACATCAATGTAACGAATAATCCCTTTTTTATCGATGATAAAAAGCGCTCTTTCGGAAACACCGTCGGAACGCAACACACCGAATTTTTCGGCTACAGCCCCATGCGGCCAGAAATCGGATAAAACTTCAAACCAGAGTTTTCCCATCTGGTTCGTCCAGGAAAAAAGGGTGGGAATGCTGTCAACGGTAATGCCCAGCATAACAGCATCATGACTTTCAAATAAATCCTGCACGATGTTATAGCCCGGCCACTGATCGGAGCAGACGGGTGTCCACGCCGCCGGAACAAAAGAAATCACGACATTTTTCTTCCCTTGGTAATCCTTGAGTGAAATCATTTTTCCGCTGACCGCCTTGAGCGTAAAATCCGGTGCTGCATCTCCTGCCTTTACCTTTAAGACACTGTCGCGAGGCTTTAATTCTCCCGGGTTATAAACGTTATTTTTATAGGCATCAGATAAAGCATAAACGTTGAATGCAAAAACACCAATCAATAAAATTGATAATAATATTTTTTTCATGAGGTACCCCTATTTTAATCCTGCTGATTTAACGATCTGACTGAGAAAAGCCTTGTTGTCTCCCAGCGCCCCTAATTTGGAATAAATAACATCAGCCTTTCGGCCTTTCAGTTTGACGACGATGAAATACGGCGTTCTCACCTGACCGATTGTCTTGTGCAGCTTAAAGTCTCCATCCGGAATCAAGGGAAATTCCACTTTGTATTTCTTTTTAAAAATATCGGTTTCATAAGCGGAATTATTTATCCCGATGCCGATAATCTTGATTTTGCCTTTCAGTTTGGGATTACTTTCAATCAACGAGTACAGATTATTCATATTCGGGGCTTCTCCCTGACAGTAGGGACAATACATACTGAATATTTCCACAATCACGACATCCGCCTTGACTTGATTGACTTTAAAAAATCCACTGCCGGACAATCCCAGATATTGCAGTTCGGCGGGGGCGGTTGGCTTCGCCAACTCGATCTCAGGGAAGGTTTCTCCTACTTGCGGAGGATTAACTTCAGCGAAGCAGACTGCCGCAATCAGAAATACGGCCACTGTTAAAACTGAAACTGCTGTTTTTCTTTTCATAATAAATCCTTTCCATCAAAATTAATTCGTTCTCATTGATGATTTAAAAATCACCCCACCATTTTTGTTTCTAATAACATATTTATTTATAAAATTTAAGCGCTATGAACAATAAATTATAGCTTGACTTTATCGGGTCTTGGATTTAAGTAAAATCCGGCGTCGTGAGAGATAAACGATGGAAAAAAGTTGAATTTAAACGTTTTAAGGTACAAGGTTAATCCGTCATAATCTTTAGAGTTTTGCAGATCTTCATCCTTTCCGGGTAATCTTATACATTCTTTAAAGTTTTACGGTTTTAAATTCTGTCATAGTTTTAATTCGACTGATAAAATTTATGAAAGGAGTTTGCACAACTATGCCGGAAGGAATTGTAAAATGGTTTAACGCCAAAAAAGGATTCGGCTTTATCAAGCAGGATGATGGCGGAGATGTTTTCGTTCATTTCAGTGCCATTCAGGCCGATGGTTTCAAGTCCCTGAATGAAGGACAGCGTGTATCTTTTGATATACAGCAGGGTAAAAAAGGCCAGGAAGCGGAAAACGTAAAGCCACTTTAATCTTAATCATATAAAAGATTCAACAACAAAAGCACTTCTGCATCAAAGACGGGAGTGCTTTTTTGATTATTATCATCGTCAAAAATCATCAAGGGCCGGACTCCGAAACCTTCAATATCCCTTGACAAAATCAAAAGATTTGAGTTAGTGCTTTTTAGTTTTTACAGATATTCTTAATCATTCAGAACCCCGATTAACGGGATGAATTCGTTAACGTAAAAATTTTCTGCAACTCTTTTGAGTACCCCCTCGCGGGGTAGAAAAGCGCAGAAATAATGACTAACTTGCTAACAATATCAGAGGTTTAATGGTGTATTTCTCCAAAGAAATGCAAGAGACTTCTTTGAAACTGACACAGAAATGGGAAGAAGAAGTTCAAAAGGCTTTAAAAAATAATCCGGATCAGAAAGAGCGCTTTTCCACCGTATCGGACACGGAAATCAAAAGGCTCTATACCCCGGAAGATATTAAGAATACCAATTTCGCAGAAGACATCAGCGTGCCCGGTGAATTTCCTTATTTGCGTGGTATCCAGGTTACCGGATACCGGGGACGGTACTGGACGTTTCGTATGTTTTCAGGCATGGGCAGCGCGCACGACACCAATCAGCGCTGGAAAATGCTGCTTCGGGAAGGACAGACCGGCCTGAGCACGGCCTTCGATTTCCCGACGCTGATGGGGTATGACAGCGATTCACCCAAAGCACTGGGTGAGGTGGGTAAATGCGGTGTGGCCATCGACACGCTGGAAGATTTCCTGGTGCTGATGGAAGGCATCCCGCTGGCAGATGTCACCACGTCCATGACCATCAATCCTCCGGCAACCGTTTTGTGGGCGATGTACTGCGCTGCAGCGGACATTAAAGGCGTGCCACTTAACAAAATCGGTGGCACCATCCAAAACGACATGCTCAAGGAATTCATCGCGCAAAAGACTTTTATGTGTCCGCCGGAACCTTCCGTAAAACTGATCAGTGATACCGTTGAATTTGGCACCAAGTATGTTCCGCGCTGGAATACCATCAGCATCAGCGGTTATCACATCCGTGAAGCCGGAGCCACCGCCGTTCAGGAATTGGCTTTCACTATTCGTGACGGCATCGAATATGTGCAAGACGTCATCAGTCGTAAGAACATGAATGTTGACGACTTCGCTCCGCGACTGTCTTTTTTCTTTAATTCGCATATCGACTTCTTTGAGGAAATCTGCAAACTGCGCGCGGCCCGCCGTATCTGGGCCAAAATCATGCGTGACCGTTTTCAGGCGAAAAATCCTCGCTCCATGTGGCTGCGCTTCCATACACAGACAGCAGGGTGCTCTTTGACAGCACAGCAGCCATACAATAATGTTGTTCGCACAACCGTGGAAGCACTGGCGGCTGTATTGGGCGGTACGCAGTCGCTGCATACCAACTCGTTGGATGAGGTTCTCTGTCTGCCTTCCGAGCATGCCGTGGAAATCGCTCTGCGCACCCAGCAGATTTTAGCCGAAGAAACGGGGGTGGCCAATACCATTGATCCCCTGGCCGGTTCCTACTTTATCGAGTCGCTCACCAATGAAATGGAAGAAAAAGCATGGGAATATATTCACAAGATTGATGAGATGGGCGGGATGATTGCCGCAATTGAAGCAGGTTTCCCGCAGATGGAAATATCCGAGGCTGCTTACAGATTTCAGAGACAGTTGGATGCGAACGAGAAAATCATGGTGGGAGTCAACAAATACGCAACCGACGCCACACATCCGATTCCGCTTGTTGATATTGATGAAAAGGTTGGTGAAGAACAGATCAAAAGACTTAAGGAAGTGCGCCGCAAACGAGATAACAAAGCGGTTAAAACATCGCTGGACAATATCAGAAGCGCCTGCAAAAAAGGCGATAATGTCATGCCGCCCTGTATTGACGCGGTGAAAAGCATGGCCACGTTGCAGGAGATTTGCGACGTTTACAGGGAAGTTTATGGAGAATATCGCGATCCTGGACTGTACTAATGACACTCGCTGATAATGAGACAAGCTGAAATCGAGCGAAGCGAGATTGAGCCGTAAGTCGAACTATCCTAGGAGCGAAGCGACGTAGGAAAACGAGCTTAGCGAAGTTTGAAGCGTAAGTGGAATTATCCCCTGAGCGAAGCGAATGGGGATTGTGGAATAAAATTCCAAACCCGTTATTTAAGGAGATTTTTTATGACGGAAAGAACAATTCGCGTGATGGTTGCCAAACCGGGACTGGATGGCCACGACCGTGGCGCCCGAATTCTCGCCCGTTGTTTCCGCGATGCCGGATTTGAAGTGGTTTACACAGGCTGTCATCAGACGCCCGAACAAATCGCGGCTTCCGCCATTCAGGAGGACGTAGATGTGGTTGGTTTGAGCTGCCTTTCCGGTGCGCATCGTGCACTTTTCCCGAAGGTTGTCGAACTTTTGCGTGAAAAAGGAGCAGGCGACATTACCGTCATCGGCGGCGGCATTATTCCCGAACAGGACTTTTCAATGCTCTATGAGTCGGGCATCAAGGCCATCTTTACTCCCGGCGCTTCACTCGATTCTATTGTGGAATGGATAAAAACAAACATCAAACCTCACTAAACGTTTGCAACGGCGGATAAATGGATACTACGATCAAAAAAATCTGTGCCGGTGACATTCGCACCGCTTCCCGCCTAATTCGGGATATCGAAGACAAACTTCCCGATGCCAAGGCGAAAATCAAAAAACTTTACACCCATACCGGCAAATCTTTCATCATCGGCATCACCGGCGCGCCCGGCGCGGGGAAAAGCACGCTCACCGATGCATTGATTTCCGAATTCAGAAAGATGAACAAAACAGTGGGCGTGCTGGCTGTCGATCCGACCAGTCCTTTCACCGGTGGCGCGATTCTGGGAGATCGGATCCGGATGCAGCGCCATGCCGAGGATACCGGCGTGTTTGTGCGGTCGCTGGCCACCCGCGGCGCGCTGGGAGGGCTGTCACAGGCCGCCGGCAATGCGATTCATGTCATGGAAGCGATGGGCAAGGATATTATTATTGTAGAAACTGTTGGCATCGGCCAGCAGGAAATTGATATCATCAATCATGCTCACACCGTGCTGGTCGTGCTGGTTCCGGGAATGGGCGACGAGATTCAAACCATGAAGGCCGGTCTGATGGAAATCGCCGATGTCTTTGTCATCAATAAAGCGGACCGCGCCGGTGCCCGACAGTTGCAGACGGAACTTTCTTCCATGCTCAATCTTTCTCCAAAAACGGCCGATGGATGGAAGCCGCCGATCGTCATGGTGGGCAATGCTTTTGAACCGGCCACTTTTAATCAAAATACAGCCGAACTCGCGCAAAAAATAGGAGACCATCGCCTCTATCTGCAGCAAAGCGGTCAACTCACCGAGAGAATGCATCGTAAGGCCATGACGGAAATCAAAGATGCCCTGACCTCCTGTCTTATGGAACCGGTAATGCATTCGCTGGTGACGGATGGTGAACTGGAGAAGATTGCAGAAAAAATCAAAAACAGAAAATCCGATCCCTACACCGTAGCGGAAGAAATCACGGAAAAATTTTTCCAAAAACAGGCTAAAAAATGACTATTGTAAAAAGTAAAAAAACCCCTGCTGTTAAAGTCAGCGGAAAGAAACCTCCAGTCCCCAAAACAGCCAGGAAAACTGTCGGACAAAAAAACAAAGGGCTGGTCATCGTCATCACCGGCAACGGCAAGGGGAAGACGACCGCCGCCTTTGGTCAGGCGCTGAGGGCTATCGGACAGGGGTATAAGGTGTTTGTGATACAATTTATGAAGGGCAGAAAATACGGCGAATTCATTGCCGCGGAAACCTATCTTCCCAACTTAACCATCAAAACTTCCGGACTGGACAGCTTTGTCATGCGCGACAACCCCGCCGCCATAGATATCGAAATGGCTCAAAAAGGCCTGGATGCAGCACGCAAGGCCATCAAGAGCGGCAAGTACGACATGGTCATCCTGGATGAAATCAATGTCGCACTGTATTTCAAACTTATCCAGTTAAGAGACGTGGTGGACATGATCAAACACAAGCCTGCCGGGCTTGACGTGATTTTAACCGGCCGTTACGCGCCCCTTGAAATCATTAAGCTTGCCGACACTGTCAGTGATGTTCAGGAAGTGAAACATCACTACAATGCCGGCATCAAAGACCGCGCGGGAATCGAATATTAATCCATTTACTTTTCAAATCTTATTATTTGCAAACCTTGCTTTTAAGCTTTCCGGAGGACGTATTATCGACAATCTTGTCCCACTTGAACAACGATTCAGGTGCCGAAAAAAGGGCCTTTTTTTCTTTGTCGTAAATAGTCATCGCATTGATTTTGAACTTATTATTCTTGCAATCAACATCAACAAGCAATGCGCTAAAGTTTAACAGATCCGGACTTTGAGGTGCTGCATTTTTTTGTGTCAGTTGATAAAAGTCTTTTGCTTTTCCTTCTTTATTGTATACTTTTATCGTCCAGACACTGAAAATATTATCTCCTGTTTTTTTGATGCTGTTTTTTTCGTAATATCTGTTTCCTGTTTTCGCCACGTCATAAAGAACCCATTCTTCCGCCCATGCTTGAGTCGCAAACAGAAAAAAGAACAATAAAAAAACCACCCTTTGAACATTCTTGATTTTCATTATATATCCTCCTGACAATTATTATATTAAAATAGATGTTCAATTTTGATGTTCATATATATGAACATTTTCTTTTTTTAAAGAAAAAAATGCGACTCCTCATGATTATAGTGAGTTGCAGATTTTCTTTTGTTGGAAAAGTGCTTATGGATCGTATTTTAGCGTTTTTTCTTCAAAGGTGTTTATTAAATGAATTTCGGAGGATCTAGATGTAACTATAATCCTTGAGATATGCTTAATGACAAAACTTCAAAAAAGATATAATGAAAAACATTTTTAATTCAACGTAACGGAGAATGTTTATGTTTACATGGTTAACAAATCCTGAAGCATGGATTGCGCTGGCGACCCTGACTTCCCTGGAGATAGTGCTGGGCATCGATAACATCATTTTTATTTCCATCCTCGTCAGTAAACTGCCCGGGAATAAACAAAACTTTGCCCGCAGCGCCGGACTGATGCTGGCGATGCTGTCGCGACTGGCTCTTTTGTTTTCCATCTTCTGGGTCATCAAGCTGACTGCGCCCTGGTTTACCATATTCGGTCAGGAAATTTCGGGACGTGATATTATTCTGATCGGCGGTGGTCTGTTCCTGCTGGCTAAAGCGACGCATGAAATTCACGGCAGTCTGGAGGGAAGTCAGGAGGAAACGCCCAAACTTATTTCATCCAGTGTGGCCGCCGTCCTGATTCAGATAGCGCTCCTGGACATTGTCTTTTCGCTGGATTCCGTCATTACCGCTGTTGGTCTGGCTCAGGAGATTTCCATCATGGCGATTGCCATTGTTTGTGCCGTCGGTGTAATGCTTTTTGCCGCCAAACCCATCAGCAAATTCGTGGATGCTCATCCGACCATAAAAATACTGGCGCTTTCATTCCTTCTGCTGGTCGGCGTGACGCTGGTCGCCGAAGGATTTGACGTTCATGTTCCCAAAGGCTACATCTACTTTGCCATGGCGTTTTCCGTGGGTGTGGAAATGCTCAATCTGCGCATGCGTAAAAAACAAATGAAACCGGTAAAATTGCACAAAACCGTATATACACCGGAGCAATAAAACGTGGCAGGAATGGACGACCTTTCAGACAGTTTAGCCCGTACACCCTGTTATGATATGGTAATAAAAAGCCTCCGTTTCTTTTGTCTGGAAGCGGAGGCTTACATTTATGAACAATCCACAAGCAACGTTTTTCGTCCGTGAGATTCAGTTTGCTTTTTTAAAGAAAACAGTCAAGTCTTCCGCCATGATCCGGACTTCAATCCTTTTTTCTTCTAACAGGACATTTCTATTTTGGTAAAAACAGGACATTCCTAAATTGACTGGACAGGGGCGATTATATCCTTGACATAAAAGAGGGGACTTCTTATACTCCGATACCTGTTCCGGCAGGCGTGCAGGGGCCGGTCGTTTTTATAATATTGAAATAGTTGAATATTTTGGCCGCCGGGCCATTAAAATACATTTAAAAAAGAGAGGGAAAACATATGTCTATCATGAACTGGACTAAAGATGAAACCGTAGCAATTATAACCATGACCAATGGTGAAAACAGGCAGAATCTGACATTTTCCAAAACATTAAACGCGATGCTGGATGAAATCATCGCGGATAAAACGATAACCGCTCTGATTATCACTTCCAATGACCCGAAGAATTTTTCGCAGGGCATCGATGTTGAGTGGATTATGGGACAGATGCAGAAAGATGAACATCAGCCGGTGACGGATTTCATTAACGAAATGGATACGGTCTTTAAAAAGCTGCTTCTTTATCCGATACCGGTTATCGCGGCCATCAATGGACATGCTTTCGGCAATGGTTCAATTGTCGCCTGTGCCTGCGACTTCCGCTTCATGCGTTCAGATAAAGGTTTCTTCTGCTTCCCGGAAGTCAACATCAGTATTCCTTTCCGGTGGGGCATGAACGCTTTTGTGAAGAAAGCCATTCCCATGCACATTCTGTCGCAGATGCAACTGACCGGTAATCGTTTCACTGCGGCCGAGCTGGAAAAACACAACATTATTGTGAAGGCCTGCGCCAATCAGGATGATCTGATGGCCACCGCGATAGCTTTTGCCAAAACCTTCCAGAAAAAACGAACCATTTTCGGCGAACTGAAAAGGAGACTGTACGCTGATATTATCAAAGTTCTGGATGATGACTATATGCCCCCAACGTCAAAGATTACTTCTCTGGTGATGATGGATTAGCACTAAACACGTTAGAACCGTTTAAAGAGGTATAAAAATGAAAACAGCCATTACCGAAATGTTCGGCGTAAAATATCCCATTATCTGCGGCGCCATGATGTGGCTTTGCAAACCGACGCTTTGCGCCGCGGTATCCAACGCCGGCGGCCTCGGCAACCTGACAGCCGGCAATTATCCCACGGAAGAAGAGTTCCGGGCAGCCATCCGGGCAACCCGAAAGCTGACGGATAAACCTTTTATGGTGAACGTTACCATTCTGCCCTCGGTGCATATCACGGCGGAACATCATAAAATGTATTTGAAAGTCTGCGCGGAGGAAAAAGTTGCCGGTCTGGAAATATCCGGAACCCCCTTGGACAAGGCGGTGGGAAAGGAATTTATAGACATTCTGAAAAAGGCCGGTGTGAAACTGTTCCACAAGGTGGGATCGGTGCGTCATGCCGTGCACGCGGAAAAAGCCGGCTATGACGGGATTTATGCCGCGGGCATTGAAGAAGGCGGTCATCCGCTCAATGATGACGTAACGACGATGGTGCTCACGCCGCGCATAGCCGAGACCGTGAAAATACCGGTGGTGACTGTCGGCGGTGTAGCTGATGGACGAACATTGGCAGCGGCACTGGCGTTGGGCGCTCAGGGCGTGATGATGGCCACCCGTTTTGTCGCCACGAAAGAATGCGAGGTTCACGATAATATCAAGCAGGAAATCCTCAGACGTCAGGAATTCGAAACAGCGCTGATCTGCAAATCCATCGGCTTGCAGGGCCGGGCAATCAAAAACAAATTGGTGGAAGAAGTTTTAAATGTGGAATCGACAGGCGGCGGACTGGAAAAACTTATTCCGTTGATTGCGGGTGACCGGGTCAGGAAGGCTTGGGAATCCGGCAATGTTGATGATGCTCCCATGATGATGGGGCAATCGGTCGGTCTGATTAAAGATATTCCCACCTGCAAAGAGCTTTTGGAAAGGCTTGTCGCCGAAGCGAAGGCAGATATTGAACGCGTGAAAAATATTTTTTAAGTTATTACATGCAAGGAGAGCCTTGCATCATTCTCTATAAAAGTATGATTGAGCAGCGCTATGCTTACAATAAATTTTTCAGAAAAGGATGCAAATGATCGAAGTACAAAACGTCAGCAAGAATTACCACCAGGGGCAACAGGAAATATGCGCGCTTCATAATATCTCTTTAAAAATAGAAAAGGGCGATTTTCTTTCCATCATGGGACCAAGCGGTTCCGGGAAAAGCACTCTCTTGAATCTTATCGGGGGCTTAGACCAACCGAGCAATGGAAAAATCTTTATTGACGGCCAGCCGATTCACGGAATTTCCGACAATGAGCTGACGCTGATTCGACGCAAAAGGGTCGGGTTCATTTTTCAGTTTTTTAATCTGCTCCCGATTCTGAATGCGTTAGAAAATGTAAGCCTGCCGCTTCTGCTGGATGGTGTACCGATTTCACGAATCAAAGAAAAAGCCTTTCACCTTTTGGAAAAAGTCGGATTGGGAGCCCGCGCGGACCATCGCCCGGAACAGCTTTCAGGCGGGGAAATGCAGCGCGTCGCCATCGCCCGTGCACTGATTACCGATCCCGCCGTTCTGCTGGCCGACGAACCCACCGGCAATCTTGATTCACACATCAGCGAGGAAATTCTCGCGTTGCTGAAAAATCTGAACCAGGCCGGTCAAACCATTGTCATGGTCACACATGATTCCAAGGCCGCCTCTTACGGCAAACGCATTATCCGGCTCAAGGACGGAAGCATTACGGAAGACATTTCCTTTTCTGAGAGCGCCGCATGAATTTTTGGAATTTGCTGCGACATATCACTCTGAAGCATTTCCGGCTGCGCAAAGCTCAGATATTCATGGCCGCTGCCGGAATCTGCCTGGGCGTAACCGCTATCGTATCCATCGGCATGATCAACAAGAGTGTTCTTTTCTCTTTTGAAGATTCCTTCAACCGCGTGACCGGCAAAGCCAAACTACAGATCACCGGTGCCCAGTCGGGGTTTCCCGAGACTCTTGTCGAAAAGGTTCAGGGCGTTGAGGGGGTGGAGTATGCCGTACCGGTCATCGAAACGGACGGCCTGCTCGTGGATGGCAAGGAACGGGCTATCATGATTATGGGCGTCGATGTGCTGGTGGACGCTCAGGTGCGGGAATACAGTCTGACCGGTGACAGCGCGGACGTCCCCGATCCACTTCTTTTTCTGGCCAAACCCGATTCCATTCTTGTAACCAAAACGATGGCGGAACGGGAAGGCTTTGTCATCGACCAGAAGATTCAGGTGCAGACCGTCGATGGAATCAAAACGTTGCGGATCCGCGGGATTCTGAACCCCGAAGGTCCCGCCAAAGCCATGGGCGGTAATATGGCCATTATGGATATTTTTGCCGCGCAGATGGCATTCGGTAAAGACGGACGCGTCGATAGAATTGATGTCAGCCTTCGGGAAGGCACAGATTTGGATACGGTCCGTAAGGCTATTGCTGACGCCCTGCCTCAGGGATACATGGTGGACACGCCCGTCGGCAGAACCAGGCAGGTCGAGGAAATGATCGCGAGGTTTCAAAAAGGTTTGGACCTCATCAGCTATCTTTCCATCTTTGTCGGCATGTACCTCATCTACAACGCCGTTTCTATTTCCGTGGTCAATCGCAGAAAAGAAATCGGCATCCTGCGGGCACTGGGCTGCCTGAGACGAGATATCATATTGCTGTTTCTGGGCGAAATTTTAATCATATCCATTATCGCATCTTTATTAGGAGTTGGTCTGGGGCTGCTGCTGGCTGATTCTCTCGTCGGCGCTTTCGGCAAAGTTGTTTCGGAAACCTATGTGCGTACCTCGGTCAGCGGCATTCATTTTACCTGGTTTTATCCCGTGCTGGGTTTGGTGAGCGGCATCGTTGCCAGTCTCACGGCGGCTCTTTTCCCCGCGCGGACGAGCAGTCTTATTTCACCTGTTTCCGCGATACGTTCCGTTCCCTATGCCGAAGAAAAATTTTACACGACCAGGCGTCTGAATACCGGAGGTGTTTTATGCCTGATCCTTGCCGGCGTCATTTTTTCCGTGTACAAATTTACCGGAGATTCTCCCCTGACGAAAAATGTAACGCTTTTGATTATCGCCCAGCTCATGGTCGCCGTCGGCATATCTCTTTTTACACCGGCGTTTCTCAAAGGATTTGTGAATGTATTCAACCGTTTCTTTTCATCGCATTTCGGAGCGGCAGGAAGGTTGGCCGGCCTCAACCTCCGGAAGAATTTGATCAGGAACTCTGTTGCTGTTGCCGCTGTTTTTTTTGGCATTTCGGTCTTTGTCGCCAGCGTCGGCTTTACGCACAGCATCAAGCAATCGGTGGTCAAGTGGCTGGATTCCATGATTATCGGAGATATCATTGTCACCTCCGGGCATCCGGGTTCCAGTGCCAATGCCCACAGCATTCCCATGCCGGTAGAAATGGCATCACAATTGGAGAAAGTGCCCGGTGTTCAACGTGTGGCACCGTGGCGCAGGGTTTTCATGAACTACAACGGCAGACGCGTGCTGCTTTCCGTTGCGTCTTTAGCCCGATATCCCGAGCATAGAAACACTAACACAAAACAAGTTTCAAACGGCGTTCCAGCGAAAGACACCGTGGTCGTCAGCGAACCGTTTGCCGCCATCTTTAAGGTAAAAAAGGGTGATGTGATCACGCTTCCGACACCATCAGGACTGGTCAAATTCGCCGTGGCAGGAATAGTGGTGGATTACTCGAGTGACGCCGGAGTCATCGGAATGGATATTCCTACGTATCAGCGCCATTGGGGTGATAGACTATGCAATTCATTTTTCCTGGCCGTTCATCCCGGAACGGATGTGAAGAAAGTTTGTGAGGAAATTCAGAGCCGTTTCGGTGTCGATCGCAAACTTTATGTTCTCTCTTCACTTGAATTCAAGGAAGAAATACGAAAAATTCTGGATGATATGTTTTTCTTCAACTATACTTTGAACATTATTACATTGACGATTGCCTGTCTGGGTATTATTGTTGCCCTGCTGGCATCGGTCATGGAACGAACGCGAGAAATCGGTACGCTGCGCGCCATTGGTACAATGAGAAGGCAAATATACGGGGTCATCATCCTGGAGTCGATACTGATGGGGATAGCTGGCGGTATTCTCGGATCAGTGGCCGGGATATTTGCCGGGTGGGTAAGCCTGGAAGGATTTTTTTCCGCCAATTACGGATCGGCCGCCCAGTATTATCTGCCCTGGAGTTCTATCATGATGGTGCTGCTCCTTTCAGCCGTTCTCGCCGCTTTATCCGGGATGGTCCCGGCGCAAAAGGCGGCAAAAACTAATATCGTGGAGGCTTTATCCTATGAATAAAAAATGTACTTTCCTTTTCATATTTATCCTGGTGTTTTTCTTGTTACCCTGTGCCTACGCCATGAACGGGCGTGATGTTTTTGAAAAGGTACAGGAGGTACGCAATAAAAAGCTGGATCAGAAGGTTGACGCGACGATGATTCTCTTTGACAAGGGAGGGGGGAAACGCACGCGAACCCTTACCATGTACAGCAAGGATGCTTCGCCGGAAGCGTACAAGATTCTCATCGTTTTTAATTCGCCGGCAGATCTCAAGGGTGTCGGATTTTTGCTGCACGCGCATACATTTGCCAATCGCGATCTCTGGGCCTACTTTCCGGAATACAAGCGCATCCGGCGCATTCCCACATCTTCGCAGGATGATTCCTTTTTCGGATCGGACTTCTCCTACGATGACTTGAGCGGCCCGCCCGAACTCAACGATTATTCGTTTAAAATACTGCGCGAGGAAGTTCTGGACGGTAAATCGTGTTACGTCATTGAAGTCATACCCAAAAAACCGCGCAAATATACAAAGTATATCACGTGGGTTGCCAAAAACCTCTGGGTGCCGACCAAAGTTGAATACTACCGTGACAATGAATTATACCGTTCCGGAACATTCAAAGATATCCGTGTGATTGACGGAATCCCGACGCCCTTCGAACTGGAAATGGCCAATTTTAAGACCAGGCACCGGACAGTTTTGACGATTCAAAACATTACTTACAGCACCAAATACCCCAATGACCTTTTTACGCAGCGGTCGCTGGAGCGTGGCGCGAAGTAACAGGAAGCATCCTGAACATTTTTAAAGTGAGCCGACGTATTGCAAAGGCTTCCGTTACCCGGAGGAACGATCATGAAAAGAACATTGATGGTTGTATTTCTTCTCTTGACATTTTCCGCAGTCAGTTTTGCGGAGGATTTTCTTTCCGTTTCCGGCAGACTGGATTTGCGTGGTGTTCTGCCCCTGCAAGACACAGACCTGGAACCGGAATACCCGAGTCTGCTGGGAAGATTGAAAGTTGATACAACGCCTCCGAACTGGCGTTTGCATATGTGGCTGGAAGGCGGATGGGACGGCAGCGTTGATTTACCCGTAAAAGATCATGGTGTCATCAAGTCGTGGGACAAGGTTTACCAGAGTATCACCCCTTTTCTGGAATTTAAGGAAATTTACGGATCCTATTCGAATGATTTTCTCGAACTTCGCGCCGGTATTCAGCGATTTTCCTGGGGCAGACTGGACGAATATCCGATTAACGATCTTCTCAACCCGTGGGATTACACACAATTTCTCATAAAATCCCTGGAGAACAGAAAAATAGGCGTCCCTTCCCTGTCCGCGCGTCTGAACAAAAATGACTGGAATCTGGAGTTGGCGTGGGTGCCCGTCCTCGTTCCCTATCGACTGCCTCTTTTAACAGAACGCTGGTCGGTCTTTCCAGAAATCATTTCGATGACCAAAGATTATGACGCGGAAATCATCAATCAAGAACCTGATCTTGATGCGAGCTCCTTCGAGAACAGCTCCGTGGGCTTACGCATTCAAAATTCAGGCACTGTGGACTGGGGCTTAACGTTGTTTCACGGTTATGATCTCCATCCCGTTTTTAAAACCACGTACGGAGGAGTTTACTATGAATCCGGAAAGGTTATTATTTATCCGGGCGCAGAACCTGATTTTCACAAGATGTCCTCGATCGGCGTGGATGCAGCGTTTGTCAGGGGAGACTGGAGCATCCGCGCTGAAGCGGCCTATGCGATCGGCCGCTACTTTAACACCAAATACGAATTGTGGGGATACCCGGACGAGCCCGCTCTGGGAATTTTTGAGCTGAATCCCAACACATATAAAAGTGACGCCGTCGCCTACGGCATCGGGGTTGATTACCGGTTGTTCGAGGATTGTCTGCTCATCATGCAGGCCCAGCAAACCCTGATTACCGACAGGCCGGACACGCTTTACGACCGGAAATTCGAAACCCTGCTCTGGGCTCATCTGAGAAATAACTTTATGAATCAGAAAATCGAGACCAACCTGAACATGGCTTGGAATCCGGAGCACGGCGACACCATGGTCAGAGCCGATTTGTGGTATGTATTCACGGATTCGTGGAAAGTGGGCGTAACGGCTGTTTCCTTTGACGGCCCGTCACAGTCCCTGTTCGGCCGGTACGCCCATAATGATCAGGTGGAAATGGATGTTGTTTTCTCCTGGTGAGAAAACGTTGTGATAAAAAACCTTCATTGTAAACCATTAAAGCGACGACAAGGATGGAATTTATGAAACGACTGGCATTGATAAAAAAGTTTTTTTTACTGGGACTGAGTGTCATTTTTTTATTCGCCTGCAGTCAGGGAGGTGACTCTTCCTCAGCATCAGATCATAACGCGTCACCCGACAATTCGAACGTTTACCTGGTAGAATCAACCAGTCTTGGAAAAGTTTCTGCCGATAGCATCAGAAAGACGGCTCTGGACGCAGGGCTTCCCGTACAGGCAATCGCGTTTATGAAACACTCCATTCAATTATACAAAATAACCTATCGAACGACCTATAAAGGGCAATCCATCTTGGCATCAGGCCTGATCACCTATCCAACAGGGATTCCCGATGCCATGCCTTCCATGATTGTCGGAAACATACAAACTTTCGCTGACAGGGACGCACCTTCGGAATTTAATTTGTCGAATGTCTCCACATCTTTTGCGGCTGTTGCTGCTGTAGCGGGATCCGCAGGTTATTATACTTTAGTACCCGACATGATCGGTTCCGGTGTATCGAAAGATATCATATATCCGATGAGAAATTCTGAACATGCGGCCAAGACGATGATTGACCTAATCCGTGCCGGCGACGAGTTTATCAAGGCGAAAAAAATAAAGGTAAACGGCAAAAAATTCATTGCCGGCTATTCCGAGGGTGGTTACATAGCGATGGCGACACTGAAAATGATCGAGGAAAGACCCATTGAGGGCATTAACATTACAGCAACTGCCGTAGGGGCGGGTGGTTACAATCTGGTAAGGCTTTTAAATAAAGCCATTATGGAAGGTGACGGCACCTATCCTTCCCCCTGTTTCCCGGTATCGCTCATCTATTCCTATAACGTGTTTTATGAGTGGGGGCGGCCTCTGTCTGATTTTTTTCAAGAACCCTATGCCGGCAGAATACCGGATTTGCTCAGTGGTCAATTTACAAGCGATGAGATTGATGCGCAACTGACCTTTAGCCTGAATAGCCTGCTTAATCCGGTTTTTGTGGACAATCTCAAAAACAACAATGAACCTGCTTTGATAAACGCGTTGAGCGAAAACAGCGTGGACAACTGGACGCCTCAAGGCAAACTCATGATATTTCACAACGTGAATGATCCGTTAATACCCTTTTCCGATTCCTTGGCAACGTATAATACAATGTTGTCCAACGGAGCGCAGAATTTAATTTTCAAAGACACCGACAAAATCGAAAGCCATCGGGATTCAGCAACAGAATTTTTGATTATGGCAAGTTTATGGTTTGAGAGCATGAATCAATAAAGGGCTTAAGCGATCATCGCCCAAGCCCTTGATTTTAAATGGCTGGGGAAACAGGATTCGAACCTATATAAACGGAGTCAGAGTCCGTTGTCCTACCGTTGAACGATTCCCCAGCAAGGTCTCTGATATAACTCCTGTTTGGAGTTATCTTTAAAGCGGCGAGAATATAATGCGATTGATTTCTTATGTCAATCAATTTTCTTCAGAAATTTACACATTTTATCCCGTCCAGGACAGCACGTTTTTATTTTCCAATATATGAAAGATTATCAATATTTATATGAACTTTGATGATTTTTTTTGCAGCATACCCCGTCCTGAAAAGGCCCTGATGCTTCAGGACATGAATGCTCTCAAGAAAATTTTCACACCGGTGAATCTGCTGCGGGCAATATTATGTTTTGTGTTGTTCTATTTAATCTTTTTACTGGCGGCGCATTTTTCCTGGTGGATTTTAATCGAAAAGGCCCGCATAGAAATCAAATCTCTGGATGCCCGGTCCTGGCCAAAATTCATTGTTGCTTTTGTTTTATTCTTTGCACCCCTGATCTATATTTTTTGCAGTCTGCTGAACAAAAAATTTATAGTCATTCAGTTACCCAAACTTGTCCTTTATATGGGCGCCACTTTTTTCGGAGCGATGTGGTATGAAATCATTCTGGACACTTTTTTTGTAAAGGTTTCCGGACAACCGGGATGGCTTTACAAAATCTGGCCGATGTATCACGGTTATACCTCCGGCGTGGGCATGGTGATGTGGCCGCTCTACGGATTTTTTATCTATTGCATGAACAGCGCCATCGAAACGAATCCCAAATTCATCAATTTGAATAACGGATCAGCCAAGGCTTTTCTTTTCGCGATCGATGCCATGGCGCTGGAGATTCTGGTCAACTGCTTTTCAATCGTGTTTTTCCACACCTATCTTTTTTATTATCTGCCCGGCGATCTGATGCACTTTACAACCATTCAGATTTTTATTCCTTATTTGTTCGCGTGCAGTCTGGGCGCGGCGTTTTCATGGTTTCTCAACAGTTTGAAAAAAAATCACTTCATGATCGGCCTCACTTTTTATCTGGCCGGCGTCGTGAGTCTGCTTTGGATCGGATAATCCTTTAAAAAAGTGTAACGCGAAAAAAATCAGGTTCTTAAAATGAATTAAGAACCTGAAAAGATTGAAAAGTGATTTCCGTTTGTCCAGATTTTAATTACCGGCATTCGGTGCAGATTTTAAGCTCTTCCAACGGCGTTCCGGTTTTCTTGCTGATGAATTTTAATTGATCTACCGGCGCGAAGAATTTGCCGCATTTTGTGCAGGCCTGCATCTTGAAGGTACGACCCCAGATTTTGCGCTTGTCTTCAGTAGAGGTCATTTCGATATGGCCGGTGGGGCAGACATAAACGCACGCGCCGCAACCGATACAGACATCCGATTTTTCATTGTAGGGCGTGCCGACGGTTTTATGAGGTCCTCGGGCGAAAAGACCGATGGCACTGACGCCGACAACTTCTTCACAAACACGGACACAGGAACGGCATAAGATACATTTGCCTTTGTCGGTATCGGCAACAAATCGGGACTGGGGTTCGACACCAAGTTCTTTGGCCAGTTTCTGCAGAACATCCGATTCGGGACAGCGCGCCAGCAGCAGTTCCATGACCAGACGCCGCACATTCAGCACGCGGTCGCTTTTGGTATTGACAACCAGGCCGTCCTCGACACCATAGAGACAGGAGGTAACGATTCTGGTCCGGTTTCCTTTTTTAATTTCCACCACGCACAAACGGCATGCGCCGGAACGGCTGACAGCCTCATGCGCGCACAGCGTGGGTATTGATATGCCCGCGCCACGAATGGCTTCCAAAAGCATTGTCCCTTTCGGCGCCGATATATTTTTTCCATCAACAGTCAGATTTACCATGGTTTATCCTACCTTTATTTCACAATGATTGAATCAAATTTGCAGCTTTCGATACAGGCACCGCAACGGGTGCATTTTTTGTCATCAATTACATGAGCTTTCTTCTTTTCACCGGTAATGGCCTGAACTGGACATACCTTGATACAGGCGCCGCAGCCGGTACATTTTTCCGCATCGATGCTGTAGGTTATCAGTGCCTTGCAGACACCGGCCGGACAACGGTGTTCTTTGATGTGGGATTCATACTCATGCCGGAAATATTTAATGGTGCTCAAGACCGGGTTGGGAGCGCTGCCGCCCAGCGCGCAAAGCGAACCGTCCGCCACGCCGGTGGCTATTTTTTCCAGGAGTTCGACATCTCCCTCCTGACCTTTGCCGGCGCAGATATCATCGAGAATTTCCTTCATCCGGCGAACACCTTCACGACAGGGAACGCACTTACCGCAGGATTCCTCTTCCAAAAAGGTGGTAAAATATCTGGCGACGTCCACCATACAGGACGTGTCATCCATAACAATCATACCGCCGGAACCCATCATGGAACCGACTTCGTAGAGTTTGTCGAAATCGACCGGCAAATCGAGCAGGCTTTCCGGAATACATCCGCCGGAAGGACCGCCGGTCTGAACAGCTTTGAACTTGCGTCCCTTGGGAATGCCGCCGCCCATATCGTAGATGATTTCGTACAGGGTTGTGCCCATGGGCACTTCAATGAGGCCGGTGTTGTTGATCTTGCCCACCAGCGAGAATATCTTGGTGCCCTTGGAACCTTCCGTGCCGATGGAAGCGTACCAGTCCGCCCCCTTGTTAATGATCAGAGGAACATTGGCCCATGTTTCCACGTTGTTGAGCACGGTGGGTTTATCATAAAGTCCTTTTTCCACGGCATGAACATACTTGGCGCGCGGTTCACCGGCACGTCCTTCAATCGAAGCAAACAATGCGGATGATTCACCGCAGACAAACGCGCCGGCTCCTTTATTAATCTTGATATCAAATGAAAAATCAGTGCCCAGAATGTTTTTACCCAGAAGGCCTCTTTCTCTCGCGGCTTCAATGGCCAGCGTCAGATGCGTCACCGCCAGTGGATATTCGTTTCTGACGTAAATATAACCCTGACTGGATCCGACAGCGTAAGCACCGATAATCATTCCTTCGATCACACTGTGCGGATTGCCTTCCATCAAACTTCTGTCCATGTAGGCGCCGGGGTCGCCTTCGTCACCGTTGGCAATGACATACTTGGGATCGCCGTGTGCCTTGCGTACGCCTTCCCATTTGACCGCGGCATGGAATCCGCCGCCGCCACGACCGCGCAATCCCGCCTTTTTCACTTCGTTGATGACCTGCTCCGGTGTCATTTCGGAAAGAATCTTGGCCAGTGCCTGATAGCCTTCAATCGCCAGGTAATCGTCAATTTTGGTCGGATCGATCATGCCGTTTTTGCCGAACACGACGCGCATCTGCTTTTTATAGAACGGTAAATCTTCTTCTCTGAACAGAGTCTTTTGCGTTTCGGGATGACGATAGAATAACCGACTGATCACTTCGCCTTTGGCCACGGTCTTGGAAACGATTTCCGGCACATCTTCGACTTTTACGGACTGATAAAAATATTTATGGGGATGGATGACGGTCATGGGACCTTTTTCGCAAAAGCCCAGGCAGCCGGTCGCCACGACCTCTGCCTTTATGTTCTGTTTTTGCAGTTCGGCCTCGAGTGCCTTTTTTACCTTGAGACTGCCGTATGCGCGACAGCCGGTGCCGGCACAAACCGTGATCACATTTTTCTTGGGATCGTACTTTAACCTTGTCTCTTCTATAACCTGGTGGGCTTGAACATCCTGATTTTCTTCCATTACTGTGCCCCCTCTTTGTTGATGTTATCTATGATTTTATCTATTTTTTTCATGGTGACCTGTCCGTGATAATCGGTGTTAATGACCACTACGGGCCCTAGCGCGCAAGCACCCACGCAGTTGACGGTTTCCAGTGAAAATTTATTATCCTTCGTGGTTTCACCCGGTTTGATACCCAGCGTGCGTTCGAATTTGTCCTGCAGAGCGGCAGCGCCACGCACATGACAGGCGGTTCCCATACAGATTTTGACAATATTCTTACCGCGCGGTTTCAAACTGAAAGCGGTGTAAAAAGTGGCCGCCTCATACACCCGGCTGAAAGGAACGTTCATGGCTTTAGCCGCTGTTTTCAAGGCTTCTTTCGGCAGGTAATTAAAGGCTTCCTGAATATCCTGCAACACGGCAATCATTCCACTCTTGCTGTTGCCGTATTTTTTCACGATTTGTTTTGTTTTTGCTGCAACGCTGATGGCTTTCGTCATTCTTTTTTCACCTCGGTCTTCTTTAAAAACTTTTTCTTTTATCCCGTTAAAAATATTTAGTGTCGAAATACCCGGCCGATTTATACATTACCGGTCTTCAGAAACTTCGCCTTTTCCTTGAGTTTGTTAAATTCGGTGGTCACCTTCTCCTGAATCTTATCAATATCTTCAGCGCTCAAATGGCGGAAACGCCCCTGTCCTTTGAAATAATCTTTAATCGGTTTCAATTTCTTGGGCATATCAGGAGATAGACGATAGTGTCCGTTTTCCACTTCATAAAGAGGAAATACTCCCGTTTCTACAGCCAGCCGCCCCATGGATACCGCCATGTGTGAAGGACAGCGCCAGCCGGTCGGGCAAACCGAGAAGCAGTGAATATAGGATGGGCCCTTGATGCTCTTGGCCTTTTCCACCTTGCGGATGAAATCCAGCGGATAGCTGGGGCAGGCTGTCGCCACGTAAGGAATATTATGGGCCACCATGATTTCCGGCATGTTCTTTTTCCATGTTTTCTGGCCGATGCTGACCTTCCCTGCCGGAGCCGTGGTGGTGGACGCGCCCATCGGTGTACCGCTGGAGCGCTGAATGCCGGTGTTCATGTACGCCTCGTTATCGAAACAGACGTAAATCATGTCATGGCCACGTTCCATCGCGCCGGACAGAGCCTGAAAACCGATATCCATCGTGCCGCCGTCGCCGGCCATTCCAACGACCTTGACATAGCGGTCATCCACTTTTCCTTTTTTCCGCAATGCCTTGATACCGGCTTCCACACCGGAGGCCACGGCCGCTGCATTTTCAAAGGCAACGTGAATCCAGGGGACACGCCATGCTGTTGTCGGAAACATACTGGAAATAATTTCCATGCAACCGGTCGCGGAAGCGATGACGGTATTGTCGCCCAGAGCTTTCGCCATTAATCGCACAGCCAGAACTTCGGCGCAGCCGGAGCAGGCGCGATGACCGGGTGACAGCAATTCTTTCTTATTAATCAGCCGCGGAGCAAATAAATCAAAATTTTCTACGATACTCATTATTCTCTCACTCCCCAAAATTCATAGGTGTCTGCCAGTTTGTTGGCTGTATCTCCCATAACCTTCTCAAACATGCCGGTAAAATCGTTCACGGGAACGTCACGTCCACCCAGCCCGTAAATATAATTGTAAATCAAAGGACGCTGAGCTTCGGCGTACATGGCCGACTTGATTTCCGAAAAAACCGGACCACCGGGACCTCCGAACGAACAGGCGCGGTCGGTCACAATCAATTTTTTCGCGTTTTTAACGGCAGCCTTAAGTTCCTCGAATGGGAAAGGACGCCATAATCTCAATTTCACCAGACCGGCTTTCATGCCCTGGGCGCGGAGTTGATCTATGGCCATCTGCGCTGTTTCGCCCATGGAGCCCATGGTCAGCATCAGGACTTCCGCATCCTCGGCTTTGTAGGTTTCTACCAGCTTGTAGTTGCGGCCGAACATTTTGCCCCATTCTTCCCAGACGTCCACAATGACTTTCTTGGAATTTTTCAGCGCTTCATCCTTGGCTTTCATGATTTCGGCGAAATAATCGGACATGGCAAAAGCGCCCATCGTCACCGGTCTTGCCGGATGCAGCGTGGCGTGAGGCACAAACGGCGGCAGGAATTTATCGACTTCTTCCTGAGAGGGCATTTCAAAAGGCTCCACCATGTGTGTTAATTGAAAACCGTCGATATTGACATTCACCGGCAGCATGACATCCTTATGCTCGGCAATCTTGAAAGCGATGATCGACATGTCGATCGCTTCCTGTCCGTTTTCCACGAAAATGGAAATCCAGCCGGAGTCACGCTGCGGCATAATATCGGAATGATCATTTAAAATATTCAAAGGACCGGATACCGCGCGATTGGCAATGGCCATGCAAATCGGCAGGCGCATCGCCGAAGCGATCGGCAGAAGTTCATGCATCAGCATCAGTCCCTGCGAACTGGTTGCCGTGAAAGAACGAGCGCCCGCGCCGGAGGCACCGATGACCGCGCTCATGGCTGAATGTTCGGATTCCACGGTCACGAATTCCGCGTCAATGTGGCCGTCGGCCACCAGGTCCGAGAGATGTTCCGCGATATGCGACTGGGGGGTAATAGGATAAACGGCCGCCATATCAATGTTGCACAATCCTACGGCTTCCGCCACGGCAACTGCCACTTCCATTCCAATGCGTTTGCCCATACTATTCCTCCTCCTTCATCGCGATCGCCTTCGGCCAGCACTCATGCGCGCAGATGCCGCAGCCTTTGCAATAATCCATGTCCGCCTGAAAGAAACCGTCCTCGGTCTGCTGCACGCAACCTTCCGGACAAAAAACATAACAGATGCCGCATTTAATGCATTTCTGATTGTCCCAGACAGGACGCTGAGACCGCCAGCTTCCGGTATGATATTCACTGGCGCTTCCCGGTTCAAAAACAACACAGCCGATGGGAAGTTCTTTCCATGTTTTTAATGCCATTTGGATATACCTCTTAATTGCTTATTTTAATTTCGTCGTAAGCCCGTTTCATCGCATTGAGATTCTTCTGGGCGATTCTTCCGAAACGATGTTCTATAGATTCCTTCATTGCATCCAGTCCCATGATTCCGGTAACCTTAAGCAGTGCGCCGATCATCGTGGTATTGGCAATGGGCACTCCCATTTCTTTGCGGGCAATGCCGGTACCGTCAACAATGGCCAACGTTCCCTTGTAATCCAGCGCCTTGCGGATTTCTTCCTCGGTTTTGTGCGTATTAACGATCAATTTACCGCCCGGTTTCAAGCCGTCGAGAACATTGACCAGACCAATCAAACTGGAATCGAGCACCAGGACCACATCCGGCTCATAGATACCTGAACGGACGTTGATTTTTTCATCCGCGACACGGGTGAACGCCGCCACAGGCGCGCCTCTTCGTTCCGGACCGAAACTGGGAAAACCCTGAGCGTATTTCCCAGCGGCTATAGCTGCCACTGCCAGCAACTCCACCGAAGTCACCGCTCCCTGACCACCGCGTCCATGCCATCTAACTTCTATCATTTATCTTCATCTCCTTAGTGATGTTACAAAAAGACTGTGATTCATAATATAGAAGCAAATTTCAGTCAACAAATTTTCGCGATTGTTAAAATGATTAGTTATATTGATGGGATACGCCAAGTTTGTTTTGCCAAGACATAGAGATCATTTCCCTGATAATCGTTGATAACCACGAGAGGTAAATCTATAATTGTCAGTTTTCTTATCGCTTCCGGTCCCAAGTCTTCATAGGCAATCATTTCCACATTTTTAACGCATTGAGACATCAAAGCGGCCATTCCGCCGATGGCTCCGAAATAAACTGCTTTATGCTTCTTGATGGCTTCCACAACCTCCGGTGAACGATTTCCCTTGCCGATCATTGCCCGAAGGCCGGCTTCAATTAATTTCGGAGTAAAAGAATCCATCCGGTAACTGGTGGTGGGACCGATGGAGCCGATGACTTTTTTCGGCGGTGTAGGTGACGGCGCCGCGTAAAAGACAACGGCCTGCGATAAATCAATGGGTAATTTCTCGCCTTTGAGCAGAGATTCATACAAACGCCTGTGCGCGACATCACGCGCCGTATAAATTTCGCCGCTTAAAAAAACCATATCACCGGCATGAAGCGACGTGATAACTTCTTCAGTTAGAGGTGTTTTAATCTTTTGTGTTTCCATTTAATTAAGTGTCCTCGAAAAACTCGTTTTCGCTATGCTGCCTTTTGTATTTCTTTTCCTTCGTATTCCGGAAACATGATGATCGCGGGATGAATATCAAATGCTTTTGCTATTTGTTCCACACGCCTTTTTCCTATCTCCACCCGATTATTTTCCAAAAGGCTGATATTCGTCGCACTGATTCCGCAACGGTTTGCAAGTTCGGTCTGGGTCCAACCCTTTAATTCACGAAGCATACGAATGACCTCACCAGTCGTCAATCTGGCATGCGGTTTTGCCGGAACAAATTCACTTTTTTTGCTCGTTTTCATAAATCCTCCTAATCCCGATTAACGGGATAAGTATTTTAATGAATTTGTTTTATTGCATAAAACAAATTCTAACTTACTAATACTCGTGCGGCGTTATTTCCAAAACAAGAACCGTAACCATTTCCTTCTCTACGGTATAAATAACCCGGTATTTCAAACTCAATCGCGATGAGCGCTGCCCTTCGCGTTTTCCCGTCAGTTTTTCGTCGTGAAACCCCTGAAACTCTCTTAGCTTTTCCGGTCCATGGCGGAAAACAATATCCTTCCACAGTTCGTATTTCTTAACAGCGGTTTCAGGCAACTTGCGGCATGTTTTTTCTATATCGCGATGTTCTTTAATATACCACATTATTAATTTTAATAACCTATCAATTATAATAAGTCAAGACGAAACTTAAACGGCATTTAAAAGAGCTCTTTAATGGAAGAAACCGACGTGGTAGCGGGATATTCTAAAAACGCCTGTTATTACAAAGACACCACACTAGTTTTTATATTATTATCTTTGTTTATTTTACAAAGTCGTCTCTTTGTGACGCGCGACGTGACACTGAATATTCACCGCCACCGGAAGCGATGCTATATGACACGGCATCATTTCGATATGCACAGCCAGAGCGGTCACCCTACCGCCCAGCCCTGCGGGGCCGATACCCAGATTGTTGATGCTTTCCAATAATTCTTTTTCGATCTTATCCGCGCGTTCGTCAACCCTGTTTTGTTCGCCCACCGGCCGCAAAAGCGCTTTTTTCGCCATTACGCAGGCCTGTTCCAATGAGCCGCCGATACCCACGCCGACTATTATCGGCGGACAGGGATTGGCACCTGCGGCTTCCACTGTATCCAGAACAAATTTTTTAATGCCGTCGATTCCCGCAGCTGGTGTCAGCATTTTCGCCGCGCTGCAGTTTTCGCTGCCGCCGCCCTTGGGCATGGCGATTATTTTCAAATGACTGCCGGCAACGATATCCACATGGATGATCGCGGGCAGATTGTTGGTGGTATTTTCCCGGGTAAAAGGATCGCAGACGGATTTGCGCAAATAGCCATCGGCGTAAGCCTGCCGCACACCTTCTTCAATGGCCGCGTGCAATTCTCCACCGGTAATGTGAACATCCTGGCCCATTTCGACAAAAACAACCGCAAGACCTGTATCCTGGCAGATGGGCATTTTCTTGCGGCGGGCGATACCGGCGTTCTCGATGATTTTTTGCAGAACCTGCTTACCGGTTTGAGATTCTTCTCTGGTAAGCGCTCGATGCAACGCTTCGACAATGTCTTCACCCAAAGACGTATTGGCTTCGATAAAAAGCTTCTTTACCGCCTTGGTGACTTTATTTGCATTAATCCGCCGCAAAGTTGTTTTGGTTGTAATTTCTGTGTCCATAGGTTCTGTCCGTGCCATTTCGAATGTAATGAGAAATTTTGTCTTTTAAGATTGCCACGCCGTCTGAGAGTCTGAGAGACGGCTCGCAATGACATTTTTAATCAGTACTAATGACGCGTCAAGAAGCGCAGCCCGGCGGATGCCGGGGCATCACATGCCGCGACGGAATTCCAGTGACTTCGAAATTGTCATCTTATCGATATATTTCAAATCCCCACCCATGGGCACACCCATGGCAATACGCGTCAATTTGATATCCTTGTCTTTAAGCAGAGTTGTCAGCAATAAAGCGGTGGATTCGCCATGCACATTGGTATTAGTCGCGATAATGATTTCTTTAATATGGCCTTCATTAATCCGCAGGATTAGTTCTCCCAGACGCAGGTTATCCGGCCCGATGCCATCCAGAGGGGCCAGTGCTCCGTGCAGGACATGATAGGTTCCCTTGTAGCCGCCGGACTCCTCAATGGCTGCCAGCGCATCCGGATCCTCCACCACGCAAATCGTTTCTTGATCTCTGGATGTGTCGCGGCAGATGTAACAGGTCTCCTCTTCCGTCAGGTTCAGGCACGTCCGGCACAGCTTGATCTTTTTTTTGACTTCAACAATGCTCTGGGCCAGTTTGATTACCTCATCTTCCGTGGAGCGCAAAATATAATTAGCCAGCCGTGCGGCTGTCTTTTCACCGATACCCGGCAGCTTGCCCAGTTCAGCGATTAATTTCTTAATTGGTTGAGCGTATGCTTTCATAAATCCGATCCGGCCGGTTTAGAAACCGGGAATATTCAATCCTCCCGTAATTTTGCCCATTTCCGAGGCGCTCATTTCCTGCGCCTTACGGATGCCCTCGTTGACGGCAGCAACAATTAAATCCTGGAGCATTTCCACATCTTCTGGATTGACCACTTCTTTTTCGATTTTCATCGAAACAACTTCATATTTACCATTGACGACTACGCTCACCATGCCGCCTCCGGCCTGAGCTTCAACGGTTTTTGTCTCCAGTTCCTTCTGCAGGTTGGCCATACGTTCCTGCATTTTTTTAGCCTGTTTCATGATGGTATTAAAATTTTGCACCGTTTATCCTCCTGGTTTTGATGAATCTTTACATTTATAAATTTGTTTTATCAGGTTGAACTTTTATTTCCACCACTTTGGCATCGGAAAGCTCATCCATGACTTTCTGCAAAAGCGGCTGTCTCATTGCCTCCCTTTTTATATCATTAATGACACTGGCCTGATTGCGTCCGTTGCCTGCGGTCGGGCTGCCGGTTTCCGTGTTCACTGTTTCAACCTTAAGAACAACTTTTTTCCGGAAAAATCTGGTGGCAATTTCTTCCAGTTTTCCTTTTTGTGTCGTTTTGACTTCATCCAGATAAATGAAATTTGACGGAAAACCAAGCGTCAGACAATCATTTTCATAACTTAAAAATTCGACTTCTGCCCCAAGAACGGGACTTTCTTTTTTAATAAATCTTTTCAGATTATCACGCAGGACAGAAAAATCTGCCGGCGCATTCTGTGTTTCCTGAACGGCAACTTTGGAACTCAACGCTGTTTCGTGATTTGATGGATTTAACGAAGGATACGGTAAAGAATTCCCGGTATCCTGCGTCAAACCGTTTTGTAATTTTCTTTCAATATTTTCAATGGTCGAAATGATTTCGCCAATGGGTACAATCGGTTGCAGATAAGCCATTTTAACGATGATGGTTTCCAGTTTCATCCTCGGTTCCTGACTGCGACGGAAATTTCCTTCTTCCGCAATCAGAATTTCCAGATAACGTTGAAACGTCTCGCGCGATACTTTCTGCACCTGGGTTGTGAGCTTTTCAATTTGCTCGGTGGCGATATCAAAAGAAGAACTGCCTTCCGCGGCAATTTTAACCAGCAGAAGATTCCTGAAATGCTTGAGCAGCATCTGATAGAAATACTTCATATCGATCCCGCCCAGGTAAGCTTCTTCCAGGATCAGCAGGCACGCGCCGGCATCCTGATTTAAAACCGCTTCGGAAAGGCGGAAGAGATACTTGCGGGCGGCCAGACCCAGACATTCTTCCACATCGGCATCTTGGATGTCCATTCCGGCGTAGGAAATAACCTGATCAAAAATACTCTGCGAATCCCGCATGCTGCCGTCGCCGGCCTCGGCGATCCAAGAAAGCGCGATCGGGCTGATTTTAATTCCTTCCTTGTTGGCTACAAGCTCCAGATTCGCGATGATTTCCCTGAGGGATATCCGGCGAAAATCATAGCATTGGCAACGCGAAAGGATGGTGGCCGGTATTTTATGGCTTTCGGTGGTGGCAAACATGAAAATCACGTGCGCCGGAGGTTCTTCCAGCGTTTTCAGAAGCGCATTAAAAGCCGGATCTGTCAGCATGTGTACTTCATCGATGATGTATATTTTGTAGCGGGAAGAGGCCGGGGCGAATTTGACATTCTCCCGCAGTTCGCGGATTTCATCAATGCCGCGATTGGAAGCGCCGTCAATTTCATGCACGTCCAGCGACGAGTTGTTGGTTATCTCCCTGCAATTCGCGCATTCATTGCAGGGCGTGGCTGTCGGTCCCTTTTCGCAATTGAGCGCTTTGGAGAGAATCCGGGCTACGGACGTTTTCCCGACACCACGCGGACCGCTGAAAAGAAATGCGTGTGCCACACGTCCCTGGGCGATGGCATTGCGCAAAGTCTTGACCACATGTGCCTGACCGGCAACTTCTTCAAAAGTCTGCGGTCTGAATTTCCGGGCTAGGACCTGATACTCCAACTGAACACCTGATGACCATTTTTCTTTCTTCGGTTAACTTTGTTGCTTCGTCCCCGTTATTATTTGACCGGATGCGTAACCGAGGGATCCGCAACAAAATAACTATTCTACCTTAACCGGGATTCGACACCGGAAAGGTGGCAATTCCAATCAAAATGGCAAGTAAAAACTGATGACCGGGTTGACCGCAACACATGTCGGACATTGCTACCGCTGCTTCCTTCCGGACCTGACGGGGTTCACAAGCCTCCGTTGCGCGGGACCCGGCCATATTATTCAACAACTAACCGGATGAGACTATTAATCGATAAATGAATAGGAATCAACTCATATTTTTCAAGTCTGTTTTCCCGGCCATATGATTGTTTTTCAAAAAGGCAGATTTTATCTGCTTATCGGCAATATTTCGCAGTTGTTGTGCCTGACTTACATATGTTATTTTTCGCGGGGAAAAGTTCATCCAGCGGCAAATCCGATGTCTGGTGGCCTTTCCCGATAATTTTCCCTTCGCTGTCCACCAGGATTAATGTCGGCACCCCTGGAATATTATAATGAGAAGCGACGTTACTGTCCGAATCCAACAGGACTTGGCCGGGAAATGAACTTTCCTTGGCATAACGCGCAACTTTTGCGGTTGATTCATTCACATTAATATAAATAAATTTCAATCCGCGGTGGGCGTACTGGTAATAAAGCGTATTGTAGAGAGGCATTTCGCTGCGGCAGCCGGGACACCACGTGGTTCCGAAAAACATGACAACTGGACTTCCCTTTTGACTGCTCAACGTAAATGTATTTCCCTGAATATCCCTTAATGAAAAATCTGGCGCATCAATATTTTTTTGCTGAGCAAAATCTCCCGATCTGTATTGTCCGGAATACAGGGCAAGAGGGATACAGATAAGTAGAATCAAAGAAACTGAAAGTATCGTTATTTTTTTATTCATTAGCATCTCCTTTCACATGGTTCGCTTTTTTATTCTTTAACAAAACAGGAATCTAATTGCATTGATTTAGATCAATGCCAAAATTTCTTTATAAGAGATTGTATGTGATGGGCTCGCTTTCGGCAAAGCGCGGGGAAAAAGCCGCCGGGTTCAAAACGGTTAGAGTAAATTTAAAATAGATGCAATAAAAATTGGATTTTGCAAACGATGTTATGGTTTTCAAAGACGATTGCTGAATTACAAATGCTACAGTATTCCTGCTAGAAGGGATATCCGTATGTGCTTCGCACAAGGGACAATTCCATTGACGTTTCATAGTTCGCCTTACGCTTCAAACGTTGCTTCGCTCGTTTTCAGCTTGGCTCACTATAAACGAATGTCATTGAAATGGCGGAGAGAGCGGGATTTGAACCCGCGGTACACCTTTGGGGGCGTACACACGATTTCCAGTCGTGCTCCTTCAGCCGCTCGGACATCTCTCCGCAAATTTTATAAAATCAAAGAACCCTCAAAGTTTTCGTCTGCCATAAATCATAATTTCAAGGCTGCTCTTTCTAACAAATAAAAATTTATAATTCAAGATTTATCATTATCAGATTTTGTTATTCTCAGTGACTTCCCGTTAAAAATAAAGTTTTTCTTACAGAGCAGGATCGAAACTGTCACAAAAAAGCCGGATTACCAGCGTTTTTTTAGCATCATGATGTGTATTGAAACACCGGGCCTGTTCCTGATATTTCTTGCGGCCGCATTATTTTCGCCAAAAGGCCGGTATGAGCAGAACAATAATCGTATAAATTTCCAGACGTCCCAGAAGCATGGCAAAGATCAGTATCCATTGCCCAGCAATAGGAACGCCGGCAAAATTATCCATCGGACCAACACTGCCCAACCCGGGACCTACATTTCCCAGACATGTCGCCATTGCGGTAAGAGATGAAATCACGTCCAGACCGAGGGCTGCCAAAGCAATCGCTCCGATAATAAAAATGGCCACATAGAGCAGGAAAAATCCCCAGATACTGCGTATGATTGTTTGCGAAACGGGGTTATTGCCGAGTTTTACTATGGTTGTGGCGTGCGGATGTATGATGTGGAAAATTTCCTGGTAGCAGTGCTTGACCAGCAGGATGAGCCGCATAATCTTGATGCCTCCCCCGGTTGACCCGGCCATGCTGCCCAAAAACATGCAGAAAAAGAGAACGAGCTGTGAAAAGTCGGGCCATTTTTCATAGTCCGCTGTGGCAAATCCGGTCGTTGTGATAATCGAAACAACCTGGAAAGAAGCATAACGGAAAGCATCAAGAAGCCGGGGATAGATGGTTCCGTAAACATCCAGGAAGACAAGCAGAATAAATATACCGGTGATACCGAAATAGACACGAAGCTCCGGGTCACGAAAAAACTGTCGGGGATGACCATTAATCAATTTGTAATGAAGTGAAAAATTGATTCCCGCCAAAAACATGAACATCATAATGATAAAATCAATATAGATGCTCTGATAATGTCCGACGCTGGCGTTTTTTGTTGAGAAGCCCCCCGTAGGCATCGTGGTAAAGCTGTGACAGATGGAATCATAAAGAGACATGCCGCCAAAAAGAAGGAGGATGATTTGTGTCATCGTCATGATCACGTAAATTTTCCACAAAACTTTCGCCGTGCTGGATATTCGAGGCGTCAATTTATCAACCACAGGACTCGGAGTTTCTGCCTTATAAAGCTGCATGCCTCCGATACCAAGGAAAGGAAGAATGGCAATAGACAGAACGATGATGCCCATACCTCCAAGCCACTGGGTCTGAGCCCGCCACAGAAGCATGGCTGGAGGAAGCGCCTCGATATTCTTCAGAATGCTGGCGCCCGTCGTTGTAAATCCGGACATGGATTCAAAATAGGCCTGTGTAAAATTTGGAATCGCTCCGGAAATAAGATACGGCAGCGTCGCGGTCAGTCCGGCAGCGATCCATCCCAGGGTGACGATGGCCATGCCACTCCGATGGTTCAGATAATAATCATGATGGCCGCGGGTCATAAAAAATACTATGCCACCAAGGCCACAAGTGACAAGCATGGAAATAACAATGGCCAGAGCGCTGCCATCATTATAATAAAGCGAAACAAAAAGAGGCAGGCTCATGGATAATCCAAGATAGATAACCACAACAGCCACCAGGTAAAAAATAAGGCGAAAATTCATCAAAAATACTCCAGTTTGACCGTGAGAAGCCCTTCCAGTTTGTTGATAACTTGTTGCATGGCAAAAATAATCAGATGATCATGAGGAAGAACAACGGTACTGCCCCTGGGAATGATAATTTCATCTCCCCGCACAATGGCACCTACGATAACCCCCGGAGGGAAGTCAACTTTGGACAGAGGGGTGTTGACGATATCTGACGTTTCCAGGGCTTCCGCTTCGATGGCTTCGGCTTGTTCTTCCCTGAGAGGCGCCACGGAAATAATTTTCCCCTTGCGCAGATATTGGAGGACCGCCCTCACGGCAGACATCCGGGGATTGATAACCGTGTCCAGGCCGATGGCCGAAACAATATGCATGTAGCTCATCTTGCTGACGCGGGTAATGGTGCGTTTGGTTCCGAGTTCCTTGGCTAGCAATGATATCAGAACATTACTTTCTTCATCTCCGGTAACGGCAATCAGCATATCCATGTCTCCGATATTTTCTTCGCGGAGAAGATCGCGGTCAGCGCCATCACCTTTAATAACTGTAATATGCTTCAACTGCAGATTGGCGTCTTTGCATTTCCTTCCGTCATTATCAATGATTTTTACGTTCAAATAAGGTTTATCCAGAGCTTTTGCGACGGCCATCCCTGTTCCCCCGGCGCCGACAATAATGATGTTTTTAGTCACTTTTGCTTTCATATTGAGGCGTTTTAGAGTTTGAGTAATCTCCGATTTTTTGATGACCAAATAAACGAGGTCCAGAGGGTGAATGATATCATTACCGCTGGGAATGAGAATCTTGTGGCCGCGGACTATCGCACCGATAAGCAGTTCTTCTTTATGCATGTTAAAGTCACTGAGTTTTTTCCCCGCAAGAGGTGAGTCGTTTAATATCAAAAAACTTACCAGCTTAATCTCGCCTCCCAGGAAATCAATCACCTCCGACGCTCCCGGCACATCAATCAGGCCGAGAATGGTATTCACCATCATGCTCTGGGTGTTGATAATCAGATCAACGCCGAGAATATCTTTACTGAATAAAGATTTTTCCTGAATATATTCCTGGCTTCTGACTCGGGCGATTTTGACGGTGTGCTGATTAAGGCTTCTGGCTAAAAGACAGGCGAGCAAATTGACTTCGTCAATGTCGGTTGCTGCTACCAGAAGTTTCGCATCCTGGATACCGGCTAAACGGAGTGTTTTGGGACTTGTCCCGGATCCTTGAAATACCTGAACGTCAAGATTTTCGTTAATCCGCCGGACCTTTCCCGGATCCCTTTCGATTAAAACAACATCCTTTTTCTCGTCGGACAGCTTTTGAGCGATGTGGTATCCGACTTCACCAGCTCCAATGATGATAACGCGCATGACATACTCCACTCTTTTCTACATTCTGGTTAAATGTTTTAATGCTCGCATGAACACAAAAAGAAATCACACCACCATCCCACAGACCTCTTAATTTTTTAGATCGTATTTCTTCAGCTTATAGCGCAGCATCCGTTCTGATATTCCCAAAATGCCGGCGGCTTTGGTTTGATTATCCTGTGCCTTGTCCATCGCGTCGATGATGAGCTTCTTTTCGAGTTCATCCAATGATTCCTTTAAAGCACTGAAAGGTTTTTTTTCTGAATCTTCTGCCAGGAAATCTGCTTTGAACGGCAGGTCGTTGGTGGTGATGTATTCCTCCCGGGCAATTACGACAGCCCGTTCCATGATATTTTCCAGTTCGCGGATATTGCCCGGATAGTCGTATTTCAAAAGCAAGTCTCTGGCTTCAGCCGTAAAACCTTTAACATTTTTCCCGTTTTCTTTGGCGAATTTATCCACAAAATAGTCAATCAAAACCGGTATGTCTTCTTTTCTATCTCTCAGCGGCGGCAAAGATATGGTAACGACTTTTAACCGGTAAAACAAATCATCGCGAAAATTTCCTTCGGCAACCTGTATGTCCAGATCACGATTCGTGGCGCTGATAAACCGGACATCAACGCGCAAATTAACATTGCTGCCGAGACGTTGAAATTCCCGTTCCTGCAGGAAACGTAAAAGTTTGACCTGAATGGAAGGACTGAGCTCTCCGATTTCATCAAGAAAGATTGTGCCGCCGTCGGCTTCTTCAAACCGGCCGATCCGTCGGGCGGACGCTCCGGTAAAAGCTCCTCTTTCATGACCGAACAATTCGCTTTCCAGGAGGTTTTCATGCAGGGCAACACAATTAACAATGACGATAGGTTTGTCGGCACGGGGACTCAATTGATGAATCAGCCGCGCCAGCAATTCCTTGCCCGTCCCACTCTCTCCCTGAATCAGCACGGATGCTTTGCTGGCGGCAACTCGTCCGGCCAGATTGATAATTTCTGCCATGCGCTGACTTTTGTAAATTATTTTATCCGCGGTGACGCCACGCTTATTCAAATCCTCTTTGAGAAGCTTGTTTTCCTGAATGAGCTGTCTTCGTTCCGCTATTCTGTTCACGAGAATGATTAACTCATCCAGTTCCACGATCGGTTTGGTCAGGTAATCAATAGCGCCGGCTTTCAGGGCTTCAACGGCTGTTTCCACGGTTCCATAAGCGGTGATGATCACCACGTCTATTTCCGGATTGATTTGTTTTACTTCCTTGAGAACTTCCAGTCCACTCATCCCGGGCATTTTGTAGTCCAGAAGAATTAAATCAAAATGCCCGCTTAAGACGGTTTTGATCGCTTTTTCACCATTGTCAGCTTCTGTTACTGAATGGCCTTCGGAACGAAGAAAATCACTCAGGAGCTCTCGTTGAGATTTTTCGTCGTCAACAATCAGAATACTCAGTTTCTGCATGGATTGAAATCCTTTATTTTTTTAAGATATCTCGTTGAATCTTTCCCGTGGTAAAATAACATCAAAAGTTGTTCCTTTGTCCTTCCGGCTGGTGACCTGTATGTCTCCCCCGTGCCCGCGGATAATTTCAAAGGCCAGTGGTATGCCCAAACCGACACCCTTTTCTTTCGTTGTATATTCAGGATTGAAAATCTTGTTGATTTCTTCTTCCGTCATGCCGCAACCCGTATCCGCTATCTTGACAACAATGTAATTTTGACCTTCTTTGTCAACAGTAATCAAAACCTTTCCTTTTTCTTCTGTGATGGATTCCATCGCGTTTTTGATCAAATTGATAAAAGCCTGTTGAAGTTTATTGACATCCATGGGAATTTGAGCGGGTTTCTGTTTCCAGTTTGTTTCAATCGTAATTCCTTTTGAGGAAGCTTCTTCCTTCATGAGATTAACAATTTTTTGCAAAAGCTCTGTGACGGAAAATTTATGAAAATCCAGCCGGCGACTTTTGGAAAACGTAAGGAACTCTTCAATAATGCCGTTGAGACGTTTGATTTCATCCTTGATAATGCCGGAGAGATTATTAAAGTCTTCCGCTTTTTTCGTATCGGAAGGAGCAAAGTCCCGGTTGAGCCTTTGAGCGGCAATGCTTATGGCGTTTAACGGATTACGGATTTCATGGGCGACGCCTGCCGCCAGTTGTCCCAGAGAGGATAATCTTTCCGCTTTTTCCAGCTGGCGTTCCATTTCCACAACACCGGCCATGTGACGGTTCTGGTCATGATACAACAGCCACATGGATAATAAAGCGATGACAACAATAAAAAGTGAGAAAAGAAAGATATTCTGCCGGCTCTCGGTAATAATTTTATCCATGGAACTGCGATCCAATCCGATTCTCACAATGCCGACTATTTTTTTGTCCAGAAACAGCGGCGCGGCAAAGTCAAGAATCTGATTTTTATCATCGTTGACTTTAGAACTGGCAACTTTAATTTTACCGGACAGAATATCTTTAAATATTAAGTTATTATTCCTTAGATTGGGTGCTTTAGAGCCGACACTGCTTAAAAGTTTATTTTGATTATTGATGATTTGCATATAGATGATGCCGTGGCCCTCGCCGATTTTGTTCATTCCCTTTTCGCCGGCAACCTTCAAACTCCAGTAAATGATTCCTTTTTTATCCAGACTGATGACAACCGTGCCGCTCTTATCCCGACGGGTAATGCCGATGAATCCTCCCGGCACTTTTTTTTGTTTTATCCGGGATTGTTCTATTAGCTCTATCAATTCCAGTGTCGATAATTTGCGACCCTTTTCCGTCAGATCATCTTTATCCAGTATATTGGTCTGCAGATGGCCACTTTGATAAACCGCGTTGCCTTTTGAATTCAACAATCCGACGTATGCAAAATTGTTGTCCTCGGCAAATCGGGACAGGTCATTATTGTTGATGTTGCCTTTTTTCCATTCTTCATCCAGATTGAAAGCCAGACTGGTAATTGCTTCAGCCACCCATTTTTTTGAATAAGCAGCCTCTTCCTGACGGGCGGTTTTAGATTCGGAACTCTGCTGTTCGGGAGCATTGATGCTTCTGAAGTTTTCCTCGGTCATGCGTTGCAAAACGCCAATCGTATTCAATGCCTGATCTTCCATGAAAGCCAGCAGATTTTTTTCATTCCGTCTGATTTCCAGGAATCCCATAACAACGATGAGAATAACTAGAATGGCGCTGACAATGGCGACGGCCAGGGGCTGAAGAAAGGGATCATTGTATTTGGCTTTACGTCGAATGATTAATTCTTTCTTTCTGAAAAAACGCATTGGTATCCTTAGAATTGATTTTGTGAGTTATTTTAAGCTTTTTAACAAAAAAGTCAACTTATTATAAAATATCCGACATTTTTGTCGAGTTTGTATCCATCGTCGCAATAAAATATAAATATTTGTATTTATTGATTATTTATAAAAATAAAAAGGGGGGTTCGACATTTATTGCCTCAACAAACAACTATCAATAACCGGCCATAAATGCTTTCTCAATTATTTATATAGTTATATCAATAATTTATAATTTTTACGCTGCTTTTGGCACAACAAATGCTTTGTAGACGTTCAGGTAGTTTGTCGACTGAGAAATAACGGGTATGATTAGCCGACAACAAAACAACCTTGAAGGAAAAAATCCTTCGCTCTTCATGTTTAGGGAGGCTCCGACCAGGCCTCCCTTTTCTGTTAATGATACCCCAGTTTCAGAAACATAGTGCACTGAAGCTCGTCCCTGCCACCTGAAGGTGGCGGGATAATTCGCTCTAAGATTTTCCTTTGGAAAATCAAGGCTCATTATTTTTCTTCTTTTGTCGCCAGTAATTTAATCTTTCGTTAATGGTTTTTTCAAAACCAACCCCTTTGGGTTGATAAAATATCTGTCCCCTGATTTCTTCCGGAAGATATTCTTGAGAAACATAGGAATCTGCATAATCGTGGGCATATTTATAATCCTTGCCATAGTCGAGCTCTTTCATTAACTTGGTCGGCGCGTTGCGAATGTGCAGAGGCACAGGCAAATATCCCTTTTCATTAATGGTGTTTTTAACTTTACCGTAGCCGACGTAAAGTGCATTGCTTTTGGGGGCGGTTGCCAGATAAACAACCGCCTGGGCCAGGGCCAGTTCACCTTCCGGCAGACCGATGAAATGAAAAGCCTGCTGGGCGGCCATAGCAACAACCAAAGCCTGCGGATCAGCGTTGCCGATATCTTCCGAAGCGAACCGCACCATTCGCCTGGCGATATAAAGAGGATCTTCTCCGGCGGCAATCATTCGTCCCAGCCAGTAAAGAGCGGCATCGGGATCGCTGCCGCGCATGCTTTTATGCAAAGCGGAGATTAAGTTGTAATGTTCTTCGCCATCTTTGTCGTATAAAAGCGACTTTTTCAGCAGGGCGTCCTGAGCGAATTGCAGAGAAATGATTTTTTGACCTTCCGGAAGATTCTGCACCATGGAAACAACGGCTTCCAGATTATTCAAAGCTGTGCGCGCGTCACCATCAGCCAGGCTGACAATATAACGAAGAACATCGGTGTCGATTTTAACAGCGATATTCCCGAAACCTTTTTGTTTATTATTAAGTGCCGCCTCCAGAATGGCCAGCAGATCACCTTCTGAAAAAGGTCTTAAAACCAGCACCCGTGTCCGTGAAAGCAAGGGAGCAATGACTTCAAACGATGGATTTTCCGTCGTCGCTCCAATTAATGTAATCAGACCGCTTTCCACATGCGGCAAAAAAGCGTCCTGCTGGGCTTTGTTGAAACGGTGAATTTCATCAACAAACAGGATGGTCTTGATGTTTTTTCTTTCCAGCAATTCTCTGGCTTCGTCAATGACTGCCCGGATTTCCTTTACACCGGAAAGAACAGCGGAAAAACTGACAAATTTGGATTTGGTTTCATTGGCCAGAATTCTGGCCAGGGTCGTTTTTCCGGAACCGGGCGGCCCCCAGAAAATCATTGAAAAAAGTTTGTCAGAATCAATGGCCCGTTTGAGCAGCGATCCTTCTTTCAGCAGATGACGTTGACCGATGTATTCGGAAATCGTCTGCGGCCTCATTCTTTCGGCAAGCGGTGCCGCGTCTTTGATGTTGCCGGAATCTCCCTGATCGAATAAATCCAGAGTCTTCATTTTCTTGCCTTCGCCGCTGCAATTAACTCGATAAGACTTGTCATTTTATCCGGTGATTTTATATGGGTAAAATTATTCCATTGCTCCGGTTCCATGGTTTCTTTTAAAATTTTTTCTACATCAAAACAAGGCGACCAGCAACGGATAATACGAGCGCAGGGCAATTCACCGGATTCCTGAAGACAATAGGAAAATGTCATTTCATCGCCCAATTTCGGGCAACGGATTAATTTGTTATCGTACCGCGTTTTCATGAATTAAAAACTTGGCTTAAAAAAGCAAAACCGTCAAGAAGTAAAATCTATCCAGTTCTGTAAGCATCTCTTGTAATATCATTTTTTTCTTCATTGTTAGTCTTATTTCTATCCGCTAATAATAGACTGCTAAAAGATTCTTAATATATCAAGGCCGTGACATAAAACACCTTTGATAAATCCGCACTACACTCATTTTCCCTAATTCTTTATTTTGAGACTTTAGCGGCCGCCTGTGTTTAAATATCTTTTAATATTTTTTTTACAAACAAGCCAATTAATGGTATTTTTCTTAATTAGAAAATATTTTAGCAAGATGAGTTGTGTTGCCTGTAGCCCGCGCTGCCAAATGAATTTATTTTTAAAAGACAGGAAAGTATTCCCATGGCGCTTCGTTTGGTAATGTATAAAAATATTCTGTCAATCGTGATTCTTTTTTCCCTCATTGTGCCGTCGTTCGTACAAGCAAACAGCATTGCGTCTGTAATTTCAGTAAGTGATGACAATCCCATCGTAGAAATTGCGGAACATTCAGAATACCTGCAAGACAATTCAAATACGCTACGATATAAAGATATTGCGCAGAGTCCATTGCCGTTTCAACAGCATAGCAAAAGCTCATTTAAGCTTAGTCGTAAAGCAACGCTCTGGTGCAAATTCCATATCTCCGGTATTGGTAACCAAGACGCTCAAACAATAACCAACCACCCATTATATCTGATGTTCGATAACACCATTTTGGGATCGATAAAACTTTACATTCCCGTTATCAAAAACAATGCAACCGACACGATTGAGCTGAAAGGCGGTTGGATGGAAGGCGCAGAAAGCAGTGAAATTCGATTCTTATACCCGACATTTGTTTTGCCTGATAATCTGGATAAATCCCGTGCTATCTTGCTCAGCATCTCTGGTCCCTATGATGCTCGTTTTCGAGCAACCTTATTGAATGGAAATGCTTTCCGGGAAAAAATAAGCATTTCCATTCTTATCCTTGGATTCTGTGCGGGAATCCTTGTTGCTATGTTGCTGCATAACTTGCTTCTTTACCTGTACACACGCGACAAATCTTATATCTACTATGTTTTCTATGTCTTCTTTTTGCTGACCTGGCAATGTATATTATTTGGGTTGTTTCGTTTTTTCTGGCTTTCATTTGGCAATTTAACGAGCAACTACGTCCTGATATTCGCAGCAGGTGCAACATTATTTGCCGCCCTATTTGCAAAGACGTTTCTCAAGACAGTAAAAACAGCCCCCCGGCATGATGTTGTTCTGCAAGGGATCGCCGTTTTAGCAATGGTTATTATTTTGCTTTGTATTTTTCAATTTCTTGGAATAGGAAATAATCTTGTTTATCTTTTAGCGCAGATCTCCACCGTTGTTATAGCCTCTGCAGCCATTGCATCACTACGCTCTGGTTTCAGACCGGCCTTTTATTATCTTATCGCCATCAGTCTGCTTCTCATTGCAGCCGTTATTTTCTTTATGAGATTTTATGGGCTTCTTCCCAATAATGTATTCACCCGGCATGCCATGCTTTTCGGCAGTTCGGTTGAATCCGTGCTGCTGTCTCTTGCACTGGGATACCGTTTCCGCCTGATGCGTGATGAGGAACAAAAATTACGCATGAATCAGGAGAAACTGCAGGCTATCAGTGTTACAGATGAACTGACACAACTGTTCAACCGGCGGTATCTCAACGCTTCACTGCAGCAAAAAATTCACGAAACCCGCCGAAGTAATACGCCTTTGTCTGTTCTAATGATGGATGTGGATCATTTTAAAAATTTTAACGACACCTATGGTCATCCGGAAGGTGATAAGGTGCTGTCCGCTTTGAGCAAATTATTGGTTCAGGTCTTACGGGGAGAGGATATCGCCTGTCGCTACGGCGGAGAAGAGTTTGTGACCATTCTTCATAATACGGATAAAAATACGGCTTTCGACATTGCCGAGCGCATCCGATCCGGTTTTGAAAAAACACCGTTTAATCCGGTTGGAGACAAAATAATTCATGTGACTATCAGCATTGGTGTTGCCCAATTATTGCCCGATGACAATCCTGAACAGCTTCTTGTCAGAGCCGATCAAGCATTGTATGAAGCTAAAAAATCGGGGCGTAACCGGATTTGCATCTCATAATTATTAAAAAATATGTAGATGCCATGTCAGTGCATTAAAATTATTAGGGTTGATTTTCAGCGGCTTTGCCGAGATATCCCCATCCGCCAAAGCGGATGGGGATTATCAAATTACAGCTTTAAGATGTAATTAAGGTTTGGGGAAATTTTTAATGGCTCTTAATGCGCGCTCGATCTCATGACCGGGTAATTCATAAGCCTTTAATTTTCCTGCGAAAAACGCATCGTATGCGGCCAGATCGATGATGCCGTGACCACTCCAGTTAAACAGGATGGTCTTTTCCTTTCCTTCCTTCTTGGCGCGCATGGCTTCATCGACGACCGCCGCCAGAACATGGTTGGTTTCCGGAGCCGGAATGAATCCTTCGGAGCGTGCCCATTTGACGCCCGCGTCAAAGGTTTTTAACTGATCATAAGCTCTCGGCTCGACCAGTTTTTCTCTGACCAGATGACTGACGATCGGCGCCATGCCGTGATAGCGCAGACCGCCCGCGTGAATCGGCGCCGGCACATAATCGTGGCCGAGCGTGTACATGGGCAGCAGCGGTGTTTTCTGAGCGAGATCGCCGAAGTCATACGCGAAGGGGCCCTTGGTCATGGTCGGACAGGAGGACGGTTCGGCGCCGACGATCTTCACATTTTTTCCGTGAATTTTATCACGGACAAACGGCGCGGCGATGCCGGCAAAATTGCTTCCGCCGCCGCAGCATCCCAGAACGACGTCCGGGTAAATGCCGAGTTTCTGCATCTGTTTTTCCGCTTCCAAGCCGATGATGGACTGATAAATCAACACGTGATTCAACACACTGCCCAGCGCGTAATGAGTCTTAACTTTGCTGGTGACCGCGTCTTCGATGGCTTCGCTGATGGCGACACCCAGGCTGCCGGGGGAATCCGGGTATTTGGCCAGAAAGTCTCTCCCGGCTTGTGTCAGCGTGCTGGGGCTAGGGATACATTCCGCGCCCCAGGTGTTCATCATCAGGCGCCGGTAGGGCTTCTGTTCATAGCTGATTTTTACCATATAAACGCGGCAGTCCAGACCAAACATCTGGCAGGCCATGGACAAGGCACTGCCCCACTGGCCGGCGCCGGTTTCTGTCGTCAGCCGTTTTGTTCCCGCAACCTTGTTATAGTAAGCCATCGGCACCGCGGCATTGGGCTTGTGTGAACCCGCGGGACTCACCCCTTCATTTTTATAATAAATTTTGACGGGGCAATTGAGCAGTTTTTCAAAATTATAGGCACGGTAAAGAGGCGAAGGACGCCACAACAGATATTTTTGCAGAACCTCATCAGGAATTTTGATCCAGCGCTTATTGGATGCTTCATGTTCAATGATGTTCATCGGGAAGATTGCCGCCAGATCCTGGGGGGTTACCGGCTGACCGGTGCCCGGATGGAGAGGCGGTTTCATCGGCGTAGGCAGATCCGCCATGATATTATACCATTTCTTGGGTATTTCACGGTCCTGCAATACTACTTTTACCTGTTCCATATTATTTCTCCTTTAAATAAAATATAATTCTCCTGAAATAAAAAACGCCATGGACTTGCATTCCCATGGCGTTGTGTCTTTTGAAAGAGTCATGGGAAGGAGCTTCCCTGCCCATGCTCGTTCTATGTGAGCTTATGGGCAGACATTTAAAATCTGCCACCACCAGTTGTTTTTAGAAAATAATTTAAACATTTATTGATCCATACCTTACAGTGGAAATTTCCGTAGCACAGCGAATAAAGGGATGTCAAGATGAAATTTTTCAAACATGATTTCTCAACTGGAGCTCTGACGGATGCGGATTCAGATAGGCCTGCTCTTTTAAGTAGGGTTCGTCGTATTTACGGACATAGTGGCTGATCAGCGTTACCGGCACAATCAGAGGAATATATCCGTCGCGATAAGCATGAATCAATTCCAGCAGTTCTTTCTTTTCATCGCCGGACAATTGTTCCTTAAAATAGCCCATCATATGCTGAAGGACGTTGACGTGTTTGGCCGGTGTCGCTTTATTTTTCAAAGCCTCCAGAAGCAGATCCTGGTATTGCTTTTGGATATCTTTTGCAGAGAAGTTTTTTTGCGCCGCCACCAGTTTGCCCATCATTTGATAATGCTTGGTGCTGTGCGCGAGGATCAGTAATTTATGCTTGGTGTGAAAATCAATCAGGCTCTTTTTGAAATTTTTCGCGCTTAATGTTTCCCGCCATCTTTTTAAAGCGAATATCCTTTCAATAAAATTTTCGCGCAGGCCGGGATCGTGCAACCGGCCTTCGTCTTCCACCGGCAGCAGCGGAAAATGCTCCATGAAAATTTTGGCGAATATGCCAACGCCGTTTTTCACCGGCATGGATTTTTCATTGTAAATTTTTACCCGCTCCATGCCGCTGCTGGGCGAGTCGCTTTTAAAAATGAAACCGCAGAGGTCTTCTTTCTCCAGATCGGCGATGCGTTTTTTCGCCCACGTTTTCATGCGTTCGGTCAGATCCTCTCGGGTACTGGTAACAATTAATCTTGGCGCCTCCGAATTGCCTTCCAGGCGCATGGAAGGTCTGGGAATACTCAATCCGCATTCAACTTCAGGACAAACCGGGACATAGTCCACATATTTGCCCAGCGTATCGGTTAAAAATCGGTCCAGTTTATGCCCGCCGTCATAGCGGACATTGTTGCCCAGTAAACAGGAGCTGATGCCCAGTCTGATTTTTTCCATATCAAATCCTTTGTGGTGCTATGATTGCTGCATGAACTATCATTTTTCAAAAAAATCCGCTAATATTTTTCAGTCGAAAGGATAGAAGATATTGATAGATTTTTGCTATGATGATCTGATTCAATGATAGTTGTTGATAGGGAGCTAAACAGAAGACAACCGGAGTGAAGCGGGAACCGCTTTCAACTGAATACTTAAAGTTTAAGTTTTTAATCTGCTCTGAGCCGCTGCGCTAATAATGTCACCATCAAGATGTGATGCGCTACCTTTACAGTGTACGGATTCATCGTGCAAGAGCCCTGTTGCATGATGCAAGAACAACGCCTGAATCAATCGAGTCGAAGAATCCCCTTTTTTAACTTGCGATGAATGGTGGACGGGTTAATGCCCAATAATTTTGCGGCGCCAACAATGCTGCCCGTCATTTGATAAGCCTGCCTGATCCATTTTTCTTCAAACTGTTCCATCGCCTTGGGCAGGGAAGGCGGCAGAACGGGCATAGCGGGTTCAGGCGCCGGAAGATCCCGGACACTGCTGTCCTGACGGGGATTGATATTCAGGACCAGCTCCAGATCTTCTTCACTCAACTCCTGCGAAGCATGCATGATCGCCATACGCTCAATAACATTTTTCAACTCCCGCACGTTGCCCGGCCATTCATAAGCATAGAGCCGATTCATCAGTTTCTCCGGAAGCTTGATGTCTGTTTTATATTTTGCGTTGAAGATTTGAATGAAATGCAGGATCAGGGGCTGGATATCCTCCTGCCTGTCACGCAGCGGCGGAATGAAAACCGGGATCACCGCGAGCCGGTAAAAGAGATCCTGCCGGAAATGTTTGCTGTTCATAAGCTGGTCCATGGTGAGATTCGTCGCGCAAAGGATGCGAACATCCACCGCCTGCGTCTTGTTGCTGCCGATCTTCTTGAAATTTCCCTCCTGGAGGAAGCGCAATAATTTGCTTTGCATTTTCAAGGGTAATTCACCGATTTCATCCAGAAAGAGCGTTCCTTCATGCGCCTCTTCCAGGAGGCCTTTCTTGCCACTCCTTTTTGCGCCGGTAAATGAACCTTCTTCATATCCGAATAATTCCGCTTCCAGAAGATCATCGGGTATGGAGGCGCAGTTGATGGCAATGAACGGTTTGTCTTTGCGGTCGCTGAGCTGATGGATTAAAGACGCCATGATTTCTTTGCCGACGCCTGTTTCGCCCCAGATCAAAACGGGGGAAGACGTGGCGGCCGCCTTCCATCCCAGGCGGATGACCTGCTGCATGACGGTACTGGAGTAAATGATTTCTACCTTGCCGAAGTCCCCGGCCATCTTTAAGTTTCTGCCCTCATACTGGGATATGATCGTTTCTGAAATTTTGAGCTTTTTTTCCAGAGTCACGAGTTTTGTCATGTCCCGGCCGGTTCCGACGGTCATAACGAGTTCACCCCGTTCGTCGAATACCGGGATATAAGTCCACGTAGCCGTCTGTCCGGTTTCGTAGGTCAGGTTCATATCAATTTTTTTCTTGACTTCCAGCGACTTGAGAGCCGCTGATTCTCTCAGTATTCCGCTGGCTACGATGTCCTTAAGATTCATCCCGACGAGCGAGCGTCCCATCAGATCGGTCAGCCTGCTGAAGGCTTCGTTGTACTTCAAAATGTTGGCGTCGCGATCGACGATTAAAATGGCTTCGTCAATGCAATTCAAAAGAACAGCGATATCTTTCATCAGATATTTTTGAATCAAGTCCATTTTTTCTCCTTGAATAATCTATTTATATGACAGTTCTCTTGCATGATGCAACATGTTTTAACGTGGAAAAGGGAGGGTATATTAATAATCTAATTATTTCATTGATTTACAGTTTGGCATTAAATCTGCAGTATAAGCAGTAATAGAAAATTTTATATTTAAACCGAAAGGAGAAAAATTATGTCCAATCAAAAGCCTTGGCTGAAGTTTTATAAAAATGTACCGGAAACGATCGATTATCCCCGCGTGACGATGTACGAAGCCCTGATGCAGTCGGTCGAAAAATATCCGGACCGCATCGCTTATGATTTTTTTGATTACACATCAACCTACCGCCAGTTTGCGCGGGATATTGATATCTGCGCCAACGCGCTTGCCTCGCTCGGCCTCAAGAAGGGCGACCGGATCACGATTTCCATGCCGACATCCCCGCAGGGCATCATCTGCTTTTACGCCGCCAATAAGCTTGGCGTGGTGGCCAGCATGATCCACCCGCTCTCGACGCCCGCCGAAATCGCCTATTATCTGAATGTCAGCAAAAGCCGGGTTGCCTTGACGCTGGATTTGTTTCATAACAGTTTCAAAAACCTTCCGGAGAAGACACCGCTGGAACTGCTTATCCTGACAGAAATCTTTGACCAATTGACGCAGGGACAGCCCATGGCGGAAAAACCCGTGCCGGAAGCGGGACCGGCCGTCCGGTGGTGGAAAGACCTCATGACCGCTCCGCACCCGCAGGCGCCGAAAGCGGACATGCACACGGATGAAATGGCCGTCATCCTTTACAGCGGCGGGACAACGGGCTTCCCCAAAGGCATCATGCTCTCGAACTACAATTTCATCAGTGAAGGACTCATGGTGGCCAACTGGGGCGGCGGCGCATTGATGGCGGAGGATTCTTGCGTTCTGGCCATCCTGCCTATTTTCCACGGTTTCGGTTTGGGCGTTTGCTGCAATGCGGCCTTCATGGGCGGCGCCAAGAGCGTTCTGGTTCCCCAGTTTACGCCGGAGAACGTAGCCGATCTTATTCGCAAAAAACGCCCCAGCATTATTGTCGGGGTGCCGACTCTTTATGATGCCCTCTCCAAGAATGAAGTATTCCAGAGCACGGATCTGAGCTGTCTGAAGAATGCATCCTCGGGCGCCGATTCCCTGCCGCGGACCGTTAAGGAAAGATTTGAAGAGGTCGTCCGAAAGCAAAATGGAAATGTCCAACTGGTCGAAGGCTACGGCCTGACGGAGGCCGTCACGGGTATCATGTCCACGCCGATTGACGGATACCGGGAAGGCAGCGTGGGCATTCCGTTCCCCGATATGCTGGCGAAGGTAGTTGAAATCGGCACAACCGACGAAGTTCCAGTCGGCACAGAAGGAGAACTTTGCCTGCACGGACCGGCCGTCATGCTGGGCTACCTGGAGCAGCCGGAAGAGACCGCCAATGTTCTCAAAACACATGCTGATGGTAAGGTCTGGCTCCATACGGGAGACATTTTCACCATGGACGCAGACGGTTATTTTTATTATAAACTGCGTCTCAAACGCATGATCAAGTCTTCAGGCATGAATGTTTATCCGGTTCAGGTAGAAGCCTGCCTGGACAAACATCCGGATGTGGCATCGGTTTGCGTGATCGGCGTGCCGGATGAAGCTCAGGTGGAGAAGGTCAAAGCCTTCGTTGTCCTGAAGGACGCCGCCAAGGCATCTGCCGAAATGGAAAAGGAACTGATTGACTATTGCCGTGAGCATCTAATTAAGTGGTCCTGCCCCCGGGAAGTGGAGTTCACGGATAAACTGCCGCTGACGAAAGTCGGTAAGATTGCCTACACCGAACTGGAAAAACAGGAAATTGAAAAACTCCGTAGAGCTGGAAAATATACGGGAGGAAAATAATGAACCATCTGGAAGAATACCGCCTCGCCGTCTCAGCGCCTTCCGATTATGCCCGACAACTGAAAAAGGCATCGGGGAAGAAAATCATCGGCTACACCTGTTCCTACACGCCTGAGGAAGTTATCATGGCCGCGGGCGCTCATCCCCTGAGGCTTTTCGGCACAAAACAGCATATCAGCCTCGCTGATTCCCACTTGCAGTCTTACTGTTGCTCGGTGGTTCGCGGGATTCTGGAGGAGGGCCTCTCCGGTCGCGTGGCTTATCTGGACGGCATGGTTTTTCCGCATACCTGCGACTCCATGCAACGGCTGTCCGACATCTGGCGGATGAACATCCCCTTCGGTTTGCATCTGGATATCACCCTGCCCGTCAAGCTCCATACGGCAAGCGCCAAAGACTATATGATCGACGTCCTGAAGAAATTCCGGGATGACCTGAGCGAGAAACTGAAGGTAAAGATTTCCGATGATGCTGTGCAAAAGGCGATCGCGACCACCAACGCCATCCGTCAATCCATTCGGGCGATCTATGACCTCCGCAACCTGTATCCGCGGCTCATGCCGGGAGAGGATCTATACAACATTGTACGCGCGTCCATGATCATGGACCGGGAACGATTGGCCGTGATGCTGGCTGAAACAGCCGCTGATTTGAAAGAGCGTGCGGCCGGGATCAAACCGGCCGTCGTGAAGCGCATCCTGATGGCGGGCGGCATGTGCAATCAGCCCGACGTCTATGTCATGATCGAAGAATCGGGAGGAGAAATTGTCTGGGATGATTTCTGCACCGGAGCACGCTATTTTACCGGTTTGACTGACGCCGGAAGCGATCCGCTTTCGAGCATTGGCGAACGGCTCCTGAACCGGGTGGTCTGCCCGGCAAAGCATACCGACCTTGACGGCCGCGCCGATCATATTATCCAACTGGCCGAAGAAAAAAAAGCACAGGGGGTCATTTTCCTGCTGCCCAAGTTCTGCGATCCCCATGCCTTCGACTACCCCTATCTCAAAGAGCGTCTCGAAAAATCGGGCATTCCACTGATGCACGTGGAAGTCGATGATTCCCTGCCCGCCGAAGGGCAGTTGAAGACCCGCTTTGAATCTTTCTTAGAGATGCTGTGAAAGGAGATAACATGACCGATACACAAAATACCGACAAGAAAACCGTCAGCTACACAAAACAGATGCGGGAGATCATGACCGCCTATTATATTGACGCAAAAACGGCCCGGGACAATAATAAAAAAGTGGCCTGGATCACCAGCGGCGGTCCGGTCGAGCCGCTGATTGCCATGGATATCATCCCCGTTTACCCTGAAAACTACGGAGCCATGATCGGCGCCAGTAAGATGGGTGTCGATTTATGCAAGAAGGCGGAGGATATGGGCTATTCGAGCGATCTTTGCTCGTACGCCCGCGGCGACATTGCCTGCGCAACCGTCAACGGCGGACCCATCGGCGGGCTGCCGGCACCGGACATGCTGGTGTGCTGCAATAACATCTGCGGGACGGTTCTTAAATGGTACGAGGTGCAGGCCCGGTATTTCAAGGTGCCCCTGTTCATTTTTGACACCCCCATCGTCCACACGGAATTCACGCGGGAAATGAAAACCTACGTGCAGCGGCAGATGGAAGAATATATTGTTTTCCTGGAAAATGTTACCGGCCGCAAAATGGATCGGGACCGCATGGCGGAGGTCGGCAAACTTTCCTTCGAGGGACAGCAGCTCTGGCAGGAGGTTTTGGATACGACGATGAACAGACCCTCTCCCATGACCGCCTTCGATGCCTTTTTCTATCTCGCTCTGATCGTCACACTCCGGGGAACGAAGCAGGCCGTTGACTTCTATCGGGGACTCCGGGATGAAATGCGCCTGCGTGCCAGCGCAGGGCAAGGCGCCATTCCCCGCGAGAAGTATCGCCTGCTGTGGGACAACCTGCCGATCTGGTACCGTCTCAAATGGCTGTCTCAGGAATTTGCCAAGCACGACGCCTCCCTGGTCGCGGACACCTACACCTCGGCCTGGTGCGGTTCTATGAAATACATTGACCAGAATGATTTTATTGGCTCCGCGGCGGAAACTTATACGCGCATTTATTTGAATATCGGCGTGGACAAGATGGCCGAGATCGTCCTTTCGATGATTGACAAATACCAGGCGGATGGAATCGTCATGCACTCCAACCGCAGTTGCAAGCCATACTCTTTCGGGCAATACGACATCCAGAAAATCGTACAGCGTGAACGGGGCATTCCCTCATTGATGATTGAAGCCGATATGTGCGATGAACGGAGTTTTTCCGAGGCGCAGATTCAAACACGCATCGACGCCTTTATGGAAATGATCCGTGCGGGCAAGGGTGCATCCTGAAAAGAAAAAAAACAAGCCGTACCCCTTGACACACGGGATCATTCCGGCAACACCAAAAAAATTACGGAGGTAAATGTTTATGAAAGTTCGAAAGATTATCCTGGCTGTTATCTGCACACTGATGCTTGCCGCAACGGCCGTTATGGCCGCCGGCCCATCATTGCAGGGAGAAGAACTCTACAAGTACCTTTCGAAAAAAATTATCAGCGAAGGAGACGCCGCGTTCGTGGACGGGCTGAACACAAGCTCGCTTAAGCTCGACTGGTCCGCTGCGCAAAAGAAGGAGCTGACAGGCAACCTCCGCATCCTGAAAGTCAAGACCGCGAAGGACGAGACCGAGGCGCTTTATTTCATACGCGGAAGCGAAGGCGACATGTACATCGTATCACTGCCGGCCGAAGGCGGGCGCACCGCGGCCGAGTATGAGAAAATCTCGGAAAACAGGATGATGTTCGCGCTCGAAACGGTTACCGGAGAACACGAAGGCAAAACCTATACCTTCGCCCGGATCAGCGGGGAGCCAAAAGCGATTCTCTTCGACCGCATTTTCAAGATAGCCATCGTTCTCATGCTCTTTCTAGTCATGGTGGGCATGGGACTGACCCTGAAACTCAGCGACTTCGCCCTTGTCTTCCGCAAGCCGCTGGGCATCGTTATCGGACTCGTCCTCCAATACGGCCTGATGCCTCTGGTCGCGTTAGGCCTAAGCTATCTGTTCGGATTTTATCAGGCCTATCCCTTCATATTCCTGGGGCTGATTCTGGCGACGGCAAGCCCTGCGGGCGTTACTTCGAACCTGCTGACACAATTCGCCAAGGGCGACCTGGCACTTTCCATTTCCCTCACCTCGATCTCGACGATCCTGGCGATGTTCTGCACGCCGCTCCTCCTGTCCCTCTACGGGAACACCGGTTCGGGAGCGTCGGTTCCGGCTCTGCTCATCGCGCAGACCATCATCGTGCTGGTCATCGTTCCACTGGCAGTCGGCATGACGGTGCGGGCCAAATTCGAGAAGGTCGCGCTCAAAGCGGCGCCGTTCTTCTCCATCCTGGGCATTATCACGGTCCTATTCATCATGGTGACGGGCGTGGTGGGAAATCTCAACGCGCTGAAAGACACCGCCCGCTACAGTTTCTCCTTCTATCTTGCTCCCCTGATTTTAGCCCTCACCGGCATGGTGTTTGCCATCGTTGTGGCGAAGATTTTTCGGGTATCCGAAAAGCAGATCCGGTCCCTCGCTTTTGAGACCGGTGTTCGCAACTCCGCCCTTTCCATGACGCTCGCGATCCTCATCCAGGACCAGATCGGTGACTTCTACAGTTCACTCTTCATCGTCAACGGTGTGTATGGTCTGGAGATGTACATCGCGGGAATCCTTTTCGTGATGTTCTTCAGGAAATTTTCAAAGGAAACAGAAGGGTAGTCTTCTCATCCCCTTTTCCCTTTCAAGGGGAAACGCGTGCAAAGGAATACTAACAAAAAATATATATTCATTCACCGTCTTAATCCCGCTCTTCAAGGGCGGGATTAAGACGGATTAGTAGAAAACAAGGGCGCAGGTATCTTTCTACTGAAGAAAAAAATTACAACAAACTTGAAAATACAGAATCAAACTTTTCTGACAAATAAGCGCGTACAAATATTACACGAAAATCTTGAAAATGATAATTTGACGGAAATATTGCCCTGAATCGAAAAGGCTAACGGATTTGGGACAAGTTCACCGTTCGCTGTTATGTATGAGAGATTTTATATTTGTATTTTTTTGAATGTTCATCCTTCTGCGGAACGCTTCGGCTTGGTCTCCAAAAGTATTGTCCTGTAACTCTCTTAGTGCTTCCTCTTTCTGAGCATCAGTCATTCCAGGATTATTCATTATCGCTTTTTCCTGAGAGTAGTAATCGGCTTCCCTTTTTCTGTCAGCTTCAAGTTCAGCATCCACCTGTTCGAGTCTTGCCAACTGGTCCGGTGCAAAATATTCTTTTCGGAATTCCTTTATTTTCTCCAAGCGTTGTTCTGCCGGCAATTCCTGAAGATCTTTTTGATAAATGGCTTGCTTTTCCTGATAACTTGTATATTTCTCAGGATCCGTCTTCGGAGGTTCTTCAGCATTTTCGGGATCTGTACCCCACATTTCATCCTTTAATAAACTAAGTTTCTTTTCTTTCTCAATCCCGTAAAGGTTCGCATCATGAACGATGGCCCCTTTTCTGATATTATATTCCTGCCCTTTTACCTCGATGCCCCACATGGCATCAGCTATTTCCGAACCAAAGGTTTCCCTGCGATATTCATGAATATCCTTTAAATACCGTATGAGTTCGTCTGGGTTCCTGGGATGCGGCCACTTTTGAACCTTATCTGCCAACTCTATCTCATAATTGCAGAATTTTTTGTAAAGAGTGAACATTTCATCGGCCTTTGCCTGTTCCATGATTGAATGCAGATATTTTTCAACTTCCTTTAAATGATCATCAAGATTGCCTGCTTTGATGTTCATCTGTAAATATTTGAAAAATTTTACTGTATTAGGATTGGCGATGGTCTGTGAAAAATACTTATTCGGATCTTCCGTCCCGGACATAAACTGATTGTTACTGAAATATTCCTTCATGTCTTTGAGCGTTATTTTACTATTCTTGTTGATGATATTGATGGACACAGCCTGTCTCTGTTTTGCAAAGAACCAGTAACCGGAAAAAGCGGCAAAAAGTGCACCCGCAATGCACAGGCTGATGATGATTTTTCTATTTCTCATATGGTTGTTTCCATCCCCGAAAGTGTCAGAAAGAAATCTGATTATTATCCAATAAAAAAAGCATGGTGAATCATATCCAGGATTCACCATGCTTTAAAATGACTTTGCTTAAAGTAAATCTCTCATTTCAGAAGAGTTTTATATTAATAACCCATATTTTTCAAGTCAGCTGCAATATTGACAAACGCGGTCGGTGCATCATATCCGGGTGTCACGACCACCAGCGCACCGACTTCGGCGAAATGATTGACACCGCCAAGTCCTGACCAGAAACCGCCGTCAAAGACACCCCTGAAATTTCCCCATTTGGCTGACGTGACGGATACCATGCCGTCGTTGTCACCCTCGTAGGGTTTCATAATTCCCCAAAGCGCCAACAGTAACCCGCCGCCCAGAGCGTTGGTTATTTTGCCGGCATAACTTTGATAATAAACACCGGGCATATCCGGGGTATTGGGATTAAATACATTGATCATATATGGACGTGTTAATTCGTAGCCGTTAGCCACAGCATCTTCTGAATCACCGCTGTTAATCAAGGAAAGCGCCCCGCTGATTATCGGGCCGACCACGTTGGTCAGTTTGGTGGCGTCTCCAATTCCCATAAGGATATCCGCGAGAACACTGCCTCGATGCGGCCCCCCCATGCTCGTTAGGCTGGCTACATATTTGTCCAGACCCAGATTGGAAATGGCATATCTTGTATAGAGGCACCCGTCAGAGTGACCGATAACATTCACTTTGGAAGCACCGGTCACAGCCAGCACCTCGAGAACCTGTGGTTTCCATTGAGCGGCTTTATTGGCCTTGGATTCCAGGGCGCTTACATTGGTGATGAAAACCTTCGCGCCGTTATCTCTCATTGCACTGGGAATCTTTCCCCAGTAATCAATGATGCCGAGAACATTTGACTCAAATCCAGCACCGTGAGCAAGAATGATTGGATACTTCGTTGCCGATTTTGTGCCGATGGCCATTGACGTCATGGGCAAAGCAAATAAAAGAACCATAACTACGATTAATACTTTTTTCATTTCACAACCTCCTGGCTGAATTTTATTCCCTGATGTGAGATCGGAAATGAAAAATAGCACTAACTATGCCATTTTTTTTAAAGATACATAAATGACTTCTAACTATTTGAAATACAATTCAATAATAAATTCAGGAATCAAATATCAATATTACGAATGGTCATTTTGCCCCAATTTATTCAATATATTAGGGGCGCAATGCCCCCTTATTTGGGGGCATCCTGGTCGGCTTTCTGTTCCAACCCGAGTTTTAGCATCTTACGGAAAAGAGTTTTACGATCGATTCCCAGAGCAGCAGCGGTTCGACGACGATTCCAGTTATTTTCTACCAACGCCTTCATGATGAGTTCTTTTTCATTCGCTTTAAGGTTCATTGCTACATTATTTTTATTGTCATAATTCCAGGAAGGTGTTGTCTGGCTGACAGTTAAAGGGCTTTCCCCGACGCCGCTTCTGATGGATTGAACATTTGTCAAGCGCCTGTCATCCAACATTTCAGGGGTGACTGTCGGCCCACCCGCAAAATCCAGCCTTTTTAACGTAAGATAGCGGTGCAATACATTCTGAAGTTCCCGTATATTGCCCGGCCAGTCATAATTCATCAAGGCTTCCGTAATATTTCCCGGCAAGGGAGGATGATTTTTATCATGGTGCTGAATGAAATGATCAACGAGCAGCGGTAAATCTTCTTTTCTTTCTCTGAGCGGTGGAAGATAAATCGGCAGGATGTGAATCCGGTAGAAGAAGTCTTCCCGCATAATCCCCCGTTTGACTAAATCCCGAAGATTTCGGTTCGTCGCCGCAATAATCCGGACATCCGCTTTTTTTATAATGTTACCGCCAACCGGCGTGTAACCGTCACCTGAAATTGCTCTTAAAAGTTTGACCTGCATATTCAGGCCGATTTCACCGACTTCATCAAGAAAAAGGGTTCCGCCATCGGCCTCATCGAGATAGCCCCGCTTATCCATACTGGCACCGGTAAAGGCTCCTTTTTTGTAACCGAAAAACTCGCTTTCCATGAGGGTTTCCGGTATTGCGCCGCAATGAACGGTCACAAAGGCCTTTCGGGTTCGTTCACTCGTTTCGTGAATAGCCTTGGCGACCAGCTCTTTTCCCGTTCCCGACTCTCCATAGATGATGATATTGGCCTGCGTTGCGGCGGCCTGAAGGATGAATTCGTACACCTCCTGCATGACCTGACTCTTGCCGATGATGTCACAGAAACGGTAACGTTCCCGGATGGACGATTTCAAACGAATGTTTTCTTTGTGGAGGTTTTCACGGCTTTCCAGGAGGGCTGCCTCAGCCTGCTTGCGGGAGGTGATGTCCGTGAATGAGGCAATGAATTGCCCCGTCCCCGGTATTTGTCCCACACGGATCAGGACATCGAAGCGATTCCCGTTACGGTGGGCAATCCGGCATTCGTATTCGACGGGTTTGTCGCCCTTGCGACGGGAAAAACATGCCATAATGGAATTACGATCTCCCATCGCCATAAAATCCGTGAATTTCATCTTGCCTTCTATTTCATCTTTTTCATATCCCGACATTTCCACAAATCGATCATTCACCATGGAGATCAGCAGAGAATCTTCTACGATCACTAACGGGAGGTTGGCATTTTCGAATACGCTGCGATAGCGTTCTTCACTTTTCTTCAGAGCGGTTTCCATTTGTTTGCGTTCGGTAATCTCTCTGCTTTCACCTAAAATGGAAACAGGCTTCCCATTCGCGTCTCTGATGAAACTGAATTTGATTTCCCCCCATACCCTTCGACCGTTTTTACATTTAAATTCCAATTCTACTGAGCGGTCAAAAACATAGTCCGAAGGCGCGGCCAATGCTATCGGCATTTCATCTGAAAATAAATCCATTGCTTTTTGGAAAGATTCAGCCATGAGAAGCTTTTCCCAGGGAATTTTTTTGACTTCTTCAAAAGTGTATCCCAGTAATTTTTCTACTGACGGACTTACATAGGTTACATTTAAATTCAAATCCATCAGCCAAACCTGATCTTTCATGTGGTCGGCCAGCAGACGATACTGGGACTCACTGTTCTCGAGGGCTTCTTGAGCCAGTTTGCGTTCGGTAATGTCCCTGGTCTCCCCCAGTAAGAATTTAAGCTCGCCGTTTTTATCCCGCAGGAAACTTATGGTATTATCCATCCACAACAGATGACCGTCCTTGTGACGAGCTTGCGCTTCAAAGGAATACTTATGGACGGAAGGCGGAAGAGTTTTCATGGCTTTGGGTATTTCAGTTCTATAGGTATCCACCAATTTCCGAAAAGATTCTTCCGTCAGGAGTTTTTTCAGAGGAAGATTTTTGATTTCATCCAAAGGATATCCATACATTTTCTCTACAGACGGACTGATATAGATTATTTTTAAAGACTTTATGTCTCTGAGCCACACGTGCTCGGTTATATTGTCGGCCAGAAGACGATATTGCTCTTCAACTTTTTTGCGCTCAGTAATGTCACGAACTATTCCCCGAAATCCGATGGGATCACCTGATGAATTTTTAAGCAATGATGCAGAGGCTTCCACGTATCTTTGGGCGCCGTCTTTTCTTGTCATTTTCCAATCAAATCCCTTGGAAGGCTCACCGGTCTGATAAACTTTACGAAACATCGCGTAAATTTCTCTGGCGGTGGTTTTATCAACCAACTGCTGATTATTCAATCCCAACAATTCTTCTTTGGAGTAGCCGGTAAGCTTACACAGCGAATCGTTGAAGAATGTAAAACTACCGGCAAGATCTACTTCGTAATAACCATCCTCGATGCTTTCCAGAATGGTTCGGTATTTTTCTTCACTCAGGCGTAAAGACTCTTCCATTTGTTTGCGCTCGGTGATGTCGCGGACAATCCCCTGAAATCCGATAGGGTTCCCTGATGAATCTTTTCGTAACGATGCGGATATCTCCAGATATTTTTTGTTTCCGTCTTTTGTTGTCGTCCACCAGCCAACGCCTTTAGCCGGCTTTCCCGTTTGATAAACTTCACGATAGGCGTCGACAAGTCTTTTCGCCGTCTCTTCATCGGTATACTGTCGATAGTCAAGACCCATCATTTCGTCTCTGGAGCGGCCGTGAAGACGGCATAAGGCATCATTGAAAAAAGTGAATTTACCTGAAAGGTCTATTTCGTAATAACAATCCTCAATATTGTCCAGAATGGTTCGCCATTTTTCTTCGCCTTCGCTTTGTCTTATTTCAAGCAGTTTGTTTTGATGGTTCGTATTCGTGGATACGTCTTTGTTGTTTTGCACTTTCTCACTTTTCTCTTTCGTGTTTATGTTCATAGCATTAAAATTGTTTGTCCGTTAAATTTGATCACTATTGATGAAGGCCCATCGACCGGATTTTGCTTTACCCGCCTTTTGTTTCCACAAAATATCTTTCTCGAGCTTTATCCTCGCCTCGCTCGTTGTTTTCACGAATTCCTCACCCACCTTATAAAATTTATCCTCTATAACTTTAATCCATTTTACTTTTCCGGCAGGCTTTCGTTCGTCTCTTTATATTGATGTCATTGTTCGTTAACTATAAGAAACACCGTTTTATATGTCAATCAAATGTTGATTACGCCATGCAGGAAGTAAATATAATGTGATCGAATCCATTGAAATGCTTTAGTAGAACCGTCGTCGTTTATTTTCAGGATACAAAGAAACAAATGCCTTTGAAAAGAACCTTTTCTTGGCAAATGAAGATAGCCGGTCGTCCGTTTTTACTTGACCAGATCAGTTTCTTATACTATTTTTAACAAAAGCAAATTTTCATCAAGTCAAGCGCTGAAGATCGTTAATCAAATAATTCAACAGACAACTTTTGAAAAAAATCACAATAAAGGAGATTCAAAATGAAAGATGTAACTTTTCTGACCCATAATGGGGTAAAAATTTTATATGAGGATCTTGAAAATGCCAAGGCGGAGGACGTATTACCATGGATCGAAAGAGCTAAAGGGATTATTCGCAGTCAGCCTGAAAAATCTGTACTTTGTCTGCTGAATGTCAAAAATGCAAAATTTGACATGTCGGTAACAGCCGCCCTGAAGGATTTCGCTAAGGGAAATGAACCTTATGTAAAATTCGCTGCTGTTTACGGTATTGAAGGTTTGAAGGAAATAATATTCAAAAGCGTTCTGACCTTCACCGGCAGGAAGAACCTTGTGCTTTGCAAAACCCTTGAAGAAGGGAAAGACATTCTGGCGAAACAAGGTTCAATCAAGTGAAATGATCCTTATCCCTGACACCAGAAATTGGCAGGGCAGGGTGATTCACTATAAGATTTTCCGATCACTGCGTATCAGAAAATCAAGGTTCATTTAAAACCTAAGTTGAACGGTCCCTTGCGCAAATCAAACGGGGATATTCCAAGAGCCAAGTACCTAAATAACCTGAATGTAAACATGGGGGGAATCCATAACGATCAAATATTGCTTAAGGATTAATCTATCAATAAAGAAACTTTTGGGAGCAAAGATTGACAAATGCAAAAGCTTGCCTATTTCGACACATCGCATGAGATGCCGCTGGAAATGATTATGGCGGCCGGATTTACCCCGTATAAAATTCTGGGGGATGTCCACCAATCCAATGACCCGGCAGATAAGTACTTATCCAGTTTTTTCTGCCCCGCCGCCAGAAGCTGGCTTACCGAAGCGCTGGCGCACTCCGGCGAATGGGCCGGGATTGTTTTCGCTCAGGGATGCAACAACACCAACCGGCATTATGACATCTGGAAGGTTCATGTTCAAACCCCCTTCCTGCACTGGTTTGGCGCTCCCCTGCTGGAAAGCGATGCCGCCAAAAAATATTACAGGGTTGAACTTCAAAGACTGATCAGCGCTCTTGAAAAACAATTTTCTATAAAAATTACACCGGAAAAAATTAAGGAAGCGATTATTAAATCCAATACAATCAAGAAAAAGCTGCAACAGCTTTCTTCGCTCAGAGCCGAGAAGGACATTCCCAACCGCGATTATCTGACCGCCGTCATCAAATGCTTGACGGCCCCCGTGGATGAAACGATTGCCTGGCTCGACTCGGAAATCAAGGCGTGGAATTCAAGACCCGCTTTTCCATCCGGCAAAAAACGGTTTCTTTTAACCGGCAGTGACATCACGTATGTGGAATGGATGGATACACTGGAGGATTGCGGGATCAGAGTTGTCCGAGATGACCTTTCCGTAGGAGAAAGATTTTTCGCGACGCTGATTCCCGACAAAAGCGATCCGTTGGATGCCCTCATGGAATATTATATGAACATTCCCAAGCCCGCGACAAGGCCGACGATTCAGAAACGACTCGATTATCTGTATCAGGCGCTCGAAGAAACAAAGGTTGACGGGGTTCTTTCGCAGAATGTGAAATTCTGCGAACCTTATGCCTATGATTCCGTGCCGGTTAATAACGCGCTGAAATCCAAAGGCTACAAGGTGATTCATCTGGAACGTGATTTTTCCCCCGCTGCGGATCAGCAACTTGCGAACAGACTCATGGCTTTTGTAGAAATGATGGAGGTAGGGAACAATGGCTAAAACAAACGATTCTGATGAGAATGCCGGAAAGATAAAACTCAAAACCCTGCCTCACGCGAAGGACCTGAAGTGGCCGATGTTGTGGTGGATCGGCATGGAAAAATTATACAGAACGCTGCCTTGGAAAAAGACCGCCTGGACATGCGCCGCCTTCCCGATTGAAATGATGTGGATCTACGATATCTTCCCCGATCATCCTGAAAATATGGCGACCGTGGCTGCAGCCCGCAAACAGTCCCAGCGCCTGATCGAGCATGCCGAGGGCATGGGGTTCTCCCGGGATCTGTGTTCCTACTGTAAAACAAACATCGGCGCCTACGATACTAAAATCAAAAAGACCCTTGGCGGCATCAGCAAGCCCGACATCGTGGTCTGCACCAACGCCATCTGCGATACCCACTGGAAGTGGTTTCAGATTATGGCCGATAAAATGAACGTTCCGTTTTTCATGTTTGATATTCCCAAGTGGGTCAGTGGAACCGATGAGAAAACCCTCGAAGGCAATATTGATTACGTTGTGGATCAGTTTTACGATCTGATTGTCTTTATCGAAAAGCACACCGGAAAAAAAATGAATGAGAAAAGGCTTTACAAAGTGCTGGACAGATCGGCGGAACTGTCCAACCTCTGGCGGGAGATTTTTGAACACAGAAAGGCGGTGCCGTCACCATACAGCGGAGCCGAGACGTCTGCAGCCTTCTTTCCCCTGGTGGTTCTGCCCGGCGTTCAGGTCGGCATCAATTTTTTCAGAAAAATTCTTGCCGACATTAAAAGCCTCACCGCGAAGGGCGAAGGAACGATGCCCGCGGGAAAGGAAAAATACCGCGTGATGTGGGAGGGCATCCCGTTCTGGTACCGGATGAGATTCATGTATGACCTGGCGCAATACGGCGTCGTCATTGCGTTCGAGCCTTACACCTATTCCTTCGCTCCCGAAAAGAAAAAGTGCCTCACGATGGAAGAAACGTTGCGCCATGTCGCCAAACTGATCATGGACACGCCGTATGCCTACAACCTTGAAAGACGAATTGAAAATTTTGAAAAGTGGATCGATGAATACAAACTCGACGGCGTCATTCTGCACGAGAACATGTCGTGCCGGCCTTCCAGCGCAGGCATGGTCGATCTGGCGGAGGCCATTATGCGGGACAAGGGCATTCCGGTGCTGATTCTCCAGTGCGATATGAACGATCCCAGGGCATACTCCGAAGGACAAATTAAGACCAGAGTGGAGGGGTTTGTTGAACTTATGGAGGCGAATAAAAAATAGGACCTTTCACAGTATTTCCATATTGACAAATATCCTTATTTATGGGAAAAGTAGTTACCTTACTTCATTACTTAGGAGGTCGCTATGCTGGCGAAGCGCACAACAAAAAATCAATTGACCTTGCCCAAGGCTATTGTCGAGGCCACCGGTGCGGCGGACTATTATGAAGTCAACGCGGAAAATGGCCGGATTATTCTGACGCCCCTGCGCATTCAAAGGGCTGATGCCGTGCGCGCGAAACTTGCTCAACTGGGCATTACAGCGGATGATGTTAAGGACGCAATTGCATGGGCGCGAAAGAAACGATAAAAAAACCGCGCGTTGTTATGGATACGAATTGCATTGTATCCGCACTGCTTTTTTCCAAAGGCAGCGCAAGCTGGCTGGCCCATGCCTGGATGCAACAGCGCTTTATTCCCCTGGTAAGCCGCGAAGCAACAACGGAATTGATGAGAGTTTTAAGCTATCCGAAATTTCAACTCAACCAGGATGAGCAAGAGATCATTTTGGCTGAGTTTCTGCCGTACGCCGAAGCAGTACAGGTTAAAAATGTGCCGGGAAAGTTGCCTGAGATAAAAGACCCGAATGATTTGATGTTTTTAAAACTTGCCGTGGTGGGCAAAGCTGACGCTCTAGTTAGTGGCGACACACATATTTTAGCCGTAAAATCTCAGTTAGGCAGAATAGCTATTCTAACGGTGAATGAATTTGCTGATTGGTTAAAAGAGTATGGCTGATCCGGTGCTGATTCTCCAGTGCGACATGACCGATCCGCGAGCCTACTCTGAAGCACAGATAAAAACCCGCATAGAAGGCTTTGTGGAACTGATGGAGGCGTATAAAAAATAATATATAGAACGTCCCCAATATTTCATATAAGGATAACTTAAGGGTGTCCCCCGAGAGTTACAGGATGTTGGAATTATCTTATTAATCTGTCCTCATTGCAAACAAGAGATCGATGCGTATGCGAAAATTTGTCCATACTGCCATTTACCTCATAAAACAGACAAATATTTTAAGAGGTGTAGCTCTATTATATATTTAACACCTCTAATTTTTTTGGGCACCTATTTTTTGATCCATGTTAAAGTTCGCACAGTTATGTATGCAATTGGAATTTCAATAATGATTTCAATAGTCATTGTCCAGTTTTTAACCAAAATGGTTACTTTTGTTGAGAATATTGAAAGGAAGAATTCGGGGGACAACACTTAATTAGAAAAAGATCAGCGCCCAATGAAAAAAAAGAGGAGTTCCGTTTAGTTCATATCGTTCGGTAAGAATATAATAATGTCTGTAAATCATTGTAAAGAAGGAATGAAATAACAAATGTACACAGTAGGAATTGACATAGGGTCCATTACGGCGAAGGCGGCGTTGTTGGCCGACGGGAAAGTCATTGCCACAAAGATTATTTTCACCGGCTACAATGCCGAAGCCGCGGGGCTGAAGGTTTATGAAGAGGTTTTGCAGGACGCGGGGATTGACAAAAGCAAGGTGGCGAAAATTGTTTCCACCGGTTACGGCCGCAACAGCGTGAAGTTTGCCGATAAATCCTACACGGAAATTATGTGCCATGCCACCGGCGCCCATTTTCTGAATCCGCACATCCGTTCCATCATTGATATCGGCGGGCAGGACAGCAAGGCCATTTTGCTGGACGACAAAGGCAAGGTGAAAAATTTTGTCATGAATGATAAATGCGCCGCCGGAACGGGACGCTTTCTGGAAGTGATGGCTAGAGCTATGGAAGTCAATCTCGATGAATTCGGCGCGATGTCGATCAAATCGAAGCAGCCTGCAAAAATAAGCAGTCTCTGCACGGTGTTTGCGGAATCAGAAGTTATTTCTCTGATTGCCAAAGGGGAACAGCGGAAGGACATCATCGCAGGCATTCACGAATCCATCGCGGCCAGAATTACATCCATGATCGGCCGACTGGGATTGCAGGAGCCGGTGATGATTACGGGAGGAGTGGCCCGCAATGTTGGAGTTGTTCATGCCCTGGAGAAAAAGCTGGGCATGAAAATCGAAGTGTCTCCTTACGCGCAGGTCAACGGCGCTATCGGTGCCGCCGTACTTGCCGCGTCGTTATAGCACGGTCAGGATTTATTTGAATCGACATGTCCACAGATTACGATTTCATGAAAATAGCGCTGGAGGAAGCCGAATCCGGTTATCGGCACGGTGAAGTGCCTGTGGGCGCGGTGCTGGTTCG
>JAGPFC010000053.1 GCA_018056685.1 Smithella sp.
CAGTTAAGGACAGTGGTTTTAATTTGCCTAATAAAAATATAAATATTGTTGAAAACGCAGCAGAAGAAAAAGCGCGACAGATAAAAGCAGGGACAGATACCCCAATGTCACCGCAAGAAGATGCGGACTTCCATGCAAGGGAGAAAGAAAGGCAAAAGGAATACGAGCATAAATCCGAAATGAGGCGGCAAAAATCCGACTATGAAGACAAAATGAGACAACAGCAATATGAGATTGATAAACTAAAACGGGGTTGGTAACAATTTCATATGTTCATTATTGATCTAATAGGCTTTCTATACTCATAGCTAAACCTCCGTTTCCGAATCTTTTCTGGGTAACATCGGTTTATGAGGCAACGTATCCCTTTTATGCAACCCTTCGGTAACATTTTATTTGAGGCAATTCGGTGTTTCTTTTGCTTGTTGACAGTTTCATCGGACGGTGAAATATTATATTACCTCTGCGCCCACATCGGGACGAAAACGCCTAGGCCCGTTGTGCGTAGAACCGGCAGGGCCGTACTCCCCTCCGGTTTCATCTGAGGTCTTTTGGTTCAACGTGACGCGTATCGGAAGGTACGCCACCACCCTGAGGATGTTTTGTCCGTCAACTCGGGCTTAAACGGGGCTGATTTACCGGAATCAGTAGCACGAGGGACGTGCAAGAGTAGCCTTAAAGGGCTTGAGTTTTCAGTCTGACTTCCGGAAAGGCCCTCCGGTTTGCCCACCTTACCTTCGGGTATGTTGTGAGGAATATGAGGGATAGGCACGGTCGCCCCTCCAGACTGAATGATTCGAGCCTTCTCTAGAGCCGCGATTAGAGTCTGAGACCCTGGGCAATTGTAGCCCAGAAGCCAGACTCCAAGCGCGGTTTTTCCTTTTTAGGAGAACAAAATGTCAGAAGACAAGCATATGCCGCCGATATTGAGGATAGAAGGCGAGGACGGGATAGTTTGGTATCCGAGGTTTCACAAGAACGAGAAAGGTGAGTGGGAGTTGAACGATCCATCATTTCGGGAAATGCTCAAGCGCAGTTCCGTTACAGAGAAGCCTGTAATAAAAAACAGCGATTAATCTTTTATAAAAACCTCACAAAACCTACCATCGAAAACTTGATAAAACTAGATATTCAAGAAAGAGTTTCCCGACAAAGACGCCCGCGCGAGGGCATGGCACTTCTTGATATTACATATTATACAGATTGTTAGATTCTGTCTTTACTAACAACACGTCCATACTTGTCTTTACATATCCGATAAGAAACAATACTACCGCCGCTTACCTGATTGGTTCCCTCAATCACGTGGCCGCCACTCACAAACGAGTTAGTATAGCATTTAAGTTCAGCCTGTTTTTTAGCTTCAGCTTCTTTTGCGTCCCGTTCCGCTTCCTGTTCTTTACGCTTCTGTTCAGCCCTATGTTGGGCATCTTTCCGGTTCTGAATCATACCCTCAATATTTTGTTGATTTCGAGATTCACTAGTTATCTCCCAGTTGTCGTTTGATATGTCCTTAAAATGCGGTCTACCGCCTTCTGGCGAGATTACAACATCATCGGTATTGTCCACGCCAATCATCTCGCTTCCCTCGCTTGAATGAACAATAAAACCTTCTGAATAACCTGGCGTAGCAAGCGCGAAAGAAAGAAGAAGGACACAAATACCATACAGGATTGACTTGTTCATGATTACCTCCGTAATTGATATTTTTTGAGAAGATATGATTTCTTGTATGAAACAATATAAGAAAGTTAGGCTTGTATGTCAATTATTTTAAAAGTAATTATCAAAGCAGAATCTACATCAATCAGCTAATATTACCTTGACATACGTTTTTTAATTTCAGTATACTGCCATTAAATAAACCATATCCTATAAAGCATTTTCCATGTTCAATATTAAATATTTGAAAGGGGTTCTCAAATGGCACAAGTTCCGAGTAAAGTAGTTGCTAGAATATCATCAACTTTAAAGCGTTTTCAACCAATTATCAATGCGGCAAAGTCACGTGATGCCAACGAGTCAGATACCGTAATTATTGTTACCGATATGCTGTCTGATATTTTTGGTTATGATAAGTATTCTGAAATTACATCTGAATGTGCCATTCGTGGAACATGGTGCGACCTGGCAATTAAAATTGATGGTAAATTTGAATACCTAATTGAAGTGAAAGCGATTGGCTCGGAATTGAAAGATGCTCATACAAAACAAGCTATCGATTATTCCGCCAATAAAGGTACGGACTGGGTTATTCTAACAAATGCTGAAATATGGCGTATCTATAAAGTTACATTTTCAAAACCAATTAATTCAGAACTTATAGTTGAAATAAATTTCTCAGCACTTAACCCTAAGAAGTCTGATGACATCGAACTTTTGTATACTCTTACAAGAGAAGGATTAATGAAAAGCGCTCTGGGTGACTTTCATACGAAACAACAAGCATTGAGTCGTTTCTTTATTGGTGCGGTGCTTATGAGCAATTCTGTTTTAGAAACCATAAGACGTGAACTAAGGCGCATTTCGCCTGATGTAAAAACAGATTTGGAACAAATTAAAGCTGTATTAATGAATGAAGTCTTAAAAAGAGATGTAGTCGAGAGTGAAAAGACTGAAGAAGCACAGAAAAAAGTAAGTCGTGCTGCTGGTAAATTGTTGCGTGCTAAGGAAATAAAAAAAACATCTGACCCTGTAAAACAGCCAGAGATAATAGAAGTAAATAATGTACACAATGAAGAGTAAAATGAAATGTATTCTTAGTATTTTAAAGAGGGGGGAAACATGAAACGTCAATTATTACTTTTAATTTTTTTGTTTACGATTGTTTCTTGCGGTTGGAATAATCCGTGTGTGAAGTCTAGAAGTTATAACATTGGGGAAGAAAAGAGAGTCACAATAGGTTCCGAAATGGTGCAGACAGGATGCTTTGCCGCAATGTGGGAACCAACCGGACTCAACAAAACCCTCTGGCAAAGGAAACCTTACGAAGATCCAGATTACAAACCTTATACAGAAAAAGAACTGCTGTACTCTGGCAGAGAGAATGATATTTTACACATCACATATAGAGAATATTTTAATTTCACAGCAGGACAACAAATACAAACTAGTCTCGCACGAGAGCCTTTTTTTCAGCACGTATATTACGATCTCAAAACATCTGATGAGATAGTATTTCAAGACTGGGTAATTAAGGTGCTTAATGCCAATAATAAAGAAATTAGCTTTAAGGTTATTAAGGAACCTTTAAGACCGGGGCAGACTCGATAATAAATTCTTATGCACCGGCTTTTTATCCCGTAAAGGGATAAGGTTAGGGTAAGGTTTTACCAAAGGTTTACCCAAGGAATAGCCGAATTATGTACCCAGTACGCACGCACGAGGGAAACGAGATATAAAAAAGTTGTGTTTAGGAAGATAGGTGGTGTATCCACCGGTTGGTTGTTTCGCGACAGTCAACCGGCCGTAAACAAATCGTAGTAAAATTAGCTAGGCCGGGGCGCGAGCGAATAGGAAACTGCACCGTCTATTATCCGTGGCAAACAATATGACAGGAGGGAATTATGGGATCAGGATCAGGAGCAGCAGGCGTCGGAATCGTTTTTATTATTATGTTCATCTTTTTTTTCGCGATAGGCGTTGCTTTGTCGCGCTGGATCTTTCGGGTCAATGACATTGTCGATCGCCTGGAAAGGATCGCGGACATCCTTCAAAATAAACCGGTAGCGCCACCGGTCAAAGGCCCGGGAATCGAAATCAAAGAATAGATGGCCATCATCATCAAATACCGCCAATGAAAACAGCGCCTGCCTAAACAGGGTAAATAGCCTCTTTTGAGTCCTCAGTTAGACAAGTATAACAGCCGGTGAAAACGTCCTCTTTACGCTGGGACAGCCGAGTTTCCGCACCAGTACACACGCGCACGCGCGGCGAGCCTACTACTTAGGGGTACTTTTCGGAACAGTACGCACGCGCACGAGGGGAACTATCAAATCCTTCTAAAACCTTCAGTACTGAACCTCACAAATCCTCAAGTTTAAATCCTTGTGAATCCTTGTACCCAAATCCTAAAGAATCCTAAAGCAAAACTAGTCAAAACTTGTCAACGGACTTAACAAAACTTAACATTCCAGAGCTAGCAAAGGTTAGCCTGTTGTTAAAAGTTGTTATCAAAAGTTATCCTGTCCGGAATCCCCTTTTTTATAGTGTCCTAAATTTCGGACGGAAGGCCTTTTTTATAGTGTCCGCAAAACCTATCAAATCCTATCATTGAAAACCTTACATTCGATCCTTGCATATCCTTGCATTATTTTGGCTGAAACGGACACGGGAAAAGAGGTTGAAAAATGCCATTTTCAGGCGTGCGGGTTGGAAATTGGGTTGGAAATGACTTTGCCATTGTCATTTTATGAGAGGCAAAATCCTTGTAAGTAATTGATTTAATTCTGGTAGTCCCACGGGGAGTTGAACCCCGGTTTCCGGCGTGAGAGGCCAGCGTCCTAACCACTAGACGATGGGACCATTGCGAACGAAAATCTATGGTTGAATAAGCGTCCTTTTATAATCCATTACCGAAGCATTAACACAGAGTTCCTGCTCAGTTGAGGGTTGAGTATCTATTGAATCAGACCGCAAAAGTCAAGGCAAAATTGGGACGATTATGAATAGAGACTTGCTACCATCGGATAAATTAACCGCGGGACTGAATATAATCTAGCGCCCGCTCTATCTTTTTGATGACGCGCTCTTTTCCCAGGGTGGCCATGACTTCATCTATACCAGGACTGACGGTCTTCCCGGTCAACGCAACACGCAACGGTTGAGCAATGATTTTAAATTTTATGTTCTGTTCTAAAATAAATTTTTTCAAAAATTCTTCAATGCCTTCTTTGCTGAAATTCTGAACGGAGGGCAGAGCGCCGGCCATAGTTTGCAGATGCCCGGAAATATCACGGGTCAGAAACTTCTGTGCGGCCTGCTCTTCATATTGAATGTCGTCAGCAAAATAAAAATCCGCCGCATGAGCCAGTTCCACTAGCGTTTTCACTCTCGGTTGCAGGTCGGCAATCACTTTTGCGGTCAAATCTGCATCACTGGTCTTATATGCCGCGGGCCAGAGGGGTTTCATTTCCTCCCGTAAACGGTCGGCGGACGATTCTTTAATGTAGTGCGCGTTGAGCCACAGCAGTTTGTCTGGATTGAAAACCGCTGGCGATTTGCCGACCGCTTCCATGCTGAAAAGTTCAATCAGCTCCTGAAGAGAAAATATTTCCTGGTCACCGTGCGCCCACCCCAGGCGCACCAGATAATTCACCAGCGCCTCCGGCAGGAATCCCATTTCCTTGTAGGCCATCACGGACGTTGCGCCGTGGCGTTTGCTCAAACGGGTCTTATCGCTTCCCAGAATCATGGGAACGTGCGCAAATTTGGGAACATCAAAACCCAGCGCCTGATAAAGAAGAATCTGACGGGGGGTGTTGTTGACGTGGTCATCCCCGCGAATAACATGGGTGATATTCATCAGAGCGTCATCAATGACAACCGCAAAATTATACGTCGGATAACCGTCACTGCGCTCGATAATCAAATCATCGAGTTCTTCGTTATTAAAGACAATATTGCCCTTGATCAGATCTTCAACAACGGTTGAGCCATCCTGTCTGGAACGAAAACGAACAACGCTGTTGTCCGATTTGGTCAGTTTTTTGTCGCGGCAGGTGCCGTCATATTTGGGCTTCTTTCCTGTGGCCAGCGCCTGTTTTCTTTTGGCCTCCAGTTCTTCCGGCGTACAGGTGCAGTAGTAAGCCTTGTCTTCCCGGATCAGTTTCTGAACCATGTCGCGATGCAGTTCAACGCGCTGCGCCTGAAAATACGGGCCATCATCCCAGTTTAATCCCAGCCAGGTCATCGCATCAAGGATGGCTTTGGTTGATTCGTCGGTGGAACGCTGCTGATCCGTGTCCTCGATCCGTAAAACAAATTCGCCGCCGTAATGGCGGGCATAAAGCCAGTTAAAAAGAGCGGTTCTCGCTCCGCCGATATGCAGAAATCCTGTCGGTGAGGGGGCGAAGCGGGTTCTTATTTTTTCCATTTTGTTTTCCTTAATTTTTCCAGTGTTATAGGGTGGATCATGTAATTTTGTCAAGTGTCTTGAAGATTTAGGGATGGACGAGGCGGCTGTCATTGGGTGAGCAGCCAAAAAAACAGATAAAAATTAATTGTTTAATGTGAAATTCATGCATGTAAATTGTGCTTGACAATGCCGGAATTTTATAATTTACTCCACGGGTTAAAATACGTAACCGGTATTTTAGGCGGCAGGCTTTATGGCTAATTCTTTGAAAATTAACGTTTTTTTGATTCCGGAAGACGGACAACGCTTCGTTTTCTCAGAGGGGGATGCCTGGTTTAGGGGCTGTTTTCAGGAAGGAGAAACTCCTGATTTTTCTCTGGACAAGGTCGAGGTCGATTGTCTGATTACAAAATCTTCAGGAACCGTTTTTATCAAAGGGTCTTTTTCCGCACTGATCGATATTTGCTGCAGCCGCTGCCTGGAAAATGCAAAGCTGTCCATCGGGAGTGATTTCACTTACACTTTGGTTCCGGCAAAAGCCGAGACGGTCGAAGATCTGGAGCTGAAACCGGAAGAGCTGGAGATAAGTTATTATCACGGCGATTTTATTGATCTCATACCGATTATCTGTGAGCAGATCATTTTGCAGATACCGATTAAGGTGCTTTGCAGAGAGGAATGCAGGGGGTTGTGTCAGCAGTGCGGGACAAATCTGAATTTTTCGTCCTGCAATTGCCACGTGGATTCTCTGAACGGCCGGCTGGCTGTGTTGAAAAATTTTGTAATAAAAAAATAAAAATAGAAAAGGATAATTTTTATGCCAAATCCAGTAAAGAGACATTCTAAAACCAGACGTAATCAGAGAAGGGCTAACGATTTTCTGAAAGCACCTTCCATGTCATTATGCCCGCAGTGTAATGAGCCCAAGATGCCTCATCGCATCTGTCCTACCTGTGAAACCTACAGGGGCAGGGAATACAGAAAAGCGGAAAAAAATGCCTAGAGCATTTTAAAGTCATAATCGCAAGGCTTTTATATTCATCTGTGGGAGAAAACATCTTCAACTTGATTGAATATCAACAAGCCCGAAAGAGCAGCTATCTGCTTTTTTAAATTAGAAAAAATAGCCATGGATTGTACTTAAGAGCTATTAATGATTTGGGGAGGATTTTCATGACGTTAGAAGAAAAAGTCATTAAAATAGTTATGGAGCAGTTGGATGTAACCAAAGAAGAATGTGCTTTGGAAGCATCTTTTATTGATGATTTAGGGGCGGATTCTCTGGATATCGTCGAGCTCCTCATGGAAATGGAAGAAGCTTTTGATATAGAGATAGCTGATGAAGAACTGGAAAAGATTGCAACCATTCAAGATGTCGTTGATTTCCTCAGACAGAAAGGCGTTCAATAAAAGCCTTAAGGATTTTTGCCAATGAAAAGGCGCGTTGTTGTAACAGGTCTCGGTGCCTTGACTCCCCTGGGAAATACAGTCAATGAATCGTGGGGGAATGCCATTGCGGGTAAATCAGGCATCGGCCCGATTACAAAGTTTGACAGCAGTGCTTTTAAAACCAGAATTGCCGGTGAAATAAAAAATTTCGATCCTCTTCAATATGTCAGCAAGCAGGAAGTTCGTCGTTACGATGACTTTATCCTTTACGCTCTCGCCGCGGCGGAAATGGCCGTGGCTGACGCAAAACTCGCTATCACTGCTGAATTTGCCGAACGAACAGGCGTGGTTATCGGCTCCGCCATCGGCGGCCTGGCCACGCTCGAAGAAGAATTCAAAAGTCTGCTGGCGGGTGGTCCCCGTAAAATTTCTCCCTTTGCCGTTCCGGCCATCCTGGCCAATCTGGCCTCCGGTCACGTTTCCATAAAATTCGGAGCCAGGGGCCCCATCAATTGTGCCGTTACTGCCTGCGCGGCAGGAACATCAGCTATCGGTGACGCTTACAAAACCGTTGTCTGTGGAGATGCTGACGTGATGATTACCGGCGGGACAGAAGCGGCGGTCACGCCTCTGGCTGTCGGCGGCTTCGGTTCGATGCGCGCGCTTTCGGTGAAAAACGATGAACCACAAAAAGCCAGCCGTCCGTTTGACAGGGATCGTGATGGATTCATCATCGGTGAGGGTTGTGGAATAGTCATTCTTGAAGAATTGTCTTTTGCATTGAACAGAGGCGCGCGAATATACGCAGAACTCGCCGGTTATGGCTGCACATCCGATGCTTTTCACGTGGCTGCTCCGCCACCCGGTCATGAGGGCGCCGCCCGTAGCATGAAGATGGCCATAAGGGATGCGGGATTGAATCCCGAGGATGTTGACTATATCAACGCGCACGGCACATCAACCCCGCTTAATGATTTGTACGAAACGCAGGCCATTAAATCTCTTTTTGGTGAACACGCGAAAAAGTTAATGGTGAGTTCCACCAAATCCATGACCGGTCACATGCTGGGAGGCACAGGCGGCGCGGAAGCCATTTTCGCGATTAAGGCCCTGCAGGAAGGCATGATTCCACCGACGATGAATCTGGATAATCCCGGGGAGGAATGCGATCTTGATTATGTGCCGAAGGTTTCCCGTCGCAGAGACATCCATACGGCGATGTCCAATACATTTGGCTTTGGCGGCGTCAACGCTGTTTTATTATTCAAAAAATTCAAAGATTAAGGTTTCAACCTTTATATAAATTCAGAACGAAGGAGAAAATATTTTTCATGTCTTTTTTAGAAAAAGT
>JAGPFC010000025.1 GCA_018056685.1 Smithella sp.
TGAAAAGATGGCATCCCGGGCAATAACTGACAAAATGCTTTTTCCCGCTTTTGGCAAAATCCTTGCGCTTGATCAAAGCTGTTTTGACGAATTTGGCAACTTTGCCGTCGTTGAAATATCCGGTATACCCGCAGCAGAGTGAATTTTCACGATTATGCGGCAATTCGGAAATGGTCATGCCGATGGTTGCCGCGAGACGGCGGACAGCATTTAAGAATGCTTCTCCATTTTCGTATCCGAAACACGGATCGGATATGGCCGCTTCAAGATTCTGCGGCTTGATAACCCGCGCCACGCCGGTTTCAATCATTTCCAGAAAATAATCATAGATGCCTATAACGGGAAAGGGTAATACAATGCCCAGCTTCTCGGGTAAAATCCTCGTGAGGACTTTTTGACAATGGCCGCACCCGATCACCAGGCGCTCAAACCGGTTTTCCGAAAGACGATCGATCAGCCGCGTGGCAATCCGGTATCCTTCATCCAACAATCCCCCCTGTATGGCCCACACACCGCAGCAGTCGTCCGGGCCCCCGAATTTTGCTATATTGCGGAGCGCCTGCGATTCCTCCCATGTGCGGGGCAGCATCCGATCCGTACAGCCGATAAAGAGAATGTCCTCGCTTTTCTTCGGCGTTGCCCAATTGCGCAGGATTTTTTTATCGGTCTTTCCCAAACCTCTGTAAACATCCCGGAAGAAGTTAGCGTGCCAGCCCTCCACTCCCATACCGTTAACGGCATAGGCCATGGAATCCGGAGTTTCAGATTCCGCGCGTCGCTTGTATTCCAGGCATTCACGCTCTAAATCACTGGGATGGGCATCCCTGGGACAGCGGTGATCACACTTACCGCAACGGATGCAGAAGGCAAGCTCCGGATACCATTGCGGTATTACCGTTACTTTTCTCATGACCTCGGCGGCCTGCCTGGGTGTCATGTCCGTGTATTGACATCCGGCAATGCATTTTCCACATTGAATACATTTTTCCGCCGAAAATCCCCGCGTGAATAGTTTTTGTTCGGCCATGAGAATGTTTTTTTTCCTTTCCAGAGAAACATTCTTTAACGTGATAAAATATAAGAGAAACACTTTTGCAAGTCAATAACTTACTCCATAACCGTTTTATCCTTTTTATATTGACACCATACGGCTTAACATGTTACTTACTGCCGGTCATTTTTTAGTTAAAAAACCGATAAATTTGACAAATTTTTCGTTTGTAACCGCAAGGAGAAAATTGTGACTTTTCAAGAATTGATTTTTGCCCTCGAAAAATACTGGGATTCCAAAGGCTGCGTCATTCAGCAGCCGTACGATATGGAAGTGGGGGCGGGCACGTTCCATCCGGCAACCTGCCTGCGCGCCCTGGGACCCGAACCGTGGAACGTGGCTTACGTTCAGCCCTCGCGTCGCCCCACCGACGGACGCTACGGTGAAAATCCGAACCGCCTTCAGCATTATTACCAGTATCAGGTCATCATGAAACCGTCGCCGGTCAATATTCAGGAACTCTATCTGGATTCGTTAAAAAGCTTCGGGATTGATCCGCTGGATCACGACATCCGTTTCGTGGAAGACGACTGGGAATCCCCGACACTCGGTGCCTGGGGCCTGGGCTGGGAAGTCTGGCTTGACGGCATGGAAATTTCCCAGTTCACCTATTTCCAGCAGGTCGGCGGTTTCGACTGCAGTCCGGTTTGCGCCGAACTGACGTACGGCACGGAACGCATCGCCATGTATATTCAGGGCGTCAACAATGTGTATGATCTGCAGTGGACGGACAAAATCAAGTACGGTGACGTGCATCACCGCGGCGAAGTGGAGTTTTCCACCTACAATTTTGAAGTGGCTGATATTCCCATGCTGCGCAAGCTTTTTGACACGTATGAAGAGGAAGCCCTGCGCATCGCCGAAAAAAATCTTCCCCTGCCCGCTTACGATTACTGTCTGAAGTGTTCGCACACCTTCAATCTGCTCAACGCCCGCGGCGCGATCAGTGTGGCCGAGCGCACCAGCTACATCGGCAGGGTAAGAAATTTGGCACGCATCAGCGCGGAACTGTACATGAAACAACGTGAAGAACTGGGCTACCCCCTTTTATCCCGCTCGGCCTATAGTGACCTTTAGGTTATTCGCCTCGGGGATAATTCGACCATCAAATTTCAGTCGAAGATGACCTTTAGGTTATGTACATCGTTTCTGAAATTTGGGTCTCATTAAAGAAATTATAGAATATCTGGAGAAATAATGAGCAACGAACTTCTTTTTGAAATTGGCACCGAAGAAATTCCCGCGGGATTTTTATCCAAAGCGGTGGTGGATATGGAAGAGATTATCCGCAAATCGCTTACAGAAAAACGCATAGCCTTCGAGGGTATCAAGTGTCTGGCCACGCCGCGCCGTCTGGTTCTCACCATCAAAGACCTGGCACCGAAGCAGGAAGACCAGGCCGTTGAAAAACTGGGACCGGCCAAAAAAGCCGCGTTTGACGAAAACGGCCAGCCGACGAAAGCGGCCATCGGTTTTGCCCGGGGACAGGGCGTGGACGTTTCGCAACTGGAAACCATCACGACCGAAAAGGGCGAATATCTCGGCGCCCGCAAAACCATCGCCGGACAGCCCACCAAGGATCTGCTGCCGGACATTCTCAAGGATTTCATGCTGGCCATCCCTTTCCGTAAATCCATGCGCTGGGCCGATTACACGTTGCGTTTCGCGCGCCCGATCCACTGGATTCTGGCGCTGTATGGCGGTGATGTCATTCCTATAAAAATTGAAGACATTGAAAGCGGAAACACCTCCTGCGGCCACCGTTTCATGAGCCCGGCTCCCTTTGTCGTGACCGGCTTTGAAGACTATCTGAGCAAAGCCAGAGAAAATTTTGTGATCGTCGATCCGGCGGAAAGAAGAAAACTGATCCTTGAAGAAGCTGAGAAATCGGCGGCGGAAGTCGGCGGAAAACTGTTTTACACGGATGATTTGCTGGAAACCGTCAGCTTTATCGTGGAATATCCGGTCATCGTGCGCGGCGGTTACGAAGAAGAATTTCTCAAAATTCCCAAGGATGTTCTCACCACGACGATGATTTCCCATCAGAAATATTTTCCCGTCATCAATGATGAAGGAAAACTTCTGCCCTATTTCATCGCGGTCAGTAATACCAAAGCCCGTGATTTGACGGTGGTGGCCAAGGGCAATGAACGGGTTCTGCGGGCACGGCTGGCCGACGCGTCGTTCTTTTTTGAGGAAGACAAAAAAGTTCCTCTGGAAGACCGCGTGGAATCGCTCAAAAAAGTCGTCTTTCATACGCTGCTGGGAACCTCGCATAAAAAAGTCATGCGTTTCCGCAAACTGGCGGTAAAAATAGCCGGTAAAGTAAAACCGTCTGCCAAGAAAAATGTTGACCGCGCGGCGCTGCTGGCCAAGGCCGATCTGGAATCGCTGATGGTCGGTGAGTTTTCGGAACTGCAGGGCATCATGGGTCGCGAATACGCGATCATCGCCGGCGAAAAACCGGAAATTGCCAACGCCATTTATGAACATTATCTGCCGGTTGTCGCCGGAGGAGACCTTCCACAATCGGATGAAGGTGCCATTGTCGGCATCGCCGATAAGATCGACACCATCGCCGGTTTCTTCGGTGTGGGAATGCCCCCGACCGGAACAGCCGACCCCTACGCCCTGCGGCGTCAGGCGCTGGGAATCATCAATATCATTTTATCACGCGAGTATCCATTAAGCCTTACCTTTCTCATCGATGAAAGTCTGGCGCTCCTGAAAGACGTCTTGAAAAAACCGGCGGAAGAAGTGAAAAAGGATATTCTGGAATTTTTCAAGGGGCGTCTGCAGAACCAACTGATCGCGCAGGGTTATGCTTACGACACCGTGGATGCCGTTTTATCCGCGGATATTGATGAGCTGACTGAGGTGATTGAAAAAGTCAAAGCGCTGGAGGCATTTCGCAAACATCCCGATTTCGAGCCGGTCTCCATCGCTTTCAAACGCGTGGACAATATTCTCAAGGATTTCAAAAACGGTCAATTCGATGTGAATATCCTGGCCCATGACGCGGAAATCAATCTGTTCTCTTATTTTGACAATATCAAGCCCCGGGTGGAAAAAGGCATCGCGGAAAAGGATTTCGGCGCGGCACTGAATAAGCTGGCCGCCCTGCGTCCTCACGTCGATAATTTTTTTGATAATGTCATGGTCATGGACAAGGACGAAAAAGTGCGTTTTAACCGCCTGTCGCTGCTGGCGGAAATTTCGTCGCTTTTTCACAAAATTGCCGATTTCTCCAAAATTGTCACCGCGACTTAATCAGTAGATATCAGGCACGTTGACATTAAGACAAATCCTTGCTAATATCAAAGCATACTAAACAAGGAACAATTTAATCCATGGCTATTTCTTCAACGACAATGTCTGCAAATGGAACTTCCCGAGTGCGAAAAGAACTTCTGGATATAACCAATCGCATTCACGCCGCCCAGAATATCAAACAGATTCTGGTGGATTTAAAGGGTGAAATTCTAAAGCTCTTCAACGCCAACTCTTTAACGATTTACGTTCTTGATAAAATACGTAATGAAATTTATTCCATGTTCCTCGCCGGAACACAACTCAAAGAAATCAGACTGCCGATCAACAATAAGAGCATTGCCGGTTACGTTGCCAATACCGGAGCAGTCATTAATATTGAAAACGCCTATAATCCTAAAGAACTGAAAAGTATCGAAGCGGAATTATCTTTTGATGACAGTTGGGATAAAAAGACGGGGTTTAAGACCAGGCAGGTACTGGCAACGCCTATTTATAATGATAATCAACTGATGGGTGTGATTCAGATTATCAACAAAAAACTGGGAGAAGGAAAATTTTCTGAGGATGAAATAGGTCTGGCACTGGAAATTGCCGAAGTTCTGGGCGTTGCTTTTTACAACCAGCAGCGGTTTGTACGGCACAGAAAAACGCGTTTTGACTATTTGTTGAGCCACGACTTGATCAAAGAGGACGAACTGGAAGGCGCCTGGAAAGAATCGCGTGAGAAAAAGATCTCGATGGAAAATTTGCTCATGCAAAAATATAAGATAACCAAAGACGATATTGGACGCGCTTTTGAGGAATTTTACAACTGCCGTTTCGTTAAATATAATGACAAACTGCCGATACCAGGGCATCTCATTAAAAATCTGAAGAAAAATTTTCTGCGCCGGGAGCTCTGGGTTCCTCTGGAAATGGTTGGCGACAAGATTCACGTCATCATCGATGATCCCAACAATATTATTAAAAAAGATACGATTGAAAGCCTGCTGAAAACCAAGAAAATAAAATACGATGTCGCTTTGGAAGAAGACATTATCAAATATATCAATCTTTTCTACGCTTCTCCTGAAGATGAACATTCCTTTACCGATCTTCTGGGAAAGATGGAAGGAGAGGATGGCGTTCCTGCGGACGAGGAAGAAGGAACCGAAGGGGTCACCGAGTCGGACAGCGTCATCATGCAACTGGTCAATAAAATCATTAACGACGCCTACAATCGCCGTGCATCAGATATCCATATCGAGCCGAACGTGGAAAGGAAGAATGTGGAAATCAGATTCCGCATTGACGGTGACTGTCAGCTTTATCAGACCGTTCCGTTCAGTTACCGCGCCGCTGTGATTTCGCGTATTAAAATTATGTCCAATCTGGATATCACGATCAAAAGACTGCCGCAGGACGGCAAGATTAAATTCAGACGCAGTTCCGGTGATGAAATTGAATTACGTGTGGCGTCCATTCCCACTCAGGGAGGCGTGGAAGATGTTGTGATGCGTATCCTGGCCAAGGGTGAAACCATGCCTCTGGAAGGCATGGGACTGCTGCCTCGCAACTATAAGGAACTTGCAAATATAATTGCCAAACCTTATGGCATGATTCTGGTTGTCGGTCCCACCGGCTCAGGGAAAACAACAACGCTGCACGCGGCTCTGCATCACATCAACAAACCGGACAGAAAAATATGGACAGCCGAAGACCCGGTGGAAATTACACAATACGGATTGCGTCAGGTTCAGGTACAACCGAAAATCGGTTTTGATTTTGCAGCCGCCATGCGTTCATTCCTGCGTGCCGACCCGGATGTCATTATGGTCGGTGAAATGCGTGACTTTGAAACCGCCAAGACCGGCGTTGAAGCATCTCTGACCGGTCATCTGGTTTTCAGCACACTGCATACCAACAGCGCACCGGAAACCATCGTCCGTCTTCTCGACATGGGCATCGATCCGCTGAATTTTGCCGACGCTTTGCTGGGAATCCTCGCTCAACGCCTTATTCGAACGCTCTGCAAGTCATGCAAGGAAGCCTATCACGCGACCAAAGAAGAATTCGATGAAATGGTTGAGAGTTACGGTGTCGAAGAATTTAAAAAATTAAACATTCAATACAATGATGATTTTAAACTTTACAGAGCTAAGGGTTGTCCCAATTGCGATGGAACAGGCTATAAGGGCAGAATGGGTATTCATGAGCTTCTCATCGGCACGGAAGATATCAAAAGAATGATCCAGAAGCACGAAACGGTAGAAGTCATGAGAGAGAAAGCCATGAGTGAAGGAATGACCACTCTTCTTCAGGATGGCATTCAGAAAGTGTTTCAAGGATTTGCTGATTTCAAACAGGTTCGCCGCGTTTGTATCAAATAATTCATTTTCAGGGTTTTTCCTTCAATGATTCACCGCATCAATATATTTAGTCCAGGTGTTATAAATCAGGAACCATAGCATCTTACTGTATTCTCTTCTTATCTTTCGCCATTCCGTCGAAGTTAATTGAAACACATTCGCCGGCGCATTTTCATATTTCGTTGGCACAAAATAATAAGCGTTCGCCCCAAAATCAAATACGGTCATCGCGATTAACTTAATCCGCCGCATATGGTAGGGAGAGCTGACAAAAATTGCCGACTGAAGCCCGTAGCGGGACATCGTTTTACGAGCTTCAATGAGTTCGATGTGGGTGTCTTCGTAAAATTTTGGATAGGATAACGTATTGTGACTGATTTTAGACGAAGACAAACCTGGCAGTAAATATTGCTCTCTCCCGCTCGCGCGCACTCCATAAGTTTTATGATAAGCAGGGATGATCAAATAATCGGCCATGCCTTTTTTGATGAGTTCGTCTGCTTCTTTCCGACGTGCCTTAAAATCCGGTCCCAGTAAAATAATGATCGCGTCTGCTTTATGATAATCGGTAGCGTACAGTAAAAAGTGAGGCGCATAAAGAACAATACCGGAGATCATCAGAAAAATAATAAGAATAATGGTCAGTCGCTTATGATTTCTCAACAAAACAAGACCTCAAATCATCTTTGATGAATCAAATGCCATGCTGATTGCAGGCTTCATCATCGCCTGGATATTGTTACGGCAGTTTTAAAAAAGTATGAACAATCAGTCTTTATCGCCGAAATAATCTGCAGAGAAAGTGTATATCTCCGTTTCTTCATCCATCCATGCATTCAGCGGTAATCCGGCTTTATGGCAGGTTTCTTTCAAGAACGTCTCACGATCCCAGCCGTATTCGATAGCCACTTGCGGCAACAACAATCCTGATCTGTGCCCGCGAACCATGTATAATCCATGCTTACCCACTTCAATCTCTTGAACATCTTTGACTCGTTTGAAAGGGCTTAATACGGATATCTCAAAAGTTAAATGCTGGATTTCCTCCGGCTTTAAAGACGGGAAACGCGGATCATGAAAAGCGGCCGCCACAGCCATTTCCTGCACGGTCTCCCAGAGGGGCTTGTAGGCCTTGATATATCCGATACAGCCGCGCAGATGGCCGCGTTTTTTCAGCGTCACAAACGCGCCTCTCTTCAACTTGAGGGTCTCTGAATCAATTTTCAACGCCGGCAGTTCCTGATGATTAAGTTTCGCCGCGATTGATTTTTTGGCAATATCCAGCAGCGTGCTTTTTTCTTTATCAGTTAATTCCATTTTAATATTCCTTTTTGATCAATAAAATAATGAATGGATTGCCCTTGATTTCATCCGGTAACAGAGAGAAATACCTTGGAAAAAGCTTTCATCTTACCTGCTGAAAACTGCCGCCGCGTATCCTACGACTGAATTTTTATCACCGGTAACATCGCCGGAATTGGCATACTTTAACAGATGCGCCTGACTCGCTTTCATCATATGCGCAACCAGCATCACCACGGCCATGGGACCGCCACCGCACGCTTCCACATCTCCAATGGCCAGACTTTTCAAAAGACCGACGGCATCACCTTTTCTTAAATAATCCAAAACAACGGCATCCATTTTCGTCGCCGTATCGTAATGATAAAAATGGGATAAATCCGAGCTTCCCACCAATAATATTCTCTGACCGGCCGATGCCTTGAAGATGGTTTCAGCAAGTTCCTGACAGGTATGCGCGTCCTGATCTCCCATCATGAGAGGCACAAACGAAAAATCTTTCAGCGCCACCTGTAAAAAGGGCAACTGGATTTCCAGAGAATGTTCCTGCAAATGAGACCTCGGAATGTCTGCGACGATGGTGCTTGAATTTTTAATCTTTTCTGCAAGCTCTTCGGCCACCGGAACAATACCCAGTGGCGTTTCGTAACCTCCCCGGCTGAAAACGGACACGCCGCGGAACGCAACGCGATGACTCGGCCCTACTAAAATAACCGCATCGTATTCTTCGCCCCGGACAAGACGATAAGCGTGAGCCGCAACCTGTCCCGAGTAAAGGTAACCGGCATGCGGAGCTATCAACCCCACAATTTCTCCCTGGATATCCGGCACAGAAACGGACTTGAAATAATTCTCTATGTCGCGTCTCAGAACCGTGGGATTTCCAGGATACCAGGAACCGGCTATGACTGATTTTCTAATCGCATTCATTTTTTATACTGCCAAATGACACCCCGGGGTGTATCCAGAATCTCAACACCCAGTTCGGACAGTTGCGTTCTGTATGCATCCGCCTCTTGCCAGTTACGGGCCGCTCTTGCCACATTTCGCTTGTTAATTAACTCATTAATTCTCTCGTGCGATACATTAACCTCAAAATCCATGATGCCCAGCACGTCATTAATATTTTTCAGTGCTGCCAGAATATTCAGTGCATTATTTTTATTTATTATACCGCTGGTTAAAGGAGAATTCAACTTGCCTGTAAAATTGAACAAAGCGGCCAATGCACCGGAAATGTTCAAATCATCGTCCAGCGCAGCAGCAAAGTCATGTTTCAAATCGTAAATCAACTGATCGGTTTCTGCGAAACCGCCTTGGACATCCTGATCGACAGCGTTGAGCCGATGAATAAAAGTATTTAATTTTCTAATGGTGTTTTTTGCCGTCTGCAGAGCGCCCTCCGAATAATTTATCGGTTTACGATAATGCACTCCCAACAAAAGGAAACGCACATCTTCACCGCTGTAGCCGTTTTGTCGCAATTGAGACAGGGATAAAGCATTATTTAAAGAACGGGACATTTTTCGTCCGTCAACCATCACCAGTTCGGTATTCATCCAGTGACGGGGACCCTGATGACCGGAAAAAGCTTTGTGGATGGCCAGAACATTTTCACAATGCGGGAAAATCTCATCCGTTCCGCTCACGTGAATGTCATAAGCGGCTCCCAGATACTTATGGGAGATGGATGCACATTCCAGATGCCAGCTGGGTCTGGCATTTCCCCATATGGTCTTATAATAAATTCCCCTTTTCAGTTCAGACAGTGTTGATCTTTTCAACAGCGCAAAATCCGCCGGACTGTCTTTTTCATAATCGTCCAGATCAATGGATTTCCCCTGCCTGTTTTTCCCCGGATTTATTTTGGAAAGACTGCCGTAATCGGCCAGCTTGCCAATATTGTAATAAACCGAATGCAGTTTTTCATATGCGTAATCTTTATCGACCAGTTTCTCCACAATTTTTAACATCGCGTCCACATTCTCTGACGCTTTGACATAAATATTATCCTGACGAATATTCAAAAATTGCGTATCCTCTGTGAAGATCTGCATGTATTTGCGGGAATGATCGGCAAGCTCCAACGACTCCTTTTCTGAGCTTTTAATTGATTTATCGCCAAAGTCAACGATATCCAGCACATGTTTCACCTTGTATCCTTTATAAATCAAATACCGGTTGATTAAATCAGAAACCACCAGACGACGGTAATTGCCCAGATGAGGAGTATCATGGATGGTCGGACCGCAGGTGCGCATGGTGACTTCATCCGTTTTCATCGGGTTGAAAAGTGTTTTCCGGCGTTCAAAGGCATTGTATAGATTGAAGGTGGAAATTTCTTTTTTGAAAGCGAATAACTCCGTGCTTAAATACCGTTCACCGCCATCCGGGAAAATAACAACAATGATGCCCTCCTTCATCTGTTGTGCCTGCTGCGCTGCGACAAACATGGCCGCCCCGGAACTCATGCCCACAAATAGACCTTCTTCACGGGCCAGTCTCCGGGACATTTCAAAAGCATCTTCATCCTGAATATTTATTTTTTCATCCAGCATGCTCTTATTAAAGATGCCCGGACGATAGGACTCCCGCATATTCTTCAATCCCTGTATTTTGTGCTGGAGATACGGTTCAACACCGACAACTTTAATTTGCGGATTCAGCTCTTTCAGTCTTTTGGAAATTCCCATAGCCGTGCCGCTGGTACCCAGAGTTGCAACAACCATGGTCACCTGGCCGTCCGTCTGATCCCATATTTCCTGCGCGGTCCCGTAATAATGAGCGGCAACATTATCTTCATTATTAAACTGATCGGTGCCGAAGTATTTATCCGGATGTTCACGCAGCATTTTATAAGCCACTTCAATAGCGCCGTCGGTACCGTGACTGGCCGGGGTAAAGATTAATTCAGCGCCCATTGCGCGCAGAATCTTTTTTCTTTCTTCACTGGCCGCCTCCGACATCATCAGGCAGAGTTTATACCCCTTCACCGCTGCAATCAGTGCCAGACCTATACCCGTATTGCCGCTGGTCGCTTCCAGAATAATTTTTTCACGGGTCAGGATTCCTCTTTTTTCCGCGTTTTCAATCATAAATAACGCGGTGCGATCCTTGATGGATCCGCCGGGATTGGCGCTTTCCAGCTTAGCGAAAATCTTCACTTTTTGATTGGGATTCAATTTCTGAATTTCAACCAAAGGCGTGTTACCGATGTGTTCAAGGATATTTTTATAATGTTTACTCATGATTAAAACCTAAAACAAAAAAAACCCTGACGGGGTTATTCAATATCAAATTTATCCAAACAGCTGTTCGGATTTACAACTAACTATCCAATTTAACCGAAGGAATTTTAATAAACGTAACGCCTTCTTCTTTTAAATTTTTTTCTTCTTCAGGCGTGCTGGTTCCTTTAATATTGCGATTTTCTTCATTTCCGTAATGCATATTCAAGGCCACCTCGGCAAATTTATCACCCACATCTTCAAAATTTTTATCAACATATTGTTGCAGCATTTTCAAAGCGTGCAACGGTGACACTTCCTTGTTCTGAGATTTATTTTCAGTTCGAGTATCTTTATTTTTTCCCATGATGGTAATAGATGAAGGAACGATATCTATCTTCGTGCTGTTACAAACCGGACAGGCAACGAGGTTCTGCGACTTCTGCAGAATCCAATTTTCCCGATCTTGAAACCACCCCTCAAAGGTATGGCCCTGCGCACATTTTAAATCGTAGATAATCACTGTAAAATTATCCTTTTTTCAGTTATTTTGTTTATTTATAACATGCCTTTTCATAAAATACAATTGCATACCATTGAAAATGTTTCAAAAGTGCATATTTTCTATAAACTTATTAAGGATTGGAAAAATCTAATAAAAAAAGTGGACAATTACAAATAAATTTTATATCTTCCGCCTCGTGTCGGGATGTGGCCCAGTTTGGTAGGGCACTGCGTTCGGGACGCAGGAGTCGCGCGTTCAAATCGCGCCATCCCGACCATTTTCTTTTGCAAGCTGATTCTGATTAACCGACAACGGATGCCAGTTTGAATATCGGCAAATACATCGCGATAATCATACCGCCGACAACGACTCCCAGAAAGACCATCATAAAAGGTTCCAACAGCGCCGTCATGTTTTCCACGGCAACGTCAACTTCTTCGTCATAGAAATCGGCAATCTTACCCAACATGGCATCCAGGGCACCGGTAGCTTCGCCAACTGAAATCATCTGAACAACCATCGGGGGAAAAATATTTGTCTCTGACAACGGTTCGGCAATGGAACGGCCTTCAGCAATACTCTGCCGTGTTTTCATAAGCGCGTCTTCAATAACAACGTTACCGGACGTTTTACTGACAATATTTAATCCTTCCAGAATGGGAACGCCTGAACTCATCATGGTTGATAACGTACGCGAAAATTTGGCCACAGCTACTTTTTTTAAAACATCTCCGAAAACCGGTGCTTTCAGCAACATGGAATCTATCGTCCAGCGCCCCTTCTCCGTTTTATAAAATTGTTTAATTGCCATATAAATGGCAAAAATTATACCAGCTATCAACCACCAGTAACTTTGCATGAACTGGCTTGCACTGATTAAAGCTGCGGTAAGCGCCGGAAGTTCCCCTCCCATACTCTCAAACATTTTTTGAAATACAGGAATAACCTTCAACAGCAATAAGGCAACAACGCCTGCTGATATAACCAAAACAGCCACAGGGTAAGTCATCGCACTTTTCACGCGCGCTTTTAACTTCATCGCTTTTTCCATGTAATTTGAAAGACGGTTCAAGATGATATCCAGAATACCGCCTGCTTCCCCCGCAGCGATAAGGTTGACGAAAAGTTCGTCAAAAATTTCAGGATATTTTTTCAAGGCGTTGGTTAAACTGGTACCTCCTTCGATATCTTCTTTGACTGTTTTGATGATTTTAGCAAAAGTTTTATTTTCCTCCTGTTGAGCCAGAAGATCCAGACATTGAATAAGAGGAAGGCCGGCGTTAATCATTGTGGAAAAAATACGACAAAAGACAACAACATTTTTTTCCTTAATTTTCTGTTTTAAAAAAGGCAGGTATTCAAGAAGGTCTTTTGGTTTTAACTTAACTTCAACGGATTTGAATCCCTGACGACGTAAAAGACCACGGGCGGTAATCTCGTCAACCGCTTCGATTTCTCCTTTTTTTATTTCATCTTTCTTTGTTACACCCTCCCAAACAAAGACCGGCATCGTTGAATCCTTTCCCTATGTTGGATAAATAAATTTTTTAATTATTGTAAACGAAGTTTCATATAAATTCAACCAGTTAAAGCGAATCATTTTTGTTTATTGAATCATGACAATTTTTCACCACGAATATGATGTTGAATTCGCGATCGGGGCAACATGAATGGCTTCCTTTCACATGATGCATTTCAAGTGACATTGATCCGATCGCGTTGCCGTAATATTTCGTATTGAATAATTCCCGCAGCGACGGAAACATTCAGTGAATCAAAGTTTCGCATCATGGGAATGGTCACCAGAAAATCGCATTTTTTTCTCACCAGCGGTCTGATGCCCTTTTCCTCTCCTCCCAGTACCAGAACCACAGAACAATTAAAATCCAGATTCATAAGAGGACTGCCCCCGTGCACGTCTGCTCCAAAAACCCAGAATCCTTTATCCTTAAGATAATCGAGAGACTGTGCCAGATTAATCACTCTGGCCACCGGTATTTGCCCAACGCTGCCCGCGGAAGATTTATAGACCGCCGCCGTCACCTGAGCCGCCCGGTCTTCCGGAATCACTATACCGTTGGCGCCAAGGCAATGGGCGGTGCGAATGATCGATCCCAGATTTTGGGGATCCATGATACTGTCGAGCATTAAAACCAGATCAGATTTAAAAGATTGATTCCGGTTCTTGATGACGTCATCGAGATCCGCGTAAACGAAAGATTTATAAAAAGCGATAATTCCCTGATGTTCGGACGTTCCGGACAGTTTATCCAGAGCCTTCCTCTCACCATATTCCAAGGGAATCTTTTGGAAACGGGCTGTTTCTATGATTTCTTTTACGGATGGTCCGCTGCGACCGGAGGCAATGACAATTTTTTCCCATCCGTCTTTGCTGAGGCGGAGAAGATCCCTGATCGCATTGATGCCGTAAATGACTTCCATGTCTCTCCACCTGTAATCAATGAATTATCTGGTTGCCATTCCCTCTGCAATTTCCAGAACAATTTGCCGGCAGGCATCCAGCGGATTGACGGCAGCGCGAATCGGCCTGCCCACAACAATGTAATCCGCGCCTGCCTTGATCGCCTCGCCGGCGCTGAGCGTTCTTTTTTGATCATCCTTCACAGGTTCTGCCGCGCTGCGTATGCCCGGTGTGACAATGACAAACTCCGGGCCATAGACCTCCCGCAACCTGACAATGTCCCGAGGGGAAGCAACCACACCGGATGCACCCGCGGCTTTCGCCAACCCGGCCAGATGCAGGACAAGTTCATCGGTGTTTTTTTGAAATCCTATTTCTCTCAAATCATCGTTATTTAAACTGGTCAGGACGGTGACTGCCAGCAGAACAGGCCTTGGTTTGTCCAGTTGATCGGCACAATTCCAGGCGGCTTTTACCGCCTCTTTCATCATTTGAGAACCACCGGACGCGTGCATATTGAACATATCAACATTCAAGTTTACCGCGGCCTGCGCTGCACCGGCGACCGTGTTGGGAATGTCGTGAAATTTAAGGTCAAGGAATATCTTCTGAGATCGTTCTTTAATGCTCTGAATGATTTTCGGCCCGACCGCGGTAAACAATTCTTTGCCCACCTTGAACATCCCGACATGACCAGCCAGAAGGTCCACCCATGATAAAGCCTCTTCATAATTTTTCGCATCAAGCGCGAAAATTAATTTATCACTCGCGTTCTTACTCGATATATTCGTCATCGCCGATAAACTCCGTGCTGTCCGGAATCGGTTTGAAATCTTCTTTCGTGCCGTTTAAATATTCAGGATTCGCATAGACGACTTTGCCTTCGGCAATTTCGCGCAAAGCACACACGATTTCCCTGTTTTTACACTCGACTAAAGGCGGCGAACCTTTGAGCAACTGATGGGCACGCTTGGACGCAAGGGACACCAAGCCAAATCTGGTTTGGGCCACCCGCAATGAATCTTCAATTGTAATTCTAGCCATGGATTAAATCTCCTTCAAAATATATATTTATTTTTTAAATTCTTTTATTTCGTCCTGCAGTCTTTTTCTTTTACATTTTTCAGCTGTATAAATGGCAATCAGTTGATTAATCGCCTTCTTCAAATCCTGATTAAATATAACGTAATCATACCAGAAAATTTCTTTTAATTCACTTTCCGCCTGTTCAAATCTTCTTTGAATGACATCTTTTGTTTCGTGACCGCGTTTCTCCAGCCTTTTTAAAAGCTCAGATTTCGATGGTGGAAGAATAAAAACATATATCCCCCCTTTAAATTCCTGCCTGATTTTTTTCGCGCCCCGCGGTTCAATATCGAGTAGTAAATCCCCGCTGTTTTTATCCAGATCCTCCAGATACCGTCGGGAAGAGCCATAGAGATTCCCGTAATTTTCCACCCATTCGATAAACTCGCCCTTTTTAATCTTTTTCTGAAACTCTTGACGGGATATAAAATGATAATCCCGGCCGTCCACCTCGCCGGGACGCGGTAATCTCGACGTATAGGACACGGAGAATTTTATTTCCGGAAAAGCCTTCAGCAGCCCGTCGCAGATGCTGCTTTTCCCGGCTCCGGACGGCGCCGATACAACGATAAAGAGACCTTTGGACATTTCAATCACTCTATATTTTGCGCCTGTTCGCGCAATTTTCCCAGTTCACTTTTAATGTCGATGACGTGGCGGGTAATCGGCACATCGCCCGTTTTCGAACCAATGGTATTTATTTCACGGTTCATTTCCTGTAAAAGAAAATCAATTTTCCTGCCTTCCGTTCCCTCGCTTTGCAGAAGGGCTTCAAACTGTTCGATGTGACTTTTCATTCGCACGATTTCTTCGGTTATATCCGTCCTGTCCGCCATAATGGCCACTTCCTGAGCCAGGCGGGCATCGTCAAGCGTGTACCCCTCTGTCAGCTCTTTAACCCTTTCCGACAAACGTTTTTGATATTCAAGAACAACCTGCGGCGCGCGCGATTTAATCAGTACCATCATTGCAGAAATCTCCCGGAGTCTCATCTGCATATCCTGAAACAGGGAAAGGCCTTCTTCCTGACGCATACCGGCGAGTATTTCCAGCGCCTGCAGGTATGTTTTCTCGACCGCGTTGAGAAAGTCAGCATCCAGTTGAGATTCCACGGGTGGCGTGAAAATGTCACGGAATCCGGCAAGTGTTTGTATGGTGACAGGAGACTGTAAATTAAATTCATCGTTGAGCCTGCTCAAGACATTGAAATAATCGCGGGCAATGTCCAGATTAAGATTGACCCTGGAAACATCGGCGCCTTCCCCGTCAAATTTGATAAATACCTCAATGCGTCCCCGTTTAAATTTCTCGGATATTTTCTTTTTATACTCCAGTTCCAGAGGCAACAGCGTGGATGGCGTGCGTAAAAATATTTCCAGAAAACGGTGGTTGACGGATTTGGCCTCCACAATAATATTCTTGCCCTGACAGACTGTTTCCGCCCGTCCAAAACCGGTCATGCTTTTTATCATCTCAATATCCTGTCTATTTTCAATAAAAAATTTTTACTGTTTCGCCATTTTCAACTGCAACAAATATTTTTCTCTGATTCTGCCCAGCATCTTTAGCTGCTTTTCATCCGCGTAATCCGGATACGTCCAGGGCAGGACGCAGAATTTTTTCCCTTGATAAACCAGCGTCAAATCGGCATAAATGCCGTCTCTCAAATAAGGACGATGCGTGTAGCTTTTGCCGGTGGCTAAGATCAAATGAGCTTTGGATACATATCCGGGGTCAATGTTAATTCGTCGTTGTTTATTGAACGTCAACTTGTCCTCAACTTCGTTTGTTGCCAGCTTAACATCCGGCAAACATTCCGGCCGGATTAATTTTTCCATCGTTACAAAGCGCCGGATAAGATTTTCGCCCATTTCCGCATGATAATAATCGGTATAATCAAACGCAATGACCCGACTGATAAAATCCGGTTGTCCGTAAGCTGCGGACAACGTTTCGATGGTCTCGTTGATCAAACCATCATCCTGGGCAAACAGGCTGAAGATGAGTTTGACCTGCTCAGCCGTACCGGGTTTACTCATAACGCGTCAATCAGTTCTTTTTGTGAAACGGTGGCCGTGCCGACTTTCTCAACGACAATACCCGCGGCCAGATTAGCCAGACAGGTAGCTTCTCGGATACTGGCCTTCGCGGCCAATCCAAGCGCCAGGATGCCGATCACCGTGTCACCGGCGCCGGTCACATCATAAACTTCCTTGGCCTGAGTGGGAAAATGCGTGTGCGTGATCTTACGTCCGTTTTCAAACAGACTCATTCCCTCTTCTCCCCGCGTGACCAGCATGGCCGGAAAACCGTATTTTTTTAAAAGAAACTCACTCAATTTCTGAATATCATCGGAGGCGCTGATTTCCATACCGGCTGCGCGTTGCACCTCGTGATGATTGGGCGTAATGATATGCGCCCCTTTGTAAATCGAAAAATTATTCTGTTTCGGGTCCAGACAAATGCAAATGTCCGAACCTTTAACAATTTCCTTTACACCCTCCATCAAATCTCTGGACACAACGCCTTTGTTGTAATCGGAAATAACAATAGCTCCTATTTTATCACGCAGCCCTTTTACATAATTCAGAATTTTATCAATGCTGGATGACGGAATGGGTTTTCTGTTTTCCTTATCAAAGCGCACCATCTGCTGACCATGCGCCACAATTCTGGTTTTCAGCGTGGTGGGACGTCCTTTTTCCACAACAATGCCCTTCGTTTCTATTTTTTTTTCGCGCAACTCGGAAAGCAGTTGCTTCCCGATGTTATCAGAACCGATGACTCCGGTTACATAGACTCTGCCGCCAATCGCGTGAATATTATTGAGCACATTGGCGCACCCCCCCAGTAAAATACTGTCTTTATGAACATCGACGACCGGCACCGGCGCTTCAGGAGAAATACGGGAAACATTCCCCCATATGAAATGATCAACCATCACGTCTCCGATCACCAGAACGCCGGCATTCGAAAAGTTGGATATAATATCCAGCGCTCTTTTTTTCGTCATAAACCTGTGCACTATTAAAGAAAACTCCCGCGCTAAAATGCTGAAAATTAAAAAAAGCGCTTAAAGCGCCCCATCTGCCCAAAAGTGTTGCAATATTATTACTAAGACCTCAATTTGTCAAACATTTTCTCAAAATTCATCTTTCCGTCTTTATGATTTCCTTGACATACCATCCATATCTTTCTTATAAGTTTTTTCAGGAAAAATAAAAACGGGTTAACGACCTAATTTATTAATATCAAAAGAGGTTTTTTCATGTTAAACATTCAACAATTCCGCTACGGAGCCGACAATTTTGCTTATTTAATCCATGGAAACAGACAGGCCATCGCCGTCGACGGCGGGGCGTGGAAGGAAATATTGTCTTTTCTGAAACAAAACGGTCTGTCTCTGGAACTGGTCACCAATACCCATGCCCATTATGATCATACATCCGGTAATGAACATCTGATCAAGGCCACCGGCGCAGCATTCCTGAAATCCTCCATGTTCGCCGACAATCATACAATGATGATTGATGGCGAAGCGATCCTGGTTTACCGGACGCCGGGACACACGAATGATTCCGTTTGTTTCCATACCGGTCATTCTCTGATCAGCGGAGACACCCTGTTTAACGCAACCATCGGCAATTGTTTTTCGGGCAATCTTCACCATTTTTATTCGTCCATCAAGAGGCTGATGAATTTGCCTGACGAAACCATCATTTATGCCGGACATGATTACCTTCGCGATTCTCTGGCCTTTGCCCGCCATCTCGAGCCGGATAATGATGATATTGAATCTTTGCGGAAAATATGCAGCGCCAGAGAAATTCTGTACACGACGCTGGCTGAAGAACGACGGGTAAATCCTTACTTGCGGTTCAATGAGGAGTCGATAGTCGAAATGCTCAGAAAGAGAAACCTCCCCTGCGCCACGGAAGTGGAACGCTGGAATTCCTTAATGTCTGTTGATTAAATCAAATTCCGGAATTCTTTCCGCATCTGTTTAATTCCTGATTGACTTCAATCATGATATTCAATAAAATTTAAATTAGAAATCAAATTTCAACTTACCGGAAGAGGACATTTATGATTCACTCTGCGCTGCTGGTCACTTTAGGTGTTGCCATAACCGCGTTCATGTCCTTTTGGTCTGTGGTCTTCTCGGTCTTTCCCGCCGCTGACAATAAAATTCACAAGGTGGCCCGCCTCTGGGCAAAAATATTACTGCTGCTATGCAATACAAAAGTCAAGATCATCGGGGCAGAAAATCTTTTACCGTGGCAACCGCAGATTTTAATGGCCAATCATCAAAGTGACTTTGATATTTTGATTTCTCTGGCCTTCATCCCCTTACAATTCCGCTGGATTGCCAAAAAAGAATTGTTCGCCATTCCCGTATTCGGCGCGGCCATGAGAAGCGCCGGTTACATTGAAATCGACCGCAGCAATCGTGAAAAAGCCATCCACAGCATTGACGAAGCCGCCCTCAGCATCAGACGCGGAAAATCAATCATGACCTTCCCCGAAGGCACACGAAGCCGGGACGGAGAAATCAAAGCTTTTAAGCAGGGTCCTTTTCATCTGGCGATCAAGTCCGGTGTCCCCATTATTCCGGTTTCCATTATCGGCAGCGGCAGCATCATGCCCAAAAGGTCCTTAAAAATAAAACCCGGTCAGACAAAAATAGTCATCGGAAAGCCGATTGAAGTCATGCATTTCAACATGGAAAGAAGACAGGAACTGATTGAAAAGGTCAGGAATGAAATCATAAAAAACTACAATGAATGGCAGGATTCGGACAAACTTGATATTAAAGATCTGGAAAGCACTGAGCACTGAATTTGTTGAAGGCAAAATCAGGCTGAAAAATTATTTTCTTGAATTTATCCGCAAATTATTTGATATTCAAAACAATACCCTTTTATTATGTTTTTTTAATTCTATGCTTGGTATGCAGGCCGTTTCTTCAAACCGTGTGAAGCCACCGGTGAGGTAGAGAATCATGGGAAAATTTGCCGATTACGTTCTCAGTGAAAAAATACATGAAACCAGAAATTCCATTATTTACCGCGGGCATAAAGAAAAAGAAAACAACTCGCTCATTATCAAACTGTTAAAAACCAAGTATCCCACCCCTTCGGAAATCGCCCGTTTTACCCAGGAATACAACCTGCTGCGAACACTTGATATACAAAATGTTATTAAGATATATGATCTGGTTAAGCATGATGATCAGTATGCCATTATTGAAGAAGATTTCGGTGGCATCTCTCTAAAAGACACCTTAAGATCAAAAAAACTTGGTTTAGAATCATTATTACAGATTTCCTCAAAAATATCCGGAACCCTCAGTCTGATTCACAAGCATAATATTATTCATCTGGATATTAAGCCCGACAATATTTTAATCAATACGGAAAAAAGCGAGGTCAAGATAACAGACTTCGGCATTTCCGCGGTATTAACACATGCCAATGACGAGTTGTACAATCCCGACGTTATTGAAGGCACGTTATCGTACATGTCGCCGGAGCAGACCGGACGCATGAACAGGGGTGTCGATTACCGAACGGATATCTATTCCCTGGGCGCGACCTTTTATGAAATGCTGACTGGCGATGTTCCTTTTAAATCGAAAGATCCGATGGAATTAATCCACGCGCATATTGCGCGTCAGCCTCTGCCACCCCATCTGGTCAATACTTCCCTGCCGGTGGTTTTATCCTCGATCGTGATGAAAATGTTGTCGAAAAATCCCGAGGAAAGATACCAGAATTGTCTTGGCGTTATGGCGGATATTGATGAATGTCTGAATCAACTTCGTCAAAAGGGCGGCATTGATGATTTTCCCATAGCGACAAAAGACATTTCCATCCGCTTCAATATTCCGCGCAGTCTGGTTGACAGGGATAATGAACGTATTGAATTGATGAAATGCTTTGAGCGGACGTGCAAAGGCTTAAGTGAGATGATGCTGGTAACCGGCCAGCCGGGCATCGGCAAATCCGCCCTGGTGAATGAGATTTACAAACCGATTATTGCCAAGAAGGGATATTTCATTTTTGGGAAATACGATCAGTTCCGCAAGGATGTTCCCTTCAGCGCCATCATTCAGTCTTTTCAGGGATTCATTCGCCAGATCATTTCGGAAAGCGAAGAGAAAATACAAGCCTGGAGAGAAAAACTTCTTTCCGCCCTCGGGCCGAACGGAAAAGTCATCACGGACGTCATACCGGAACTGGAGCTGATCATTCAGAAACAACCTGACTTGCCTGACCTGGGACCGGAAGAATCCATGAACAGATTCAATCTGGTATTTCAGAAATTCGTTAATGTTTTCACCACCGAAGAACATCCCGTCGCACTTTTCCTCGACGACCTTCAGTGGGCGGATCAAGCCAGCTTAAAGTTTCTGGAAAACTTAATGACCACGTATGAAACAAAGTATTTATTCCTACTGGGAGCCTACCGGGACAACGAGACCGGCGACGCCCATCCTCTGACGCTCACGCTGAACAAGATCAGGAAGAAAGGCCGCAAGATACACAACATCACATTGGGACCCTTGAATGTGAAAGGCATCAATATGATTATTATGAACGTACTCTTATGTGATGCTGAGAAATCGATGCCCCTTGCCGAACTCATCAGTAAAAAGACAGCGGGTAATCCCTTCTTCGTCATTCAGTTCCTGAAAAATGTTTATGACAATCATCTCCTGCAACTGAATCCCCAAACCGGATGGGAATGGGATATCCATAAAATCCGGGAAATGCAGGTTACAGAAAACGTCGTTCAGTTCATGGCGGAAAAAATCTCTCATTTCCCGAAAAAGACTCAGGACATCTTAAAGACCTGTGCCTGTATTGGCAACAGATTTGACCTGGAGTTGTTGTCTGTCGTCTCCGGAAAATCAATTGAAGAAACTCTCGCCGATCTCACCTCCGCGATTCAGGAAGATATGATCAGTCTTCACGGCAACATCTATAAGTTTCTCCATGACCGTATCCAGGAAGCGGCCTATTCCATGATTCCGGAAAAGGACAAAGAGGCCATGCATTATCGCATCGGCAAAAATGTCCTTGAGAAAACCGATGCCGCGAATCTGAACGAAAAGATATTTTACATTGTCGACCAGCTCAATCGGGGAATCAGGCTCGTCAGTGGAACGGATGAAGAAATTATGCTGGCCAGGCTTAATCTGCAGGCTGCGCAGAAGTCGAAAAAATCCACGGCATACACTTCCGCTGCATTTTATTTAAGAACGGCCATGGGACTTCTGCCCGAATATTCGTGGAGAAGCCATTACGATCTCACCTATGCCATACACAGAGAAGCCATTGAATGCGAATATCTCAGCCTCAACTTCAATGAGGCCGAACAATTATTTCATGCGGTCGTTAATCATGTCCAATCAAATATTGACAAGGCCAACATTCATACCCTGATGATCATTTTATATACAACCCAGGGAAACTATGAAGCCGCTCTGAGCGTCGGCATGGAAGGAATGAAAATGCTCGGCATCCATCTGCCGGAAAAAGTCAGCGATGCCCGGGTGGGCTGGGAATTGCTGAAACTCCGGTTAAAATTCGGCCGCCGGAAGATAGAAGATTTGATTGATTTGCAATACATCCCCATGCCCAACACCCTCAATGAAGCAAGGCAGACGGCTGCCGACTATCTAAGCATGCATCCAGGGAAATCACTGGCAACTCCGGAAATCACCCTGTGGGAAATGCTTTCGTACGCGTATCTGGCCATTCATACCGGGACCGTGGCCTTTTACGCCAATCCCAATCTGTTTGCTTTTATCGCCATTAACGGCGTTTACCGACTGCTCGACTTTGAAGTCAATTTTGAATATTCTCCCTTTGCCTATATTGCCATGGGATCTATTGTGGGATCCTCGCTGGGTTTCTATCAACACGGATACCGGTTCGGTTTAGCGGCATTAAAAACCAACGAAAAGATCGCCGACACGAAGAACAGATGCAAGATAGAATTTGCTTTCCCAATGTTTATCCAGCACTGGAAAAAACACGCCCGATATGACCTTGATTATTTCCGAAACGCTTACAAGAACGGCATTGAAAACGGCGACCTGATTTTCAGCGGACACAGCGTTAATCTGATCGGCATGACCCGCATCATGCTGGGGGATAATCTGGATGACATTCTGGAAGAATACGGAAAGTACAAGGACTTCCAGCTGGGCGGCAAGGATCCTTTTATCGCGCGCAACTACATGGAAAATACGCGCATGTGCCTGTGTCTGAAAGGCCTGACCGAAAGTCGGGGCAGCTTAAACGGCGATGGTTTTGACGCGGAGGAACAGTCTAATTATTATAAGACAGAGAACAATTTGCTGGGTACTTTTTACTTCTCGCTGGTCAGGTTAAGGATTAACTATTGTTTCGGTGAATTTGCGAAGTGCCTGGAAATCGCTTCCGCTATGCACCGGATTGTCAAGCAGAAAACCGCGCTCGGCAACCTGCACATCCCGGAATTTTATTTTTACTATTCCCTCACGCTGACAGCCCTGTATTCATCCGCCGGTATCCGGGAACAAAAATCATATCAAATACGACTGCAATTAAATCAGATGAAGATGCTGCGCTGGGCAAAATCCTGTCCCGAGAACTTCCGGCATAAATATGATCTCGTCGCCGCGGAGCAAATGAGACTCAGGGGACGGTTCCGGGAAGCGCAGCAGCTTTATCACGCGGCAATCGAAGGTGCCCGGCAGAACGGTTACGTCCAGAACGAAGCGATTGCCTGCGAACGTCTGGCGCTCTTCTACCTTGATTCTTCGTGCAAAGATGAAGCCTCGTTCTTCATGCAGAGAGCCCTTCGCTGCTACTTACTATGGGGTGCCGCGGAAAAAGCCAAGGCACTGGAGGAAAATTATGTTTCGTTAATCCCGCCGGAGCAGAAACAACCATTCAGCGGAACCGGCACCATCAGAGGTGCCTCGGTGCACATGACCATGAGCGGCACCACGGAAGCCACGAGCAGCACAAACATGCTCGATCTGTCCACGGCATTGAAAGTTTCACAGATTATCTCCAGCGAAATTGTGCTGGACCGCCTGCTGGAAAAGATCATGCATATGTCCATCACCAATGCCGGAGCCCAGCGCGGATATCTGATTCTGGAAGCGGAAGGTGAACTGACCATCGAAGCCAGTGAAGATGTGGATAAAAATGAATTCATGGACATGCAGTCCATGCCGTTAAAGGATTGTCCCGACATCAGTCATGCCATTGTCAATTATGTTTATCACAGTGGAGAGAATATTGTTCTCGGCAATGCCGCCAAAGAAGGCCTCTTTATCAATGACCCGTATATTACGCGGATGCAGTGCAAATCTATTCTCTGCACGCCGATCATGAGCAAGGGCAAATTATCGGGTATTCTGTATTTCGAGAATAATATCAGTGAAAACGCTTTTACACCCGAACGCCTGGAAATTCTCCAGAGTTTTTCCGTACAGGCCGCCATCTCCATTGAAAACGCGAGACTTTTCGATCTGGCCACCACTGACGGCATGACCAAGCTCTATGTGCACCGTTATTTCCAGCTCCTTCTTGATCAGGAAATTAAACGGTCACAGCGAAACAATAAAAAATTTTCGCTCATCATGATGGATATTGACAATTTTAAATCTTTTAACGACACCTACGGCCATCAACTGGGAGACAGGGTATTGAAAGATGTAGCCGCCGTCGCGAAAAAAATATCCCGTGCCGGGGATATCGCCGCCCGCTATGGTGGCGAAGAATTTATCATGATTCTGCCGGAAACGGACTCCGGTCAGGCCATGCTCTTTGCGGAAAGAATACGGGCAAGCGTCGCAGAAATAGAAATCCCTCATGAAGGAAAAACATTGCATGTAACCATCAGCCTGGGCGTTTCGACTTACCCTGATCACTCCGAAGAAAAAGAGGTCTTGATCCGTGCGGCTGACGAAGCCCTTTACACGTCAAAACATCGCGGCAAAAATTGTGTCAGCCTCTTCACAAAGCAAAAATAAACGGTAGATTGGCCATTAAGAATTGCCGCGGCAGCCAACAGCCAAGACCTTCTTTAAAAGCGGACATATCATGTGCTACAAAATAGGACTTTTCTATTTGCCGCTAACAGAACTGTATTGATGAATGATCTACATTATCAGTTTGTTATGCGAATGGCCTGATGATCACATAAAGTTTTATGTTTCATCCTTCATGGCGAAGGCCAAAACCTCATTTTGATACAACTTCTTTTTTACGTTGCGTAATCATGCCCCAAATCATCAATACGGCACCGATGCTAATGGACGAATCGGCAACATTAAACGCCGGCCAGTGAGCTGTTCCAATATAAATATCCAGAAAATCCACAACTGAACCAAAGCGGATACGGTCGATCAGATTCCCCACTGCGCCACCGAAAATAAGCGTTAAGGATATGATGTAGATAATATTCTGCGACGTGCTTTTGACGATATAATAAATAATCAGCGCCATGACCAGAACGGTAATGCCGATAAAAAAAATGTAGCGGAACATTTCTGACGCTCCGGCGAGAAAACCAAAAGCGGCGCCTGGATTCATCACATAAACAATATTAAAGAATCCGTCGATAACAGGTCGCGATTCATGGAGAAAAAAATTTTTGACGATAGCAATCTTCGTTACCTGGTCCAACAAAACGATTACAACCGCGCCCAGTATAAAAATAATGAGATTTTTTTTCAAACAGGACTCCTTTCAATTTCTCATTCCCCTCTTTGCTTAAAAAGGGGTTAGGGGAGATTTTGGAATTCCTCCCTCACCCTCCTTTAAAAAAGAGGTATGAAATAATTTTTACAGATTAGGCAGACATCGGGCGCAAACCGTCGGATGATTGGCATCCGCGCCGACGGTCTCTTCATAAATCCAGCAGCGTTCACATTTGCTTCCGCGGGCCTTTTCCACGCCGACAACAAGACCTTCTATTTCCGTGCTCTTAAAGGGCGAGGCAATATCTTTTTCGTCGGCTACCTGCAACTGGGAGACAATCATAAGCGAACGCATATCTTCAAGATGCGCGAGAATCAATTCGCGCAGTTTTTGCGGCGCCGCGATCGTAATACGCGCATCCAGCGAATGGCCGATGGTCTTTTCCTTGCGTGCCTGCTCTATCGCCTTGGCAATTTCGCTCTTGGCATCAATCATGGCCTTCCAGCGTTCGCCAAGTTCTTCATTAAAAAATGTATCGTCAACCTGCGGAAACTGCGCCAGGTGAACGCTTTCTTCCTTGTTGTTCCAGGCGGGCATTGCCGACCAGACTTCTTCGGATGTAAACGTCAAAATCGGCGCCAGCAACCTGGTCATGGCATCCAGAATAATAAACATCGCGGTCTGTCCGGAACGGCGTATCGCAGAATCAGCCTTGTTGGTATAAAGCCGGTCTTTCAAAACATCAAGATAAAGCGCGCTCAAATCCACCGTGCAGTAATTATACAGGGTATAGAAAACCATGTGAAACTGAAAACGTTCGTAAGCTTCCGTCACGCGCTTGATAACTTCCTGCAGGCGGTGCAAGGCCCATTGATCCATTTCCGTCATTTTTTCATAAGAAACGGCATCTTCATCTACTTTAAAATCGTAGAGGTTGCCCAAAATAAAGCGGCTGGTGTTCCGGATGCGGCGATAAGCCTCCATCAGACGTTTGAGAATTTCATCCGAAATGCGAATGTCATCCGTATAATCTTCGGCTGCCACCCACAGGCGAAGAATTTCCGCGCCGTATTTGGCAATCGCCTCTTCCGCGCCGATGACATTGCCGACAGACTTGGACATTTTTTTGCCTTCGCCATCGACAACAAAACCGTGTGTCAAAACACTTTTATAAGGCGCGCGGCCTCTTGTACCGACACACTCCAGAAGCGAAGAATGAAACCAGCCGCGATGCTGATCGGAACCTTCCAGATACATATCGCAGGGCGAACTTAAATCCGGGCGTTTCTCCAGAACCGCCGCGTGCGTCACGCCGGAGTCAAACCATACATCCAGAATATTGATTTCTTTCGTGAACTCCGTTGAATGGCAGTGTGGACACGTTGTGTGCTTCGGCATCAGATCCTTCGGTTCTTTTTCAAACCAGACATCCGCGCCACTCTTTTCCACCAGTTCAACAAGATGATCCATAATTTCCTTGGTCATCACTTCGTTCTTGCATTTCGCGCAGTAGAAAACGGTAATCGGCACACCCCACAATCGCTGGCGCGAGATGCACCAGTCAGGACGGTTTTCCACCATGCCGTAAATGCGGTCGCGTCCCCAGGCAGGAATCCATTTCACTTCATTAATGCAGGCCAGCGCTTTTTTGCGCAGATCGTTTTTTTCCATTGAGATGAACCACTGTTCAGTGGACCGGAAAATAATCGGTTTCTTGCATCGCCAGCAGTGCGGGTAGGAATGCTGCATGGGAACATGTCCCATCAGCGCGCCCACTTCGTCGAGTTTCTTGATGACGTTGTCGTTGGCATCGAAAACAAACTGACCGGCGAAATGCTCCACGTCTTCCGTGAATTTGCCTGCATCATCCACCGGCGCGTAATTATCCAGACCGTACTCGAGACCAATTTCATAGTCTTCCTGACCATGGCCGGGCGCGATATGAACGGCGCCGGTTCCGGCTTCCAGAGTAACAAACGGCGCCAGAATTAAAACGCTATGCCTGTTAATCAAAGGATGCATGCATTTCTGCCCTTCCAGAACTTCGCCTTTGAATTCATCAAGAATTTCATAGGATTTGCCGCGATGACCAAAAGCATCCAGGCAATAATCGAGCATATCTTTCGCCACAATCAGCACGTCATCATTGATCTTCACCGCGGCATATATAAAATCATCCTTGACAGCAATGGCCAGATTGGCGGGAATCGTCCAGGGTGTGGTCGTCCAGATGACCATTGACACTTTCTTTCCTGCCAGTTTCGGCAGCACCTGAGCAATATCGGAAACAAAATGAAACTTCACATAAATGGACGGCGTGTGATGATCGGCGTATTCCACTTCCGCCTCTGCCAGTGCTGTTTTACAGGTCGCGCACCAGTAAACCGGTTTTTTCCCTTTGTAAACACTGCCATTGAGGTAAAGTTTGCCGAATTCGGCAACGGTCGCCGCTTCGTAAGGGTAGGCCATCGTGAGGTAAGGATTATCCCATTCGCCAAATACTCCCAGACGTTTGAACTGCTCCCGCTGAATGCCGACATACTTTTCAGCGTAAACACGGCAGGCGCGACGCTTTTCCACCTGCGTCATCGTCGCTTTCTTTGCGCCCAGCTCCTTATCCACCTGATGTTCAATCGGCAGACCGTGGCAATCCCATCCCGGTACATAGACGCCATCAAAGCCGGTCATGTTCTTGGATTTAATGACAATGTCTTTAATGATTTTATTGAGTGCGGTGCCCAGATGAATATTGCCGTTGGCATAGGGCGGGCCGTCATGCAGAATATAAGGCGTCTGCCCTTTGGCCATTTGTCTGATTTTCTTATAAATTTCCATCTCTTCCCATTTTTTCAACATCTCCGGTTCACGTTGAGCCAGGTTGGCTTTCATCGGGAAATCCGTCTGGGGAAGATTTAATGTATTTTTGTAATCCATTTTATGTTGCTCCTCATATATCAAATAAAAATAGCGGTCTGGCCGCAAAAAATTTTATAAAAACAATAAATTGTAAATCAACCACAAATCGGCGGATTTAGTTATCACATAAACATATGAGTTTCAAGCACAACCAGCAAGGTTAACCTGATGGTTGAATTGCCTCCAATAAGTCTCTGTTCGTTCAATCGTCCACCGATTGAACCATTTATTTTTCTATAGTTAAGATTAAACTCTCGGATTCAATTCGCAAGATCGAACTCGCCAAAGTTGCCAAATGATTTTTTACGTGCCGCTGTCAGCAAAATCTTTATATCATCATCGCCAGGTAACAAACACATCATTACGCTTCGGTATCCGGTAATAGCGATACCGGGGATATCCCAGCATCACCGCCCCGAAACATTTATGTCCGGCGGGTAACATCAGCGATTTGATCAGTGGTTCATGATGATTAGAGGCGACGGTAAAGTAACCGGCCCAGCATGTTCCCAGTCCTTTGGCATGGGCATAGAGTTCCAGATAGGAAAGCGCGCTGGCGCAATCGGTTGACGAGAAAAATTCATCGGCAGGACCGTGAACAACGATTAAGTGAGGCGCCCCCCGCAAAACGCGATCGATACCGATGTCCCAAGCCTCTATGACACGCCGGAAACGCCCGATCAATGATTCATCCGTAAGGACAGGTAGCACTATTTTCATAAAATCAACAGTCATGGCAGCCAGTTTTTGAATATCTTCGGGATTCTGAAAAACAGTCCAGTTTACCATTTGCATATTGTGGGCAGTGGGAGCATAACGCGCGACATCGATCAGTTCCTTCAAAAGTTTTTGGCTGACGACTTTTGCTTTGTAACTGCGTATGGATCGCCGCGTCATGAGACATTGTTTCAAGAGCTCTGCATCGTCAGCAAGATTTCCTTTAACCGGAGGACAAGCGTCAAGGGGCATGGCTGACAGGGTCAGTGCGCTGTAAGGACAGACCGCCACGCAATGTCCGCAGTTGATACATAATGCCTCGCCGTTTTCGATGAGCGACGGGAAAGATTTCCGGTCCTTCTGAACAATAATTTTTGACGGGCATTCCGCCGCACAAATGCCGTCTCTTCTGCATTTTTCCTGATCAATAGTGAACAACGACATAAAAAATCCTCTTATCATCAAAAATGTTGAAAATTCAGGAACAGTGCCTTTAAAATTTGTATTTTCCCTCCACAATGTCCTGATACAGCGTATCATTCAATGGAACATAACTATCATTTCCGGGCAGCAGGACAAAAATATCTCTTTTGATCACAGCCGGATTATAGCCGTCGTTTTTCAGATCCGTCTTTTTAATCTTATGTGTGGCGGTCAATTGAAAATTATTGACAAAGCGGATGAAGATCGGCACCGCGTATTTGGGCAGAACGGACCGGAGATGCGCGGTCAGGGCGGCAAAATCGATATCTTTCCCCTCTTCGCGTATGACGGCGGCCATACCGGCTCTTCCGTCACCTTTGGGCATCATCACACCATAAACGGCCGACGATGAAATGCCGGGAAAAGAATCGAGCGCCTTTTCCACTTCCATGGTGGCGACGTTCTCCCCCTTCCAGCGGAAAGTGTCTCCCAGACGGTCGACAAACTGGGCGTGCCTGAAGCCCATGTTGCGCAGCATATCGCCGGTATTGAACCACAGATCACCTTTTCTGAAGGCGTCGCGGATAATCTTTTCCTCGGTTTTCTTTTTATCGGTATAGCCCGGAAACGGGGTTTTCTCGGATATCTCCATGATCAACAGTCCCGATTCGCCTTTGGCGACTTTGGTGAGAAAGCCATCGTGGTTTCGCTCGGGACAGTCGTTTTCGATATCATACTTGACGATAGCGAAAGGTGTGAGGCTTGTGCCAACCGTGTAATCAAAATTCATGAGATTGGTGAAAACACCGACGCCCTCAGCCGCGCCGTAAAACTCGAAAATCTTCCGGATACCGAAACGCTTTTTAAATGCCATCCAGATGTCAGGCCGCAGACCGTTGCCGATGATGTATTTGAGCGATGTTTTATTTTCTCCTTCTCTGACGGGTTGCGCCATCAGGTAACGGCACACCTCTCCCACATACACGAAATGCGTGGCCTGAAATTTTTTCACATCTTCCAGAAAGCCGCTGGCGCTGAATTTTCGTCTCAGAGCAACCGCCGCGCCGCTGGACATGGCCGGAGGCCAGCCTACGGTGATGGCATTGGTATGAAAAAACGGCAGGGGAATATAGATGGTGTGGCGCGGCGTGACTCTCGTCACCACCCGCCCGAACCAGAATGTTGCCGAAACCGCCCGTTTGTTGGTGATGACCGCCGCTTTGGGCATTCCCCCCGTCGTTCCGGAGGTGTAAACGTAGGCAATGGGATCTTTCAAGGTTATCGTCTGCGTCTGAGGCAGGTTTGTTTTGGGCATGGTCGCAATTAGATCCGTAACATCTTCAGGATCTTTTAAACGGTTGATCGCCGGATCGCGAAGGAAACACAGATATGAGCTCTGAAGGTCAACGCCGCTTTTCACTTCCTTGAAAAAATCATAGCATTCTTCTCCGACAATGACCACCTTGCCTTTGTTGAGATTAAAGCTATACACCAGAGAATCACCTCTCTGGTTGGTATTAATCAGAGAACAGACTGCCCCGATCTTGGCACAGCCGCAATAAAGAACAAGAAGTTCCGGTCTGTTTTCGAGACACAGCGTTACCGTATCTCCTTTTACAACTTTCCTGGAGAGAAGAAAGTGTGCAAACTGATTGGCCTTCTCGTTCAATTCACGATAAGTCAGTGTGCCATCCGGTGATTTCACCGCCACGTTATCGGGATATTTCTGCGCGATATTCTCAAGATACGATCCCCAACAGAGGTTCCTGTTGGTACTGATGGACCTGATCCCCCTTATGCCGTGATAAATGACATAAGGAAGCCGCCCGATGAACGTCAGCAGTTTCATAAAAAAATCCTTACCGCTGATGGTCTGAGGGTATTGTCCGGTATCGCTCTTTTTCATTTTTGTCTCCTCCCTGCTGCGGATTATGAATATTTATTTAAACGATTTTTATATTGAAGCAACAAGGCCTTACGTGTCAAGGAACAATTAAAGCCCGTAATTTACCGGTGGATGTTCCAAACACCATTATTTTTCATATAAATGCTTGACATATGGCATCTCACTATTAAAATAAGGGAAACAATTATAAATATGAATTGAATGACTGTTTAAGCAGTCTTGAAATTCAGGAGGTTAAAAAATGAAAAGAATTTTATTGTTTCTCGCTACCAATATTGCCGTGCTCGTCGTGCTGAGCATTGTTGCGCACCTATTGGGTGCTGACCGTTTTCTCACGCAAAACGGTTTAAACATGACAAGCCTGCTTCTGTTTGCGGCAGTGTTCGGTTTTGGTGGTTCATTCATATCACTGGCCATGTCCAAATGGATGGCCAAACGCATGATGGGAGCGGAAGTCATTACAAGTCCCCGAAACTCCACGGAAGCCTGGTTGATCGAAACCGTTAAGAAACTGGCCATGGCTGCGAATGTCGGCATGCCCGAAGTAGCGATATTCGATTCTCCTTCGCCCAACGCCTTTGCCACCGGCATGAATAAGAACAACGCCCTGGTTGCTGTAAGCACCGGCCTGCTCAACGCCATGAACAAGGATGAAGTGGAAGCCGTCATCGGTCATGAAATCAGTCACGTCGCCAACGGGGATATGGTGACCCTTTCATTGATTCAGGGCGTCGTCAACACATTCGTCATTTTCCTGTCCCGCGTTGTCGGATACTTTGTGGACAGGGTTATTTTGAAAAATGATGACGATGAGGGCGTGGGCATAGGCTTCTTTGTAACATCAATGATCGCTCAGGTATTATTTGGAATTCTCGCCAGCATTATTGTGATGTGGTTCAGCCGAAAACGGGAATTTATCGCCGACGCGGGCGGCGCGAAACTGGCAGGAACTCAAAGCATGATTAACGCGCTGGAAGCTCTCAAAAGAGGTGTTTCGGAACCGCTGCCGGAACAGATGGCCGCGTTCGGCATCAGCGGCAAGCCTTCTTCAGGCGGCTTAAAACTTCTTTTTATGAGCCATCCACCGCTGGATGACCGCATCGAAGCGTTAAAGAAGTTAACGTACAGATAAACATTCCAAACATTCTTCAAACAACTAAGCCAGTTTCGCGTCAGGCCTTCGCGAAACTGGCTTTAGATTTTTCAGATCAGAGAAAATATGAAACTTATTTTTTCATTTCGATAACAGCTTCGACTCTGCGGTTTTTCTGCCGCCCTTCAACTGTGGCGTTGTCTGCAACCGGAACTTCCTCGCCAAAACCGGCCGCCGTAATGCGCTGTCCGTCGATACCGAACTTGTCAATAATATACTGACGAACATTGTTCGCTCTCCTTTCGGATAAGGATTTGTTGAAAGCATCATTGCCTATGTTGTCTGTATGACCTTCGATGGCCGCTGTTGCATCGGGATGTTCTTTCAGAAAATCGGCAACTCTTTTGATATCCTCATAATATTTTTCCTGGACAATAGTTTTATTGGCATCGAATTCGACATTCAGCGTTATGGTAACCGTTTCATTTACCGGGGCCGCCTGGAGAACTGTTTCGGCAATAGGCTCCGGTTTGGATTCTACAATAGGCGCCGGGGCGCAAGGCGTCGCCGCGGTACCCTGTTTTTTCAAAGCGGAGGAGCTTCCGCAGTCTGAAATATTTTTATCAATCTTGATTTCAGGAAGACCGCCGGCCCGGACATCTTTCGGATCAGCTTCCTTGTTAAGGCTGTCCACATTCGATTCGACGACATCACCTTCCCTGATAAACGATTCAACATCTTTTATAAAAGAATATGAGCAGACATTGCCATCTTTAGAGCGAATTTTCACGACATCGGCACTCATAAAAATGATCTGTCCCTCTACAGCAGTACCGTCCTGCAAATAAATCCCCTTGATGCCTTTATATTCCTGCGCATCAGCAAGAGAGAACAAGGGTAAAAGCAAAAAAACTATCAGGACATACTTTATCGTTCTTTTTCTCATCATGTTTTTTCTCCTTCGTTGTGTTTTATCCAGATTTGAAATGAGTGACTGTAAAATTTTCAACAAGATACCAAACTCCACATAATTTACAAGATAAAAAAATCTTCATCCTTGTTATCGGGGATTGGACGGTTGGAAATTCCTGACTCGATTGACAGGGAGGATAGCGTCTGCCACATTGATTACAAAATATATCGTCAGACACTCATAAAGAAGCCCCTTGTCCAATTGGACAAGGGGCTTTTCGTTTTCACCTTCGGTCTTCAGCCTTCAGCCTATCGACCTGTTATATTACATTCCCATTCCGGGATATCCTCCTCCGGGAGGCATACCGGGCATTCCGCCGCCAGCACCCTTCTCTTCGGGCTTGTCGGCGATCATGCACTGCGTGGTCAGCAGCAGGCCGGAAACGGAGGCCGCGTTCTGCAGAGCAAAACGGGTGACCTTGGTCGGATCAATAACACCGGCCGAAATCATATCTTCATATTCATCGGTGCGGGCATTAAAACCGAAAGCACCCTTTTTCTCTTTGACTTTTTCGACCACAATGCTGCCTTCCAGGCCGGCATTGCAGGCGATCATTTTGATGGGTTCTTCGATGGCTTTCTTCACGATGTTGACACCGATCTGCTCGTCACCGGAAAGATCCATCTTGGCCAGAGCGGGCAGCGTACGCAGGTAGGCGACACCGCCACCGGGAACAATACCTTCTTCAACAGCCGCGCGGGTCGCGTGCAGAGCGTCTTCCACGCGGGCTTTCTTTTCCTTCATTTCAGACTCGGTTGCGGCGCCCACCTTGATGACGGCAACACCGCCGACAAGTTTGGCCAGTCTTTCCTGAAGTTTCTCTCTGTCGTAATCAGATGTGGTTTCTTCGATCTGGGCGCGGATCTGTTTGACACGGCCTTCCAAATCAGCGCGTTTGCCGGCACCGTCGATAATGGTGGTGTTGTCTTTGTCAATGGAGATCTTCTTGGCGCGGCCAAGATCTTCCAGTTTGACGTTCTCGAGTTTCCAGCCCATGTCTTCGGAAATCATCTTGCCGCCGGTGAGGATGGCGATATCTTCCAGCATGGCTTTGCGGCGATCGCCGAAACCGGGGGCCTTGACGGCCGCCACATGCAGGGTGCCGCGAATCTTGTTGACGACCAGCGTAGCCAGCGCTTCACCTTCGATGTCTTCCGCAATGATGAGCAGGGGTTTACCCATTTTGGCGATTTGTTCCAGAATCGGCAGCAGGTCTTTCATGCCGCTGATTTTCTTTTCGTAAATCAGAATCAAAACATCTTCTAATTCAACCAGCATCTTTTCGGCGTTGGTTACGAAATAAGGAGAAAGATAGCCGCGGTCGAACTGCATACCTTCGACAATCTCGAGTTCCGTTTCCAAACCTTTGGCTTCTTCTACGGTGATGA
>JAGPFC010000026.1 GCA_018056685.1 Smithella sp.
TCGTAAATCAGGTCGTTTGTTTCGCAAAAGCACTGAAGAAGTAAATCGAGAGAAAGCCCACTGTGGTCGCAATCCCTTCGTAAACCAGGTCGTTTGTTTCTTAGATGTTATTACTGACTATAACGAACTGTTAGTAAAGGTCGCAATCCCTTCGTAAATCAGGTCGTTTGTTTCAAAAACAAATTGGATGGGTTTTATTCGGCCACACCGCCGTCGCAATCCCTTCGTAAATCAGGTCGTTTGTTTCATTCGATGGTAAAGGAATTGATGACCTGCCAGAAGTCGCAATCCCTTCGTAAATCAGGTCGTTTGTTTCGCCTAGACCGGAAAGAAGATGATTTCGGGCGCACGGTCGCAATCCCTTCGTAAATCAGGTCGTTTGTTTCCGCGTTCCTCCTTTTTTCATTAAAATCATGATCTTGCGTCCTGCTTTCCGCGAACCTCTTCTAAAAATTGATTCCATTTTTAAATCACCCCTTCTTTCGTAATGATTTTACAGGATAAAGTTTTGTTTTTAAAGGTGTTTTTTCATTCGCGCGAACCCCGGCGTCATGATTTTCAAATACGCAATATAATCCAATGCTTGCAAAATAGCGCTTTTTTACACCGGGGTTCATATTCAACGGATCAGTAAATGTAATATTCTCTATCGGGATCGGTAAATTGCCCCTGTCCAATGATTTCCACGGTGCCGGCGCACTTTTCACACAAGGGATAATATTTCACGCCGTCCAATTCCGCCACGATGATTTTTTCGACCCGCTTCTTCATTGCTCTGAAAACCGGCGGCGTGACGGTTATTTCAAAAATGGATTTCTGCACGCGCACGCCGTAGTCCAGCATTATTTTGGCGATTTTGTTCAAACGTTTTACTTCGCTAATGTCGTAGGCGACTATCATGTTCATAAAATCCTCCCTAACCCTCCTTTAAAAAAGGAGGGGATTTGCACCGCTTCACAGAATCATGTAATCGAGTTGCGTCACTTTCAGACCCGTACCGGATATTTTAACCTTGTTGATGCAACGATTGCAGATTTTGTAGATCCGGACGGAATCGGACGAGATGTCCAGGTTGTCACGGCAATAGGCACGTATTTTTTTCAAGGCGATGTCGTCGATGTCGCATTCGAAAACGGATTTCTGCGTCCGCAAACCGAATTCCTTGAGGAAGTCACGAAGTTTGTTGAGCCGCTTCGGATCGGTGATGTCGTAGGTAATCAGTGTGATCATTTCAGCAACACGGGTTGATAAACCTGCGCCTCCCCTTCTATGACTTTGCGGAAATGCCCGGCCTGATAGATGATGGCGTCGGCATAGGTGAGTGTCCGCTCCGCCGGTGGATAGTGAAATTCCGTGGTCAGTTTTTTTTCAAACGCGTCCAGCACGCGCTTGAAAGCCTCCGGGTGAAGTTTGACGGGATATTTTCCCGCCGGACGAGGCACTGTCAGATTTTCGTCCATGCGCTGCTCGGGGATGTCAAAGCCATCCGCCTCGGCGGCGTTGCCGGAAATCCATCCTATCGGGTCTTTGCTGACGTCGGCCGGATTTTCGGGCACTGCGTCGGCTTCGTCTTCCTGCTCATCCGGTCTTTCCTCGTAGAAGTCGTCTCTCTGCAGTATTTTCAGATTGAACAGCGACAGCGTCAGGGTGTCGGCGATGATGGTGCGAAATTCTTCCATCAAATCGAGCACGAGCGAGTAACGGCCGTAATCAAGGGTGTGGAGAAAACCGGGATAAGGATCCAGCGACGCGACGCGCACCGCGGCGTAAACCCGATTCATCAAAAATGTGTAAAGGAGCGATAAGATGGAGTTGACCGGGTCGGTCGGGGGACGCCGGACGCGGCGAGTAAAGCCCTGGTTTTCGATAAAACCCGACCCGAACGCTTCAAAATACAGGGCGCTGGCTCTGCCTTCGTAGCCGCGGATGGAATCAACGGTAGTTGCCTTTTCGAGAAGCGGCATCAGTTCCTGAATTTCCCGTGCTTTCTGGCCGGCGATTTCCGCGTCGCGGCTGCGTCTCATCCGCATGAGCAGTGTGGCCATGTTGGACATTTTGCCGGCAACAAGACTGCGCGCCATGCGCAGGGTGAACACGTCATCGTCGAGCAGGGCATACTGCCGCTTGTGCAGAAAAACGTTGCGCGATTCGGGTGCGGCCAGGCGGCCAAGATATCGCCCGCTCTGGGTGAGAAAGACGGTGTCTATCTCATGCCGCAGAATCTGGGCGAGCGCACGGTGCGAAATCTCGACATTCCCAAAAATGACGATCTGCTTTAATTTGTAGGTGAACAGGGTGTGGTAGGTGGACTCGCCTTTTTTGACGAGCAAATGGCGCCCTTCTTTAATGAGCCTTGCGCCCTGGGTGTTGATGTAAACGACCATGATAGGTTCCTCCTTTCCGCGGGGCTTTTGGAAGTTCCCCGCGGAAAGAAGGATATGACGACCCGATTTTCAAGTCAAAGGCGGCAACGTTGCCGTCTTCGACCGGGAAAGGAAAAACGTTTTTTTGAGTTAACGATATTCGGTTGTCAAAGAACGCTTTTTTCATTCCCGCAAAGCGGGAAAATCAAAGTATTCCTTCATCTGAACGAAATCGGTTACGGTCTCCAGTATGCTTTGCGCCGCGCGTTCGCTTACCGGTTGAATTCCGTGGGCCAGGATCGATTTGTTGCGTGCACTCTGGATGTCTTTTATTTTCTTTTCACATTCAAAAAAGCGTTGTCCCGCATCGTGTCCGGCGGCACGCAAAACGGTAAATGTTGCCTGAAGCGGCAGTTTCATCATATCTGTCTGCGGGTCTCGATATTTTCGGATGAATTCCTCGCGCAACTCCTCGGGAATCTTTGCCGGTTTCACTCTATCGTTGGCGCATCCAACAGTTTTTTCGAAGCAAATCTGGCCATACAACTCCAATGCCCGGTAGATGCGCGCCGCTGCGTCGTCAAAGCGTTTATCATCCATGCGTCTGCGGGCATTGTTGATCAGTTCTTTGATCAGAATCATATTAGAAATCTGCATGCCGTTTGTCTTTGTGAGAAGATCCGCCAGATAATTAATATGGTTTTGCAATTCCTCTCTGAGTCGCGTGTAATGTTCGTCAGCGTAGTGCTTCAAATAATCATCCGCCAGAGTCGCGCCTTTCTTGAGACAATCAAGGGCTTCTTTATGCCGAAACTGTTCCCAAAATAAGAAACCATTGGCTAGCGGACGGACAAATTGAAAGAAAGCACCAATTTGGGCTGGAAGTTGCCGCTTACACAAATCAAGTATCTGGATGACGGCTGTATAGCGACGGGCATTGAAGAGGGTAACGATTTGCCTGCGCTCTTCTTCGGCAAATGCGGCCCACGGATTCATATCTTCATACATCTGCTCATGACCGTTTTGCACAACGCCCAAACCGTCTTTCGATCGTTCATCACCTCCGACATAGTTAAAACCGAAGGCGTGTCCTGCCGTTGCCAACAACAGAGCCGCCGACATGACTTTCGTCCCGCCCGTATAATCCACAATGATGTCCTGTTCCGGTATTTCGCGTCTGGCCGCTCTGTCAATACATCGCTTGGCGGCCTTGTAACATTCATAAAGCGAATTAGGATTTTCGGTAATCTCCGTTTCTGTTTTGGGTTTGGTTGCCAGACCCTGCAGGACTTCTCCCGATTTTATAACAGAGTCATGTGACGCGAAGAAGATCAAAATGTGCGGCTGATGTTCAGCAAGGCTTTTTCTCAAAGGTTCCGGAGAACCGCCCAACGACATGATCATTACTTTTTTCATAACAATAATCTCCAAGTCTTTTTAAGGCAGTGCTTCTACTTCATAATTTCTTCCAGCCGTTTTTTTACTACCGCCGGAAATTCTTCGGCCATTGTTTGCAATTTTTCCCGGTCCAATCGGTCCAACTCCAGCTCGTCGGCAAACGGAACGCGCTTGCGTAAGTAAATCGTGTCAAGAAGCGCCTTTTCGGCAACCGCAAGATTGTATCCTTCCTGTGTTTCAAAACCGTTGAATAGCCGCGGGGCGATCTTCGAAAATTCAATCGTCACGCCGCCAAAGCTGATGTTGCGCGACGCGCCTACGGATGTTTCCAGCGTCAGCACCGTGCAGACCGTGGGCGACTGAAGCAGGACACCGCGGCGGTTGAGCGCCCATTCGCAGGAGATGTAGGAGGGCGTGCGCAAAAAACAGGCGACTTCCTCGATGGCCGGCATGGGTTCCCTCAGACGGTTGAGATAAACGCCGCGCGCCAACCGTTCGACCAATCCCCTCACCTGCGCCCGCGTCAGAAAAACGTTGGCGTTTCTCGTGTATTTTGCCACGTCGGCATGACGAAACAGGTGCGGCAGTTGTTTTAAAATTTCAACGGCGGTCATGGCAGGCGCACTCCTTTACTCTGCAGTTCGGCAAAGACTGAGCGTGTCGTCGTGAGCAATGCCGCGAATTTTTGCGTGCGGTGAACATCCAAAACCCCGGGCGGTAAAAACCGCGAAAGATCCTGCTCGATGGCTTCGCGCATCTGTTTTTCGTTTTGCTTTGTCGGCTTCGTAAAAAACGCGACAGGACGTGCCGCGGAAAAGCCCGCCCGGTAAAGGGTAAACTTCCGCTGCACAATGTTGATATCAAGGGCTGTTTTCAGGACGTCCCGAAGGTGCCACAGATCAAAAAAATCCCTGCCTTTGAGATAGGAACGCTCCAGAAGCGCGCGGATTTTGTCGGAGAGAATTTCCTGAGTCGTCTGTGCAACAAACACCGTGTTGGGTCTGGGCACGCGGAATTCTCCGGCGGCTATCAGATACGCAACGGAACCAAGTGACGCCATGACGTGGTTTTGCGTGTCCGGCAACATTCCGGGCGTGAGCGCCTCGAACTCCAGTTTGATAGAGATTTTTCCCCTAAGGGATTGAGGCTGAAAATCGACAAAGCATTTAAAGGCGTCGCCACGCGACTTTTTGGGAACGAGCGTGACAGCGCCCGCGCCAAAGTGAGGAACCATGAGCTTTTCCGCGCCGCGCAAGGCCTTCGAAACGAGAAGCTCCACCGCTTCGGGCGCAAGCGTCGTCACGAAATCGAGATCCTCGGAAAATCGGCTGCCCCCGTAGCACCAGCGAATGGCCGTGCCGCCCTGAAAAATCAGATGGCGGCTTTCTTTTTGCGCATAAAGCTGATGCAACAGAATGAGCTGGGCAATTTCCGCCTGGCGGATATGGGTCTCACGATAAGCCTTCATAACTGGTTACGTTATAATACATATTTGTATTGTTTTGTAAACAAATATTCCACTTCACCCGACCGGCTCAATCCGGACAATTTCCCAGGCATTGCCGGTTTTTCGAACGGTGACTTTCGCTTTGGGCAACGTCTTCTTTCCTTCAAATAGTTTTTTGTGGAGGATGGCATCCGTAATCGCTGCGGCTTTTTCTTTTCCCCGAATTGAAGCCGTTTTTTGATCCGTCGATTGCGCCGTCACAACCCCGCCGCTACCGGCGTTGAAGCTGACAGACGCGTTCTCCCAGATTTCTTCAACGGGCGGAGGTGAAGTCATGATGGGTTGCCTTTCCTGCGTTTGACTATCCGACGCATTCGAAATTGAAACTGTTCCTGAGCTTACCTCTGGTTTCGGTTGTATTTGTTCAAAACGGGTCTTCATTTCAGCCGTCAACGGGGCCATTTCAGACCAGCCAAACGGAATAAGACTGCTTTTCTGGTATCCTGAAGCGGCATCAGACGCCAGCCAGAAAGTTGTCGCTTTATCTGAAAACGTTTTATCCCCTCTTTGTTTCATAATTTTGATGTCACGATACCCATCAATGGTCAGCGATTCCGCGCCGGAATGTCTCCCCAGTCGCAGCAGGCACGCATCCTTTGCATTATCCGTCATAAGCGGCGTCATGCCTGCCATTTTGAGTTCCATGTCTTCACGCTGCTTTTCTTTTTTGTAAAATAGTGCCGCGCTGTCAAAAATATTCCGCTGTGTCAGAGGCGATTTGATCACTTCGCGAATTTGAGGCGTGAGAATTTCAATTGTACCAACAAAGACCGCGCCGGGTTCGATGATTTCCAGGATCTGGTAAGGACCTCTCGCCTTGAATCTGGAGACCGCCCGTTTCTTTTCGTTAACAGCATATACGATCTTTGTCCTGTACGATCCGACAGGATGAAAATCCGATACTTTCAGGAGACGAAATGGATCATCTTCGAGATTCTTATAGTGAAGAAGCCCTTTTTCCAGTGTCTCCGATTTTTTCCGGTCACGGGGGTCAAGTGCGATTCTTTCCTTCTTTGCGACTTCGTTGAGATAGGCCGTCCGCAGAGCTCCCTTGATGGCTGTGCCGGGAAGATAGGGCTTTTGCGAATTCGGACTAAAGGATGTCCTCGCAATCGAAAACTGGTTCATCTCCCTTTGGAAATCCCGGCTGCTTTTTGATAAACAATCTTTGTAGTGCTTCACGAATCCTTTGCTGAGATTGACGGTCGCGCCGTCATAAGTCCGGTTTCTCATGAATCTGTAAAGCTCGAAAATAGAATCGACGGTTCCTTTCGAGCAGATTGCGGCATACTGCACCTTGGTGCGTTCATCAAGGCTTCTAAAAAAATCAAGAGGGTCAAAAACGCTTAAAGTTTCGGTCTGCTCATTGACAACAAACCCCGTTGGTTCATAAACGTCATCGCAGCCGATATGCACGGGTGAAAGAATTTTTATATAAAAGGTGTTTGTTTTGTTCATGATTATTTCTCCAGTTTTAAAGGCAGATAAATCGAATAGCCCTGCGCAACCGCCGTTGGCAATACTTTGGAGATGCCTCCGGCCGCACTCCCCAGGTAAGGCTTTGCAAACACCGACCTGTCCGTCGGGATCAAGACGGCGCCCTCATCGAGCATGATGACCGGGTTTTTGAAAGGGTTGTTCGACGCAGCCAGAGCATCCCCATGCCGTCCGAAGCGGGTAAAGGGCGTAAACCAGCATTCCTTGTAAAGCCCGATTTCCGGCAGAACCGGCGCCAGATTATAGCAGGCATCAGACGCAGACCCGTCGGGTAATGCTAGTTCTTCACATTCACCAAGTGAAAACTTTCCTGCCCCCGTCGAGGCGTTTCTACCATATCCAACGCGGCCGATTCTTTCCAGCGCTGCTTGCAGTCGGGCTATATCCGTTGCTTCTTCATTAACGAGAATGAAAACCGCCAACTCTGTTTCCGGATAATAGAAATCCGCTGCTTCCGAATACGGCGCAAACATCCCGCTACCGGTTGTCATGGTCAAACGATTTATGGTGTTATGCGGCTGAATAAACTCAGACATGAAATTCTTGTCAGTCTTCCTGCGCATCATTTTTCTTGATTCACCGGATAGGTCATTGATTAAATAAGCCATCAGCTCGTTGTCCGCAATGAAAGAACCGGTATCCAGCGAGAGATGCAAATTTTCAGGGACAAGAAACCACCTTTTTTTTAAGATTTCTTTTTTTTGCTCAATAGCTTTTCTTTTGTTCGTCTGCGTTAATGGGAACAGACGGCCAGGTGGGTAATCAGGCCGTTTCATGGCGTAAAACCACTTGCCATCTTTCCTTATTTTCGGCCACGCTGAAGAACACACGACAAAGGGCCGCTCCGCGTAGCAGTTAATCCAACGGTCGAAGCCGCCGTCGAGCAAATCCGGGTGATAGGCGGCTTGCCAGCAGAGATGCCCGAAAATTGTGTCGCCTTTTAACGGCGTGCCAAAACCGCTTTCCGGTTTTATGATGATCTCATAGAGTTTCACAATTATTTTCCTCCGTTGGAAAAAGGCGTTCTGTTTTTAAATTTCTCGCTTAGCACGGCATCGTCAAACTGAAACTCGATGCGCCCGTAACCACGGCTGCCACTTCCTCCTAAAGCGTCCATCTCCAGTAGTTTGAGTCCGTCGAGGAGATAATCAAAAAGCTCTTCTTCATTTTCACCCAATAATTTCAAGGTTACGGAAAAATCAAACTGCGTGCCCTCAACCACGCGCTCCGTAAACCGGGGATTGCGCGCCGTTCCCGCAATACGATCAATGGAATTTTCCGATTTGACTTCAAAAAAATCCCAACGGTTTTGCCTGGCCATAGCCTTCCAGGCCGCATTCATCGGGCAATCGGCAAAGGAAACCCGCGTGGGCCCCAACTGAAGGTCCGCTGATCCGTCAGCGTCCGCACCGCTGGAGCCAAATATTTTCAGGATTTTTATGCATTTGTTTTTCTGGTCATCTTTTAGCCCCTTCAGGGTTTTTATCTGGACGGGCTCACCCTTTGTTTCCACCATCAGACCGCTTTCCATCTCCAAAAGCGAACGGACTTTGCCTTTCAGAGAAGACCCAGGAATATAGGGTTCCTGCGTGTGCGGATGCTTGAGGACGGGATTGTCCGTGCCGCCGATGTGCATCTCTGTATCGCCCGCGCCGATGTGAAGACCGCTTTTGAGAATGATTCTGCCTTTGATTTCTTTTATATCTGTTAGCTGCATGACTTTATCCTCCTATTAATTGGCTCCGTATTGTCTGTAATAACCCATGAAGGCCTCGAAAAAATTTACGAATATTTCCAGGTCCTCTTTAGTTTGAATTTGATTTACCCCGTCTTTCAACATTTTGACGAATTCCGGCGTCACTTTGTTGCGACCCTGCGCGTAAACACTCTTGGCAATCAACATGCTCACATAGGGCATGATGTTTTCCCAATCAGCAGGATTATTTCTCACAAGACCATTCAACCGTAATACTTCATCGTAAAATTTTCTTAGCTGAGATCGTTTATTGGCATCTCTTGCCCTTTCGCCTGCAGTGTGCACGTCTCTCGCCCAATCTTCTGCAAGAGCTGAAAATAGTTTCGGGTTAATTGTTTTTCTTTCCTTATCTTTATAAAACACTATTGCCTCTGCCATATTTTCCTCCTTACCGGTTATTGTATAAAATGTCCCAAATGGAGATTTTCAGGGTGCTTCCGTGCTCGGAAATCCAACCTGCCATTTTTTCAAATTCTTTTTTCGCCGCTTTTCGCCTGGCCTCGTCTTTTATGTTTTTGCCGATGTTTCGTTCGGCATTGTAGCTGAAAAGGGCACGCCACTTCAGAGCTTCCATGTCTTCCAAGTGTATCTCTTTATCACCTAGAAGCGCCTTCTCGTCAGCCGCCATTGCAATGAATCGGTTCATCCGATAAAGCATGGCGTTGTTGATTAACTTTTCATTCCGCCAGTTTTCTACCGTTTTCATAATTTCGTGCAATTGAGTAAATTTATCCCATGTTACTGTTTCACCGAAAACAGTTAAGCGATTACGATTGCCTGTTTTATCACCCGCCTTAGAGGCCGATAGCGCCGTTTCAGCATCGGCAGACATTTTACTCAGCGGTGTGTTGGCTTTCTGGATGCTGATCCCGGCTGAAAAGTGAACCTCCGGATTCATGCAGACATACTCAGCAAAACGATCTTTCAGCAATTCCGACAAATCCAGCATGCGGTTCCACGGGCCGATCAGAAATAGATCGTCACCACCGGCAAACACCGTGTAGATTTCGCGATATACCGGATTCGTCTTCAATAGGTGCGGCAAATAAACAACAAAGAAGAAGTTTATTTGACGGCTCAGGGTCGCAAGCCGTGAGATGGTGAAATTTTTTTCGCTGATTCCGCAAGACATCAGCATACCAAGATGATCAACGTCCGCTTTCAGCACGCCTAATGCCTGAATACCTTTGAAACTGCGCGCAGCTCCTTCCTCGGCAGGGTTCATCGCTTTACAGGCGAGATGCGTGAATGTTTTCGGTCTGCCTTCGGCGATGTCTTCAATCAGTTCTTCTTTTTTGCTTTCGGCTTTCCGTCCTTCCAGAATACGATCGTCATACAGATCCTCTTTTCCGTAAACAGGAACGTAGCCATTAATGAATCGCGCGGTAACGTCTCGGGAGATAGCGCCCGACGCATCGATTGATATGTCCCAGTATTTCAGCAGTTGACCTTCTCTTGCTAATTTGTTGAGCCCACCATCGACAAACGCAACCTGGTATTTTCCGAAAACAGGTTCTATCAATTTTACGTCATCGCCTTTAACATCGGCATCGAAGGTCGTGATTGCGATCCGTGGTTTTTTTACAATGTTTTCTCCAAGAAAGATGTGATCGCGACAAATGGCGCACATCGACTTGTCCTGTTTGTCCTTTTTGAAGGTCTCCGCCTCCTTTTTGGATGGTCTTTTTCCGCAATACGGACAAAGTGGCGGGCTCAAACGATTGTCAAACGCATCAAGGAATCCGCTGACAACGCCCGCGTATTTATCGGGATTGAATTTTTTGTATTTATTGGCGCTCATCTCATCAGACAAGCGTTCATATAATTGATGGAAGCGCCCCGCCTCAAAATCTTTAGGCGCGGCATCAATGGTAGAAATCCCGAACGAATTGACACCCAGCGTCTTTTGAATCAGCCAGTCATTAATTTGTTCCCGCACCATCGCCACAGTGTTTTTAACTTTCTCAGTATTCGGCGCAAGAATGGTGAATTTTCCGGCTGCGTTGAGCAAAACGGCAGAGGGCGGCAGGTCTGCTTCCCTGCAAATCATGTCGGCGGCTAATTCACACATCAGCGACACCGCAAAAGATCGGCCACGCAGGATTTTTGAACGGTGCTTCCCCGCTTCCCCGCTGTCGCTGAAAATGAAATCCTGTATCCCATAAAAATCTCCGCCGATCAGGCAAAACTTCTGCTTGTCCGAATTCCGAATCGCATCAACATTCATACTGTCTGTGTCACGATGGTAAAGATACAACGCAGCCGACAGAGCCGCAACGGACTTCGAATGATCGAACAGAGACACATCCGGCACCAGTTTACCCGCCCGGGCGGCCGGGATCATGGACGTGTAGATCAAAAGCAGGTTTTCCAGATGTTCAAACCAAAGTGTGATGCTTTCGTCTTTATGCAGCAGTTTCTCCAGTGAAGCCACAAAATCGTCAAACAGATTTTTATATTCATCTTTCGCCTTTGATTCATCAACAGCTTCCCGGCTGGGAAAGATGCTTTCAGGATTTAGCGCCTTGAGAGGATAATGATATTGCCTGGCAACGGCCATTTCTTCATCATCACGCAATAAGCTCTCAAAAAGCGGTAACAGGCGCGTCTGGCGATAGTTTTTCCACGCAATAGCCTGGTTATATTCGTCAAATGTGGCGCGGTCCCAGCCGCTGCTTAAGCGGTCCGCCGTGGCAATTATCCATTGCAAGTTGGTCTGTGGTTTGTGATGACCCGCAGCCAAATTGATAAACGGATCTTCCATACCCCAGTTTCCCTTGTTGAATTCCCTGGGCAATAACTTTTCGATGTGATCGATGAAAGCCGCCGTATAGACCGTATGCTCATGTGTAAAGTGATCCTGATAAAATGGCTGATAGAGCTGACGGTTGCTGTTGATAAATTCCGGATCGGCAAACATGCCTTCCTGGGCGAATTTCCCGATGTCATGCAGCAATCCGGCCAGCGCTATTTTCAATACAGTGTCATCCATAAAAAACCTCCCCGCTTTTTATTCGCATTCTTTGTAGCAAAAAACCTTTTCCATATTCCAGCGCGGCAACGTTGCCGCGTCTATCTCTAAAGGTATTAACGGTTAAATACTCGACGTAATAGTAGCCCATAGCGTGACCGCCTCAACGGCGAAGGTCAAATCCATTTTAATAATCCTGGATTCCCGCCTTCACGGGAATGACAGATGATGATAGTTATTTGATATTATTAGCATTTTGTATTTTGGTATCCGTTTGCTCCAGATCTTCATGATTTATTCGCAGTACATTCCGAACTTTTTAGCTTTATTTCGGATTCTATTCCGAATGAGCCGGTTTGCACAAATAATCATTCGTTTATTGTACTTTTACTTAATCAGTTTTATCTTTTCCCGATCCATTCCAATGCCGTAACGGGTGCCGGGTTTTCTGCCTGCGGATGTGACGGCTAGTTGCCCTGCCGCTGTCGCGCCAAAGGCCCGCCCGATATCCTGACGGATTTTACTCACATAGGCGCGCAGCTCGTCCTTCTCCAGCGCGCAGATTCCTTTGCCTTCTGTCGTTCCTCCTATCTTTCTGTAAATGTCTGTAATGACGGCCTGGGCATTGCTGATTTGTTCATAGTCGAGGTAGCAGTCCGTGCAGCCGCCACATCCGGCGCGTACCAGACGACAGTCAAGTTTCCGGCCTGCCAGAAACGCGTAAAGCGCGAGCCTTGAGGGCATCATCGGCAGTTCCTTTCTTTTATAGATGATTCTACCCTGCATCAGATCGACGATCAGTGGTTCTTCCTTTTCGCGAATCAGGTGGCGCAGCAGTCTCGCCGGCGTTTGAACACGGCCGGTTGCCCTATCACGGATGGCGTCTCTCAATGATATGAAGGGAATGGGCACAAGGGTAACGGAGGCTGATGCTGTGTCTCTGAGTATTTTTCCACCCCGCTCTTCACGCATCTCCAGCATGACGGGCTTTACGGGCGGGTAGTAGAAGCCGGGATGATTTTCAAATTCCGGTGAAACGAGTACGTGATAAATGCGGTCCTGCGGCCGGCCATAGAACTGCGCGGCGGTCATGAGGCAGGCGCTCATTGTTTTTCGCCCGCCGGCGATGGAGAAGAAAACGGTATCCTCCGGACGCTTCGTGAGGCGGTGCGCCAGCGCAAGGCAGGTCTTGAGCAGAATTTCATTGTCGTCCGCGCAAGTGATGTCATCCAAAGGGCGTCCCGCCGTATCGCGCAAAACGTGAACCGACTCTGGTGTAAACAGGATCGAACTGGGATCGATTTCGTATTCGTTTAAATACCGGTGAAAAGATCCGTCTTGCGGCGCGAGAAGCGAGGCAAGAACGCGGTCTCTTCCGGTGCGCGTGGTGAGAACATGAATTTCATCAACGCGGATGCCATCCTGATGAAGGGCGTAAAGAGTTTCAGTAACGACTTGCGGGCTCAACCCCGATATGGCCAGAAGAATGTTGGGCATGCTCTTCCTCTTGCTGCGCTGTGTAAAATTAAAGATTTAAATCTTTTGCACATTCTCCAGTACAACTTTTCCCAGTCCAAAAGTTGTCTGTTTCCCGATGTGCACTTTTTCACAAAAATTTATCAGAGGCAAATATTCGGACAATTTCCCGCGGTATTCAATGCTGCCGATCATACCCCCCATGAGCATTTCCTGTTCCTGTCTGTTGGAATAGCGCCTCCAGTCAAACCAGGAAAGATCAGATTGTTCTATGGTTACTTTTTCTGCCCTGCTGACCATACCACGGTAATCCAGTGCAGGCTCAACGCCATCATGACTTTCTGAAAGCGACGAGATTCGCCTGAGCATGGCTCTTACTAAAATATGAAAAGGCAATTCGGCTTTTAAATTGTTATGATATTTTATGCGCAATGGTGTTGATAATTTAAGCTTGATGATCATTTCCTGATCGCACTGCAAAACAGAATCAGGTTCGATGGCTATATTATCGAGAGCGGGCTGTTTCCGGATTTTCCCGTCCTTCTGATCGTATATCAGGTCTTCATTGACTAGGACTTGCTTTAATACAAAGCTGGCCCGCTTGCCGTCGATTCTCTTGCCGATGCCAATCTGTCCCATTTGATCAAAGGCGTAAATGAAATACGGCAGGCACTCGTTGGCTTTGCCAAAAAGTAAAATCACAAAATTTAAAACATCATCTTTTTGATAATTTGTTTTGGCATCATCCGGAGGTTCAATGACATACGGATGCGGCGGGTGAACGACACGTCTTACAGAGATATTATGATTAGGATGGATTGTGCTTTCAAAAATAGAAGTATAAATGCAACGTTGGGCCAGCAGACAATCAGCGCAATCCTGCTTTTTGAGCGCGCAAACGACTTTCTTTAACGCATGCCCGAAAATACCCCGCAATGTTGAGCCTTTGTAAGGCGGTAAGACTGCATTATCATCGAACACGCACTTGAATATATATCTTCCGTAATGCAATGAGCAGTTCCGTTCAATTCGTATTTTATTACATTGAAGAGTTATTTCTAAATAATACCTACATTAAATGATAGTCAAGCAATATTTGCCGGAAATTGTATTTTTATGATCCTTTTGCTTAAAAAAATAACGGTAATTTTATTTCAGACAGAAACTGAAGAAATTTAAGGGGCAGTGCGGCATAATTGCAGTAAAAAAAATGGGTCACAGATTGTCATCTGTAACCCATTGATATAATTGGTGAGCCCTGTCGGAATCGAACCGACAACCTAATGATTAAGAGTCATTTGCTCTGCCAGTTGAGCTAAGGGCCCTGAATGATGTTCTATTGATAAAGAACCTTCTCTTTTTTATCTGGCACGCCCGGTAGGATTCGAACCTACGACCAACAGATTCGAAGTCTGCGACTCTATCCAGCTGAGCTACGGGCGCTCGTTTCCAACCATTATAAATGGGGTGAGTGAAGGGATTTGAACCCTCAGCCTCCGGGGCCACAACCCGGCACTCTGACCAATTGAGCTACACCCACCATTATCGCTTGGTGCGCCTGGAGGGATTCGAACTCTCGGCCCACGGATTAGAAGTCCGTTGCTCTATCCAACTGAGCTACAGGCGCATTTTGTAACCTGTGCCTAAAAAGACTTGACCTAATAGCCCCTCTTCCTCATTTTGTCAAGATGAAAAGATACGCAAAGTGATTTTTTATCTTCCCGCGTCTCTCATCTGACATAACCGGCTATGCCGTCAAATTTATAAATCTTTTTATTTAACTTTCCTCCCTGCGCGTCAATGGAATAAAAATAACGGCCTGTTGTCGGGCTATACCAGCGATACAATTCTCTGGTGTTGGTCAGTTTTGATGTTGCGATGTTGCCGATCGCTCCTTCAGAGATGTAACCCCGCAAGTCTTTGCCGCCGCCGGTTGGGATGTAATGGTAGAAATGACTTCTTGTTTGTGGATTATACCAGCGATAGAAAGTTTTTGTGCCCGGCGTGTCGGCTTTAAACAACCGGAAAGCGATGCCTTCCTTGACATATCTTCCCTGGATGATTCTTGATGTCTCCGACACAGGATCGGCCGTGTAAAGATAATCGCTGCCGTTGTAGTATCTGTAGATGTCAATAACCTTTGTAATATTTTCCGGCAGGATTTCCACAAATGTTTCCACAATCTCATCGCCGCCATTGGTGGCAAATAATATTTCATCCGCGTAATAACCGGGTGACATGGACCCGGGATTGAAAGAAACCGTCAGATAATTGGATTGCCTGGTTGTAGCTCCGGAATTGGGAAATATCTTCATACTGCCTTCCGGAAAAAAGGATGTGGCGACGCCTAATATCCTCACGCCTTCCAAAACCAACGGTGTGTCTTTACTATAGATATCCAGAACGTGAGCGCCGAAGTTGAGTTTGTCCGTCACAAATAATTCTCCCGAGTTTGCTTTTAATTCTTCCCATAATTCTATTTTATCAAGAGACGTTCCATTCAGGGATATGGCTAAATTGCCCTTCTCGGGATACACGGCAAAATAAAGAATAATGCCGGCTCCCATAAAGTTGATTCTGATATTGTTGACGCCTTGTTCACACGCGGGATAGCCGTTGCTGTTCGTCCATTTGCCGGTTAATTTAATGATATCTTTTAAAGAGGGAGGCACATTATAAATTTCACCGGTTGCTTCGTTATTCGCAAACGATACATATCGGCCTCTTTTGAGGAGAACGGCAATATCATCTGTGCCATGCTTCGGCATTGAAACAGACCATTTCAGCATTTCCCTGCCGGTGTTGTTTAAAATGATTTTTTTGGTTACACTCTTACCGGGCAGAATGCTTCCCATATCCAGTCTTTGGGGATTCAAACTGATCGCCGGAGACGTTTGAGTATAGGCAATGTTGAAGGAAACATAAATTCCCTTTTGTTCATGATTAAAGTTAAATTTGATTTCTTCCTTATACGTACCGACGGATAGTTCTTTGGTGCAGATAAGTCTTTTATCCCCATATTCGATGGTCATTTCCACATCGCCGTAAGCACTTTTCCTGTTGGTTTCATGGTCCGGTAACTCTTTCGGTAATAACCTGACTTCCACTCGTATATTTCCCTGTTCTTTTTCGAGGACGCCGGATAACTGCTGTTCTTGATGCTTCAGCCAACCTTCCGGTCCCCGGGTGGACCAGGTCATCATTTCGGATTTCGTGTTTTTCAGTGTAACGGTTCCTTCACCGGATTTGTCAAAAGTAATCAGGCCAAGTTTAAGTTCCGAAGGAGTGATCATCAAAGCCGGTTGTGGCTGCCTCGACTCTTTACTGACTGTTTTTTGAGTTTTCTGCTGAACAGGGATCACGGCTTTTACCGGACCGGCAACGATTTCAGAAAAGCTGATAAACGGAACAATGAACAGGATTGCTATCGTTATGATATATACATAAGATTTTTTTATACCGCACATAAATACCTCTTGGAATTTTGAAGGTTTTCTAACGCAAAGCATAAAATTAAGCAACTGTTTTCGGGATTGCATCTTCTTCGAAAAAAACTTGACACGCGGTTTTAACAAGATGTAGCTTGCTGAAAATTTTCTTTTAACCGGTCGGAAGAGTTTTTTAAACAGAGCAACAATAAAATGTGTATCACCCTTTTGATGATCTTTGCGGTTTAGAAATGTATGACTGCTGACAATTTAGAATATTGGATCGCGCTGAAATCGGTTCTCGGCATCGGCAACGTTACCTTCTCCGCGCTGGTGGACCGGTTTCAATCCCTGCCGGCCATTTTCAGCGCCACGGTTGGGGAATTAAAAGAAATCAAGGGAATTTCCGGTAAAATCGCCCTGGCGATTGTCAATTTTAAAGACTGGGATAAAGTTAAAGCAGAACTTGAACTTCTCGATAAAAAGAAAGTTGATATAATAACTTATCAGGATGAACTATATCCACAAAAGCTGCTGACCATCTATGACCGCCCTCCTTATATATATGTGCGCGGAAAACTGTCTTCCGACGACATCAATGTGGCCATCGTGGGCTCCAGGGCGGCCACGACTTACGGCAAATATACCACTGAAAAACTAAGCCGGGAGATGGCGTTCAAGGGCTTAACGGTCGTCAGCGGAATGGCCAGAGGCATCGATTCCGCGGCGCACCGGGGAGCGATCAGCGCGCATGGACGGACGGTAGCAATTCTGGGCAGCGGTCTGGATGTTATTTATCCGCCGGAAAATAAAAAACTGTTTGAAGAAATTATTGAAAACGGCGCCGCGGTCTCTGAATTTCCACTGGGGACTCCGCCACGTTCGCCCAATTTTCCGGCGCGTAACCGAATTATCAGCGGCATGTCCTATGGCGTGGTGATTGTGGAGGCGGGTGAAAAAAGCGGTTCGCTGATTACGGCGCGGTTGGCGCTGGAACAGGGACGGGAGGTTTTTGCCGTACCTGGAAGCATCGATTCCGCGGGCTCCCGGGGCACGAATAAATTAATCAAACAGGGGGCGAAGCTGATTGAGAATACGGATGATATCCTGGAGGAGATCGCGCCCCAGATCGAACAAAAAACATTAAAAGCCGCCAGCATTCCGCGCGCGCAAAGCGTCACGCCGCCAAACGTTGGGCGAAAACAGGCGGAAAATCTAAATGGACAGGAAAAGACCATATTCGATGCTGTCTTACCGGGACGCATTCATATTGACGATTTGATTGCCGCCACCGGATTGTCATCCGCGGAGCTTTTGAGTTCGCTGACCACCATGGAATTAAAAGGTATTATTGCCCAGCATCCCGGAAAATTCTTTTCCGTGAAAAAATAAATATCTTTACAAAAAAGCTTCTTCCATTTATAGGGGCGGCGAAAATTATTTTTTATTCATAAAAGGAAACAATATTTATGGCGAATTCCCTGGTCATTGTGGAATCTCCCACGAAAGTTAAAACCATTAAAAAATTTCTCGGCGCCGATTTCAACGCAGTGGCCTCCATGGGCCATATCAAAGATCTGCCCAAAAGCAAACTGGGCATTGACCTGGAAAAGGATTTCGAGCCGACCTACAATGTCATCGAGACCAAAAAGAAAACCATTGATGATTTGAAAAAAGCGGCCAGGAACGTGGAAAATATCTACCTGGCTCCCGACCCTGACCGCGAAGGGGAAGCGATTGCCTGGCATATCGCGGAAGTCATCAACACAAAAAATAAAAATGTCTATCGGGTCCTCTTCAACGATTTGACAAAAGATACCGTAACCGAAGCCATCAAAAATCCTTTGCAGCTTGATTTTAATAAATATGAAGCGCAGCAGACAAGACGCATTCTGGACCGGCTGGTCGGCTATCAGATCAGTCCCGTCTTGTGGGAAAAGGTCAAGAGAGGCTTGAGCGCGGGGCGCGTGCAGTCCGTCGCCGTGCGGATGATTTGCGACCGGGAGGAAGAAATCAATAAGTTCGTTCCGGAAGAATACTGGAATCTCATCGCGCAATTCGAGGGGAAAAATCCTCCTCCTTTTGAAGCGAAATTAATTAAAATTGAAGGCAGGAAGGCGAAAGTCACCACCGGCGAACAGGCCGCGAAACTGGCCGCCGAAATAAAACAGGCGGAATTCATCGTGGAAAAGCTGGAGAAGAAAGCGGTCAAACGCTCGGCGCCGCCGCCCTTCACCACCAGCAAGCTGCAGCAGGAAGCCTCCCGCTGGTTACGTTTTTCAGCGAAGAAAACCATGATGGTCGCTCAAAAACTATACGAAGGCATTGAACTGGGCCAGGAAGGTTCCGTGGGTCTGATTACCTACATGAGAACCGATTCCTACCGGATCGCCGAGGAAGCCCTGAAAGAGGTGCGGGATTACATCAAAGAAAATTATTCATCCGATTATCTGCCGCATAAGCCTCATTTATACAAAAACGCGCAAAAAGCGCAGGATGCCCACGAGGCGATTCGTCCCTCAAAAATGTCCTACAACCCCAGGGACATCAAGGGCTATCTGACACCCGATCAATTCAAGCTCTATCAGTTGATCTGGAACCGGTTTGTCGCCAGCCAGATGAATCCGGCGATTCTCGATCAGACGACGATTGACATTGCCGGAGCCAACTGCATCTTCCGTGCGCAGGGACAGGTCATGAAATTCCCCGGCTTTACGATTGTTTATACGGAAGGCAAGGATGAGAAGGAAGAGGAAAACGGCGGCGACAAGCTTCTGCCGGAAATCAGTGAAAAAGAGAAGCTGAAGCTGCTCAATCTGAACACGGAACAAAAATTCACGCAGCCGCCGCCGCGCTTTTCGGAAGCGTCACTGGTGCGCGAACTGGAGGAAAAGGGCATCGGACGTCCCAGCACGTATGCCACCATTCTTTCGACCATTCAGGATCGCGAATATGTCCGTCTGGAAAAAGGGAAATTTTATCCCTCGGAACTGGGGATGACGGTGACGCGACTGCTGATAAAAAGTTTCCCGTCCATTCTGGATCTCGCCTTCACCGCGGACATGGAAAACAAGCTTGACGCCATCGAAAACGGCGAACGGAAAAGAGTCGAGACGCTGAAAAATTTTTATGAGCTTTTTGACGCTGAACTGAAAAAAGCCAAAACGGATATGGAAAACATCAAGACAAAAGAAACGCCGACCGATCTGATCTGTGAAAAATGCGATTCCCCGATGGTCATCAAGTGGGGGAAAAACGGAAAATTCCTTTGTTGTTCCAATTATCCCAAATGCAAAAACACCATGAATTTCACCCATGATGAAAATGGAAAGGTAAAGCACGTGGAAACCATAACAACAGATGTCAAATGCAATAAGTGCGGCAAACCGATGATCGTCAAGGAAGGACGTTTCGGGCAGTTTCTGGCCTGCTCGGGCTATCCGGAGTGTAAAAATACCATGAACGCGACGAAAAACGAGAACGGAGATATAGTCGCCCAGGAAGCGCCGACCACGGATGAGGTTTGCGAACTGTGCGGCAAGCCCATGGCCATCAAACGCGGTCGCTACGGCCAGTTCCTCGGATGCACCGGTTATCCCGAATGCAAAAATATCAAAAAGATGGGGAAAGACGGCAAAGTGACCAAGGCGGAACCGGTCTTATCGGATGAAAACTGTGATCTCTGCGGCAAGCCCATGGCCATCAAACGCGGCCGCTACGGCCAGTTCCTCGGATGCACCGGTTATCCCGAATGCAAAAACATCAAGAAAATGTCCAAGACGCAATCAACAGAATGAGCACTGCTCCCGTGGTCATCATCGGCGGCGGTCTGGCCGGTTGCGAAGCCGCCTGGCAGCTCCTGCGGCGAGGTCACAGCGTTCATCTGTGCGAAATGAAACCGCAGACGTTTTCTCCCGCCCACAAAATGGAACACCTGGCTGAACTGGTCTGCAGCAACTCCCTCAAATCCAACAGCCTGGACAATGCGTCCGGACTCCTGAAAGAAGAAATGCGCCGCCTGCATTCTTTAATCATGATGGCTGCGGATGTCACGACGGTGGCCGCGGGTTCCGCGCTTGCTGTGGACCGTCTGCAATTCGCCTGTGAAGTAGAAGCCAGACTCCATCAACAAAAGAATTTCACATTGAGCCGGATGGAAGTTACAACCATTCCGCCAGACGCTTTAACGATCATTGCCACCGGCCCGCTGACTTCCGACGCCCTCGCAAGGGAAATTACCCGGATGCTCGACAATTCCTATCTCTATTTTTATGACGCTATCGCGCCGATCATCGAAGCCGATTCCATTCAAATGGATAAGGTTTTCTGGGCGTCGCGCTATGATAAAGGAACGCCGGATTATCTGAATTGCCCGCTGAACAAAGAAGAATACGAACGCCTGCGGCAGGAATTGCTGACCGGAGAAAAGGTTGCCGCGAAACCGTTTGAAGAAGTCCGTCATTTTGAAAGCTGTCTTCCGGTGGAAGTGCTGGCGGCCCGCGGCGAAAAAAGCCTGGCTTTCGGTCCGATGAAACCCGTGGGCCTCGTCAATCCCCAAACGGGAAAAATCCCGTATGCTGTTGTGCAATTGCGCCGGGAAAATACAGCCGGAACACTTTTCAATATGGTCGGTTTTCAAACCAAACTGACCTGGCCGGAACAGCGGCGGGTCTTCCGGCTCATCCCCGGACTGGAAAACGCTGAATTCGCCCGCTACGGCAGCATTCATCGCAATACATTCATTCACTCCCCTTCCCTGTTGCTTCCGTCTCTGCAACTGAAAAGTCATGAAAATATTTTCTTCGCCGGTCAGATGACCGGGGTGGAGGGATATGTTGAGTCGGCGGCGATGGGTCTGCTGGCCGGACTGAACGCCGCGTTGACGATCGAAGGACGAAACCCCGAACCACCTCCGCTTCAAACCGCGCTGGGTGCCTTGCTGCATTACATCACCTCGCCTGATCATGCCGGTAATTTTCAGCCGATGAATATTAATTTCGGATTGCTCGGCGCCGCACCGGCAGGAAAAATGCGGAAGAAAGAGCGGAACGCGCTAATCGTCCATCAGGCTTTACAAGCTTTGCATCAATGGATGGAACGTCAGAAACTTGCTTAATCTTCGCAACCATATATTCTATTGACACAAACCGATACTTCTCTTATACTTCGCGCGCTTTAAACAAGTTGTTTAAACAGTAGAATTTAATTTACGACACAGAAAACAAGGAGAATATCCATGTCTGAACAAAACAGAGAAAGTTCGCTTGTCCTGATAAAACCGGATGCCATGAAAAATTCATTGACCGGTTACATCCTTTCGCAGTTTTCCGAATTTCATACCGGCCTGCGCTTTGCGGCACTCAAGGTCGTTGCCGTTAATCTCGCGTTGGCTGAAGAACATTACGCGGAACATAAAGGAAAATTTTTCTATCCTTCCCTGCTGGATTATATTCGCGGTTACCTGCATTATCCGGATGAGCCGTCAAGGCGCAGAGTCATCGCGATCATCTATCGGGGACCGAACGCGATCAAGCATATCCGCGAAATCTGCGGCAACACCAATCCGCACGACGCCAGAGAGCAGCGGCCCGGCTGCATTCGCGCGCTGGGAAGCGTCATTCCGCTGTATGATGAGAAGGGTAAATTTATCGGTGACCGGTCGGACAATCTGATTCACGCATCCGCCAACGCGCAGGATGCCGAACGCGAAATTAAACTGTGGTTCCTGCCCACGGATATTCCCCCTACTGTGCGCAGTTTCCCCACCGAAAACAGCAAAGAATACTTCTATTACAAAAACGGCACTGTCAGTTCGGAATACACACCGGGTAGTTTCTGTTTCATTGCTCCCGGTCACATTGTCTGGAAATCCGACATGAAAGTTCTGCGGCAGATTATCAAAGGCAAGAAGCAGGATTATTCAACAAATGCGGTTATTGCCAAATACCTGATTAACAAGGAAATTGAAGATACTTGATTTTTTTGAAGGCGGTATATACAGAAAGAAAACCGGATGTCAGGTTGAACATCCGGTTTTCTTATATGACGTCATGGAGCAATTTCAGCGACTGTTGGGAAACATCCCTTTCAGTCGCTTATTCTTTTGTATGTTTTCCAGCCTTCGGATAAACCAAGTCCCTTGTATTTCTCTCTGGTCTGCTCATCCGGGTATTTGAAATAATACTGGTAACTGCTTTTTTTAATTTTCCGGACATCTACTTTGGACACACTCTTGTTCTGACTCCACGTTCCTTCCTGGGCAATCAGACGACGCTGCGTATCATAGGAAACAAGCTGTTTGTTTTCCACCTTATATTTCCCCCTTAATTCTTCAAGGGCAGCGTTGTTCTGAAAATTTGTTGCTTCATAAGTTCCATTGGCATTGTAGCGAACTCGTTGTTTCAGGACGATCAATTGTCCCGCGTATTTAATATCGTGACTGATTTCATACAGCCCGGGATGAATGGAATTCAATTCCGGCTCATCCTTGCCGCACGCAACAACAATCATTGCCACTGCAACAATCAATAACCAGTATGATATTTTTTTCATGCCTGTTGACTCCTTTATCCGATCATGATCCTGTAGATTTATCCTTCAGCAAATCCTGATTCGTCTTAACCGATATGCGCAAGATGTTCCTTTTTTGCGGGGCTAAAAAAACAAACAACGATATTTTTGTCAAGATTTTATTTGACGGATCAATAACGTTTCATGTTCTGAATGAAATCATTTATATCTTAACCGTCGTATTAAACAATTTGCTTTTTAGTGGTTAATGTAATAAATTTTGACGTCAAATCGGTGTCTAAAAGCTGCGGGAAGAACAACGCATCTTTTCAAATTATTAAGGTAAATGACGTGTATCAGGAAATATTCATTATAAGCGGCGGCTGTTCCGGCGATCCGGTTTTTCTTGAAAAAAAAATCAGGAAAACAAAAAAAACGTATATTGTCTGCTGTGACAAAGGAGCACACCATTTAAAAAGGCTGGCGATGATGCCTGACGTCATCATCGGTGATCTGGATTCCATTGATCAACGAACGCTGAAACATTATGAAAAGCAAAACGTCAGGGTTATCCGGTATGCTTCTGAAAAAGATTACACGGATACGGAGCTTGCGTTAAGCTATGCCCTTCAGTTAAAGCCAAAAAGGATATCCATATTCTGCGCGCTGGGTGGCCGAATTGACCACACGCTCGCTAATATTTATCTGCTTACTAAAGGATTCGATACGGGTATTGACACCTTTCTGGTTGACGAATACTGCGAGGCATTTATAGTCAACCAAAAATGCTCTTTCATCAAAGAAACGGGCAAGACACTCTCTCTGTTCGCGTTGACGCCCCGGGTTACCGGAATAACGCTGGCCGGATTCCATTATCCACTGGAAAACGGGGTTCTCAAAATGGGCGAGTCCCGCGGCATCAGCAACCGGATCAATCAATCCCGGGCCGGCATCGTCATCAAGAAAGGCAAGCTGCTGGTCATCAAATATCATCAGAAAGATTTCTTCCCGGAGGCGCGTTGAATGATGAAACCGTTTAAAGTGTTATGCATCGGCGGCTCCGATTCGAGCGGCGGCGCAGGCATTCAGGCGGACCTGAAAGCCGTCAGCGCACGCGGCTGCTGGGGATTGAGCGTCATCACGGCAGTCACCGCGCAAAACACGAGAGGCGTTTTCGGGATTTATCCTGTAACGCCTGCCTTTGTCGGAAGACAAATGGATGTTGTTTTACAGGATACAGGGGCCGACGCGGTGAAAACCGGTATGCTGCCGACGACGGACATTATTCACACCGTGGCACAAAAAATAAAAAAAAATAAAATCAAAAACCTGATTGTTGATCCCGTCATGATTGCCAAGGGTGGCAAAACGCTGATGCCGGGAAAGGCGCGTCTGACACTGATCAGAGAACTGCTGCCAGTTGCTCTGGCCGTTACGCCGAACGTTCCCGAAGCGGAAATACTGTCGAAAACTAAAATTAAATCTATTGAAGACATGAAAGAAGCGGCAAGGCGGATTCACGATCTGGGTGTCAGGAATGTTCTGATCAAAGGAGGCCATCTTTCTGCCGGAAGAAAAACGGAAATCACTGACGTTCTCTACAACGGCAGCTTCTATGAATTTTCCTCGCAACGCATCTCTGTTCAGGGTGTTCACGGAACCGGTTGCACCTATGCCTCGGCACTGGCAGCCGGTCTCGCCCGGGGAAAAAGCATCATCGATGCGGCACTGCAAGCCAGAATTTTAATCATCGCCGCCATCAAAAACCACGTATCGACGGGAAAAGGCTACGGCGCGGCAAACGTTTTTGGAGAAATATTAAAAAAACCATAGGAACACAGCGACCTGAAAGTCGCCTAAATATCGGGAGGAAATCATGACACAACTGGAAAAAGCCCGCAAAGGGCAGATGACTGAAGAAATGAAAATCGCGGCAAGAGCCGAAAATGTCGCGCCTGAATATATTCGTGACGGTCTCGTGGATGGAACCATTGTTCTTTGTCGCAACATGAAACATAAAACCATTAAACCGCTGGCCATTGGCCTTGGTCTGCGCACCAAAGTCAATGCCAACATCGGCACATCCAAAGATCACGCGGATGTAAATCTGGAACTCAAAAAGTTAAAAATTGCCGTGGATGCCGGCGCCGACGCTGTCATGGATTTATCCACCGGCGGAAATCTGGCTGTCATCAGAAAAAAAGTCATGCAGCACTCAACCGTGGCGATCGGCACCGTGCCGATTTATCAGGCAGCGGTTAAAATGATAGCCGATAAAAAAGCCATTTCCGAAATGACCGCGGATGATGTGTTTGCTGTCATCGAAGAAAACGGTCAGGACGGCGTCGATTTTATTACCGTACACTGCGGCGTGACGAGACTCAGTGTCGCCGCCCTTCAGGCACAGGAAAGAATCCTGGGCATTGTCAGCCGCGGCGGTTCAATGACAGCCAACTGGATGGAATGCAATCAAAAAGAAAATCCCCTTTACGAAGAATATGACCGGCTGCTCGAAATTGCCCATCGTTATGACATGGTTTTGAGTCTTGGCGACGGATTGAGACCGGGCGCGATCGATGACGCCACGGATCAGGCGCAACTGCAGGAGCTGATTATTCTCGGAGAACTTGCCGGACGTGCCCGCGCAGCCGGCGTGCAGGTGATGATTGAAGGTCCGGGGCATGTTCCCCTGACGGAAATCGTCACCAACATCAAACTTCAAAAGCAAATCTGCCAGAACGCGCCATTTTACGTATTGGGTCCGCTGCCCACGGATATCGCCCCGGGCTACGACCACATTACATCCGCCATCGGTGGAGCCATTGCCGGAGCTGCCGGAGCCGATTTCCTTTGCTATGTGACCCCCGCGGAACATCTGCGTCTGCCGACTCTCGCCGATGTGCGTGACGGCGTCATCGCCGCGCGCATTGCCGCGCATATCGCGGATATCGCCAAAGGATTACCCGGCGCGCGGGACAAAGACAGAAAAATGGCGCAATGCCGGAAGAATTTTGACTGGCAGGGTCAGGTGGAGTTGTCCATTGATCCCGAAAAAGCATTGTCTCTTCTGGAAAAAAGCAAAAGCGCCAAAGACGAAGGCTGCACCATGTGCGGTGAACTCTGCGCGATTAAGCTGGGTAAAAAATAATCACAGAAGGAAAGTCTTTTGTCTGAGGAGAAGGATAACACCGGAAATAACAAACTGCATCATGCGCGGGAAATCGTCCGGCACCTGAAACATTCCGGTTATGAAGCCTATTTTGTCGGCGGCTGCGTGCGGGATTTCATCCTCGGTCATCGTTCCAGCGATTACGACATTGTAACGTCAGCGCGTCCCGATCAGATCATCGCCTTATTTCCACGCACGCTCACCATCGGCGCGAAGTTCGGCGTGGTCGCCGTGATGATTGAACATTACCCGTACGAAGTGGCCACCTTCCGCAGTGACGATACTTACGAAGACGGCCGGCATCCCTCGCAAGTCCACTTTTCCACCGCCAGAGAAGATGTGGTCCGGCGCGATTTCACGATCAACGGTCTGTTGATGGATCCGACCAGCGGAGAAATCCTGGATTATGTCAACGGACGCTCCGATATCGAAAATAAAATCATACGCACCATCGGCGATCCCGACAGCCGTTTCAATGAAGATTATCTGCGAATGCTGAGAGCCGTTCGTTTCGCGGCCAATCTGCAATTCGTTATCGAACCGGAAACCAAAAATGCCATTACTCGAAACGCACACAAAATAAATCAAATCAGCGCGGAGCGTGTGCGGGATGAACTAAACAAAATTCTGACGGGCGGCGGCGCACGCAGCGGTTTCGAGCTGCTGAGAGAAACGAACCTTCTACGGGAAGTTCTGCCCGAAGTGGCCAAACTGCAAGGCGTGGAACAACCGCCCCGTTTTCATCCGGAAGGTGATGTGTGGAAGCATACGCTCAACATGCTGGCATTGCTGCCTGCCGCAGAACCGACGGATAAATATCTCTGTCTGGCATGGGGGACGCTTCTTCATGATGTCGGCAAACCCCTGACGCGCAGTGAAGATGAAAAAGGCGTGCATTTCTACGGACACGTGCAAAAAGGTGAAGAAATCGCTGATGATATCCTGCAACGGCTTCGGTTTTCCCGCGCGCAGCGAGAAACCGTGCTTGCTCTCATCCGTCAGCACATGGTTTTCATGAATGTTCAAAAAATGCGTCCGGGACGTCTCAAACGATTCCTGCGCATGCCTGATTTCGATCTGCATTTGGAATTGCATCGGCTGGATTGCATGGCCAGTCACGGTATGCTGGACAATTATGAATTCTGCCTTGAACATCTTCAACTGCTGTCACAGGAGGACTTGCATCCGCCACGCCTGTTGAACGGCAATGACTTGATGGCCATGGGCTTTCCTCCCGGAAAAATTATCGGAGAGATTCTCCTGGCTCTGGAAGAAGAACAACTGGAAGGAAGAATCAAAACCGGCGAAGAAGCCAGAAATTATGTAAGGGAGCGCTGGAAGATCAACCCATGAAGAAAGTACTGACATTGTTCTTTTGTTTTTCCCTCGTTTTAGTCATGGCCTGCTCAAGCAAAACTCATTATCGTCCGTCCCGCTCTCTCGGCGTTCACAAACCTCTGTTAAATCTGATGGGATATACCATTCAGGCCGGTGCTTTTAAAAACGTCCATAATGCCGCGCGTCTCACGGAAACACTGAAAAATGATCACGGTCTGGATGCCACGTATTTTCTTGCTTCTGATAAGCTCTTCAAAGTTCAATTTGGTAATTTTGCAACAAAAGAATTGGCGAGGCAAAGAGCTCTAAATCTCAGAGGAAGAAATATTATCGAAGAATTTTACATTGTCCGGCCGGAAGATTATTCCGTTGCCAGACAAAATAAATACGGCACCGCTTATCTCAGAGAATCGCTTGTGAAAACCGCGGAAGATTTCATCGGTGTTCCCTATCTCTGGGGCGGCGCTTCTCCCGATGACGGTTTTGACTGCAGCGGACTGACCATGACGGTCTATCAATTAAACGGCCTGAATCTGCCGCGCAACTCGGCACAACAATTTGAAGCGGGCCTATCCATCTCCAAAAACAATCTGCAGAAAGGGGATCTGATTTTCTTCTCGGAGAAAGGTTCGGACACGGTTTCGCATGTGGGACTTTACATCGGCGATGAAAAATTCATTCATGCTTCGTCTCACGGAGGAAAAATCCGCGTAGATTCTCTCTCGTCAAATTATTTCAGAAATAAATATATCGGTTCAAGAACTTACTTCTGATCTTCCATAAAAGCAGAGGGAGAAATTCTTATCCGGATAAGTCAACATCGGGAAACACACTGCTGACAAGGCCTACAGCGGACAGGCAACACAAATCATTCAGCCGTAAAATAATTTTTATCCATTCATAAACCGGAAATACGGCATGCATCAAATGATCCCCGTTGAAAAAAAATAATATTTTTTTGCACTTTTTGTTGACGTGATAAAAAAATTAAAGTAAAATTAAATCAGAAAACGGGATGAGAAGTATTTTGATCCAACAATTTTTTACAAAGGAGGCTTCACCTGATGGCAACAGCAAAAAAAGCAGCACCCAAAAAGAAAGTAGCAAAGAAAGTTGTAAAGAAAGCGGCTCCCAAGAAAAAAGTAGCAAAGAAAGTTGTAAAGAAAGCGGCTCCCAAGAAAAAAGTAGCGAAGAAGAAGTAAGAAATTTCAACGTTCAATTTTTATCCATTCATTAAAACAATGGCGGCAATCGGTAAGCATAACGGTTGCCGCCATTGTTTTATTTGCGTCACTTGAATTCTTTTGTTGCTCTGATGAAATTCACTCTTATCTTTCAGCTTTGATTTTTGCCTGAAATTATGTATAAGTTTCCGCGACGCATTTGATTTGCGGGTCACCAGGTTTTCACAAATGATCTATGATAAGGGGATGGATTAAGTCATGCTGGAATTAAAAAAATTATATTTCACCGTGCCGGGAAATGATGATGGCATCAACGAGCCACGCAACATCATTGACGGTCTTGATTATACCTTTGAGAAAGGCAAATTTTACGTTATCACCGGTCCCAACGGCAGCGGCAAGACGACTCTCGCCAAACTGATCATGGGTATAAATCCCGTATCATCGGGCTCGATTATCTTTGAAGGGAAAGACATTTCCGGTCTTTCCATTACCGAACGCGCCAAATCAGGGATTGCCTACAGCTTTCAACAGCCTGCCCGTTTCAAGGGCATTACTTTTCGGGACCTGCTCTCCATCGCCACGGGCGTCACGGATGAAAAAAAGATCGTGGAAATGGTCACCCGGGTGGGAATTTGTCCGATGTCTTTTCTGGATAAGGAAGTTGATACGACACTTTCCGGCGGTGAGATTAAAAAAATTGAACTCGCCACCACGATTGCCGCCAATCCGAAACTGGCTATCTATGATGAACCGGATACGGGAATCGATTTATGGACCATCGGCCCGATGGTCAGTCTGCTGAAAAAAGAGCTGCGTCCCGATACAGCAACGATTGTCGTCAGCCATAACCGTGCTTTTCTAGATGTGGCTGATGTCATCATCATCCTGAAAAAAGGACGTATCGTTTACACAGGAGATCTGCAAAACGCGTTATCGCTGTTGACGGATTTAAGCATTTGTACCTATCATAATAGATGCGAAGGAGAAAAAGATGCTGGATGCCTTAGATAAAAAACTCTTGAAAACCGTTGCGGATCTGGAATCGTTACCCAAGGGCGCATACAATATCAGAAAAAACGGCAAACTTCTGCAAAGAGAAGTATCCGCCAACATCAATATTGAAAGCAATGCCGATGGAACGGGTATCATTGTCACGATCAAACCGGGCACCAAGAATGAGTCCGTGCATATTCCGGTTATATTAAGTCAGGCCGGTCTTTACGATGTTGTCTACAATTCCTTTATTATCGGGGAAGGATCGGAGGTCACGATCATCGCCGGATGCGGCATCCACTGCGGCTCGCCGGAACCGGAAGGTCATGCCGGTATTCATGATTTTCACGTCGGCCGGAAAGCCAAAGTGACTTACGTGGAAAAACATTTTGCCATGGGGGAAGGCAAAGGCCGCCGCTCTCTGAATCCGACAACCAAAGTATTTCTGGATGAAGGCGCGACAGCGGAAATGGAATTAACCCAGATCGGCGGCGTTGATGAAGCCAACCGCCTGAATGAAGCGACCCTCGGACCCGAGAGCATGCTGTTGATCACTGAAAGAGTCATGACCGAAGGCGAGCAATCGGCCGTATCCACGAATAATATCATTTTAAAAGGTCACGGAAGCAGGGCCAACATGATTTCCCGCTCGGTGATGAAAGGAAATTCCAAACAAATCTTTCATGCCAATATGGAAGCCATGAACAAATGCTTCGGGCATATCGAATGCGACGCCATTATAATGGATAACGGCACGAATGAAACCATGCCTGCTCTCAAGGCGCTTCATCCCGACGCCGAACTGACTCATGAGGCTTCCATAGGCAAGATCGCCAACGATCAGTTGACCAAGCTCATGAGCCTGGGATTAACCTACGACGAGGCGGTCAATAAAATTATTCAGGGATTCCTCAAATAAAAAATAATAAAGAGCACGCTAATCATGAGAACGCAGAACCGACACGATGTTGAATTTAAAAATTTGCTGGTCACCGGCGGCTGCGGCTTTATCGGCAGTAACTTTATCCGCTGGTTAATGAACAACAGGGACTTTTCCGGCAGAATTATTAATGTGGACAGTCTGACTTACGCGGGGAATCCGGAAAATCTCGCGGATATTGCCGCTGATTTTAAGTCGCGGTATATTTTTCAAAAAGTGGATATTTGTGATGCCGCAAAACTCGAAGACATATTCGCGCAATTTGAGATCGATGCCGTTTGTCACTTTGCGGCCGAGTCGCACGTGGACCGATCCATCAAAACACCGGGAAATTTTATTCAGACCAACATTGTCGGCACCTTCAATCTGCTGGAAGCCGCCAAAGCCCGCGGTGATCAATTCAAACTCTTTCATCACGTCAGCACGGATGAGGTTTACGGAAGCCTGGGCACCGAAGGCCTTTTCCGGGAAGACACCCCTTATCGCCCCAACAGCCCTTATTCAGCTTCGAAAGCCGCTTCCGATCATCTGGTGCGCGCCTATTACAAAACCTTCGGCCTGCCGGCAACCATTTCCAACTGCTCCAATAATTACGGGCCCTATCAGTTTCCGGAAAAACTCATTCCGCTGATTATTCTCAACGCGCTGGACGGAAAATCCCTTCCGGTTTACGGAGACGGTAAAAACGTGCGCGACTGGCTTTATGTGGAAGATCACTGCAAGGCCATCTGGACCATCATGAACACGGGAAAACGCGGCGAAACCTATAATGTCGGCGGGAAAGCGGAGATGGAAAATATTGTCATTGTGCAAATGATTTGCGACATTCTTGATGAAATCGAACCGGCCAAAGATGGAAAGCAGCGGCGCTCCCTGATTACTTACGTTAAAGACCGCCCCGGTCACGACCGTCGCTACGCCATTGATTTTTCCAAAATCCATAATGAATTGGGCTGGTCACCCGGGGAATCCTTTACAACCGGACTGCGTAAAACAATCATCTGGTATTTAAATCAGAAGCAATGGGTGGAAAACATCAAGACGGGAGCCTATCAGGCCTGGATCACAGAACAATACGGTTAAACGATTTTATTAATTACTGATTTTTTTTCGCCAGTCCAGCCACATCACATACAGAATCATAAAAACGCTATAGACCGCCGAAGGCAGCGCGGTCTCCTTTTCAAACAGAGCAATGGCCAATCCTCCGGCGATGCCCTGATTCTTCAACGTACCCTGAAGCACCAGACTGATCAGGTTGCTTTTTTCTATTTTAAGAATCTCACCGCTTTTCTGAATAATCCAGCCCAGAACAAAGGTAGCACAAAATACTGTCGCGGCCAGAGGAATAAGCGCCATGGGACGGCTGAAAATCAAATCCCGGTTCACGCCGATCATGGAATAAAGAACGATAAAAAATCCCCAGTCCGTCAGCAGGCCGCGCACGGGCGTCAGACGATCCTCCCATTGAAAATACAGGATCATTCTGGATAAAATCAACGGCAGGACAATCAACATGAAGATAATACCGGCCAGTTTTGAAGGATCACTGAACGCTGTGCCAATGAAGATCCAGAACATCAGCGGCATGATGAACAAGGCCGCGAGATACGAAGCCACGGTTCCGGAAAGCGTGTAAGATACATTACCGTTCAGAATGGCCGTAAAAGGAATAACGGCTACCGCCGGAGGAACAGCCGCGATCAGCACAAAGCCAATCCACAAATGATGATCTTGAACAAGCAATGCCGATAAAAGCAGGATAACACCGGCCAGAATGAAATAGGTCATCATAATTCCGGCTAGTGAAGGTTTGAGAATCGCCCGGGGTTTCAGAAAATAACCATTGGGAACATTGATCGTCGCCAGCGTCATCACGATCGCCAGAGCCGGCATCATCAGAACTTTGGTCCATTGCGCCGGCTGAGGGAAAAGCAATCCGGACACGATGGCCAGAAGAAAAATGAAGTTGCGATTGTTCAGCAGTTTAAGCATACCCATTGGCAGCCCCTTGTTCCTTATTCATCATTTATTTATTTTTTTTACAATCAATTTTATATCAGTTTATCGTGCGCAACAGCCTGTCAATGATTGCAATTATCTGCTTGTACTTTTAGTTCAAATTTGCCAATATAACCAACAAAATTACATTATTTTAAGGAGGATTTTATGTCGAAATCGGAAGAAAATTTAAAGGAAGCTTTTGCCGGTGAATCTCAGGCAAATCGTAAATATCTGGCCTTCGCTGCCAAAGCCGATCAGGAAGGTTTTGAGCAGGCGGCAAAATTATTCCGGGCGGCCGCAGAAGCGGAAACGGTGCACGCCCACGCTCATCTGCGGGCGCTCAAAGGAATCAAATCCACCAAAGAAAATCTTCAGGAAGCCGTCGCCGGAGAAACGCATGAGTTCAAGAGCATGTATCCGGGCATGATTGAAACGGCCAAAGCCGAAGGAAACAAGGAAGCCGAACGCACTTTTCATTTCGCCAATGAAGTGGAGAAAATTCACGCCGCGCTTTATCAGAAAATGCTGGATACGCTGGAAAGCGCCAAAGAATCCTACAGCTATTATGTCTGTCCGGTTTGCGGTTATACGGTAGAAAAAGAAGCTCCGGAAACCTGCCCGGTTTGCGGCGCCAAAGGAAAGATGTTTAAAAAAATAGATTAATGATTAAAATATTTGAAAAGGATTGCCTCACAACCTGACCGAGACATGCATCACCCCATGAGGCAATCAGGGACATATTTTGTCAGTTAAAGAAATATTAATCATTATCAGCGGCATTGTTTTATTTCTGATCGGAATGATCAATCTTTCTTCCGCGGTGCGGAAACTGATTGATGTCCGCATAAAACAATACATCAAATATGCTGTGGGAAGGCCTTTGTTCGGCCTTCTCACCGGCATCTTTTCCACCATTATTTTTCAAAGTTCCTCCGCGTCAACAGCTCTCACCATCGGATTGGTCAGCGCCGGTTTGATCAGTTTTGCCAATTCCCTCGCCATTATTCTGGGCGCCGATATCGGTACCACGCTGACCGTTCAATTCGTGATATGGCGTTTCACGGAAATATCCCCCCTGATTATTACCATCGGGGGCCTTTTGTGGCTGACCGGCCGGGAAAAGTGGCAGACGGTTGGTGAAATGATCTTTTATTTCGGTCTGATGTTTTTCGGCCTGGAACTGATCAGCAACATTGTTGAGCCTCTCAAAAAATCACCCGGTCTGATTCATGTGTTCACCGGAACACAAAATCCTTTGATCGGGATAGGGTTGGGCATTGTCGTCACCGGCATTGTTCACGCCTCCGCCATTCCCATCAGCATCATGGTTCTTCTGGCTCAACAGGATATGATCTCTCTGGAAAATGCCGTAGCCGTTGTCATGGGGGCCAATATCGGAACAACATTTACCGCTTTGCTGGCCGGAACAGTCGCCACCAGAGGCGGCATGAGAACGGCGGTTTCCCATTTAATCTTCAAATGCGCCGGTATCGGCCTTTGTTTTCTGCTTATGCCTTTTTTCATTTTCATCATAAAAGGAATCTCCTCGAGCACCGCTCAGCAGATCGCCCTCGCCCACTTCGGGATGAATCTTGTGATCGTCATTACTTTTATTTTTTTGCTCACGCCTTTTGCCTCGATGATGCAAAAATTTCTTCCCGGTGATGATGAAGTTCTTCCTATCTGGCCGGAGTACCTTGATGACAAAGACATCCGGAATCCACGCAAAGCACTGGATAATGTTCACCGGGAATTACAGAGACAGACAAGCCTCGCGCGACAAATGTATTTAAAAAGCATTAATATGATCTCACAATACAGGGAAGCTGAGGGCAAATCGCTTTTCTACATCGACATGGTCATCAAAAACATCCGCAAACAAATTGTCAAATATTTGCGCAGAATATCCGCGCAAGAATTATCCGAACAATTTTCCAAACAAATTTTCGCTTTTACAGGGATGACCAACGATATCGAAAGCATTGGCATTCACGCCTCAGCCATCAACAGACTGGCCCATCAGAAAGCGGAAAGGAAAATTCAATTCAGTGCCCAGGGAGAAACGGAATTGTGGGAAATCATTGAACTCGTCAGCCGGAATTTTGACGACGCCGCTTCCATGATAGAAAAACCGGATATTCAAAAAAACGCGGACGTTGTGAACCGTGAAGAATTAGTTGACGTGAAGGTTAAAGAATCACGCGACAAACACCTGGAGCGGTTTCATAAGCGCCTTTGCGATCCGGAGGCCGGACCCATTTTTGTCGAAATGCTGCTGCATCTGGAGCGCATTTCCGATCTCAGTAACAACATTGCGGAATATATGTGCGATATTCAGGGAAGCTGAGATTATACCTTTAACTATTCATTGCGTGAGAAAACTCAAGAAATAATCATTATGAAAACACCATCATTATTTCAAACGTCGTTTCGCATTAAAATTCACAGTCCATAGTACCTATTCGCATATATCCCCTGAGCATTGCCCATCGGTAGATATCCATGTATTTCTCAAACTCCGAATAATATCTAACGTTACACCCGGCTTCGTATAATC
>JAGPFC010000027.1 GCA_018056685.1 Smithella sp.
CCATAAACGTCTGCATTCCTCGCTGGGATACAGACCGCCGGTAGAGTTTGAAGAACTGTTTTATAAAAACCAAAAACCCGTGCCGACTGCTCTAATCCCGTCTGTCTAACCGCAGGGGTGCAGTCCAACTTGTTTCCATCCACCATCAACTATTAACTAGCTTTTCACTTTTTCCTTTTTACTTTATACGCAACCATGCTTAACGAAAACGAACTAATCATCGAACCCGGCCGCGCCGAAAAAAATTACTGGACTGATCTCTGGCGATACAGGGAACTTTTTATTATTCTTTCCTGGCGTGATTTATCTGTCCGCTACAAACAAACAATAATCGGAATTCTCTGGGCAATCGTCAGGCCATTGCTGACAATGGTTGTCTTCACCGTTATTTTCGGTCGTGTCGCCAAATTACCCAGTGACGGTAATGCACCCTACGCATTGATGGTCTTTGCCGCAATGCTCCCGTGGACATTGTTTTCAAGTTCACTCAGCGAAGCCTCAAATAGTTTAATCGGCAACGCCAATCTGATAAGCAAGGTTTACTTTCCAAGATTGATTATTCCGGCTGCCACTCTCGTAACCGCTCTTGTGGATTTCTTAATAAGCTTTATTATCCTCATCGCAATGATGTTTTATTACCAGTTTATGCCGGGCTGGCAAATGATCTTGCTGCCTTTTTTCATCATCATGGCCTTACTGGCCAGTTTAGGCCCCGGTCTCTGGATTACGGCCTTGAATGTTAAATATCGCGACTTCCGTTACGTCATTCCTTTCATTGTACAGTTTGGACTGTATGTTTCACCAGTCGGTTTTAGTAGCAATGTGATACCCGAAAAATGGCGGCTGCTTTACAGCATCAACCCGATGGTTGGCGTCATTGACGGCTTCCGCTGGTGCATACTTGGCGGCAACAGCCCGATTTACCTGCCTGGCTTCCTTCTTAGCATTGCAATCATTGCCTTCTTTCTCTGGTTGGGCATAACCCGTTTCCGTAAAATGGAAAAAACCTTCGCGGATATCATTTAAAGAACAGTGAAAGGAAAAAAGAGAAAAGTTAAAAGCGAAAAGAGAAAAGAAAATAGCAAAAATTAAAAAATGAAGAGTGGAATCGAATGAATGAAAGACCACACAGAAATCTTATCGCGTGGAAGAAATCTTTAGAATTAGCTCGTGAAATTTACAAAGTAACGGCAACCTTTCCCAAAAGTGAAGAATATGGCTTAACTTCACAAATGCGCAGAGCTGTTGTGTCTATCCCCAGCAATTTGGCAGAAGGTGCAGCGAGAAAAGGCAGTAAGGAATTTAAACAATTCCTAAACATTGCACAAGGTTCGATCAGCGAACTTGATACACAGATTGAACTTTCCAAAATGCTGAATTATATAGAAAATGATGTTTATGAGAGCACAATGACTAAAATGACAGAAATCTCCAAAATGCTTTACGGCCTGGCCAAAACAATAAAATAACTGTTAACAAATGACTTTTAGCTGCTTACTTTTAACTTTTGCCTTTTTACTCTTAACTTTTAACTGTTTACTATTTCCTTTTAACTATCTATGAGCGACGTAGTCATCAAAGCTGAGAATATCGGCAAAAAATACACTATCGGTCACCAGGCAGAAAACGGCCGTTATGTAGCACTGCGTGACGTGCTGGTGCATAATGCAAAAAACCTCTGGAATAAGACCAAAGACCTCGTATCAGGCAAACCCATCATTCAAGGAGACACGACAGAAGAAATTTGGGCTCTTAAAGACATCAATTTTGAAATCAAACGTGGCGAAGCTGTTGGCATCATCGGACGCAACGGTGCCGGGAAAAGTACATTATTGAAGATTCTGAGCCGTATCACTGAACCAACAACAGGTTGCGTGACAATAAAAGGTCGCGTGGCAAGCCTTCTGGAAGTAGGAACCGGCTTCCATCCTGAACTCAGCGGAAGAGAAAATATTTACTTAAATGGTACTATTCTCGGAATGACACGCGCGGAAATAAAGAGAAAATTTGATGAAATTGTGGCCTTTGCTGAAATAGAAAAATATCTGGATACCCCTGTTAAGCGTTATTCAAGTGGTATGTATGTGCGTCTGGCCTTTGCCGTAGCCGCGCATCTCGAGCCGGAAATTCTTGTTGTGGATGAAGTACTTGCTGTTGGTGACGCACAGTTTCAAAAGAAATGCTTCGGCAAGATGGAATCTGTAGGAAAAGAAGGCCGTACTGTGCTGTTTGTAAGCCACAATATGGGTGCTATAAAATCTCTTTGTTCGATAGGCATTTTACTTAATGAAGGCATGTTAACTTTCTTCGGGGATATTAATAATGGTGTAAGTAAATACTTGTCTACTACCGATAAATTATTGGGAAGAATGCAATGGCCTCTATCAAATGCCCCGGGTGATCAAAGTCTTAGATTATTAAGTATAGCAACAACTAAATCTGGAAAACAGGTATACCAGTTTGATGATAATTCAGATATTGATATAGAATTAGAAATTACAACTAGTGATGATTTGCCGAATGCAGCGATAGGCATGATAATATCTAATCAAGAAGGTCATCCAATTTTACATTCAGCAAGTAATTTAATAGAAAAGTCTGTTCAAATAAAAAAAGGTACTAATCAAATTCGATATACTATACCGGCAAATATACTTAAAAGTGGGCAATATTCTGTTACTGTGGCTGCAGTTGAGCCTAATATTCATTCGTATTTTCGACTACCAGATATAATTAGCTTTGTAATAATTTCCGAGAATAAAGAAATCAATCGTTACGCAGAAAATGTTTGGAAAGGGATGCTTAGTCCCCATATTGGTTCATGGCGTTTAGTTTAAAGCGTAGCACGCTAACGGGGAGTGAAAAGTTTTTGTAATTGCAAAAGGATATTATAAATATTTAAGTTAATGAACATAATAAGCAAAAGTGTAGCTATGATTTTACGTGCGTCCATGCTTGGCATGAAAAAAGAATGGCACATTACGCGCTATTCCATGTACCAGGCTTTAGCACGGGTAAGTGCGCAATTAAGAATACATAGAGGTGATGTGCTTTCAATTAGCCATTCAAAAGTTCTTTGTGATATTATTAAATTTCAACCTAACAACTTCGTTGAGCTAAACTACCCTGAAGGTAATATTCTGTCATTACCTTATCCTGACGATTCTTTTGATTTTCTTTGTTCTGACCAAGTATTGGAGCACATTTCTGGCGACCCTCAACATGCTATAGATGAATGTTTGCGCGTTCTGCGGCCAGGCGGAATAGCCGTTCATACCACATGCTTGATTAATCCGATACATAAAGAACCGGGCGATTACTGGCGCTTTACGCCAGATGGCTTAAGATTTTTGTCAAGAAATTATAAGGAAATAATTGCGTGCGATGGTTGGGGAAATTTTGAAGCTTTGACATTGATTTATTGTGGACTGCGATTTGAGAAAGTGCCGTATGCGCAATGGCATCCATTTCACAAAATTGCAATAAAAAATGATCCCGATTGGCCGATCGTTACGTGGGTTGTTGCTGAAAAATGAATCTGGAATATAAATTATTTTAAAACGAATGGAATCGCAAGTAGATAAAGAACATTACTATACACAAGAGTACCTCAATCGCGATAGATTTCTTGCCCTTAGAGAACAATTACTGCTGTGTCTTGAAATGAAGGGTGAAAGTTTTCTCGAAATCGGCCCCGGGCCAAATCTTCTAACTCCTTTGTTGAAACAGTTTGGAAAAAGAACAACAACGCTAGATATTGATAATGCATTGAATCCTGATATAGTAGGCGAGCTCTTTAATATCCCCTGTGAATCAAATTCTTTTGATATCGCTTGTGCATTTCAGGTTTTAGAGCATATCCCTTTTGAAAAGGTAACACTTGCGCTTTTAGAAATGAAAAGAGTTTCCAAAAGTAAAGTGATTTTTAGTGTGCCTGATCACGCCGGTCTTCAGAGGCCCTCTTTTCTTTTTACATTAAATATTCACGGACACGAAATTAAATATGAGAATTTAAAACCTATATATACAGATATTACTAATCCAAAGGAACATTATTGGGAAATTGGCTGCCGTGGAATCGATGTCCATTGTGTATTGGATTGCATTAAGAAAGCAAATTTAACCTGTAGACGGCATTACATTCCTTGTGCTTACTTTCATTTTTTCGTATGCGAATAGGTCATCCGTCTATGAATCCCAAGAATTAAATGATCAAATTACTCGGCCATTATTTACTTAACATAAAAGAATGTTGAGAATCTTACACATAGCGTATTCTGATTATGCAGGGGGTGCGGCCAGGGCGGCATATCGTGTGCATCGGGCACTCGTAAATAATAATGTTGATAGTCGTATGTGGGTGCTGCATAAAGGCACTGATGACGATCGGGTAAGCAGCGTACAATTAAAATTAGGTACGCGGATAAAAAACAAAATACATAAGCGCATAATGGGGCGGACATTACGTAACTGGAAAACGAATAATTCAATCTTACATTCCTTTGGAAAATATAGTGCTGGACTAGTTGAGGCAATTAATAATTCTGATGCGGATGTTATAAATTTACATTGGATATCAGATATATTATCAATCAGTGACATTGGTAGGATTTCAAAACCTATTGTTTGGCGGTTAGCAGATATGTGGGCTTTTTGCGGCGCAGAGCATTATGAAATGGACACACCAGACGCAAGATTTAGAAATGGTTATTTACGGAACAATCGGCCAATTGGAGAAAGTGGGCCTGATTTAAATAGAGTGGCCTGGCATGAGAAACTTCGCGCTTGGAAACATCAAAAATTTACCATTATCTGTACAACGAACTGGCTTGCAAAATGTGCACGTGAAAGCGTACTGTTTTCTAATATGCCTATTCACGTCATTCCCAATCCTCTTGATGTATATGAAACATGGAAACCAATTAATAAACAAATATCTCGATGTGCATTGAATCTTCCATTGGACAAGAAAATAATTATTATGGGTGCAGATGGGGGTATGGCCAATCCATATAAAGGTGCCGATTTTCTTATTGATGCTGTCACGCGGATTGCATCTCAAAATGTTGGTGGGTTTGATCTTGTTGTTTTTGGCGCCGGGAAACCAAGCACTCGCATTGATTATCCTTGCACCATTCATTGGCTTGGTGCTGTGCGTGACGATAGATTGCTGGCCTTAGCATATTCTGCCGCTGATGTAATGGTCGTACCATCGAAGCAAGAAGCATTTGGACAAACTGCTTCAGAGGCTCAAGCCTGTGGCACACCCGTAGTAGCTTTTAACAACAGTGGTCCTGCAGATATAGTCATAGATCAGGAAACTGGCTGGTTAGCCAAGGCTTTCGATACAGATGACCTCGCTAAAGGTATTTTGTGGGTTCTTTCGGATGATAACCGATGGCAAATGTTATCAGAACAATCTCGCGAAAAGGCAATAGAAAGATTTTCACCTTCCATAATCGCAAAGCAGTATATCAGGGTTTATGAGAGCGTGTTGGGTGGCAGGACCGTGATAAATGAAAAATAGCGGTTTGATCGAACAACTTCCGCTTCTGCTCGCTGGCAAAACCGGTTGGCCGTGGATGGCAGAATCGCAACCAATGTCTCCTCTAATGCCCGATGGTAAACCTTGGCCAAAAATCAGCATTGTTACACCGTCATACAACCAAGGTCAATTTCTTGAAGAGACTATCCGCTCCGTTTTGCTACAGAATTATCCAAATCTTGAATATATTATTATTGACGGAGGTTCATCAGACAACTCAGTTGAAATAATAAAAAAATACGAACAATGGTTAACATACTGGGTCAGCGAACCCGATAACGGGCAAAGCGATGCAATTAATAAGGGCCTTAAAAAGGTAACGGGGGAAGTTTTTAACTGGCTTTGCTCAGATGACTATCTTGAACCTTATGCTTTATTGGATATTGGACAAAAACTTAATCAAAATACCACCGAAAATGCATATTGTGGCAGATGCAGATATTGGAACGAAGTACTAAATGAATGCTATGAAAGTCCAGGTTCTTATATAGCCAAAACGATTGAACAAACTCTTTTTCAACATCATATTGATCAACCCGTTACGTTTTATAAAGTAAGTGCAATAAAAACAATGGGGCCTTTATTGAATGACTTGCATTACCAGATGTGCGCAGAATATTGGTTAAGATACCTTTTGCAGTACGGGCAGAATGAAATTGCCAGATCTGATAAAATAATTGCAAATTACCGCATTCATGAGACATCAAAAACGGCAACTTATAAAAATAGTAAATTTAAAAAAGAACGTTATGTTCTTTTAATAAATCTAGCGAAATTAATTGGAATGAATAGCATCGATATAAGCAGACTTAAAGAAAAATTTTTTTTGGATGAAATAATTGATATCAGGTGGGATTATAGAACATTTTTGCATGAACGCATTCTTAAAGCGTATTATTTTAGACTACTTTTTTATTTTTCTTATGATTCCAAAGATTTTAGAAAGGCGTTCTATTACTTTATGAAATATATAATTTATGGTGGCCCGGGTTTTTTTGAATATTTCATTGAGTTACTGAATAAAGTTATAAGGAAAATGCAAGAGACAAACAGAAAAAGGGTATCCGTTGGTTAAGAGCAAGCCTCATATAGGCGTCCTTCTGAGTGGCGGTGAAAAGTTTAGTCCATATTTCGGTGGCGCTATTGCTCGTTGGACGTATGAAGTTTATCGCCGATTAAGTGATGATGTAGATGTTACCGTTTACGGGGTTACAACAAAAGAAAAGGATAAATATCAGTTATCGCATTTTGATAATTTGGCAACTTTGCCATTGGCGATAATATCAAAGATACCTTTTGTCAGACGGGCTGGTGAAATGCTTTGGTTTTTAGGGATGTGGCATGATTTAAAACGTAAAGATATAATACATGTGCAGAATCGGCCAAGATGGGTTAGCAGATTGAGAAGATTAGGATATCAAGGTAAGATTATTCTTCATATGCATAATCCTCATCTCGGGCGTGAGAATGTTGAATTTTTAGATCGTTTGGCGGGTGAGGTTGATGTTGTCGTAACCTGCAGTAAGTATCTTGCTAGTCAGTTCAGATCTAAATCGGAATGCTTGGCAAAATGTTCAAAAGTCGTTTACAATGGTGCAGACATCGAATTGTTCAAACCTGATTCAAGTATGCGCCGCATAGGTGCCGTTATTTACAATGGAAGACTCCATCCAGAAAAGGGTGTTGATGTGCTTCTTGATGCGTTTGAGATTGTAATTCGCAAGCTACCTTATGTGACTTTGACAATTTGTGGTGGGTCAAATTTTGGTTCCAATGAAGAAAATGATTATATAAAGTCTTTACACAAAAAAGCTGAGAGTTTGAATCGTATTCATTCAAATGCTGTAACATTCACCGGATACATATCCCATAATGAATTGTCAGAACTATTTCAAAAAAGTCATTTATTTGTAAGTCCTTCGCGTGTGGACGATTCTTTCCCGTTAGCAGTTATCGAGGCAATGGCTGCTGGTCTTCCTGTAATAGGTACAAGAAGGGGTGGTATTCCCGAAGCAATTGGTGACGGAGGTCTTTTAGTTGATAAAGACAATGTTGACGAGTTAGCCGCGGTAATTGAATTAGTTATTTCCGATAAGAATTTGAGCGAAAAATTATCAAAAGAATCTCTTTCAAGAGTTCATACTATGTTTACCTGGGATATTATCGCTGAACAGTGGCGTAATATTTTGCTTTCGGACAATTCCTGTAATTATAATTAGTCACTTAATTGATTCGAATGGAATATTTTAGGCAGAAATTTAAACCTCTCGTGAAATCTTCAATAATATTTCTTGATTTTGATGGCGTGATTTTCGACACCGTTGATGAAGCTTATAACATAGCTTTGGGTGCTCTATCTCAGGAAAAAGCTGATATAATGAGGACCCCAAAAGGAAAAGAATTATTTTACAAATACCGATACTTGATTACTGATGCAAGGTCGTATCAGCATCTAATCTTTTCAATTTGCAAGGTGCTAAATAAGTATGAAGGAGACATTGAATCGTTATTTAAAGAAATGTCCGTGTATAAAACACAAGAATCTTCAGAATTTGAAGAACGTTTCTATGCCCACAGGGCTTTTTTGCGAAGACATGCAGCAAGAGAATGGCTTTCATGGCATCGTCCTTATCCTTTTCTGCAAATGCTCGTGGAAGTTTGGGATAGTATTAAAGATAGAATCTTTATTGTTACAACAAAAGACGAGGAAGCTGTTCAAGAACTCATGTCGATGCATGCCAGTGATACCTTGGCTAATGTCCAGGTTTTAGGTCGAGAATACTATAAACGTGTCGGCAGTAAACGAGCGCTCATAGCTGATCTTATGAGAGATTTAAAAGCAGGAAAAAGTCTTTTAGTGGATGATTCATTCAAAGTCATAGAAGAGTGTAGAGGTCTTCCAGATTTAACCTGTCTTCAGGCCGCTTGGGGATACTGCCGGCCAGGTGATCCTGTTGTTGCAGCTGAGGAAGTTATAGATCAAATCATGTCAAAGCATGGAGGTTAATGATGTTTGGTTTAGAAAAGAAGCTTTTTAACCAAATACTGAAATTAAGAGATGAGTATGGATTGCAGGGGATTAAGGCAGAATTTGAAGCGGAGGGGTCATCTTATGCAGATCTGGTGAGGTTGCGTCGCCTGACGGATCGAGCTGGCATAGGATTATTTTTGAAAATTGGCGGGGTAGAAGCGGTTCGGGATCTTAAGGATGCCTTGGAATTGGGTGTTGATGGGCTTATAGCACCTATGGCTGAGAGTCCTTTTGGGATAGAAAAATTTTATGCAGCTTATCGTAAGATCTTCGGAGATCACCAAGTACATTTATCAGTGAATCTGGAGACACGGACCGCCGCCGAGAAACCGGATGAATACATGAACTATGCAAAAGGGCGCATTAACAATATTACCGTCGGCAGATCTGATCTTTCAGCCTCTTATTTTGATTCGTCATTAGTACCTGATAGTCCCTTTATCCTAGACTTAATTGAAAAACTGGCACAGAAAGCCATTGAACGCGATCTGACAATAACAGTAGGTGGAAAAATCACTGTACGGAGTCTGGAACTGTTAAGGGAACGACCACATCTTACGTCTATGATCTCACGGTTGGAGACGAGAAAGGTCATCCTGCCTACAGACAGTATGCTTGCCGGCAAAGAGGCGCTTCAGAGTGCTTTGCGTTTTGAGGAATTATACATTTTATCTAAAAAAGAATTCAGCGATAATGCCATGAAGGCTGAATTATCGCGCCTTACAGATTTACAGAGGAGGCAATAAAATGAAATCAATAGCGATTATTGTACCAGCCCTGGAGAAAAACGCGTATCACGCGCAAGGTGACATGGCTCCTTTCGGTGATGTTTCTCTGTTAGAATGGAAACTATCTCAAGTCTGTAACCTGTTGCCGGAGGCGAGAGTCTATGTATCTACTCCATCCGATACCATTGCTAAATGGTGTCAACAACAAGGGGTTTCAGTTATTCGACGTGACGCCAACCTAACCCTTTCAGAAATGATTACAACCTCGGTGCTGAAAACACAAGAACCTATGATTCTCTGGACTTATGTTACCTCGCCATTCATAGGGGCTGCTGATTATCGTGTTTGCATAAAAGCCTTTGCCGAACGTAAACCAGAATATGACTCTCTGCTGACAACAATATTGCTTAAAGAATATGTTTTATATCAAGGTCATCCAGTCAACTTTCAATTGCATGAGCATTCTTCACGGCGGGAAATTGAGCCAGTAATGATTATGACCAATGGCTGCTCAATTATCATGCGTGAATCAGCACTTGATTTATGTAGTACAATCGGGCGCAATCCCATTTTTTTTCCGGTGGATCGACTTACAGCTATGGAGATCAAGGATATGGATGACTTGGATGTTGCCAATGATCTTTTAGCGCGTTACATTCGCGTGAAGGAGTTGACATGAATATAGCAGCTTTACTGACAGCCAAAGGCTCCAGTACGCTCACTAGTAAGAATCTCATGCGTGTTGGAGACCGGCCATTGGTCTGGTATCCGGCTGCCGCTGCAAGCCGTTCAACTTTAATCTCTTCATTTTGGACATCGAGTGACAGTCATGAAATCCTTGGTATTGGCAGAGAGCTTGGTTTCGAACCGATTTTACGACCTGCAGAACTTGCGCGGGCCGAATCACGACATGTAGATGCCATCCTTCATGCTTTGGATTTTATGGCTGAAAAGCAATGTTATCCTGACATCCTCGTAGTTCTTCTTGGAAACAATGTAACCACAAAAACGGAGTGGATCGATGAGGGCATTAACATGATTTTGGAAGACAAAACAATTTCCGCCGCTGTGCCTGTAATCAATGACCAAGACCATCATCCGTACCGCGCCAAACAGGTCGATAATAAAGGGTTCCTTGAACCTTTTTTTGATTTTACAGGTAAGAATATATCTACTAATCGGCAAGAGTTGGTGCCCTGCTATTTCCTTTGCCATAATTTTTGGGTTCTTAATATATCACTTTCAGTACGATCAGCGGGTGGACAAAAACCATGGGATTTTATGGGTAATCGTGTACGTCCTATTTTTACTGACGGATGCTTTGATGTCCATGACAAAGAAGACATTCCTCGATGTGAACGCTGGCTGGAAGAAAACAGAAATTCTTTGACTTTTGAAACGGAGTACAAGGTTCGATAATTTAATGAAAAGAGTTTTATTCGTAGCACCGAATGATGTACCGCGCAATGATTACGGGTTTACTCCAGACCTGTTAATCTGGCCGGCACGTGTCGCACCGGATAGTTCACTTTTACCTAAAGCTGGCGAGGTGGTGACCGCCGCATCTCTTCTAGGTGACGAGAAAGAGATCCAGCGTTGTTCATATCAAATGGCCCATAATCTGTGGCAAAATACTGGTTATTTCAGAAGCGTGTCTTTATTAAAAGTACTTGAGGATGCGCTCGCTATAGTCTGCCACGAAGCTTATCTTCAGGATATATGTGCCGCATCAATATTAGAAAGAATAAAAGCTGGAGATAGTGTGATTATTCAGGCACCACAACCACTTATGTACAAGCGGCTTATCCGGCAAGTTGAAAATACGGTCGGACCAATCGATACAATTACATCAACTGCAGGGCGAGATTTTAGAAAATTAATATCCCGCTTTAGGATGCTTAAGGGTGAAGCACGACAGGGCTGGCGGTCGATAGCTGGTGCATTACTTGAAAGACTGGATTTGGATAGAAAGTGGCTTCATATTTTAGGTCCCGTTACTCTTCCCACACCCCCAGCGTCATTCAAACGGAAACCTGTGCTTGCTTATTCGGCAGCTGCCGTATTTTCATCTACAATGCTTGTCTATAGAGATATGTTGGGGGAATGGTCACCGGTTGTTAACGGCGCGGCCGCAGCCCGACCTTTCCAGCGACAGGGCGTGCCTTTTCGATACATCTGGGAATATAGAAAGGGTAATCCATTTCCTGAAGAGCAAATCCACGAACATATTACAGCGCTTATGGAAGAAGTTGGCGGACAGCCAGCAAAGCAACTCTTGGCGGAAATGGGATGTATAGATCACTGGAGAAGGTACGCCTTGCCAGAGGTGGCACGTTTGGTTTGCATGTTCGAGCGAATGGTAGACGATTTAGCACCTGAAAAAATTGTTGTAGCCAATCAAGGAAGTTCACATGAAGCAGTACTCCTTGAGCTTACACGACAAAGAAACATTCCAAGTCTGATGTTACAGCATGGAGTGTTTGGCAATGACTTTCTTGATTATCAACCTCTGCGAACAGATGAGCTATGGGTAAGAGGCCAGTTCTGGTATGATATCATGCCAACCGAAACAAAAAAGCATACACGCGTGGTAGGAAATAAAAAAAATAAACATACAGCGCCCAGACGTCGAGATGCCATTATTTTTTTTTCCGCACCTGTCAACAACTCACCCTTTATGAATATTGACGAACATCGAGAACTAGTGCAATGCTGCCAAAAGGCTGCCTGTGCCCTCGGTAGACAGTTCGTGGTCAGAGTACATCCACGAGAGAATCCTTCTGTTTACAGCAAATGGCTGGGTGGTATGAGTTCGCCATATCACAGAGTTGAACAAGGGGGTCCTATAGAAGCTTTACTTGATCAAGCACGTATGGTTATAACATTTTCATCGACTCTATTCATGGATTGTCTGCACCGTTCTATTCCTCTAATATCTTTTGAGTGGCATCCTTTTCGCTATAAGGATCGGTTTGAAGAACAAAAGATATTTTTATTTGCCCGGTCACTTGCTCATCTTGAACAACTGATGGCAATGGTGGACGCCGATCCTGAAGCTTTCGGTTGCCAACTCAGTACGAAGGCTAATTTGTTTGACATTCATCACTGATGTCATCTCTATTAACATAATTGTATTTTTTATTGTGGCAAGAATGATAAATGTATTATTCAATGTATCAGTCAATGATGATAATTTTAATGCACAGAGCCTTAATGCAAGGGATATTGCATTGAGATTACATTCTGATCGTTTCACATCGACTTTATTCCTAGGGTGGAACCAAAAACTGGATCCTCGATTAAAAGAAAAGAAGAACATTAAGATAATGCATATGCCACGACGTGGCGGGTCATTGATGCAACTAAGGGAGATGCTTTTAGGGAATTATGATGCAATTGTCTATCCGGCACAGAATCCGCGTGTTGCATCATTATTTTGGAAATTAAAGCCTCTTGCCCGGAAAAGATTAACTGTGGAACCAATTGAAGTATCCTTTGAACAAGCTCATAAATTGCCGTCGCGTCAAAGTAAGACGCTATTTCAAAGTATACACAAGTCAGATGTTACTATTCCAATTACTGATGCTATTAGAAATGATTTTATAAACAATTTAGGCATTTCCGGTCCGACTATTCCCGTGGGCGTCGATACAAGCTTTTTTAAATTTGTTGATCGCCGTGGTCATCAACCACCTTGCAAAGTTATTTTTGTCGGGACAATACAAGAACGAAAAAGGCCTCATTTAATCCTTGAAATTGCAGCTAACAATCTTGATAAGCAGATAGAGTTCCATCTTATTGGTGGCCCTAATAGTGACGCAGCAGTAAACTATATGAAGAAATTGATGGCAATGAAAGAACGTCAAAATCTTAAAAATGTCTTTTTTCATGGGCCTAAGTCCCAGATCGAGATAAGAGATATGATGACGCAGTCAGATATATTTATACTTCCTTCTCGATTTGAAGGACTGCCTAAAGTTACCTTAGAGGCGGCAGCCACTGGTTTACCTTGCATTGTTTTTGCTGACTACAATACACCATCTGTTATTGATGGAGTTACAGGTTTTGTTGTTTCTACAGAAGAAGAAATGGCAATGCGTTTGAAGTTATTGATTAGTAATATTGAGCAACGGTTGACAATGGGTGTAGCAGGTGCCAGACATGTTCAATCTTATGATTGGGTTAATATCGCACATCTGTGGGAACAAATGCTTGAAAATGAATTTTTGAAAAAAGCATAATTCGGATACGTCTGATATGAATAAAGAACTAATCTCCGTTGTGATTGTTAATTATAATCGCTGTAATGATCTTCGCAATGCGTTGAAATCAGTTCTGACCCAGAAAGTAAATGACCTTGATGTTATAGTCGTTGATAATGCTTCAACTGATAATTCGATATTAATGTTAAGAAGTGAATACCCTGAAGTGCGATATAAGAAGCTAAATGAAAATATAGGTATGGATGGATATTCAATTGGTTTTGAAATGGCGAAAGGGGAGTATATCTTTCAAATGGATAATGATTCGTTGATGCCTGATGAAAACGTACTTTCCGAAGTTGTTCGGCGGTTCAGCGAAGGTCCTTCAGACTTGGCTGTTGTCGCGACACGTGTGGAAGAATATCGGGAAGGTGATTCCATTGAAAGTCACCGATCAAAAAATCATGATATAGGGCCAATCAATACAGGAGGGTTTCATAGTGGCGGTGTTGGATTCAAGAGAAATATGCTTGATAAGGCAGGCTACTATAACCGCGACGTGTTCCTTTATGGTTCAGAAGCTTTCTTACAGATGAAGATACTGGCTGCCGGATACAAAATTTATTATTATCCTGAAATATTAATGTTGCACAAATCATCCGGTGTGGCCAGATCTGCTTTAAGCACATTTTACAAAGTCCGAAATCGTTATTGGTTTATGCGTACATACCTGACCAAGCCCCAGCAAAAGAAGCTTATGCCATCCCTTATTGTCCATGATCTGCTTTATGGCATTTATACCTTTTCATTGAAAAGCGTTTTAAAAGGTATCAGGAACGGAATGGGGCCGCTACCACCATCTCTTTCTGATTGTATCTTTTCTAATAACCAGAAATTTCAACAAAAGGTGCGGGATTTCATAAGTTATTTTGGTTGGTGTGGGATATTACAGAGATTGGGTCGCTTGAACGGGAAGCTAAATATGCACTAAACAATAATTACATCATTAATATTCTTATGAATATCCTTGTGCTAACACCCGTATATCCGAATATCGGTAATGAAATTGAAGGCCTGTTCAATGAACAGCATGCTCTTGCTTTGAAGAAGAAAGGGGTGAATCTAACGGTCATTATTTGCAAACCCTGGCTTCCTAAAAGTATTGCGAAGCGGATTCCACGATATAAAGACCTTGCCTTACTGCAAGAAAAAGAGACACGGCATGGTATTGATGTTTACTCAGCAAGATATATTCATGTGCCACAATATCATTTTCTGACATTGACAATTTATTCGTGCGCATTTGCGATTCTGCAGATCATCAAGAAGCATTTAAATGATATTTCCTTCGATTTGATTCAAGTTCACAGTACATGGCCTGTTGGAATGGCGGCAGTGTTGGTCGCAAGACGCCTCAAATGCCCTCTGGTTGTTACAATGCACATTGAAGATGATGCAGAATTGTATACGAGAAAAAACGCACAGATTCATTATCAAAGAATGATATCCGAATCTGCTGCTATAATTGCTGTGGGTACACCCCTTGTGTCATTTATCGAAAAATTAAATGGTAATGGAACGCCAAGGAGAATTGAGCGCATACCAAATGGCGTTGACCATGCAATGATCCAGCAGATGATGAAAATGTTTCATCCGTGCAAAGAATCCGGAAAAATGAAGTTTATCAGCGTATGCAATCTTTGGCGAATAAAGGGCGTGGACTTGAACTTGCGAGCATTAGCCAGACTGAACGATAGAGGGATTCACGATTGGCATTATACAGTTGTTGGTGACGGACCTGAACGGATTAGATTGGAAGAATTGGCAAGAGATCTCGGAATAAAAGACAGGGTCGAATTTACCGGACGTCTTTTAAATAAGGATGCTATTCGTAAAGTCATGGAAGCCGACGTCTTCACGCTACCGTCACGGAATGAATCATTCGGTGTCGTCTATCTGGAGGCAATGGCCTGTGGCAAGCCTGTTGTTGCATGTCTTGGAACAGGGTCTGAAGATATTGTCATTAATGGCGAAACGGGCTTGCTTGTGCCACAGGATAATGTTGCAGGGCTTGCTGACGCCTTGATGTATTTTACCACTGCGGGTAGTCGAGTTGCCAAGATGGGTGAAGCAGGGCGCAGACGTTCACTGGAATTTACATGGGATGTTACAGCAGATAGGTATCTTTCTATATATAAAAAACTTATCCAACCTATTTTGGAATAATACTCTTAAAAAATGATTTATCTGGCAAATAATCCCGCCATCGCCAAACAAATGGGAAGCGAGTCACGGGCTACCATTGCCCTGCATACACCAAAGAAAGGTGCGGAAATTCTTTATAATGCCTGTGTTCAACTCATTGACTAGCCCTGAGCGAATTGTTGCTGATTTCTATATCATGCTAAGGGAAGAAATCAGGAATGGGAATCCCTTATTATCAGAAGATGAAAATGCACTTTTAAGGTCGCATTATGAAACAATGCTTCGGTATATGAACCTGCCACCGGAAATTGCCGGAGCCGTCTATACGGCACGTCGAATCCCTCCGGTCCGAGAAATTCAAAAGACAGATAATCCTTTCGTCTTTGATGCCGGTTGCGGGTATGGATCAGAGAGTTTTCTCTTTGCTTTTCTTGGTACCCGTGTTGTTGCCGTGGATAGGGAAGCACAGATCGACATCGCAAAAAAGCGGCAAGTTTATTATGAAAACAAGTTTCAAAAAAAGCTTGATGTAGAATTCGTCGCCGGCGACTTAAACGATTTTATACCCCCTGCCGGTCTATCGTTGACATGGCTTGCCTCCGTCCTTGCCGCTATACCGGATCAGAATAATTTTTTAAAGAAGGTTTATCAGGCAACACGGCCGGGCGGGGCAGTCATGATTACAGATATGAATATACTCAATCCTCTGTTTATGTTCGGGGAATGGAAACGTCGCTGTCGTGGCAGGAAAAGAAGTGCTGATTTTGCGAAGAATGCAAATTTCTGGGCAATGCTTTTTCGGAAGGGCCGCATAGGCGCCCGTTATTTTTTATGCGAAGACGGCTCTTGTTTTGATGATGTCCAGTTTTTTTCGGGGCGCAGCCTTTCCCAATTATGCCGCGAGATCGGTTTTCTTCCACAGGTAATACATGTAGGCTATGGCCCTCCCGGCTTTATCGGCAATACGGCAAGAGCGTTAACTATCTTAAACAAAATCCCTGTTATTTCTGAACTGGGGTATTTTTATCTGGTAACAGGATATAAGGGTGGCTTGAATGTTATTTGATACCCCTGTTATCTTACTCACCATTATATGTTTTTTCCTGCCGTCATGGTTGCTTATCATTACCAGCGTTGTGGGTGTTTTACTGGCCGATACGCGACTTGTTTCAGGTCAATATCTCTATTACGCCCGTTTTGTGCCGCCGGGTGTTCTTTTTTTAAAAACAATTTTTCTTAGAGGGAAGATATCGCAATTTGTTGACGAACCGTTCCTGGATCCATGGAAGAAATGGATTCCCTTTATTATATTCATTTTCATTTCAGCATTCTATGCTGATGATCCGGTGACATCTATTCAAAGAAGCATCTCGGCTGTATTCGTATTAATCGGTTTTCCTATGGCAGTGGAGTACTATTTGCAGGATGAAGATAGTCAGCATAAATTCATGATCATCTTATCGGTCATTTTTATCTTCATAAATATTTACGCGTTTTACTCAATCAGAAATTATGCCTCTGACGCATATATAGATGGCCGAATAAAAGTTTTTTTTAGAAACCCGAATAGTGCGGGTTTAACAGCTATGATATCAACACTGCTGTTTCTTTATGGTACACGCATGGCTGCAACGCCAGTCAGCCGTAATATTTTCTTTTTAAATGTCCTGATTAGCGGGTTGATGGTGTTTTTGTCCGGTTCCAGGGCATCCGTGCTTGGTTTGTTGATGGGACTTATGACATTTTATTTGATGAACTTACGTTTGGGCCACAAGAAGATTAGATTAATGCTGGCGATAATGATTGTCAGTTTCGTGATGCTGACAGTCGTGACATTATTATTTCCGCAAGCAACAGAAAGGCTTTTTGAGAACGACAGTTCGGGGCGATTAATTGCCTGGGCCCTAGGATGGAATATGTTCCAAGATACCCCCTTCTTTGGTGTTGGATTTGGCAGCAGCGATTTAAAGATGCAAATAGCCGGTGCACAAAACCCGGAATTGTATTTTTATGGTGTGCATAATTCCTATCTTCGGTTATTGATTGAATGTGGTGTCATAGGATTATTTTTATCAGCCATTCCGATATTATACACTATGATCAAGGCTTGGCGTTCTATAGTATCAGTTCAAAACATGCAGCTAAATGCTGTGATGATGTCATTGGTTGTAGCTGGGTTGGTCAATGCTGTATTTGAAGACTGGCTCTTCGGCTTCGGCAGTTCCTCAACAGTTCCGTTCTGGTTATTCTTTTCCATTTTGTCAGTGCAGAGTATTCGAGCAACAGATTATAACGATATGGATGCAGGCAATGTTGCAGAAGAAAAATATGTCGAGTAATTGATAATGAATGGGAAGATCATTTGCCGGGCAAAATTTGGACGCGGAACGGGATTGGGTAACAGGTTATTTCCTTGGGCACGCTGCAAAGTATTTGCACACTTGCATCCCGATGTACAGATGATAACTCCGATTTGGATGAGGCTTGCGATTGGTCAGCTATTGAGAGGCGGAGTAGATTATGGGAATTATCATAAGCAATTAATTTTATTTGGTTTGTTTCAAAGAGAAATTAGTGAGCTGGGATTAATCCGTGGATTTTTGGAAACTAAAGATGCAAAAAGCATTGATGAACCTGATAAGTTAGATAACCCCCTGCAAGATTTATCTGATGGCAGTAAAGTTCTTATAACATTTAAGGGATGGAAAACATTTTTTGAAAAACTTAATGGGTGGAATGACTTCTTGCTGCAAGAACTGCGCAATTCAACTAGAAAAAAGTATTTAAAGATGGTTGATAATATTTCGGATGTGCCGATCGGCATTTGTGTTCGATGCGGGAATGATTTCAAAGAACCGACCAACACAGACTATCAGCCCATAGGTCCATTGGATAAGACACCCCTTAAATGGTATATAAATTGCCTGCAATTGATTCGTAAATCAGTAGGATATAATGCACATGCATATGTAGTATCCGACGGCACTCGAAAACAACTCCATGAATTGCTTGAAATGGATAATGTAACTTTTGTTCGCCCCGGTTCTGCCATTACGGATTTATTGATTCTTTCAAAAGCGAATGTTTTACTTGTACCGGGTGCAAGTTCATTTGCGGCATGGGCTTCATACTTTGGACAAATGCCCACCATATCGCACCCCGGTCAACCCGTTGCTTCAACCTGGAGAATTATACCGCAAAAGGGGCAGTTCATAGGTGAGTTGAATCCTGATAATCCTGATGTGCTATTTCTGGATCAAATAAAAAACATGAAATTATGATGAAAGTCGCTCTTGTTACTAATGTTCTGTCAAGTTACCGCATTGAATGTTTCAATCGCTTGCATGAGTTTTTACAGGGTAGAATAAAATACTATTTTCTGGCCAAAGATATTTTGAACAGAGGCATTATCATTGAAAAAAATCAGCAAATGTTTGATGCCACATGGCTTCATGGTTTTACGATGCTGGCGCCTCCTCCTGATCCCAGACATCTGAATAACATCATGCCTGTTTTAAAGGAAGATTGTGACGTAATCATTGTGGGTGGTTGGGATGAACCCACCTATTTACTGCTCTGGTTCTGGGCATTGTTAAAAAAGAAGAAGTTCTTTTTCTGGATAGAGACTACGCAATATGATGCTGCAAAATCCAAGATCAAAAATATTATTAAAAGGATATTACTTAAGCACGCTAAAGGCTGCATTGTACCGGGGTCAAGAGCAAGAGATTTTTGTAAAATAATGGGGATGAGTGAAGATTCGATTTTCACTGCGCCTAATGCGACCGATGTTGAATATTATCGGGGGATGTCCAAGCAATTAAATGGTAAAAAAGAATCGTTGAAGAAAGAATTGAATGTGGAAGGCATTAATATATGCTTTGTCGGCAGATTGTACGATAATCATAAAAACTTGACGATTTTGTTAAATGCTTTCAGTCGGCTCAAACAAAGTTTTAGTAATTTAACTCTACTCATTATTGGCGATGGCCCGGATAGGGTCCATTATCAGCAGATGATTGAGCAAAGTAGTTTACAGGGCGATGTTAAGGTGTTGGGTCTTCTGAACAAAGATGAAGTGTGCCGGGCTTATGCGGCGAGTGATGTATTTGTTCTACCCAGTCGGTGGGAGCCATGGGGCTTCGTTTTAAATGAAGCGATGGAATTCGGCCTACCGTTAATTGTTTCTGATGCGGTGGGGGCGGGTCCTGACTTGGTTCATGAAGGAGAGAACGGTTTTGTTTTTCCTGTTGGCGATGTGGATGCCTTGACGAAACATTTATCGCTGCTTTGTGGTGATGCAGAACTGCGTGGAAAGATGGGCGAGGCGTCCAAAAAGATCATTAGTGATTTCACGCCTGAGCACTGGGCACAAGGCGTCGTGCATGCCATCATGTCGGGTAGATAAGTGACGAAAAGAATCACCATCTTGTGTCTTCACCCCTGGACAAAATGGATCGGGCCACACAGATACCTGTTTGATATTGTTTCTCAACTAGTTGGTCATGATATTGATTTTATCATCGCGCTGCACGAGAAGAATGACGCGGCTATGGAATTTGAGCGTCTTGGCTGCCGTATAGTAATCTGGCCGGAAGTTATGCAATGGCGCGCGTCATTGGCTGGTGATATCCTTTTACAAAACATCAGCAACATCACTCTAGGTGTTCGTCGGCTGCTTCCCTTGGTGCGACAGCTTTCACCCTCCATGATATTGAGTAATTCTGAACAAATCTTTATCGGCAGTATTCTGGCACATCGTTTGGGTGTGCCTCATGTGAAGATCTTTCATGCCATGACGTTTCTTTACCGGCTGGGCGGTCATCCGCGTCTGATGCAGTATTTTCTTTCGCTTCTTGCAGCCGGTTCCGATAAAATCATCGCTGTTTCGGAAACACTTCGGAATGCTCTTGTAAAAGGTGGCTTGAATGATGACATTGTGGAAACCGTTCCGAATCCGATGAATATAAGCAAGATACATCACGCTGCTGAAGCAGGTTTACCGAAAGATATTGAGGAAAAACTTTCCGGAAAATATCCAATAATTGTAAGCGCAGGTGTTATCTTCCCGAAAAAAGGTCATGATCAATTGATTGAAGCTTTGCCGGGGATTAAAAAAAAGTATTCTAAGTGCTTGGCTTTAATCGCCGGTGATATTGGTGATGATAGTGGCGTGGAAAAAACGGCGGATTATTTTACGTCTTTGAAAAGCAGAGTTTTTGACCTCGGTCTTTTCGAAAATGTCATATTCACCGGTGCAATAGATTACCTGCCGGCTCTGATGCGTCGTGCGGATGTTTATGTTCAGACTTCGAAGACAGAATCTTTCTGCAGAACTGTTGCGGAAGCGATTCTTTGCGGGACACCGGTTGTTGCCTATCAAACAGATGCTATTCCGGAAGTTGTCGGACCCGGCGCTGTTCTGGTTCCTCCGGATGATATAACCGGTCTTGTTCGATCAATTATTGCAGCGATAGAAAAGCGAGAACAAATGCGTACAATGGTTTTGCAGGGTGCCGCACATATTGAAGAAAGATTTGAGTCCAGCCTCGTTGCCCGACGATTTCTGGAGGTTATTGAAAAAGTTTTGTTCGAGAGAGGGGAAAATAGACCTTAGCCGTGTCATTCCGAAGCGTAACAGTAGCACCACGTGTCATTCCGAAGCGCAGCGAGGAATCTTAATGATTATTTTAACAAGATTTCTCCCCACGGTCGAAATGACAAAGAGGTGGAGTCAAATGTCATTCAGCGTGTCATAGTTAGCTAGTACCAATGTCATTCCGAACGTATGTGAGGAATCTTATGTTTTTGACGAAAAATTATTATGTATATTTACTAACCAACTGGAACAACAATGTGCTTTACGTTGGCGTAACTAATGATTTGAACCGACGTATTTATGAACATAAGAACAAGTTAATTGATGGTTTTTCAAAAAAATATAATTTAAATAAATTGGTTTACGTCGAGGAAACGAACGATATAAACGCGGCAATAGCAAGAGAAAAAGAAATCAAAAAATGGCGCAGAGAGAAAAAAAACAAGCTGGTGAATCAAATAAATCCAATGTGGAATGATTTGAGTGAGGGATTGTAAGATTTCTCCCTTCGGTCGAAATGACAAGGAAAATCGAAATGATAGGTGGTATAAGATTTCTCGCTGCGCTTCGAAATGACAATATTCGTAAAGATTTCTCCCTAAGGTCGAAATGACAAGGAGAGTCGATCGGAAACTAACCAATCTATGAAAATTCTTCTTCTTGATACGTGGAAAAAAGCACCGGTGCCGAGTGCAAACTACCCGGGATGTCTCATCTTGAAGACATTGGCCGCTACTACAACAGGTGCTCAAGGTAACGCCCAGAAAGAATCTTCTGGAATAAATCTGTTTGTGTCCATTATGCGGCGCAGCTTCAATTCCGTGCGGCGCGCCATTGCTTATGCGCGTTTGATCGGCCTTAAAAGGACACTTGCAAAGGTTAAATCTAATCTGCTTTCCTATCGGGTGCAACTCCTGCAGATTAATGCTTCTTTTGCCGGCCAGGTAATTGATAACGGTGGTGACGATAGCTTTCCGGTCGGTTCAATCCGGGCAGGCTTCCGTTTTGATTGTCCGGCCTATCTTGACCGGATATTGGTACATAAAGAACAGACAGTTGATGTGCCAGAAGGTTTGGAAATAGAAAGTGCCGCTTCAATTTTACACTACTCACTGGCTTTAGAAGCCTCCAGACGTATTGGCGAAATTCAAAAGGTTGACCAAACTGTCATTATTTGTGGCAATACTTTGCCATGCCTGCTTCTTTTGCGGATGCTTAGTGATTCCGATCAACCAGTAATTCATTTCCCCTGTCCGGATGCTAAGGCGGTTGCACAGGTCAGGGCTAAGCTGAAAGAAAATGTTATAGTGATGATCAGTAGCCCTGAATGGATGGACGCTCTTGCTGACTCCTTGGAAAATGAACATATTTGTTTCGTTGGTCTTTCTGCTGAAAAACTTTCAGATAATAACTGGGCGGCATTGAAAGATAGATGGATTGGTTTTCCACCATCAAGCATTCATCAATTAAACATTTTCAGCCGCCTACCCTTGGAGACCCCTTCTTACTTGAAGCAGAAATCTCTTGAAGTCGCACTTGCGGACATGTGTAAACGAGCGTGGAAACCGAAAGATTTAATGAACATTGTCGATGTGGCGCAGGCCGGGGAAGGTGCAACAATATCGCTCGATGATGCCTGCTGTTTTGTGAGCGGTGATGATAAAAACATTTTAGATGAAAGTACTATCATAGAACGAAGCCCATTAAAGATAACATCTAAAGACAAGATTAACGTCGGAATCATCGGCATGGGAATGTGGATGCGGGGCAACTTGATTCCTTTCCTTCTCAAGGATGAACGTGTGAGGATCACAATGGCTGCGGATACGGATCCTGTGCGACTGCTTCAAGGCGCTGAATTGTTCAATATTCCTCTCATCAGTTCCAATCCGGCGGATGTGTGTCACAGCGATAAAGTTGATGCTGTTTTCATTGCTACCTGGCACGATGCACATGCAGACATTGCCTGTATGGCATTGGAATCAGGCAAAAAGGTATTCGTCGAGAAGCCTCCGGTCATCAACGAGGAACAATATAACAAATTAAAAGAAACGCTGGAAAGGAATCCTGATGCGCTTTTCTTTGTTGGATATAACAGATATCATTCGCCGGTGACAAAGATTATCAAAGATGAGATAGATAAAACCGGTGGACCGTTGACGATTACAGCTTCCATTCGCGAACAGACGATTCCCGGTACTCATTACTACAATTGGCCGCATCAGAGTACCCGAATTGTCAGCAACGGATGTCACTGGATAGATTATGCTGTCGCTCTGCTGTACCCGAGAATACCTTCTGATGTTCAGGTGATTTCTGCACTTGGCGGCAACAAACAATCAAATAACGTTATTATTCTTAGATACGATGACGGATCTCTCGTAAATCTTATCTTTGCTGACCGTGGTGAAGCGCTGATTGGCTGTGACGAATACATCGAGGTAAAGATGACGGATCAGCAATTCATGATTTATGATTTTACAACCTGCCAACGCTACAAGGATGGCAAGATTGCAACAGTCTGGAAGGGAAGGGTGGACAGAGGATGGGAGCAGGAAGTTAGGGACGTGATGAATTGCATCTCGGAAAATAAATTACATAGACCAATAGAAGAATTATTATTATCTGCTTCAGCGTTGATGCAGGCGAAGCGATCTTTTCATGAATAGAATTTGCATGTTCGCAGAGAAATTGCCGCCTGAGTTCACGGGGTCAGGAAAGCAGGCTATTTTTCTATCAAGAGCACTTCAGCAAAAAGGATTATCTGTTATAGGATTATGTTCTTCTTCATCTGGAAAGTATTTTAAGGGTGATGTTGATGGTGTTGAAATAGCATACATCGGTTCAAGCCGTAATGAAAGAATGCGGTCTATTCAATTTGCCTTCTCTGCTATCTTTTGGCTGGTTAGAAACAAAAAATTATATGATATTCTCCATGTTCACGGCTATTGTGTTGCAGCTCTTCCGGCATTAATTGTTGCGAAAATTCTTTCAAAGAAGGCCATTTATAAAATCACTTTGACGGGTGAGGATGACCCAAAAGCACTGAAGAATTCAAGATGCGGCCTTGTCAAAGAATCTCTGTTGAAATATTTTGACGCGATGATAGCTATTTCGGAAAGAGTGCTGGAAACTGTGTCAGAGTTTCAATATCCGGTTGATAAAGTTTATCTGATTCCCAATGGTGTGGAAGACCGATTTAAACCTGATAATAATCTGTCGGCGCAATGCAGAAATGATTTGTGTGATCGATTAGGTATTGAGAGAACCAGGCCTATCGTTCTTTATATAGGTTCCATCGAGTACCGCAAGGGTATTGATGTATTGGCGAAGGCCTGGATAAATGTTCAGGAAAACATGTCGAATGCTTGCCTTGTGCTGGTTGGTCCATATAATGAACATGAACCATTTTATGGGTGGTTTGCCGAGTTATTAAAGGATGCCATTGGTAAATCGGTATTTCTGACTGGTAAAGTTAAAGATACATTAAACTATTATCTGGCAAGCGATATTTTCGTTTTCCCTTCGCGTAATGAATCTTTCGGTAATGTGTTGCTGGAGGCTATGGCCTGCGGCAACGCCTGCGTTGCGACTAATATAGAAGGTGTGACGGAAAACATTATTAACAATGGTAGTGATGGAATTATTGTCGAACAGGAGAATGATCAAGAATTAGCTGAAGCTATTATTCAACTTCTCACCAATTCAAGCATGAGAAAAATGCTTTCCAGCAATGCTGTGAAAACGGTGGATTCAAAATTCAGAATGAAGATCATTGCCGATAAATATATCGATTTGTATCAAAAATTATGATTGGAAAACTTGTATTATTAACTTCAATTTAAACCTTTGCATCATGATCAAACTGTGATTTTGATCGCACCCTCTCTGTCATTTCGAACATATGTGAGAAATCTTAACATTTATTGTCATTCCGAAACCCGCTTGCGGATGAGGAATCTTAGATTTCTCGTCGCTTTGCTCCTCGAAATGACATAAATGGAATTATTTAAAGCTCTCAATTAAAAAATGCGCTCAATTATTGTCAATATACTTCCCAATCTGCTGTTTTGGTTTTTCTTTTTTGCGCTGATTTATTTATGGGTATCCACAAGAAAGAAGAGGGGTGTTTTTGTATTCGGAATGGCTGTTCTGAGTGTGGCATGGCTTGTGTGCACACGGCCGGCAGCAGACATGCTATTGTCGTCACTAGAAAATCGATATTCTCAACCGTCAGTGTCGTCATTGCAGGAAAAAGGTCTAAAGGATGTGGTGGTACTTACCGGTGGTGGTTACAGGCCGACGGGTGAGTTGCTTTCTTCGGCACTGCCGCATGGGTCTATCTACCGTTTTGTTGGTGGGATGGAACTGGCGAACAGGCTTGGCAGCAAAGAGCAGATATGTTTCTCCGGTGCGGCGGGCAGAGATCGCAGCGGCTTGAAAACAGGGGATCATATGAAGCAGCTCGCTCAGGTTCTGATGCCGGCAAGAGAAGTTATTTCGGAAAGTGCATCGAAGAGCACCGAAGAGCACCCGAAAAATGTGCGAGCTCTGTTGGGCGATAAATCTTTCATTCTTGTAACATCCGCTTATCATATGCCTCGTGCCATGCTGCTCTTTCAAAGAGAGGGGCTTAATCCGGTAGCCTATCCGGTGGATTATTTATCCAGACCTGAAAAATATTCGATGGTTGATTGGCTTCCATCCGCCGAGAGCCTCTGGAAGTTGCAGATCGGTCTGCGGGAATACCTGGCCCTCGGTTACTATTCTTTAAAAAGGATTATAAGGTGAGAGATAAACCTTTGCACAATGATCAAACTGTCATTTCGACCGCTCCTTCTCTGTCATTTCGAACGTATGTGAGAAATCTTAACACTGATTGTCATTCCGAATCCCGCTTGCGGGTGAGGAATCTTAGATTTCTCGTCGCTATGCTCCTCGAAATGACATGAGGGAAGTTATTGAAAAATCTCATAGTTTTTCACATCCATATAAAAAGTAATTTTGTCATTCCCGCATGCTTCTGGCGGGAATCCAGGAAAAGAAATTTTAAAGTTTTCTGTTTATTAAGAGAATTGAAGGTGAAATTTAATCGATGAAAGCAATTATACAGAATTACGGTGATGGCAAGCTGGAAGTTATGGATGTGCCTGCTCCGGCATTGAAGGCGGGCGGCATCCTGGTGAGAAATATCACTTCTCTGGTCAGTGCAGGCACTGAGAAACTCATGGTGGATCTCGCGCGGAAAAATCTCTTGGGAAAAGCGATGGCGCGGCCGGATCTGGTCAAGCAGGTGATTGACAAGACGCTACGAGACGGCATTGTGACAACAGCCGAAGCGGTTTTCCGGAAACTGGATGCCCCGATGCCTCTCGGTTATTCCTGCGCTGGAACAGTTATCGCCGTTGGCGAAGGTGTGGATGGCTTTCAGGTTGGCGATCTGGTGGCCTGTGGCGGTGCAGGTTATGCCAATCATGCGGATGTCGTTTTTATTCCGAAGAATCTTGCGGCGAAGGTGCCGGAAGGTGTGACAGCGGAAGAGGCAGCTTTCACAACATTAGGTGCCATTGCCCTGCAGGGCTTGCGGCTGGCTGATATTGCACTGGGTGAAACGGTGGCGATCATCGGCCTCGGTCTTGTCGGTCTTTTGGCCGCACAGCAGGCAAAAGCCGCGGGCTGTATCGTACTGGGTATGGATACGAATGCCGGCCGCTGCACTTTGGCAAAATCACTGGGTGTGAATGATACGGCGACAACAGCCGGAGATTTTCAATCACTTTGTTTGCGGGTGACACTGAACAAAGGAGTGGACAAGGTTATCGTGGCAGCCGGTTCCAGCAGCAACGAACCGGTGACGCTGGCCGGTGAGATCGCGCGTTTTCACGGTACCGTTGTGGTTGTCGGCATGGTCGGGCTGGAAATCCCAAGGCGGGAATATTATGAAAAGGAATTAATCTTCCGGATATCCCGTTCCTATGGCCCGGGACGTTACGATCAGGAGTATGAGGAAAAAGGCCGGGATTATCCTTTTGGATACGTACGCTGGACGGAAAACAGGAATATGCAGGCCTTCCTGCAGTTACTGGCGGAAGGCAAAGCGTCGGTAAAGCCCCTCATTACGCATCGCTTTCCTATTGCCGATGGTCCTCTCGCTTATGATCTTATTACCGGGAAAACGAAAGAAGACTTTCTTGGTGTTTTGCTTACGTATCCGGAGTCAGTCGCTATTGCAGCGAAAGAATTCAAATGCGATAAAGAACCGGCATCTATAAAAAACGCAAAGAAGCCTTCTTCAGGCAATTTGAGGATTGGCATGATCGGCGCGGGTGAATTTGCAACGTCAACCCTGCTTCCGGCAATGAACGGCCTGGAAGGGCTTGAGCTGATTGCCGTCGCTAACGCCACCGGTGCCAGCGCTCAGAAAGTTGCCAAGAAATTTGGATTCCGGTACGCGACGACGGATTATCAGAAACTGATCAAGGATAACGATATTGATGCTGTCGTTATCGGTACGCGGCATAATCTGCATGGACGACAGGTGCTGGAATCGCTGGCAGCAGGGAAACACGTGTTTTTGGAAAAGCCTCTTTGTGTAGAAACCTCGGAACTGGAAGAGATTGAAGTATTTTACAGGCAATGCAACCAGTCAGGGAAGGAAGCTCCCGCCCTGATGGTTGGATTCAATCGCCGTTTTGCCCCCATGAGTTGCCAGTTAAAAGAATTCTTTACTGGTCTTGGCGAACCGCTGATTATGAATTACCGTGTCAATGCCGGGTATATTCCGCCGGAGCATTGGGTGCACGATCCGGAGCAGGGCGGTGGCCGCATCATCGGAGAAGTCTGCCATTTTATCGATTATCTCACGTTTCTTGCAGGAGCTATGCCTGTTTCCGTCTATGCCCGGGTGCTTCCCAATGGTGGCCGCTACAGGAACGACAACCTTGTTGTCATGATTGAATTTGCAGATCGTTCTATTGGCACTGTTACCTACGCGGCCAATGGCGACAAGTCGTTTCCTAAAGAGCGGGTGGAGGTTTTCGGTGGCGGTGCGATTGGTGTTCTTGATAATTTCCGGCGGTTGGAGATGACAAGAGACGGAAAACGAAAAGTTGTGAAGTCAATGCTCAAACAGGATAAGGGGCATCGGGGCGAATGGGAATCTTTCGTTGGGTATTATCGAAAAGGCACGGAAGCGCCAATCCCGTTGCAGGAGATTTTCACTGTGACGCGTGCGACTTTTGCCGTGCTTGAATCACTCCGCGAGATGAAACCCGTCAAAATTGAAATCTGAAATCAACAAATAATCTTCGTCTCATTATTTCTATGTAGGGCGCGTTCCCCGAACGCGCCGCAGAAATGTCATCCCCGAAAGGGCTTGTCGGGGATCCAGTCTTAAATGATAACAGTGAAAAATGGATTCCGGCCAGGCCCATGCCGGAATGACACATCAGTGCGGAACAATCCCTACACAAGATTCTCCCTATGCAAAGATTTTTGTTAATGATGGACACAGCGCAGCGTGCCGGTGCTGCACGTATCGTCACACGCTTGAACCGGTCTTTGCGTTACCGTTTTCTTTATCCATTATGCGGTAACCTTCTATTTCCAATCACTAAGCAAACTGGAGACGCTTCCAATAAAATACCTGACCTAAAATGTTTCGATGAAGCCGATGCGGCGTCAATCCTCGCAAAACGGCAAGCATTCATCAGTAACGCAGATAAACTCGTGCTTCACGAGTTTTCTTTTCTGAACCTTCCTGCTGTGGCTCTCGATCATCCTGTTTCTTGGAACTCGGCGCCGTTTCCGGAACCACTCTGGACATACAACCTTCATTATGGCGAATGGGCTCTACTTCTTGCTCAGGCTTATCTTGCCACCGGAGATGGGCGTTACAGCAGTGCGTTAATGAATTTGATATCCGATTGGTTGCGGCAAAATCCAGTCGGAAAAGGCGCCGGTTGGGAACCATATCCACTGTCACGCAGAATTGTTGCCTGGTTGCGTGTTGCATCCATCTTTCGAGATTCTCCGGAATGGCAGCGATTCTGGAAAGAAGAACTGGCAAACAGTCTTGCGCTTCAGGCGCGTGTTCTTGCCGCAAACCTTGAGACGGATATATCCAACAACCATTTGATTGCCAATTTCAAGGCACTTGCCTGGGCAGGTCTATTGATGCCAAGCCAAAAGGAAGCGATTGCGTGGCAAAAGATCGGATTGGACGGGCTTTGGAGCGAAGCAAAAAGGCAGGTTCTGGAGGATGGTGTGCATGACGAGAGGAGCATCAGCTACCATACTATTGTTCTGCAGGACTTACTGGAAACATGGCATTTGTGCAGATCAATGGGCGTGTCGCCTCCCGCGGATATTGAGCCACTGCTGTTGAAGATGATTGGTTTTTTATGTGATATGCAGGCACCGGATGGCAGTTTTCCGATGCTGAATGATTCTGTGGAAGATTATCCCATGGATCCGCGCAGTGTTATTCTCGCCGGGGGGCATCTGTTTCAGCGAGCGGAATGGATCGAATCTGCTCGCGGGGCTGATTCTTCATATGCGGTGCTTTTGGGATGTCAGGTTTTAGAAAAGCCTTCGGCGAATTATACTTTACCGGTATCTTCGGAAATTAGTGTTTATCCATCGGCGGGTTATGCAGTCTTGAAAGATGAAGATGGTGGCCGCCTTTATTTTGATGCCGGCCCCATGGGTCCCCATCATCTTCCCGGTCACGGTCACGCTGATGCCTTGAGCATTTCTTTGTTTGCCAAAGGCCATTGGCTCCTTGTTGATCCCGGGGTTTACTCTTATCACGATGAAAAATGGCGGAACCATTTCCGGAGCACCATTGTGCACAATACGGTCACAGTCGATAATCAGGACCAATGCGTTTTCTGGGGGCCTTTCCGCGTTGCTTATCCATACCAGTCTAAAATTGTTGAATCGTCTGATAACCATGTCACGGGCGAACATGATGGTTATCGTAGATTAAGCAATCCCGTCATTCATCGCCGGGAGGTTCAAAAGACTGGAAGAGGGGAATGGCAGATAACGGATATGCTGGAAGGAATTGGTTCTCATAACGTGACCCTTACTTTTCAATATGCTCCGGGTGTGAAGATAGAGGCGATTGAAGGTAAGGTTGTTCTTTCCTCATGGCCAGATGGCGCAAGACTGAAAATTGATGCTGCTACCTTGCCGGAAGGCGCGACAATAAATATTGATGATGGATGGGTATCGCGCAGATGGTACGAAAAGGAACAGGCTCCCTGTTTAAAGATTCAGGGACAGATGAAGCTGCCGGTGATGATAAAAGTTCTTCTTACTGTGACGAACTGAAATTATGATAAATGATTTTTTTCGGGGTATCTCTGGAGCAGGGATGATTCCTGCTCCGAAATGTTCTGATTCAAACTGCAAGTTTGAACCAGCAAGAATTGTCATTCCGAATCCCGCTTGCGGGTGAGGAATCTTAGACATGAAGGAAATTATGCAAAGCTCTCAAAAGTCAAACAGTGCTGTTCATTTGAAAATTCTTATTCATACACAATTCTACCCACCGGAGATGGGTGCGCCACAGGCGCGACTGTCGGATCTGGCTCGTCGCCTGCAAGCCATGGGGCACTCCGTTGAGATTCTGACGGCCATTCCCAATTATCCAACCGGGAAGCTCTTTCAGGGGTATCCACGTTTTTCCCACCGTGAAGTGATAGACGGGATTCCGGTGACACGCTCTTGGATTATCCCTTCCGCGAAGCCAAGTTTGCTGCACCGTCTGGTCAGCTATTTTTCTTTTATGTTCAGTTCTCTGGTGGCCGGATTGTTCCTGAAACGGTCATTCGATATCGTGATCACTGAAAGTCCGCCTTTGTTTCTGGCGTTTTCCGGGTGGCTTCTGTCGCGCATCAAGGGCGCCAAATGGATTATGAATATATCTGATCTCTGGCCGGATTCAGCTATATACGTGGGCATTCTTTCAGAGAAGGATTTTGTTTACCGGGTGCTGAAAAGGTTTGAGCACTTTCTGTACAGGCGGGCAAGTCTTGTTACCGGGCAATCGCGGGAGATTGTCGGAGAAATCAAGCGGCAGGTTCCGGAGGTATCGACATACCACCTTTCCAACGGCGTGGATGTGGAAAATTTTTCACCTGCCCGGCGCGATGAAGAGGTTCGCAAATCGTATATTAGGGAAGGCGAGGTCGGCTTTGTGTATGCCGGTTTGCACGGTTTGTTTCAGGGGCTGGATCAAATCATTGCGGCTGCCGGGAATATCGATGGTACTTCAGCCCGGTTTGTCCTGATCGGTGACGGGCCTGTGAAGAAAGACTTGATGCAGGACGCAAAGTCTCAGAAGCTTTCGAACGTGGATTTTCATGATCCGATTCCGCACCGGATGATTCCGCTGGTTATTGCGTCGCTGGACGTTGCCGTCATTACGCTGAAGTCTTCCATCCGGGGCGCAGTGCCGTCAAAAATCTACGAGGCGATGGCCTCCGGTGTTCCGATTCTGCTGGTGGCCACAGGAGAGGCTACTGAAATTGTCCGCAATGCGGGATGCGGCCTGATTGTTGCTCCCGGTGATATTGAGGGTCTCGTCAAAGCCATCCGTGAGCTGGCGGGTAATGCTGAGCTGAGGGCATCATTGGGCAAGGCGGGACGACAGGCGGCGGTGTCGTTTTATGACCGGCAGCAGATTGCCTCCCGCTTTAATGACGCCCTGATTAAGTTGTGATGAAAATAGCGAAACAGGAAACATTGCAATGTGACTTGTGAAACCAGGTGACACCATTTGTACGTTCAAAGTTCAACGTTCAAAGTTAAAAGCTCCGTTGTCATTCCCGCATGTTCCTGGCGGGAATCCATAGAGTGATTCGATCCCTGGCGGGAGAAAGTCAGGATGAGAGGAGAGTTTTGCATAACTCCTCCTCATGTCATTTCGAGGAGCAAAGCGACGAGAAATCTTCCTTTAATATTATTGCAGTATAAGATTTCTCCCTTCGGTCGAAATGACAATTTGATCATTATGCAAAGGTTTCGAGGGGTAAAGCGGAGGATAAATAAGATTTGACAAATATCTTAAATTATGTAGATTGAAATTATGAATAGCAAATTACATAGTTATGTGCCGCGACTTCACGAGGCGGATATTATTTCGTCATTAAAAGAGACGCCGGTAACGGCAATCATCGGGCCAAGACAATGCGGTAAAACAACCCTTGCCCGGCACATTGCTGCTAAACGTAAACCGGATAGTGTTGTGCATTTGGATTTGGAACGCGCCGCGGATCAACGCAAGTTATCCGATGCCGAGTGGTTTCTGTCACGTCAGGCGGGCAAGCTCGTAATTCTTGATGAAATCCAGCGGGTACCGGATTTGTTTACGACTTTGCGGGTTTTAGCGGATGATGCGGATCATCGGTATCGTTTTCTGGTATTGGGATCGGCATCGCCTGCGTTGTTGCGGCAAAGTTCGGAATCGCTTGCCGGTCGCATTCGTTACCATGAACTGACTCCGCTTTTATGGCAGGAGTGCATGGCAGCGGGTATGAAGGATCGCGAACGGCACTGGATAAGGGGTGGTTTTCCGGGAAGTCTGCTGGCCAGTTCAGATTTGTCCAGCGTGGCATGGCGCGAGTCGTTTTCGCGGACTTTTCTGGAAAAGGATGTGGCCTATTTGGGTGTTGGCGCGTCGCCGGAATTAATGGGGCGTCTCTGGCGTATGTTGGCGCATCATCACGGCCAGTTGCTCAATAGCGCACGGCTGGGTCAGGCTCTGGGGGTGACGCATACGACGGTGCGAAAATATATCGGCATATTAACTCAGAATTTCATGTTGCGTATTTTGGAACCGTTCAGGGTTAATCTTGAAAAACGCTTGATCAAGTCGCCGAAGGTATATTTGCGTGACACGGGCGTTCTGCATAGTTTGCTGGAAATTGAAGGGATGGATGATCTGCTGGGACATCCGGTGGTGGGCGCGTCATGGGAAGGCTGGTGTATCGAACAGATTTGCGCGGCTTTGCCCGGCTGGCGGGCATCTTTTGTCCGTACTTCCAACGGCGAGGAAATTGATTTATTGATGGAACGAGGCCGGCAACGACTGGCTTTTGAGTTTAAAGCATCGACTTCACCCCAGTTGACACGCGGTTGTGTTACTATGCTGAAGGATGTTGCGCCGAATCATGCGTGGGTTGTATGTCCGATTGCCAAAGGCTGGGATATGGGCGATGGCGTAACGGTGGCGTCCATAGAGGAAGTTCTGTCATCTTTAAAAAATAAACAGGTTTAGTAAAAAGGTCCACGGTTCAGCGGTTCAACGGTTAAAGTTTAGAAATCCATTGTCATTCCCGACCTGATCGGGAATCCAGGAAAGAATAATTGGATCCCCGACAGACCCGTTCGGGGATGACAATGTTGCTGTAGCTGGAGCGGGGATGTTTCCTGCTCCGAAATATTCTGATTCAAACTGCAAGTTTGAACCAGCAAGAAGCTGGAGCGGGCATGCTGCCGGCTCCGAAATGTTTTGAGGAACGGTTGGAAAAGATTTAAGGTTTTAAAAAAGGATTAAGTCGGTTGCTGAGAAATCCACAATTTAAAAATCCCAAATTCTATATGATGATACTGATAGACATTGCGTCTTTTATTATCGCGCTTTGTCTGTCCTACTGGCTGCGCTTTGAATTTTCTTTTGCCAGGATTGACGTTGTCCATCCGTTCCAGTTGCTCCCGTGGGTGGTTCCGTTGAAATTTATCATTTTTTATGCGCTGGGTCTGTACAAGGGCATGTGGCGCTACACCAGCGTGAAGGATTTCTGGTTGCTGGTTCAGGCCTGCTTTTTATCCACCGGCATGGTTGTGATGATGATCCTGGTCGTTGACCGGTTTGAAGGCTATTCCCGTGCCGTGTTTATTCTGGACGGTTTTCTGACGTTGTTTTTTACCGGGGGAACGCGCCTGGCCATCCGCAGTTTCTATGCCATGCGCGCCAACCAGATGACGAACGATTATTTTTCACCGGATTCTCCTGTGAAAAAAATATTGATTATCGGAGCCGGTGACGCGGGCGAAAAAATGCTGCGGGAAATCAGGGATAACTACCGGTTGAATTATGATGTCGTCGGTTTTGTTGACGATGATCCGGCAAAGCAGGGAATGACCATTCATGGCGTGAAGGTGCTGGGCACTGTGGAACGCCTGCCTAAAATTCTTCTGAGGGAAGGTGTTGATCAAATCCTGATCACCGTTCCGTCCGCGACAGGTGAGCAGATCCGGCATATTGTGGAGGTCTGTCAGCAATGCAATGTCCCGTATAAGATATTGCCCGGCATCGGCGAATTGATTGACGGGCGGGTGAGCGTCAAATTGCTGCGGGACATCAGCTATGAGGATTTGCTGGGGCGTTCGCCGGTTCAACTGAATGTCAATGACATACGCAATTATCTCAACAGTAAAACGATTATGATAACCGGATGCGGCGGTTCCATCGGTGCGGAGCTTTGCCGGCAGGTCATCAAATATCAGCCGGGCAAAATCATTCTGCTGGATTCCAG
>JAGPFC010000028.1 GCA_018056685.1 Smithella sp.
CTGCCCGAAGATTCCCTCATCCTCAAATTCGAATATCTGAATGATACTGAACGAAAAATTATTATGCGGGGGCCGGCAGGCAGACTCAAAGAGCTGATTAAAGATACCAACATGGAGGTTGTTTAATATGGCGTTAATTGTGCAGAAATTCGGCGGGACATCGGTTGGGGACATTGAGAAAATAAAAAATGTCGCCAGAAAAGTCGCCAATGTAAAAAAAGCCGGCAATCAGGTGGTTGTTGTTCTATCCGCCATGGCGGGAGAAACAGACAGGCTCATCGATCTGGCTCATAAGGCGGCCGATTCGCCCGATGAAAGAGAATACGATTCTCTGATTTCCACGGGAGAGCAGGTCACGGTGACCTTGCTGGCGATCGCTTTGAATGCCATGGGTTATCCGGCGAGATCTTTTCTCGGGTTTCAGGTCAAAATATTGACGGATCAGTCCCATAAAAAAGCCAGGATATCGCTGATTCACACGGATGTCATTAAAAAGGAACTCAAGAAAGGCACTATTATTATTGTGGCCGGTTTTCAGGGCGTGGATAAGGACAACAATATTACAACGCTGGGACGGGGCGGTTCCGACACCAGCGCCGTCGCTCTGGCTGCCGCGCTGAAAGCCGATCGGTGTGATATCTTTACCGATGTGGACGGTGTATATACAACTGATCCGAATGTTTGCAATAAAGCGCGGAGACTGGATAAGATTTCCTATGACGAAATGCTGGAAATGGCTATGACCGGCGCCAAGGTGCTGCAGCCCAGGTCGGTGGAAATGGCCAAGAAATATGATGTACCCGTTTATGTTAAATCAACATTCACCGATAAAGGAGGAACTCTTGTGACGAAAGAAGATAAGGATATGGAACGAGAAATTATTTCAGGCGTAACGTATGATCGCGATCAGGTAAAAATCACGGTCGTTCATGTTCCCGATCAACCGGGTGTCGCCGCCGATTTATTTTCGCCGTTGTCGGATAAAAACATCTTTGTGGATATGATTATTCAGAATGCCAGTTCGGAAGGCTATACCGATCTGACCTTCACCGTGTCTAAAAAAGATTTGAAGGACGCGCAGAAGATCGTGGAAGCCACGGCTAAGAAAGTCGGCGCCAAAAAAGTTGAGGTTGATGATCAGGTGGCCAAAGTGTCCATTATCGGTGTGGGGATGGCCAGTCATTCCGGCGTCGCCGCCAAGATGTTTAAGACCCTGGCCAAAGAAGGTGTCAATATTATGATGATCAGCACATCGGAAATCAAGATATCCTGCATTATTCAGCGGAAATACATGGAGCTCGCGGTATCGGTGCTGCACGACGCTTTTGAACTGGAAAAGAAAAAATAATCTTCATGATCATTTCCGAAAGTAAACTGAAGGGAATAACTGTTCTGAGTCTTACGCTGGCGGTTATTCCCTTTGTTATTTTACTGTCGCGTTCCTTGAACACGCATGAAGTTCCCGTTCACGCCACTCAGTGCCGGGATTGCCGGGCGGTTGAGATTTTTGAAAATAATCAAAGCGCCGGCATTTATTTTGTCCCTCCCGAAACAAATGTTCATCAATTATTGCAATCAGCCGGTTGGGATGAAATATCAAAAAAGGATATTCCACTTAAAAACGGCATGAGGTTAATCTTGGAAGATCATTCGGGACGGAAAAACGTTGTCGTCGGTGAGATGTCGAACGCCACGAAATTATCGATCGGCCTGCCCATAGACATTAATCAGGCCACCGAAGAAGAATTAATCCTGGTGAAAGGTATCGGGAAATCAACCGCGCAAAGCATTATTGCCCTGCGTGAGCAAATCAATCGATTTCAAGACATCAGGCAGTTGATGATGATCAGGGGAATTAAAGAAAAGAAAATGGAGGAAATACAGCATTATTTATATGTCGGCAAATAACCGTAAAGCGTATCGCTAAGAATTACTGTATTCCCGGTAAAAACTTAACACGCGTCTGACATAATTTTGCGTTTCGCGGTAGGGAGGAATGCTGTAATTATATTTAGCCACAGCCTTTTCTCCGGCATTGTAAGCCGCGAGTGCCAAGGACAAATTGCCTTTGTAAACATTCAACAGATAGCGCAGATAGCGCGCCCCGCCTTCAATGTTCTTCTCCGGATGAAAACTGTCGTCAACGTTCAGGGAGGATGCCGTCTTGGGCATCAGTTGCATCAGACCTTGAGCTCCCACGGGTGAAACAGCCCGGTGATTGAAGTTGGATTCCGCCTTGATGATGGCCTTGATCAACGCGGAATCGAGGTTGAATTTATCGGCCGCTTTGCTGATGAGATAATCATACTTTTTTACATCCAGATTGGGACGGAAAAGAATTCTTTTTTCCCGCATGACCATAACATATTTAACGCTGGGATCTGAAGGCACGTTGGTCAGATGCAGCACGCCTTCTTTATCCACATGCTTGTAGATATCAGCATGGGCGACATGGCCGGCGGGGATCATCCATATTGCAAGAAAAATTGAAAAAACTGTTTTGTAATTCATGTTGTTATAATACTTTATAGATATCGAAAGTTCAATAATTTTTTAATGACCATCGGCACGTGCTGAAATTCATTCGAAAAAATCACTTCAAAAAACTGAATAAGCATGAATGTTAAATCGTGATGCCGCCATCAATGGCGAGGACTTGTCCCGTCACATAGCTGGAAGCTTCCGATGCCAGAAAAATAACGGCGCCAACCATTTCTTCCGGTTCGGCCGGACGTCCCAGCGGTGTTCGGCTCATGGCGATGTTCAGAATATCCTGATTGGACCAGAGCGGTTCGCTGAATTTAGTTTTCGTTAAACTGGGCGCAATGGCGTTGACCCGGATGTTATAGATAGCCCATTGCTGAGCCATTACTTTTGTGGCCATGATCACGCCGGCTTTGCTGATGGAATACACCGGCAGGATATCGGGAGAAATGCCGGCAACAGAGGCGACATTGACAATCTTTCCGCCTCCATGTTCCTTCATCAGACGGGCGATGGCCTGGCTCAAGAAAAACAGACCCTTGAGATTCAGGTTCATAATGGAATCCCAGGCGCGATCGTCGATATCGATGGCCGCGGCCATTGAAGGATTCGTGGCGGCATTATTGACCAGAATATCAATTCTACCGAACTGGGCTTTGACTTTTTCAACCAGATTCTTTATTTCTTCCAAACGGCCGATGTGCGTGGCTACGGCCAGAGATTTTCTGCCCAGGACTTTTATTTCTTCGGCGACATTTTCCAGATCGGCTATTTTGCGGCTGGTTACAATAACATCCGCGCCGGACTTGGCCAGGCCTAGGGCGATAGCGCGTCCGATGCCTCTGCTTCCGCCGGTGACCAGAGCCACTTTGTTTTCCAGAGATAAATTCATGGTTTGTTTCCTCCTATTAACGTTATGTTTAGATGAGTACTTGGTTGCGGTTAAGTTTGCTGAATATTTCCTTCTCTTTTTGTTTCATCTTTCTGGTTTCGGCTTGTGAAGTATTTTCGTGGTTATACCCCAGTAGATGAAGAATGCCGTGAATCAAAAGGTATTCAATTTCCTGTTCCAGGGCCAGATTGCCTTTCAGGGCGTCTTTTTGAGCCGTATCCAGGGAGATGACAACATCGCCAAGCAATTGGGGATTGATATTGCCATGCTCACCCTCCTGCAGGGAAAATGAAATAACATTGGTGGTTTTATCACGTCCCAGATATGTTTTATTTAACGCCTGAATATGCTTATCATCAGTCAAGACGATGCTGACTTCTTTATCCGGACAGTCCAGAAGTTGAAAAATTGTGGAAACGGTGCTGCGGATTTTCCTTTTTTCAATTTTGAATCTGGATTGTCTGTTTTCGATTTGTATTTTCATCGGTCTCTTTTTTTCCATTGCCTTCTTTAGGCGCTGCATCCGGGTAATCCACGCGGTGATGGAAAATTCCCGTAAGAATTTTTGTAAAAGTTTCCGCTATCGTATTTAAATTACTTAACGTTAATTCGCATTCGTCAAGTTGGCCGTCCATGTAAATGCCTTCAATTCTTTCGCGAACCAGGGATTTGATTCTGGCGGGTGTCGGATTGCTCAGCGTACGCGATGACGCTTCAATGACATCGCCCAGCATAATCAAGCCCGCTTCTTTCGTTTGCGGTTTGGGACCGGGATAACGGAAGTCGGTTTCCGATAAAGACCGGATAGATTCATCCTTGTCTTTTTTGGCTTTTCCATAGAAGTAACTGACAATGCTGGTTCCGTGATGCTGCCTGATGATGTTAATAATCTGACGGCCGAGTTTGGCCTGCGCAGCCAGTTCGCAACCGTCTTTGACATGCGAGATGATAATCAGACCGCTCATTTTGGGTGATAATTTATCGTGCCGGTTATCGGAGCTCTGCTGATTTTCGATAAAATAGAGAGGTTTTTTCAGCTTGCCGATGTCGTGGTAATAGGCGCTGACCTTGACCAGTAAAGAGTTGGCCCCGATGGCTTCTGCCGCGGCTTCAGCCAGAGAAGAAACGATAATACTGTGATGATACGTTCCCGGAGCTTCAAGAATCATCCTTTGAAACAGAGGCTGGTTGAGATTGGCCAGTTCCAGAAGTTTGATATCCGTGATGAAGCCGAAAGCACTTTCAAAAAGCGGTGTAATGCCGGCGACCAGAATGCCGGTTAAAATGCCGCCGATAAATCCCATGATTAATCTGATCCAGAGATCGTTCAAGAGATTGCCGGTAATCAGGTTCAGGCAAATGATCGCGACCATGTTGATGATGCCTAAGAAAAGACCTATTTTCATAAAAACAGAACGCTGACGAATGCGCACGATCTGGTAGGAAGCCGCGATGGATCCCAGAAAAGAAAAAAGCGGGAAAATGACTTTTTCATCAAAGATAAAACCGATCAGAAAAGAGGTCAGGGCGCTGATAATCAGCGCCACGTTTCTGTTAATCAGAATGGCGGTTGTCATGGCTCCCAGAGCGAAGGGAATGGCGTAATAACAGGCATCCACCGGGATGGAAGGGAATGATCTGTTGATGGCCATGGCAATGAAAATCCCTATTTTGATGAGCATAATTTGCAGCAAGGCGATGATCCCGAAGACCAGCAGGTCCAGGTTGGAACGTTCTGACGTTTTGCTCCAGTTTCGCGTGCGCCATAGATACAGGACAATCGAAAGAAACATTGCCGTCAAGAAAAATCCCAGCAACGTCGAAAATCTCGCAAATTTGTTTTCCTCGGCGGATTTATAATACGCGTTTAATTTGGCTAACTGAAAATAGCCGATTTTTTCACCTTCGCGGACAATCATTTCGTTTTTTTGCACCTGAAAGAATGTCGGGGTGGAGTCGCCCATAACGGAAATCTTCTTTCTTTCCGTGGCTTCTTTGTTAAAGGTCAGATTCGGTTCAATGAGTTTCTTTATAATGGAAAGGGATGTTTCTTTCACGGATGGCGTCTCTTCCCTGAATACCATATCCACGGTTTTCGAAAGCGGGGTGTCTATGTCGTTGATGTTATATAAAGAAGACAGATCTTTTATTTCTTCCGAAATCTGTGTCTTCAAATTTCGGATGATGATTCCCTTTTGTTTTTCTGATCGGTCGAAAACATCACTGGTGATATATTTATTTTCATAAAAAGAAATGATCGTGTTGGAAAGCTTTTGCTGAATGTCGTCGGAGAATTTGTTTTCATTTAAAAAATAGAACTCTTCCGGGCTCAGGTAAATTCCTAACTTTGATTCCAGGAATTTCTTTTCATTTTGCAGGTATATGAAATCTGATTTCTCCTGGGTTGTTTTTTCCCTGGTGTGGATGTCCTGTCTTTCCGCCGCAATGGACAGTGCTTTAACAAGTCGTGTCCTTATGTCGTCAACCAGGTTGCTGTTATAGTCATAAACGGGCAGAATATTTTCGGCGTCTTCCATTTTTTTCTGCTCGGTGGCCTGTCGGTCTTCAACCAGAAAAGCATAATCCGCTTTAATATTCTTCGGAGCGATCATGCCGAGCTGAAATTTCGGTTCGGAGAACTGAAGCCCCGGCGCCATCAGCAAGGCGAGGATGGTGCAGAGGATAAAAGCGATAGCCCATCTCTGGAAAAGACTGTTTTTCACAAAATCGAAATAGGGCGCAATCTTTGTCAGATAGGGCTGAAAAAAAATAACAAATTTATTTTTGAAACGATCAAGATAACTCATATCATTTATGATGATGGGTGGTTTTCTCTTTATCTAAAAGAGAATAGGCTTTGATGATATCCTGAACCAGGGGGTGCCGGATGACATCAACTTCTGAAAAATGCACAAAGCGAATGCCGGTATATTTTTTCAGGATTTTTTCAGCTTCCACCAGGCCGGAAACTTTTTCCGTCGGCAAATCGACCTGGGTGATATCACCGGTGATGATGGCCTTGGAGCCGAATCCCAGACGGGTCAGAAACATTTTCATCTGCTCCGATGTCGTGTTCTGCGCTTCATCCAGAATAATAAAAGAATCATTGAGCGTTCGTCCCCGCATAAAAGCCAGGGGCGCAACCTCGATCAATCCCTTGTTGATAAGCGCAGTCGCCCTTTCCATATCAATCATATCATAAAGCGCGTCATACAGGGGGCGCAGATAAGGATTGACTTTTTCCGCCAGATCTCCCGGTAGAAACCCCAGTCTTTCGCCGGCCTCCACGGCCGGTCGCGCCAGGATAATTCTTTGAACTTTTCTCTCCAGCAGATAAGAGACGGCCATGGCCATGGCCAGATAGGTTTTACCGGTTCCGGCAGGACCGATGGCAAAAACCATATCACAAGACCTCATATATTCGATGTAGAGTCGCTGCGCGATGCTTTTCGGGGTGATGACCCGTTTCTGGGAGGAAATAAAAACCGTATCCAGAAAGATGCTGGCCAGGTCGAAGGTTATATCTTCAGACAGGATACGGTGAGCGTAGTCAATATCGGCAGACTGAATGTGCCAGCCCTTTTCCATGATGGCATAAAGCTGCTGAAGCATGGTGCTGATTTTGTGGACATTGCCGTTGTGGCCGGATATGGTAATGGAATTTCCCCAGGCCTTGACTTTGACCGGCTCCAGCTTTTCAATAAATTTTAAATGTTTATCATGCTCGCCGCAGAGATTTTTCAGCAGGTTGTGATCCGCAAAGAAAATTTTTTCAGTGTCGGCGATTTTATTTTCTTTTGTCAAAATAGTGATCTACCTCTGACTGGAGATACATTTGTATTTTTTCCGCCTTTTATCACGTCGATTTATTCAATGCAATACATATTGATTGGCTGGCAAGTGCTCAATTTTTCAGAAATAAACAGGCAAAAACTTTGGCGTTGCCCAGCATATTGTCAATCGGACAGTTTTCATCAGGCTGATGGGCGTTCTGATTCGTTTTCGACCAGACGGCCACCGGGTAATTCTTTTTGCGGATATAAGAGGCAACGGTTCCCGCGCCGACACCGCCGGCGAAAGACTGCACGTTGTAAACTTTCTGAATGGCTTCCTGCAGGGCCAGCACAACAGGCGCATCGGCCGCTGTGGGCTTTGCTGACTGAACGTATTGGGCGGTGGAGATTTCTATCTGAACCTTGAATTTCTTTTCAACCTTGCGGACAATGTGATGTATCTCCGCCATGACCTCCTGCAAATCATATTCCGGCAGCACCCGGCAATCCATACAGAAAACATCTTCACCGGGAATGGTGTTGATGTTTCCCACGTTGGCTTCCTTTTTCGTCGGTTCAAAGGTGCTTTGCGGTGGATCAAAGAGCGGATCGGTGTTGGAAAATATTTTTCTGAGTTTGACCAGTTTGGTAACCAGGTGGGATGCGGCGACAAAAGCGTTATTGCCGAGGTGCGGATTGGAGCCGTGGCATTGTTTTCCTATGGTTTTAAAACACAACCAGAGCATGCTCTTTTCGGCGACTTCGATGAGCGAGCCCTCGGGATTGCCCGAATCGGGAACCACAATCAGATCATCCTCACGGAAAAGATTTTCGGTCGAATCAATCATGTAATGCAAACCCTTGTTGCTCGAGGTTTCTTCATCCGAAACAAAGGCAAGTTTAATCGACGTTTCAGGCGTGACTCCTTCATCCATGAACGCTTTAACGGCAAAGATGGAAGCGACCATGTCCTGTTGATTGTCTTCTACGCCGCGACCGAAAATGTGATGGTCTTTCACGTAGGCCTGATAGGGATCATGACTCCAGAGGCGCAGCTCGCCGGGGGGAACAATATCCATGTGGGTAATAATCCAGATGAATTTATTTTTGTTTTTCCCCTCGAAGGTCGTGACAAAATTGGGCCGGATACCGGAGGACACTCTTGAATCCTGCGCTTCGTAATGCTTGAAATTTGTGAAGCCCATTTGCGCCAGGCGTTCTTTCAGAAAATTGGCTTTCAGAAGTTCGCCGTCGCCGCCGTTTTCCGGTCCGACCGCCGGGTGGGCGGTAAGTGCCGTCTGCAATTCAATCATTGCCTCGCGATAGGAGTCTATTCTTTGTGATATTTTCGTAAATATGGTTTCGTCAATCATAAACTATCCTTCAATAAAATTTACTCTTCGGGAGTGATCACCGTATATGCTTTTTCGGATACAGTCTTATCCAGATTTTTGCTGTCGCCCAGAATTAAAACGACATTTCTGGTTTTGTCCAGATATTTTGAAGCGGCTTGATTGATCTTTTCCACGGTGATTTTTTCAATCCGGTCGCGATAGGTGAGCAGATAATCGGCCGGTAATTTTTCATAGGCGACATTCATCTGCTGCCAGACGATTTGTTCCGGCGTGGAAAATGAAAAGATGAAACCGTCAATGATAGACTTTTTGGCCCAGTTCAGTTCCTTTTCCGTAATCGGATGAGTTTTGAGTTTGTCCAGTTCGGAATCGATCAGCGCAAGGGCTTTCATCGTCGAAGATGTTTTGGTAAAGGCATAACTCCCGAAAATTCCATAGTCGGGTCTGGCGCGATAAAAGCTGCCGGCGCTGTAGGCCAGACCTTCGCTATTCCGAACGACATTCACGATACGGGACGGAAAACCGCCGCTGCCGAGGATGAAGTCCAGCACGGCAAATGCGTAATAATCAGGATCGCTTTTGCTTGCCGTGTAGAGACCGCTGATCACGGTGGACTGAGGGATGTCCTTATGGATCAGATAAACACCCGGCTTTGATTTTTGAGTGAGTGCCGGAATATCCGCCGCCAGATTCCCTTTTTCCCATTGATCGAAATATTTCTGAAATAGTTCCACAGCCTGGTCTCTGGTGATGTCGCCGCTTATGGCAAACATCGTGTTGTTGGGCAGAAAAAAGCGGTTGTGGAATGCAATGAGATCGTCCCGTTGAATATTGTCCAGCGATTTGTAGGAGGGGAAACGCCCGCGAGGATCATCCTGATAAATTAAACGATTGAATTCCTGGAAGGCCAGTCCCTGCGGGTCATCTTTCAGTCTTCTGATTTCTTCTTTTTTCAACTGTCTTGCCAGTTCGAATTTTTCCTGTTCAAAAGCCGGACGGATGATCATCTGGCTCAGCAGATCCAGTCCCTGTTCGAGATGATTGCTCAAGATGGAAAAACTGATCTGGGCGGATTCCCTGGACATCGAAACGGATACGGACGCCGCCAGCAAATCCAACTGTTTGTCCACCTCCGCACTTTTCAATTTTTTCGTTCCACCTGTTCTCATCACGTAAGCCGTTAATTCACCGGTGCCTTCTTTGCCTGCCGGATCATACATGTTTCCTGTTTTGATCAGCGCTCCGATATTGACCAAGGGGAGTTCGTGATTTTCCAGGATATAAAGAACAATGCCATTATCGAGGACAATGCGCTCGGCCTGCGGCAGTTCAAAGAGCAATGCTTTGTATTGAATTTTATCGGGAGAAGGCAGGTGACTGCTTGTTTCGAATGTCAGCGCCTCTGCTGAGAAAAGAGACAGCATTATGAACAGGAACATAAAAACCGCGGTAATTTTTTTCATCATTTTTCTTTGCCTGTCGGATTTTTTACATTTTTTTATTTAAAACGGCTGTTGTCCGGTTGCTGTTCTTGAAGTACGTGACGGCCGCTTGGCGGATATCTTCCGCCGTTACTTTATCAATATTGTCCGGATAATTTGCAAAATATTGAAAATCGCCCAGCAGGACTTCATAATAGGACAGGGTGGAGGCGATTTCTCCGTTGGAATCCAGACTTTGTATATAGGACATCTTGATATTATTTTTCGCCTTTACCAGTTCCTCTTCCGGAACGGTATCGGTTTTGAGTTTTTCAATCTCCTGCAGAATTTTCTCTTCCAGTTCCTTGTTCGTATGGGGATGGCGCGGCTGGGCAAAAATCGTAAAAAGGTTCGGATATCGTGATGCCGGAATGCCGTTAATCGCACTCACGCTTTTGGCAATCTGCTGTTGCGTTACCAGGCTGTTGTAAAGACGGCTGGTTCTGCCTTTGCTTAAAATGGCCTCCAGGACATCAAAAACATAATCGTCGTCATGGGGCGCATTGGGTTTGTGATAACCGATGATCATCATCGGATTGGCATCGAAAATAACCTCCGTTCTTCTTTCTTCTTTTTGCGGCGGTTCCTCGGGCACAACGATCTTCATTTCCTGATTCGAGGGAATTCTGCCAAAATATTTTTCAATGATTTTGAGGGTTGCGTCAGGCTTGATATCGCCGACCACGGCAATCACAATGCTTTTGGGAGTGGTGTATCTTTTCAAGATTTTCTTCAGGTCATCAGGACTCAAACGCGTCAGATCTTCCGCCCAGCCGATGACAGGTTTTCCGTAGGGATGCGTTGGATAAGCGGTTTTCATAAATTGTTCGTAAAGTTTCCCGTCCGGATCGGATTCAATCCGTTGCCTTCTCTCTTCCATCACCACGTCACGTTCCGTGTAAAATTCGCGAAAGACCGGATGAAGCAGGCGATCCGATTCAATTCTCGCCCAGAGTTCGATCTTGTTGGCGGGCAGACTGACATGATAGGTCGTTGTATCCTGACCGGTGCCGGCATTCATGTCCAAGCCGCCGTTTTCAGTGTAGAGCCGGTCGATTTCATTGGGGATGAAGTATTTTTTGTGTTCACTCTGTAATGTTTTCAGACGGACGGTGAGTTTTTTAATCAATCTGGTGTTGGTTTTGCCGGCCTTGTTTTTTTCTCTGTCCAGAAGCCGGCCGGTTTTTTCGATGTCTGCCAGTATTTTCTTTTCGGCTTTGTAATCTTTTGTGCCGATGGACGTTGTGCCTTTGAACATCATATGTTCCAGAAAATGCGCCGCGCCGCTTGCCCCTTTCTCTTCATCAACCGCTCCGACGCGATAGCTGACATAAAGGGAAACCGTGGGACTTAAATGTCTCTCCAGCATCAGGACGGTAATGCCGTTGGGCAGTTTTGTTTTCTGAACCCTGCTTTTTAAATCAAATCCATACGATGGATGACTAGCGAGAAAAAAGAAAACAAGGATCAGCAGTGTTTTACAAAGATTATTCCGTTTCATCTTCATTTATTCCATTCTGTTTCTGAGGTTTTAACCGGAAGAAAAAATAAATAATGCCGACAAGACAAACCAGAATCAGCAGCGACGCCGAGAAAAAGTAAATCAAAAATTCCATCGGATGGTTGATCCGGTAAGAGCCGATCAGTGTATTGACCCCGATTAGCAAAAAAAACAAAGACAACACCAGAATCAATATATTTTTAATCCATATCAGAACCTTCACAAACAATCACCTTTTTTCAGATATTTTTCAGTTTCTTTTTCAAGCCCGCGTAAACATCATAGCTGAAATCACTGTTCCGGCAGGGCAGCAAAGAGTTGTTATGATACAGAGGTTCATTCAGAATGTCAAAGGATGAAGACGCGACGGCTTCATCCCACATTTTTGTGCCGGGAATCGGTGAGTACTCAGCAAGCAGAGGTTTGGCTCCGCATTCCTGAACGAATTCAATACTGTCGATGACTTCCTGCGTTTTTTGACCCGGCATGCCGCAAAGCAGATAGATCCCGATTTCTCCGGTTTTGTAACCGGCATTTTTTAAATGATGCACGGCCTGACGCAGTTCTTCATTTTTAACCTTTCCTCCGGTTTGAATTTGCCGGTTGAAATCGGACGTTTCAAAACCGAACCGGATGGTCTTAAATCCGGAACAATAGAGCATTTCGGCAAGCTCTTGCGTTATTTCACGTAAATGCAGGCCGTTGGGACAGTGAAAACGGCAGGTCAGATTTCTTTTCCGGATTTCCTGCAAAAGCGGAACAATCATTTCTTCCGGATTGACAAGCAGAGCGTCATCGTAAAAACAATAGTTGATCACGCCGTATTGGTTCTGCCAGTGTTCGATTTCATTAACCACCTTGATCGGATGACGCCTCCGGAATCTGTCGTTAAAAATATGAGAAGCACAGTAACTGCATCGGTAAGGACACCCCCGCGATGTTATTAAAGGCAATTGCTCTATTTTAGTGATCAGATCGAAAGCAGGGTAGGGGTAGGAATCAAGACCGTTTTCTTCCGGCAAAAAGGAGACCTCTTCACCGAATAATTTATTCAGCAGGGCAAAGATTTGTTTTTCTCCCGCCCCCGCAATGACATGATCGGCGCCGGAGAACTTTAAGGCGTGGTCATGACAGAGCGTCGCGTATTTGCCTCCCAGGACAACCGGAACCTGAGGAAGCACTTCCTTGATTATTCTGATGGCTTCAAAAACTCCCGGATACCAATAGGTCATCATGGACGTCATCAAAACAATATCAGCATCCTGATGCTTTTTGAGTTCAGCGACGAATACTTCGGGCAAAATACCGTAGCGGCAGTAATTTCTGGAAAACATTTTCAGGACGACCGGTGTGGGAATAATCTGCCGGTAAAATTTACCGCTGCCGGAGGCATAACGCTTTGGCTTCGGGAGACCCTGTTGGGCCATGGCAGGATGATGCGGGTCAAGGCAATCAATCAACGTAACCTGATGATTGTTTTTGCGCAGAAGTCCGCCCAAATAAAAAAGTCCGAGGGGTTTTATCCAGAAATCATACGCGGCAAAATCGTGAATCCAGGGATTGACTAAAAGAATCTTTTTACTCATCGATGGTTATTTATCACAACCGTCCGATATTTACAAAATTATAACCAATTTCATGATTTAAAAGTTAAATGGAACGCACCGTGTCTGTAAATACAAAAGAGAGTTGCGGCAGGGTGATGAATTGACTTCATGACTCTTTTATGTTAATCAAACGCGCGACATTAACAGTTAATAATATTTTGAAATTATTTGTCTTTGAGGGTCTGGAAAGCGTGAGAAAGACGACTTTATTGAATATTTTTTTCAGGTCTTTGTTTATTCACGTGACGTTGAATTTCAGGCGAATGCAGAATCTGGGTTTTGCCATGGCGGTAATTCCCTTGATCAGAGCGCTGAAACTGACCGAAAAGGAATCCGCAGAGTTTTTAACGAGACACCTGCAGATGTTTAATACACATCCTTACTTTACGGCTCCGATCATCGGTTCTATTGTGCGCTTGGAAGAGGAACATGCCTCTCAAAAAGATGAGCTTTTCGATGCCAATTCGATTAAGCAGGGCTTTATGGCGTCTTATGCCGCGATTGGCGATACTTTTTTCTGGGGAGCGTTCCGGCCTTTTGTGGCCTTTGTCAGTGTTCTGTTGATGTCCCTCGGACTGACCCTGGCGCCGGTTTTTTATTTATTGATCTATACACCGGTTCATTTTCTGGTAAGATGGAAAGGATTTTTTGAAGGGTACAGCCGGGGGAAAAGGGGATTTGAATTTATTCGCTCCCTGAATTTGCCGGCACAGGCTTTGAAAATTCGCTGGATTTCCCTGGGCGTGCTAATGGCTTTGCTCGTCTGGATTGCTCGAAATGACGGGTACTGGCCTTTTGTGCAGACATCCGGGATGGTTGTTAAATGCACGGCCCTGGCGGCGGTTTTGCTTTGTATGGTTTTGCTGCAAAAGGGAATTTCGCAGATTCAATTGCTTTACGGAGCGGTGGGTGTATTTATTATTATGGCATGGACGGGATTGATTCATTGACGGAAACGAGAACCCTAGAATTAAAAAATAAGCTGGGCATGCACGCGCGGGCGGCAGCGTCTTTTGTGAAAGTAGCCCAGCAGTTTCAATCAAAGATTTATATTGAACGCGACGGACAGACGGTCAATGGCGACAGTATTCTGGATATCCTGACGCTCGCCTGTCCCTACGGCGGAAAACTGACGATTGTGGCCGAAGGAACGGATGCGACTGTGGCCATCCATGCGCTGGAAAAGCTTATTGAAAATAAATTTGGAGAAGAATAAAATATAACATGAGCGCTGATCAGACAACAAAAACCTTTGTTCTCAAGGGCGTCGGTGTTTCGCCGGGCATCGCCATCGGCCGTTGTTACCGCTTTGATCCTTTGGGCAGTCAAATATCTTTTTATAAGCTCAAAGATGAATCGTTGGTTCCCAAGGAAGTTCAACGTTTTAAAAAAGCGTTGAAAGACTCGGAAGAACAATTGCTGGACATCCAAAAAAATCTCCGTAAAGCAAAGATTACCGAACCTATTTATGTGATTGATGTTCATATTCTCATCCTGAAAGACAAGGTATTTTCCAACCGGACGGTGAAATACATACGCGAGCAGGGGATTAACGCCGAGTGGGCACTGCGCATGACGTTGGACCATTACAAACAGATCTTTGAAGGTGTTCAGGACGATTACATCAGCAGCCGGGTCAGTGATGTGCAGTACGTCGTGCAGAGAATTCTGCGCAATCTTTCCGGAGAGAAACAGGAAATAGTCTGGGATGTCGGGAATAGCGGTGTGATTGTCGTGTCCCATGATATCTCTCCGGCCGACACGGCCCAGATGAAACTGGACAAAATTCTCGGTTTTGCCACCGACAGCGGCGGACGCACCTCCCATACGGCTATTGTCGCCCGTTCTCTGGAACTGCCGGCGGTCGTAGGTCTGGATGATATCACGCATTTTGTTCGCACCGATGATGAAGTGATCGTTGACGGCACGGCCGGCATGGTGGTGATTAATCCCTATCCGGACATGCTCAAACGATATGAGGAAAAGAAGCGCCATTACGATGCGGCCAACGACGAATATCTGAAATTCGGCAAGCTGCCGGCCGTAACCCTTGATAATTATCAGGTGCAGATAGGATGTAATATTGAATTTGTCGAGGAAATTCCCTCCGCTATTATGCATGGTGCGGAAAGTATCGGTTTGTACCGGACCGAATTTCTTTATATTTACCGTGAAAATCTACCGACGGAAGATGATCATTTCAACAATTACCGTCAGGTTGTCACCAACCAGAATCTTTCCAGTGCCACCATCAGAACGTTTGATTTGGGCGGTGACAAATTTGCCAATTATCAGAAACAGAGCAAGGAATTGAATCCGCAGATGGGCGTGAGAGCTATTCGCTTCTGCCTGAAGGAAGTTGATATATTCAAAACGCAGTTAAGAGCAATCTGGCGCGCCAGCGTTCTGGGAAAAACGAAGATCATGTTTCCGATGATTTCCAGCGTGGAAGAAATCCGGGAAGCTAAGAAATTGCTGGAAGAAGCCCGCCAGGAACTGATTGATGAGGGAATGCAAATTCCGCCCAAAATAGAAATCGGCGCCATGATCGAAGTGCCTTCCGCCGTTGTGATTGCGGACAAGCTCGCCCAAGAAGTTGATTTTTTCAGCATTGGCACGAACGATTTGATTCAGTACTCCCTGGCCATTGACAGAGCCAACGAACGCTTGACCTATATGTATGAACCGCTACATCCTGCTGTTTTAAGATTAATTCAGAGCGTGGTGGATGCTGCTCATAAAGCAAAGATAGAGGTGGCCATGTGCGGTGAGATGGCCGGTGATCCGCTTTGTATCCTGATTCTGCTGGGCATGGAACTCGATGAGCTGAGCATGAATCATCTGGCGATTCCGCGCATCAAAAAAATCATCAGAGAGTGCACGTTGGAAGAATCCAAAACGATGCTGAAGAAAGCCATGTCTTTCAACACCGCTTCAGAAGTGCGATCGTATGTTCAGGACTATATGCTCAAACGTTTCCCTGAGGAATTCCAGGCTGAAGAAGATTAATGATAGAATATGTCGTTATTTTTTCCGGAGAAAACCGGCCATGAACGAAAATAATAATGCAATAAATTCCGGTCACAGCGAAGAATTATATTCCGGCCGTCTTTATGACGAACAGAATTTTCTGCAGGAAAGGCTGGCCAATATTTTTCTTTCGCGGGTATCCATGGCTGACGAGTATGTCGAAGCGATTCAAAAAGCTTCCCGGGAAGGCGTCATTGTTTACGCTCTAAACCAGCGCAGCGAATTTAACAGTTTGATTATTTATGATCTTTTTAAACGAAAAGGCGTTCCCGTTCCTGTTTACTGTCATGGCATGAACATGTCTTTGTCGTATCCGCTGCCGAAAATGCTGAAATTCATCTGGTCGGCTTTTTTGCGTCGTCTCGGAAAGGAACAGAAGGTCTGGCAGGGCAAATTGGCGTATATCGAAAAAACAATCAAAGAAAAAAAGAGCATCGTCATTCATCTGGGTGAATCCGAGTTCATCGAAAATCGGTCCGCGGAAACCGCCATCAAGACGCTGCTGGATGTTCAGAAAAAAGTCGATTTTCCGATTCTTGTTGTTCCTGTGCTCGTGTCTTACGGACGAAGGCGTGAAAAAGAGGAAGAGGATCTGATTAATATTCTATTCGGACAAACCGAGCACACCGGATCACTCCGTCGACTGATCACTTTCGCGCGCTATTCCAGCAATGTATTTGTCATTCCTGCTGAACCGGTCAATCTTTCCGAATATCTCAAAACCAGCAAAACGGCTACTTCGGAAATGATGATTCGCGAACTGCGCGGGGACTTGATCGATCGTATTGATAAGGAAAAGACCGCGATCGTCGGACCGGCCTTAAAATCGAAGGAAGAACTCATCGGAATGGTTTTGAGTGACGAATCGCTGAAAAAATTCATGAATGACTATTCAGAGCAGGAGAAAAAAGACATCGTCAAGGTGCAAAAGGAAGCGCGCCGTTATCTTTATGAGATTGCCGCTGATTACAGCGAGACGATGATTCACATCTGGAAAAGGGTGCTCAGCTGGCTATGGCACGATATTTACGACGGTTTGTCGATTGACAAAGAAGGCCTGACCAAGATACGAAATATCTCTAAAAAAATGCCCTTTGTGATTGTGCCCTGCCATCGCAGTCATATTGATTATCTTTTGATTCATTATGTTTTTTTCACAAACAATATTCAGCTTCCTTTCATTGCCGCCGGGAAAAATATGTTTTTCGGTCCGATGGGATTTATTTTCCGAAAGTCCGGCGCTTTTTCACTGCGGAGAAGTTTTAAAGGCAACAAAGTTTATCCTCAGGTATTTAACAAGTATCTGGCGACCCTCCTGAAAGAAGGACTGCCTCTGGAATTCTTTATTGAAGGAGGACGCAGCCGGACAGGTAAAATGGTCATGCCGAAGTATGGTCTGCTTTCCATGATTCTTCAGGCCTATCAGGAAAAATATTGCGAAAACATTGCGATTATCCCTGTTTATATCGGATACGATCGTGTGATTGAGGAAAAGTCCTATCTGAAAGAGTTGTCCGGCGGAACCAAAACGCCTGAAAGTACCGGGGATATCATCAAAACCAGTAAAATATTGACCAAACGATTCGGCCGCGTTTATGTGAACATCGGCGATCCGATGATTATGCAGGATTATCTGGCGGTTCAGAAAAAGCCGATGGAGCAGATGTCAGTGGAAGAGCGGCAGAGCCTTTACCGCAAGATCGGCTATGAAATTGTTCTCGAAATCAATAAGGTCGCTGTCGTGACACCCTTTTCGCTGGTGGCCGCGGCGATTTTAAGTCACGACCGCAGAGGCATATCGCAGAATGAGCTGCTGGATATCGTCAACGAATTCTATGATTACCTGAGTGTCAGAAAGGTTAAATTCGCTGAAACATTTGCCCATCGTGAAAAAGCGATTATGGATGCTCTGAATATCTTTGTGCAGTCGGGGTTCATTGAGAAGATTGAAGCGGAAGAGGAAGAAAAAGACGTCGAGGACATCCAGGAAATTGTTTATTCGCTAAAAGAAGAAAAAAGACTCAACCTGGAATATTACAAAAACAATTTTCTGCATTTCTTTATATCCCTCAGTTTTGTGGCCACAGCCATTGTAAAGAACAATGAAGATGTGATTGCACGAAGCCGCATCATTGCCAAATACAAATTTATCAAACAACTTTTATGGAATGAGTTTATTTTCGATAAAAACAAGGATGACATTGAAGAAATCAATGAAGTCATGGCCTATTTATGCGATAAGAAAATGATTACTTCCGTAGAGAGGGATGGCGAAGTCTTCATTGAGATCAAAGGGAAGGGCAGTAGAATGCTCAAGCCTTATGCCGATTTGATTCATAACTATCTGGAGTCTTTCTGGATCGTCGTCAAAGGCTGTCTGTATCTCAAGAAAGCGCCGCTGAGCAAGAAAGACTGGCTGAAGAAAATCATGGCGTTGGGCGAAAGAATGTACAAGAAAGGCGAAGTCCTCAGGCGCGAAGCCCTTTCTCAGCCGAATTATTCCAATGTGATGCTCTGTCTTGAAGATTTGGAGCTGATAACCGTCATCAAAGCGGAAAAGACCGATAAGAAAGAAAAGAAAGAAGATCTTTATGCCCTGACTGAAAACAAGGCGGAAATGGAAGTACTGCGCCGTCGTCTCTTCAGGCTGCTCTAAATCGCTGAATTGAAATTCACTACACAAAATGAAGGAAATTAAAAAAGACAGAAACACAAAACTTTTTCTGCATTTGAAAAAGTGGCTGGAAAAAGCCATTCTGGATTACAAGATGATCCAAAAGGGAGATCACCTGTTAATCGGTGTATCCGGCGGAGCCGACAGTCTGGCACTGTTGGATCTGCTCGACTCTCCGATGCTTTTCATTCCGGATTTTTCCTTCGTGGCCGTGAATATTGACATGGGATTCGACCCCACCTATGAAAAATACGACAGACTGGAAAAATATTTTCAGGAACACGGCTACCGGTATGTGATGGAGAAAACCAATATAGGTAATCTAGCGCATTCCGATTTCAACAAAAAGAATCCGTGTTTTTTATGCTCAAGACTCAGGCGAAAAAGAATATTTGAAATTGCAGACGCTGAAGACTGCAACAAGATTGCATTCGCCCATCATCGCGATGACATCATCGAAACGTTGCTGATTAATATCTTTTATGGGCGTGAAATCAGCACGATGATGCCCAATCAAAGCATCTTCGGCGGCAAATTGCATATCATCCGGCCGCTGGTTTATCTGCGTGAAGAGCTGGTCAAAAAATACAGCAAGGAAAGACAGTTTCCCGTTTTGAAAAACGATTGTCCGACAAGCCAAACATCAAAGCGAATCTACATTAAGAAACTTTTGCGTGAACTGGAGAAAGACAATAAAGAAATCCGAGATAATATTTACAAGGCCATGAGCCACGTCAAACCGGACTATTTGGTGAGCCAAGTCAAGAACGAACGAAATGAATAACCTAAAGGTTACTAGAGGTTCGAGGCGTAAGGTGAACTATCCCACAAGCGAAAGCGACGAGGGATTTACTGACCCGGAATGCAAAACAAAAAATATCATTCCGCGAAGTGCCCTCAGGGTAAATCCCGATTTATCGGGTGACGAATCTTTAAAGAAAAAAATATAGCAATACATCTTATTTCGTGTAAAAATAAATCATGGCAAAAGAAAACAATGCACAAAAACTGATCGCGTCCAACAAAACGGCGCGTATGAATTACGAAATCGGCGATACTTACGAAGCAGGTCTGGTTTTATCCGGAACGGAGGTCAAGGCTCTGCGCGCCGGCAAAGCCAATCTCAAAGACAGCTATGCCTTTGTCAAAGACAATGAAGTCTTTATCAAAGAAATGCACATTAGTCCCTATGATTTCGGCAATCGCGCCAATCATAATCCACTCAGAACCCGCAAGCTGCTTTTGCATAAAAGAGAAATAAAAAAACTTTACGGGAAATCCCGCGAAAAGGGGTTGTCGCTGGTTCCGTTAAAACTCTATTTTAAAAACGGCAAGGTCAAGGTGGAAATCGGCATCGGGAAGGGTAAAAAACTGTATGACCGCCGACAGGATATCAAACAGCGTGAAGAGCGCCGTTCGCTATCCCGCGATTTCAAATCGAAACAGATCAAGGTTTAAGATAACCGTAAGATGACATGAGGAGAAAAACTCGCCCCGACACTTGCGGCCATGTGCCCTGTAGGGTAGAGGGAGCGGGGGAGGGGGATATCAATCAATGGAAGGGAAAAAAGTCAGCGATAGCAAAGTACTGATGGCACAGGTGATGAATCCCGAATGCGCCAATCCCGCGGGCAATGTTCACGGCGGCAATATTATGAAACTGATTGATACCGTCGGATGGGTTGCGGCGACAAGGCATGCGAGCAAACACACCGTAACGGCATCGATAGACCGGCTTGATTTTTTATCACCGGTTTATGTTGGCGATTTCCTGAATCTCAAAGCATCCGTAAACTATGTCGGAAAAAAATCCATGGAAGTGGGAGTGCGGGTCGAAGCCGAAGATCCTATTACAGGGAAGATACGCCATACAGCTTCCGCTTACCTTACCTTCGTTGCTCTGGATGAGAATCACAAGCCGACAGAATTGTGTCCTCTTATCCTGGAGACCGATGAAGAAATCCGTCGCCATGCCGAGGCGGAACAAAGAAAGCAAATCCGTATGGCAGAAAAGAAAAAAGAGCAATCGGTCTGCTGAAAGAACAGAGTTCATGTTATATTTGACAAAATGTGTGTAAGTGTCTATATTACAAACAAATCAAAGAAAGGGGGCGTCACGGTTTCGACGGGGACATTTGAAGTTGTAGAAGCGTGCCGAGGTTCCTACAGGCCTCGTTAAACAGGTAGGAAACATATAATCGCAGACAACTACGATTACGCTTTAGCCGCTTAGTCGGCTAACGTTCCACCCGGTTCTCCTGTTGATCGGAATGGAACGTCATTCAGACAGGATAGCCAAACTTCTTGCCTGGGGGAGGGCGGCGAACTCTTACAGGATAGCGCGGAAAGATCCGGCCTTAGGGAGCAATCCAGCGTGAAGGTTATAAAACGAAGGCTACGCACGTAGAAGCTCCAGCGGAAGGTTTTCGGACGCGGGTTCGACTCCCGCCGCCTCCACCAATAATTCAATATTATTAAATATTTAGAACTTTATGTTTCTGTATCAAGGCAGTATCAGGCCTTGTCATCAGTATAATCCCCGCACTTTTTCTTTAAGTTGACAAGATGTCGCTACCATTGGCTTGTCCTAAGTATTTTCAAAAGCTTTATTTAGCGAGAAAAGATATCCGGAATGCTGAAATAAACAAATGCAGAAAGATGAGTTATTGATAAATAAAGCCGCCGACGCTTCTATCGACACGGATATGACCGTTATGCAGCTTTATCCGCATCACAAAAAAGCGTTCCATTATTTCATGGCCGTCATGACCTTTGTTGTTTTGATTTTCCTCACATACTGGACTTTGCCACACTTTTAAAAAGGGACAATACTGTCATCATGTGCCAGCATATTATCGATGATGATTTTATACGGTCAGGTATTTTTTACAAACAGATGAACACCTGTCTCCATTACGCGTTTCATGAGACCGGAGTTCTTTATGTATCATGCGCTGCCACGACGCGTCAGGCGAAACAGACTTCAGGATGTTATCCTGTCAATTATTTGCTTACGGATGAATTCAAATTAAAACCATTTACGCAAATGGACAGACCTGCCATATCCAAACGAACTTGCGCCGCAAGGGACGGGAAGCTGTGTCCTATGAACATTCCAACCTATCCGATGGCCAAACGTCCCATTTCTCCGGTGCGGATGCGGATGCACTCATCCATCGGCATGATGAAAATCTTACCATCACCAATGTTACCGGTGCGAGCACTTTTAATGATGGCGAGCACTGTCGGCTTGACATAGTCGTCATTGACGGCGATTTCAAAGCGAACCCTTCCCATCAGCTCTCCCCCGGTCGGATTCCCTTCATCATCCTCAATTTTGCCTGCCTGTGCCCCGCAGCCAATCACGTTTGACACGGTGATTTTGCCGACCTTAACAGCGATTAAAGCATCTCTGACATCTTTTAGCTTATCGGTCTGAACAATGGCCACAACCATTTTCATAAGATTTCTCCTCTCTGTTAATCTTTACAGCAAGGATAATGCCAAAGAAGAGCTTACTTCATAAGCATCTATGTTCACTATACTTTTTAATATGTATCGGAAAGAAGAAAAGAACATAATTGTTCGGATTTATGGACAAGATCACAAAAATGTTTACAGTTTCCATTTTCGTGCTCTCGGGTGAAAACCATGATGAAGGCCATAGTAGATCCAGCCTGCAGTGATCTAGGAAGACCCGGGGAAAGTGCGGTGACACAATGTGTCCCTATAATCAACAAGCACCCTATGCCGGCATGTTAAAAACAACTTACAACACCGTTAGGTGAAAAAAACCATAGATTATTTTAAAAATACTGGTAAGTAAGCAGGTATTCCATACCAAACTCTATGAACAAATAAGAGGTGTGCGGGGATGATTAACATACGCTTTGATCCTTTGCAAATATTCAAGGCAAGTAAATCACCGGCCGGGCTTTATGCGCGCAAGAAGTGGCTGGATGAATCTGAAACGTCAGCTTGGCAAGATGACTTTCAAGAAACAGTGGATTTTCTGATGAAGGAGCAATCCGCCGATGGTTCATGGTTTCAATCACCTTTGGAGACCATCAGGCATTTGTTTGGTCTGCATCTCACGGTTCGGGAACGAACAGGAGATATCGATAAAGCCATGAGATGGCTGATCCGGGAAACATTAAACCATAATCTTTTGGAAGCGCCCGGTTCACATTTGCCATCCGACGCTTTTCGGGAATTGCCTTTCATCAAAGCGCAGGATCAATTAACCTTGATTTGCGCGACACTTTTTCTTGCCTGTGTGTTCCAACTGGAAAACGATCAGACAGTCGTCGCGCATTATCAATTGCTCAGCCGGTGGCTTTATGATCACGCGGGCGACGCGAATGTATGGACGGATAAAAGCAACATTCTGCGGGCAATGATAGTTTATCCTAGGTATGTGAATGATCCCGCCACATTGAAACTTGTCGATGATCTGGCTGAAAAACAGGAACCGTCGGGAACTTGGTCGCCGCCAATCCCTTTTTTCCTGACGATAAACGCCCTGGCCCATTTGAACTTGGAATCGGCGCACTGCCAGTGGCTCAAGGCATCTTCTCTTTTGTCGGATTCACAAAACAAAGATGGTTCGTGGGGTAATCAGGATGCCCAATGGAATACGTTTCTGGTTGTCCACGCTTTGAAAAACAAGAAGTGTTTGTGATAATAGTATTATTTTACGGTTAAGATCATGTTTCTTTAATTTCTGCGGAAATCTGGAACGGTTTCATGTCGTCACTTTTCAGTTTCCATGAAATGTAATCTTTCAGTATCTTCATGGCTTCATTCTTCTCCATCAGCCGTTCTTCTTTCCGTTTATCTACCATAACGATTCATCCTTTATTGATTGCTATTAAATCATAATCTTTAATGCCTTAAATTAAGCACATTTTGTGCCGAACGTTACCTGCAAGGATTTCCAAAGTGCTTCTTTAAGCAGACAGGGTAAAATACAAAAACTGCCATCTTTGATCCTGCAATAAAAGTCTCAAAGATGGCAGTTTCGTTTTATCAGGTTACAAGAAGGATGTTATTTTCACATGAATCAACTTATCCTGATCTTGTTTACTTATCGATGTCCGGGGTTATAACCTCGATGCCCTCCATGCCCTCCGTAAGTGTCATGATGTCCGCTCCTGTCGTATCCACTATGTCCGCCGTATCCGTGATGACCGCCGGGACCATACCACCACGGCCAGCACCCGCTGATAGTTACAAGCATCATGAACGTGGCCATTGCCAAGATTATAATTTTCTTCATGGTTCTCTCCTTTTCAAAACCTGTTTGGGATTAGTGTAATTTCTATTTACCGGTGATGAGCCGGACCGGGTACCGGTCCCACGCCCGGCACATAATGATTCTCGCCTTGTTGAGGTACGGGCCTGTAATCGGTGCGCGGCCTTACCTTTTGTCTGTCATCTCTGTAGGGCTGAGTATGGCGTTTATGCCATCCCTGTACACCCCAGTTTTGTTTTTCCCAACGCCGGTCTCTTTTCCAGCCCTCCCAGTTCCTTTGAAGCTCGCGCTGCGGTATCGGTCTGGGTTCCCAGCGATATCCTTTCCAATGACGATCTCTGTAATCATTTCTCCACTGCGGAGGAATGCTCTTGTGGAAATACGGCGTGTGGGGATAATAGGTCCAGCCCCGGTCATGGTAGCGTGAGCGGTACCAGCGGCCATCCCAAGGACGCCACCACCAGCCTCCGTAGAAGAATATTTCTTCCTGCAGATTCGGAACCGCGTAAACATCGGTTTCCGGTATCACAACCAACTCGGGCGGCGCCGGAAAGATCAATGGCGGCGGCAGCGGGATATTGAAATGAACGCTTACCCCGGCCATGGCCGAAGCCGGCATCAAAACAACCAGCGACAATAATAACATTTTATAGACTAACTTTTTCATCTTCTGTCCTCCTTGTTTGGTTTAATAATTTGCACAACAATTTATCCCACGCGTCTTTGAAAATACCGACATTATCCGGCATCGTTCAATATTTGATTGTTCCCCCAGGGAATCTGATAACCGTTAATCCAGAGTTCCGTTATGGCCTCCTGCGGAACGTCAAACCAGCCGAAAAATTTATCGCCCTGTCTGAAATCAATGGTTGTGATGGTTATCGAAGATGCCGCATCCTTCGTGACAACAATCACTTCCGGGGTGTTCGTGATTCCGAACATAACAAATTTGATAACCGGTCCCTTCGGTCCCGAAACCGCTTGCGGGAACACCAATATCTTTCCTTCGGCCCCGCGGACTTCGATCATTTGATTTGATCGGATTCCGGGATCATCCTGCGCCATGGCTGTCAGCGGCAATACCGCCGATAAACAAATGATCAAGATAAGCAAAAAACGTTTCATATGTAACCTCCTGGTGCCCTGAATTGTTGCATAATACTAATTACACATGGGCTCGAATCTGTTGGTGTGTATTTCGCAGCCACTGATGTTGTCGCCCCATGTAAACGTTTCGGCAAACCCGTCGCAATAATACCAGTAGGTGCGGGTGTGATAGTCATAGGAATCGTACCGGTTGATTTCGTCGGGATCGCCGCTGATGCTTTCACGATCCCGCATGTCGCCGCTGCATTCGCTGTAATGGTCATCGTCGTCATCGTGATGATGGTGATAATAATCATCACGGCAGCCGGTCATACTCAACGAAAGCAGGGCAATCAATCCCAGGATCGTTATGATGATGTTCTTTTTCATCGTTATACCCTCCGTTTTTTTTAATATTGCCACCAGCCGGAGAAGGATGGCCGCCTCCGGCTTTTGGGGATGTCGCGGCGAATCCGCTATAAGTTAAATCTGAATCCGCAGTAAACGTTGTGACTGGCAAAGTCAGCGTCGATACCGTCGAAATTCGGTTTTTCCGTGTCGAAATATCTGTATTTCAAATCAATCGTGAAATGCGGATTGATTTGAAACGCCAGACCGGCGCCGACCTGATACGCCATAACGGTATCGTCATAGTCTTCATAAAAGACATCGTTGAGTTCAACGGTCGCCATACCCATGCCGGCTGTAAGATACGGTGTCACCGGTGAAGGATTGACGAAATCCAGATAGATGTTACCCAGGAAAGAATAAGCTGTCATATCGCCGGATGAGACTTGGTCCGAGTAGTATTCATCATAGTCGTAATCATACCCTTTGATTTTATCAACGTCGTTCATCTGATAGCCCAGTTCCCCTTCGATCCTGAACATCCCGAAATTAAATCCGGCGGCAAAACCGGACGCGAAGCCGGGATCAAATTCCAGCGTTGCCGTGTCTGACCAATCCGACAGATCGCTGTCCTGTAATGCCGAAATCCCCATCTGACCGCTGAAATAAGGTCCGGGAACATGAACATAACTGAGGGCAGCTCCCGGAACGGTTAGCAGCATCAACAGCCCGACAATCACCGAAAAAGTTCTTTTCATTTTTTTAACCCTCCTTTTGTGAGTTTGTTTAAGTTCAACATTATGGTTATCAATCCGTCAGCCAGCAGTTGTAATCGACCAGCCCGAATTGTTTTAATACTTCCGTCATATAATTAACCAACATGGTTTCCTGCAATTGATCTCCCTGAACCTGTGAGGTAATGACAATTGCCAGATCACCGGGAATGGATTCATGAATGTAGAAATCGGCGTCCGATAAACCGCGCTCCCTGGCTATTGCACAAAATTTCTTCATACAGCTCACAGCATCTGGTTTAAGAGGATTGGATGTCCTCAAAGTAATAATCTCCATCCGCTTCATAGTCTCCTTCTCCACGCTCGTTTCTGCATTTCTTATTGCTGAAAATGTGCCAAAATATAAAAACAATAAATACAATAACTTAAGATTAATTAAGCCGGAAAGTGTTTCATTTCGCATAAAATAAGTATCTTATTGCGCACTTTTTATGATAAAGTGTTCAATAAGACATATCTGTGCCTTGTATATCTGGGAGGATATCATGGTTGATGAAAAAGAATTTTTCCGGGAAGCAACGTTGCGCATTTGCGGCAGTCTGGAAATTGAAAAAGCGCTTTATGATTGTCTGATGTACCTTCGTAATTATATTCCGGCCGATTTCATATTGATGAGCACGTACGATTTCCAGTCTGGAATCGGCGAAGTCGTTGCCGGAGTACACGCCAATGGCAAGAATATCATCTCTCAAAAGGTGACGCCTCCACAAGATACACAAAACGCAATCACAAAGATTATCGAAAGTGATCATACAACTCCTTTGATTATCGTGGCTGATCATGTGGGCGGTCACACACTCATGAGGGCATTGTCGCAATTCGGTATCAAACCGGAAGCGTCGGTGATGGTGATCGGGCCGAAGCCGGAGTGGAATTTGTTCGGCGGTATTCTCATCGCCAGTCAGACGGGAGAAAAATATACGGAAGAACATAAGCATCTTTTTTCAATGCTCAACGAACCCTTTGCCATTGCTTTCATCAATTATCTCCGCTATCGGGAAGTGTTGCGTCTGAAAGAAATTCTGGCTGATGACAACCGGTATTTGCAAAATGAGTTGCGTCAGCAGATCGGAGAAGAAATTGTCGGCGCGAATTTCGGTTTGAAACAGGTCATGGAAATGGTGCGCCAGGTCGCGCCACTGACCAGTCCTGTTCTTTTGCTCGGAGAAACCGGTTCCGGTAAAGAGGTGATCGCTAACGCGATTCACAATCTGTCGCCCCGCCACAACGGCCCTTTCATCAAGGTCAATTGCGGGGCGATTCCGGAATCGCTGATGGACAGCGAGCTTTTCGGCCATGAAAAAGGCGCTTTTACCGGAGCGCTATTTCAGAAGCGCGGGCGTTTTGAACGGGCAAACGGCGGCACGATTTTTCTTGATGAAATCGCCGAGCTGACGCCCGGAGCGCAGATCAGGCTTTTGCGCGTTCTTCAGGAGAAAGAAATTGAGCGGGTAGGAGGGAAAGAAACCCAGTATGTTGACATCCGCGTCATCGCCGCGACGCACCGCAACCTGGAGACCATGATGGCCGAAGGAAAATTTCGTGAAGATCTTTATTTCCGCCTGAATGTTTTTCCAGTGTGCATTCCGCCTTTGCGGGAGAGGCGCGCTGATATTCCCGCGCTTGTTCAGCATTTCATCATGAAAAAAGCACGGGAGATAGGTTTGAATGAGATTCCCGGTCTCGCTCCGGGTGCCATTGACCGACTGACCCATTATTCATGGCCGGGGAATGTCCGTGAGCTGCAGAACGCCGTGGAACGCGCACTTATTCTGAGTCAGGGAAAACCTCTGACGTTTGATGGTATTGGAGAATCTGCACCCAAAATGGAACAGGATAACCTTATTGTTCATCATGGGGAAGCAGGCGGGCTGAATCGGGCGATCGTTGAGCACATCAAGCGGGCGCTGGAAACGACGGGTGGACGCGTTGGGGGAGAAAAGGGAGCGGCAAAGCTTCTGCAGATGAACCCCTCCACGTTGAGAACAAAAATGAGAAAACTGGGTATCCCTTTCGGGCGCAAAGGGAAAGCATAAAGTGTAACTTTTGAGTGAATCGTTGATTTTTAGGTTCATGTCTTAAACTTTGTTCAGCATGTAACGAGAAAAACTAACGACGCTCAGTCACCGATTATTTTAACCAGAACTCTTTTCTTGCGGCGGCCGTCAAATTCACCGTAGAAAATCTGTTCCCACGGCCCAAAATCAAGATGGCCGTCCGTTATGGCGACGACAACTTCGCGTCCCATAACCTGACGTTTCAAATGCGCGTCACCGTTGTCTTCTCCGGTCCTGTTGTGGCGGTACCGGGAAACAGGTTCGTGCGGGGCCAGACCTTCCAGCCATTCTTCATAATCATGATGCAGTCCCGATTCATCATCATTGATGAAAACCGATGCGGTGATATGCATGGCATTGACAAGGAGCAAGCCGTCTCGAATGCCACTTTCACTGAGACAGTCTTCGATCTGTGGCGTGATGTTGATGAATGCTCTCCTTTGAGGAATATTAAACCAGAGTTCCCTTCTGTATGATTTCATAGTGTCCTCCGTGTGTATTGTTTTGTGCTTATTATCACGAAATGCTGAAAACTATAAACAGGTATTCGCCTGCCGGTTAATTTGTTTCACTGATTAAAATAATTGAATCAGCAACTTTTTTCTCTTTTTTAAAATTTTAAATTTATGTATGATTATAAAAAATTCGAAAAACTCATCGCGTGTATAAATTATTGAAAACAGGAGGTTATGAGAGTGACACAGCGGATCATCGGACCGAAGTTCCAGGAGGCGATGCTGTACGCCGTTGAGATTCACGGTGGCGATTTAAGAAAAAGCACGACCATTCCTTACATTTCGCACCTTTTCAGCGTATGCGCCCTGGTGTTGGAGGATGGCGGTGATGAGGAAGAAGCCATCGCGGCGCTACTTCACGACATGCTGGAGGATCATCCCAAGGAAGTGACGAAACAGGAACTGGAACGTCGTTTCGGTTCCCGGGTTGCGGAAATTGCTGCCGTGTGCACGGATACACCACCCAATTACAAGGGTGGACCTAAACCCCCCTGGCGCAAGCGCAAGGCTGCCTACATTGATAGACTCCGGGAAGAGAAATATCCACGGTGTCGGGTTCCGCTGGCTGACAAGCTCCATAACGTTCGCACGATTGTCAACGACTACCGGCGGATCGGCAATGATATCTGGGCACGATTCAAGGCGACAAAGAAGGAGCAGCTCCGTTACCACCGGTCTCTCGTGGAAGCCTTTCGCGAGGCAAATGGACCGGCTTATCTCGTCGATGAGCTGGACAAGCTGGTAGCAGAGCTCGAGATGAGCGACAAGAGCGCATAAAGTGATCAGCGAGGAATGCATATGACCAACAAAATCAAATGTCCGAACTGCGGGCACAGCTTTGATGTGGAAGAAGCGATTTCCGGCAGACTGGAAGCCCACTTTAAAACCGAATATGAGAAGAAGATTGCTGAGCAATCAGAGAAATTCAATCAGGAAAAACAAAAATTAGAAGCGGAAAAGAAAAGCGTTCAGGAACAGAAAGAGAAACAGGACGAAATCATAAAAACTGAGCTGTCCAGAATATTAATTCGGGAAAAGGAAAGAATTGAGAAAACAGCCCTGGAAACATACGAAGAGAAACTCAAAGCACTTCAGGAAGAGAACGAGCAGCGTAGAACGGAAAATAAAATCCTCAGAGAAAAAGAAATCACTCTTTTGAAACGGGAAAACGAATTAAAAGAGAAACAGGAAGAATTAAATCTCCAGATGGAAAAACAAATCCTCGAGCGACAGAAAGAGATAGAGGATAAAGCGCGCGCCAGGGAGCGGGAAAGTTTCGAGTTGGAAAAAGTCAAGCTGCTCAAGCAAATCGAGGATAACAAAAAACTTGCCGAAGAGATGAAACGCAAAGCGGAGCAGGGCTCCATGCAACTGCAGGGCGAGGTGCAGGAACTTGCTCTCGAGGAACTTTTATCAAAAGCATATCCTTTTGACAGAATTCAGGAAGTGCCGAAAGGTGTGCGCGGCGCCGATTCCATTCAAACGGTCATTAACCCGGCACAGCAGGAATGCGGGACGATTGTCTATGAAAGCAAGCGGACGAAGAATTTTTCCGGTGATTGGATAGATAAATTAAAACAGGATCAGATCACCTGTAAGGCGGACATCGCCGTATTGGTGACCGAAACATATCCCGGCGACATGGAACGATTCGGCGAAAAAAACGGTGTGTGGATTTGCGGTTTTCATGAAGTTAAAAGCCTGTCGTTTGTTCTGCGGGAAATGCTGATGAAAACGCACTCGATAAAATTATCCCAGGAGAACAAGGGCGACAAGATGGAATTGCTGTATAACTATCTGACCAGCACGGAGTTTGTTCAAAATATCAAACGGATTGTCGAGAACTATGACGCGATGCTCACGCAGCTCAATGCCGAGAAAAAGGCAATGACCAAAATATGGGCGACCCGGGAAAAGCAAATTTGGGTTGTCCAGGAAAACATCTCGGCTTTATTCGGTTCCATTAAAGGCATCGCGGGGAAAGAACTGGAAACGTCCAGCGTTCTGCAACTGCCGGATACGGCCCTTGAAGAATCGTAATCTTGCGCATTCATAGACCATTGCCGTTCACTTAAAATCAGTCCGATATGATGAACCGGTATTCATAAAAAACCCCCTCAAGTCCTTTTGACCTTGAGGGGGCGAACCTATATCAACAGATCATGTTTTTGTCGTTGAAGCAGCGGTTACTTTGCCATCTGTTCTATATCGAGTACTGCTTCTTAGCTGACTAATGTTTTTACCGCGTTAATAACCGGGTTGGTGAAAAGAGCCATCAGAACGGTGTAGAGAGCGAACACACCAACCACCTCGCCGACATACATCTTTTCATATTTTCGTTTCAGGGAAACCATGATCAATCCGCCAACGATCAAACAGCCCAGTTGGAAGAAGGGGAAATTGGTTGCTCCTGCTGCCGCGTATTCAGCAAAGCTGAAGGTTGCCGTTAAAAGAACTACCGCTGCCGCTACGATTGTTGTTGCCATTGTCTTTTTCATGATCTGTTACCTCCTTGGGGTAATTTGTTTGCTCTATTTGTCTTTATACTAATGAAAATACCGTGCCAGAATTTAAAATCAATGGTATCTTCTGTCTAAATTATTAATATATATAATTAATTATTGAAAGAAGCCTTCACTAATCAACATTTCTAATGTCTTATGATTGATATTTTTTTAATGAAATGTTTAAACCACTTGAACAATATATCAAAGGCGCTCGTCCTGGAGAATCCAGCATAATGGCTCATCATAATAAAATGACTTTGAAATCTTCCGCTATATCTATCATCTATTTGTGAAAGGTCATAACAATGCGTTCATCCAGGCCTCGCGATAACAACATTCACTGCTTCCGCTGCTATATGCGCAGAGAAACCTGTATCTGTCCGATTCTGCCCATCGTGCAGACTCGAACAGAGTTTTTAATCCTGCGGCATATCCGGGAAACTGAACGACCGAGCAACACGGGACGACTGGCAGCACTGGCAATGCCCAATGCGCGAATTATTCCTTGCGGAGGAGGAGATCGCACAGGTCTTGCGCCGCTCGATGACACTTTTCTGCGGATGACAAACACCTGGTTGCTCTGGCCGGATGGCGACGGTGCCCAACCGGATCTGCCATTGCCCGAACGAATAGTCGTTCTGGACGCCACATGGCAACAGGCTCGCCGGTTGTATAGCCGGACACCGGAGCTGCAAGCGATGCCCCGGCTGCTTTTGCCTTTTCCGGACAAAAGCAGAAAGAGGCTTCGTGATCCTCATAGAGCCGACGGAATGTCCACTATTGAAGCGGTAGCGGCAGCAGTCGCTGTCCTTGAAGGGAAAAAGGTCGCTGAGCCTCTCGAAAAACTTTACGATGAAGTGGTTCGCAGAACTATCAGCCTACGCTGGGGTATTAAATTGTCTTGAAAACAGCCCAATTTTGATTATTTCGATTCCTGTTATTTTCAAATATGTTAAATATTATTGTTCAATTAATTTCTCGAATCATTTGCCAGATCTCTGTTTTATAATTATATAATGAAATACATATATAAATATATACTTATTGTTTCGTTTTTATTTAATGTACATCTGGAATCATGTACAGGCTACTGAAATATCTTATTCATTTCAGATCGGTTATAGAATACCGTCCGAATAATACCTGCAATCATGGTGACAATTCCTCGATTTTAAGTTAATGAAACTCAGATTAATTTTTACTGAACTCAGGTATTTCTCATTTAATTTTTAAAAGGTCAAGATGATTGGTCGGGTAAAAATCTTATTTTATTTTATTGAATTAATTAATTGCTATGCCGCGGTTTATTATTCCAATTTTCTCTTTTTCTATTTGAAAAACACATTCGGTTTTGGCGAGGTGGCAAATCTGTCAACGGCTGCGCTGGGCGGCTTTGTCTATATCATCGCTTCCTGGCAGGGTGGGAGATTAGCCCAACGTCACGGTGCCCTTAAACTGCTTTCCATTGGCGCCTGTATTGTTATTGTGTCGATGGTTATCGGCCTGATGTTTTCTGAACCGGTCGAACAAATTTCCGTGTATTGTTTTTGGACAGTAGGCATTTGTATGATGTGGCCAGCCCTGGAAATTCTAGTCAGTGAAGGGGCAGGGAGCTCGCTGCCGAAAATGGTCGGAATCTATAATGTGACCTGGGCTCTAGGCGGTTCCATAAGCTACTTTACCGCCGGTATGCTGATTGAAAAATTCGGCATGGCCAGTTTATTCTGGATTCCCCTCGGTCTTACGATTATCCAATTGGCCCTGATGCCGTTTGCTGCCGGTTGGTTGAAACAGGAGAATGCTTTTGAATCTGACGGGAAACCCTTAGCACCGGAATCCTGCAATGTGGAAACCGGAGAATTCATTAAGATGGCTTGGATTGCTAATCCTTTTTCTTATGTGGCGATTAACACCGTCATTCCGTTGATTCCCTCCATTGCCGAGAGACTTTCCCTTTCCACGGGCATGGCGGGTATTGTCTGTTCCGTATGGATGTTTGCCCGGCTGACGGCTTTTGCGAGCTTCTGGCAATGGACTGGCTGGCATTACCGTTTTCAATGGCTGGCCGGCTCTTTTTTTATCATGATCGTCAGTTTTTTCGGAATCCTGATGGCGCAGTCGGTTGGATTTCTCCTGATAGCGCAAATTGGATTCGGCCTTTCTATCGGGCTCATCTATTACTCTTCTCTCTATTATTCCATGAACGTGATGGAAAATCAGGGGGTTAATGCCGGTGTTCATGAAGCGATGATCGGGGCAGGCCAGTTTATAGGGCCCGCTGTCGGCGCTGCCGCTCTGTATCTTTTACCCGCTGCAACTGGCATCGGCGCCTGGTCTGTGGGCGGCCTGCTGTGCATGGGTCTATCCGGCCTATTCCTGGTTAGACACCGCGGAAAAAAGCCATAAGAACTTATCAGCGCTTACGATATTTCACAACGAACCGGTTTAGCAGCTTAAAACGGTTTCAATCCTGCAGCTTGAATCCAGTGGTTTGAGTTTAGTCACAAAGAACTGGTTCAATCGAAGGACGTTTGAATCAGCCGCAGGCCGTTTTAGAATGCGTTCCTTGAAATAATCTGATGGCATAATTATTTTATATATGAAGAGTGCTGCAATGCCCAGATGATGTGAGGTGAAAGTTACATCACTCACCGTAGGTAAACAAATTAACCATCCTTCTTGGGTATTGAGTGGTAAGGCAGCCTGCTTTAAAAGCAGTTACCATATGAGTTGTCCACGGATATGGAAGAAGTATTGCAGCTCTCTTCTTTTTTGTACTACCCAATGCCTGACTTATCAGACATTGCCCGATGACGATGTTTCTTGGTGATACTCAAACTAAGCTTCCCAAACGCTGGTTCAATCTTTTAGATCGAATCTTGACGGCCTGTTGCCCAAAGCACTTTTTTACAACATCCTTTCTACAAAGCATTGATATCTGCGTTCTGAAAACAAAGTGTCTTTAAAAAATCTGACAACAACATTACGTATATTCAAAAACGA
>JAGPFC010000054.1 GCA_018056685.1 Smithella sp.
TGGCGTTCTTGCCGGAGAACGAGCCATACCGTCACATGGAAGAAGTTTCGTTCACCTACAAGAAGATCAAATGGACGTGGGAGCCAGACGGCATCGAAGCCGAAGATTCCTGGACCGTGCCGCGGTAGAGAGGTTGACGGAACAGCCTCTGCCGGTGGATCGTTCTCACCGGCGGAGGTTATCCGCCAGGTGGAATATAGCCGGTAAACCGGGCAGCGAAAGATGCACAAACCGTAAAGCGTGTGCGGTAATGATCCTCGCACTGAAAAAAGGTTAAACAAAAAAACAAGAGCCTTGCAAGGTATCTGTTGTTTGGAGTGACTTTCAGCCTTGCAAAGTGCGATGCAGTTTAAGGAGTTATCGATGCCTCCAGAAAAGTCGCCTATACAGATGGAAGCAAACCGGCAAACGTTATTACTGATACAAGAAATCAACCAATACCAATATCTGATGGACGCGGGCCGATCACTGCAAAACATACCCAGCATACATCGTCCGATTCCCAATTTATACATAAAAAATTTGGATGACTGGGTAATATCCCGCCAGACTCTTGACGGAGATTTTGACCTTGACGAACTGCTGGCCCGGGAGCTTGCCACGCGGGTTGTGAACAACCTGCTGGATGCCGAATGGCTGAAGGATTATCTGAATTATCAACCCGGCGAAGAAGCAGGGTTCGGTGGAGTATTTAAGGATGCCATATTCGGCAGCTCCAATATTTCAGGCAACCTCAATCAAGCCAGAGGAGGGCTGGAAGCGTTTATGTCCTCTCACAAATTTCAAGAAGCTGAAAAGAAAATCAAATCCGGGAAGTTTAACGGTGTAAGACTTAACGAAAACATGACTTTGTATAATGCCGACAAAAGTGGAAAGGGTTCTCCCCGTTTACGTCTGCGTGTAAGAGGTCTGGACGTGAAAGTTATCACGCCACTGCTGGATCCTCAGATGCTCAAAACCAATCCACAAGCAGTACGCATTTATAAAAGAGGCGGCTTTAGCGTGCGTGCCGATGTGATAAAAAATCAAGGGGGCTTATCCGGTATTACCGGCAGGTCTGCCATGTTGAATACGAGGATGGCAGGCGGCATATTGACCTTTGCACCAAGCACTGCAATTGATCTCTATCGAAACTTCAACGACGGCCAGTTGGACGGTCGCCAGTTTGTGATTGATCAGGCAAAACATCAGAGCGGGAATCTGGTGGGATGGGGGGTAGGTACAGCGATTGGCATCGCTGGAGCTGCTGTTGGCGCTCCAGTTGTCGGTACCATCGTGGTCGTTTTTATATTAGGCATAGGTGTCCAGGCACTTTGGAATTATAGCGGTATGGCTGACAACGTAGGCCGTTTAGCAGAAAAGCAAATAGGAAGATAACGATGTTGTATTCACTTCGCAATGCACCCTTCATGTCAAAATTATGTTATGCGTTTTGCGGTTTGAACGTATTTGCAATAGCGCTTTTTTTTGTGGTGATGTGCTGTGAAAGCCCGAAACACATACCGTCAGAAATTTTGCTTCCTGCCCTATGTCTTGCTGCTGTCGCGGGGATTGCCCTAGGTCTGTATTTGAGCTATCGCGCAGAATTCTCTTCGTTGTATGCCATTTTCATATCGCCGTATTATGTTGGTGTGCTACCAATTCTCATGGGAGGCAGCATTGCTGCATTCGCCTTTTTGCTGGCAGGACGTCCAGATGTTCGCTGGTTTGCCTTTAATACGAATGCATTTTGTATGCTCTTAACAATTGCTATGGGCATGCTCTTGGAAGCGCGCGCACTTGGATTGTTAGAAGGCCGAAATCGTTGGCGTGAGGAAATTGACAAATATATTGATTATTCAAAATCCCAAGTCCAACCGGAATTAACGACCAAGCCTCATGCCGTGAGCATTAAAGATACATTCTGGATAGCAGCGGTGGGAATAACAAATATTCCGTTATTATTTGAACTCTATGGCGGGGGGCGGGCGAATGCAATTTTTTTGGCAGCCCCTTTATCAATTATAACTTTTTCTTATCTTAACATTAAAACCTTCGGGCCCGCCCTTGTTCGCATTCTCCTTTTGCGCAAGATAGAAAAAGAGGTGGGCTATCGATTCCAGAATGCCGACTATGAACAGATTCAGGAACTGCGGCGCGGTTTTTTTCTGTCCCGCTGGCTGATGAAAGACTATCGGCCGCCGAAGGTGGAAAGCTTTAGCATTACAGAGTCGGATAATTCCAATCTGCCTGTAGAAACAAAACGAAAACGCAAAAAGAAAAACAGACGTTAATAAATTATCAGGGGGGTGATGTCATGAACATCCTGAGCAACATTGCAGAAGCACTGGACCAAAGCAAGATCAGATTCAAAATCCCGGGGGCGGATTGCCGTTTGGCCGTCAGGTCATTTAGTATTAACGAAAGGATATCGGACTGCTTCACACTTTCGGTAAATCTTGTCGGTACGGACGAAATCAAGGAGCCCGAGAAGCTGCTGGAGCAGGAGGCTATTCTCACCGTGTCCGGCGAACCCGACGACCGGCATTTTCACGGCATAATAAACAACTTTGTTCTATCCGGGACCAATGGCCGGTTTTACTTATATGAAGCCAGAGTTGTTCCATCGTTGTGGTTTTTGACGCTCAATCAGGACTGCCGTATTTTCCAGGAGATGACCGTGCCCGAAATCGTCAAGAAGATTCTTGAAGAAAACAAACTGGACTCTGAGAAATTTCAATTTTGGCTGATGGGAAAACATGAACCACGCAGGTATTGCGTTCAATATCGTGAGACGGATCTGGCCTTCATTTCCCGGATTCTGGAAGAAGAGGGCATCTACTACTTTTTTGAGCATTCCGAAAACAAGCACCTGCTTATTTTCGGCGACAGTACCATGGCATATAAACCCGTCGATGGTGATACCGTCATTGAATATAGATCGGGGGGCGGTATGGTTGCCACGGAAGAAACCATTTTTTCTCTTTTAATGGCCCAGACCGTGAGTTCCGACCTGATTGTCCAGACCGCTCATAATTTCAAAAAACCAAGTATGTGGCAGGAAACCAAAGCTGAAAGCAAGAAGAACACAAAATATGAAATTTATGATTTTCCACACAACTACGGTTACCCTGAGGACGGCCATCGCCTGGCGAAACAAAGACTTGAAGAACACAAAATGCTGGAACAGGTGGCGAGTGGTTCCGGGAACTGCTCCAGACTGGCACCTTGCCGCATTTTTACCTTATCCGGGCACGACTATTCCTGTTGGACAAAGAGTATGTTCTCATAGACGTCCATCACAGCGGCGAGCAAACGCATGTACTTGGCGAGCAAACGGGAATCGGGGGAGACTTTACCTACAGTAACAGCTTTACCGTTGTCCCTTCGTCCGTCACGATTCGACCGGGTAAGTCTATCCCCAAGCCTTACATCCACGGCCTGCAGTCCGCCACCGTCGTCGGACCGGAAAACGAAGAAATCTATGTTGATGAATACGGCCGGGTGAAAGTCCAGTTTCACTGGGACCGTCTGGGGAAGCGCGATGAAAACAGCTCCTGCTGGTTAAGATGCGCCCAGACCTGGGGTGGCGGCGGCTGGGGCGCCGTATTCATTCCGCGCATCGGCGACGAAGTACTGGTGAGCTTCATGGAAGGCGACCCGGACTGGCCGATCATCACCGGCAGCGTCTATAACGGCCGGCACACTCCCCTTTACGATCTCCCTGCGGGAAAGACGCGCACTGTCATTAGAACCAGAAGCACGCCTAAAGGGGGTTACGAAAACTACAACGAACTGCGCTTCGAAGACAGGGCCGGAAACGAAGAAATCTACCTACAGGGCGAGAAAGACTGGAACATCCTCATCAAGAACGACAAGGGGCAGACCATCGGCCATGACGAGACCTTAAGCGTCGCCAACAACCGCACCAAAAGCGTCGGAGTGAACCAGACCATATCGATTGGTGCCAATCACACAGAAACGATCGGCGCGAACAAAAATGAAACTGTTACCATCAACAAAATGGAAACAATCGGCGTTGCCAAAGAACTGTCTATCGGCGGCCTGTATCAGGTGTCGGTAGGCGCGGCGATGAACGAGACCGTTGCCGGGGCGAAAGCCGAAGAAGTCGGTTTGACGAAAGCGGTTCTGGTTGGTGTGAACATGACCGAAAAAGTCATGGGGAATCGATCAATAAGTGTTGAGAAGGACATGACCTCAACTGTTAGACTCAACAGCACATTGAAAGCTAAAACCATTACTCTGGAGGCAGAAGAAGAAATCATTTTCAAAGCCGGTAATTCAACAATTACGATGAAATCGAGCGGAGATATTGTTATCGAAGGTTCTACCCTGACCGAGAAAGCTTCCGGAGAGATCGTTATCAAGGGGGCCAAGACATCAATAAACTGACATGAAAAGATCTGAAGATACAAAATTACCAATAGATGAACGGGTTGTCATAACCGGCGTCGGTCTCATGTCACCTATAGGAGCTAGCGCCTGGGATACGGCAAAGGCGCTCCTTGACAGCCGCTCCAGATATATGTCTCACGAAACAGTTCTGGTTGCCGACAATCCGAAAGGTTCTCTTTTGAGGGGTGCAACCATCAGCCGTGTCGGCGAAGACCTGATTCCACACAGTCTTACCGGAGCGAATCGCTTGTCTGCTTTATTGATGCCGGCCATTTCTCAAATATTGGCCGATCTACCGACCAGGTACAAAAATGAAATCGAATTTAAGATAGTGCTTCCCGTGGCCGGATATGAAGAGGTTATTCTAAACGAACTTGCACAAAAAAATCCAGGGATCCGGTTCTCTACAAATTCTTTCGTTGTCGCGCGACATCCGAGAACGGAATTTTTCAGACAAATTGATCTTATTTCGACTGCGACTCTTTCTGGTCAGTGCAAATATACCATCGTGGCATGTGCCGATTCTCTGTGTGATACAGCAATTCTCAACAACCTGATGCTGGAAGACCGGCTTAAAGACGCTATGAATCCCTATGGCATCATGGCAAGCGAAGCAGCCGGTGCCATTTTGCTTGAGCGCGAGTCAACAGCGCGTGGGCGTGGCGTGGCGATTCTGGCCGCGGTCACGTCCCGTGGTGGTGCCACAGAGCCGGCCCCATGGACGGACGGCAAGCCATCCAAAGCCCTTGGATTGACCACAGCCTTTCATCAAGCCTTTGAAAGACTCGATGACAAAGGGCGCGGCGTGTTACACGTAATCACTGACGAAAATGGTGAGCGACAGCGGGCTCTGGAATGGGCTCTGACAAAGGGGCGCATTTTCCCGAATCCCTCAAAACAAAGATATTTATGGACTCCGGCAACAGTTGCAGGTGATGCGGGCGGCGCTCTTGCAGCGATTATCCTGGCGTATGGTTTTACCAAGCTGATTATGAGCACGCCGCCGGGTGAGCGCATAGCTATGGCCGTCTCCGACGATAAAGGAGACAGGCAAGTTATGTGTATTGAGCATGTCGAGCAGCCTGAGCGGGACGTACTCTTTTCCAACCTGCGTCTGCAACTGGCCGGTCAGCAAAAAGAAACGGAGGTTAATTGAAATGGGAGCAACCGTTGCTGTCAATGATCAGACCGTTGTGCATAAAAACAGCGGCGGAACCATTGTCGCTTCGCCGGATGTCTGTAATACGCCAGTAGGTCCGGCTGTCGTTCAGGTTCCTTACATCAACATAGGAAAATCATCCGATACCTCCCAGGGCAGCAACACTGTTACTATGGACGGTAACCCTGTTATGCTTTCCGACAGTGTTTTTGACACCAGCTACGGTGACGAACCCGGAAAGCTAGGCGGTATCGTATCCGGCACAAATAAGGGGAAGGCGAAATTTATCACCACTTCCAACGATGTTATCGTGGAAGGAAAAACGATTGGACGGCGGCTGGATGCTATGACCAGCAATAGGTCGGGCAGCGGCAACACACCTCCGTCAGCTTTGCAACAACAAAATACCAGCGCGAAGGAAAAGGACGGTAACGGCTACGACCTTGTTCTCTCTTTTAAATTTGAGCATCCAAACGAAACAGCCACGCTAGATGACCCGCGACTTAAGTTACACTATACGATTTCCGGTCCGGAGACATTTCAGTATAAAGAAAAAGAGGTTTACAAGCTTGTCGAAAGGAAAATGGCTCAAACGGGAACATACTCATTTACGGTTGATGATTCTATGCTGGAAGAGATGTCGGTCACCCAGGAAGCAAAAGACAAACAACCCACATGAGGACATCAAAAATTTAGCTGATTGCTAAGGTGTGAGGCTGACTCGGGACAAAAGAGGCAGGACGATGGTAAAAATAATCAAACCCTGCCTTCCTTCAGGAAAGATTGCTTCCTGGGGCAAACTATCCCTGTGCTCCGCTGCTTGAACATCGCGACGCCTTGTCTCTGAGCCTTTTTGAACAGCCTGCTCAAAAGTGTGCTTATTTATAAGTAACATGGAGGATACATGAGAAACACTTTAAGATTGCTGTTGATTACGCTGCTGACCGGCCTGCTGCTTTGCAGTTACAGTGACGCAGCGATGAAGAAGACACAAAAACCAATGCCAACATCGAAAGGAGCTGAACATAAGATGAAGACCTATTACATGGGGAGATTCGCCATTGATCTGCCGGAAGATTTTAAGTTGGAGATTCAGAGTAACCGTTTCAGGCGGGTAGAAATTGAAGAATATCCAAACTTGAAAGATGCAGAACAAAAGTGGAAAAGTCGTCTTTCAGAAATAGAAAAATTAAAAAAGCCGGAAGGCGTCAAAAAGATTATCATCAAAGAACAACCAATCGAGAGATTGGGCAAATGGGCAAGAGGGGTTTTATACTATAGCGATTCTTTTGCTGATGATGAATGTGCTTGGGAATTTTTAGTTTCCTATGGACGCGGCGCTGTTCTTTTTTCGCTTAAGGGTGGCCTATTGGAAAAAGAAAATTTCATGTATGGTCGCGTCTTGGAAGTGTCCAAGGCTTACAGTCCCCGTCCCTTTCTGAATCAGCCAACCAATCATCCGTTTTACACTGAACATGGTGTCATCGAGCTTCCCTACAAACGCCAGGAAAGCACCTATGCTCGTTTTGACGGGCCGATGGAGATGAAATTGGAGATACATATGAATGAAACGCACCAAGTTAAAGATACAGGGTTACTTAAATCTTTTGCGGCATCGCTTGCGATGAATTTCGCGCCGGGAGTTGATGTTGATAAAATAAGAGCTTCTAAACGAACAATATATGGATTGAATGGAGATGAGCTTGTTACAAAAATGACAGAAGATGGTGATCCCGAACTATATTTTGGATGGAAATATGAAGGCAGAAAGGATTCAGGTGAGTATCCCGTTATCAGAATCATGGTTCAAGAGTGTCCTGATGGTAATCTCAATGAAAAATTAAAGATCTGGGACGCGGCCCTCGATTCATTCCGTCCCGCTTATAAACGTTAATCGTAATATATGACCTGGGAGGAACTATCATGTCCAACGGACCAAATATAATCAAAATAAGAGCTTGGGATTTAAAAAACTCGATTGAAGGCCTGGAAACAGAAAGACAAAACCGCATTGTCATCGAGCGTGACGTTTTACCCATTATCTTCATTCCCGGTATCATGGGCAGCCGGTTGAAAAATAACGCAGGTGAAAAAGTTTGGGATCCTGATAAGAAAGTATTCATGCTATGGAACTATGGTGGATTTTGGGTTGATGCTGCAGACAAGAAGCAACGTGTCATCGGCAAGCAATTTTCTCCTGAGTATCTGGAAGTCATGCAAGATGACGCCATACAAACAAAGCGTATTGCCGACCCCGGCGGCATCGACAAAACCCGCAAGGAACGCGGCTGGGGCGGGGTATCGTGGGGCACCTACGGCGACATCCTCAAGGTTCTTCACAAACGCCTGTGGGATGAGACCGTGAGCCTCTTTTATGAATTTCCCGTTCATGCCTTCGGCTATAACTGGACCGCCTCCAACGATCTGGCCGGGAAAAAACTCG
>JAGPFC010000055.1 GCA_018056685.1 Smithella sp.
AAACATTGGACGTGCAGATGACCTTCATATCATGTTCCTTGCCGTATATCTTATTGAAAAACTGACTGTATCTCTTGGCATTGCCCATAAATACATAATCAGGGCTGTAATCATCATTGACAAAATTTATGGTGATAAGAACAGGTTTTTTCTTCTGTATAAAATCTCGGATTTGTCCCGCCTGCACCTCGATGGATTTGCCCGGCGCAAGAATAAGGATGTCTCTTTCTCCCAGTTCGGCCTTCAGAGTCGCGTACGCGGCGGAGTCGTCGATAATATTGTTCTGATAATCCCGGTAGAGCGTTTCCATAATATCCCGGTTAAAGGTTAGCTTTTTATCCGGTTCGATTTGCGTGATAATCTCGTTAATGGATTTGACGGAAAGCGTTTTCTTATCCAGCAGATTACTCACGTAATCCGGGTGACAGTCATTGGAAGCAGCCATAAAATGCTTGAGTGAATACCCCCAGTATTTTTTCGAGTATTCCTTCATAATGTCCACGTCAATCGCTTCGAGGATCTGATCAATGTTGTATTTTCCACCATAGTTTTCGTTGACGTGCATGGCCAGCAGCTCAGTGCAGGCGTTACCCGCGCTTTTCCCCATACCGTAGAGCGAACCGTCAACAATGAGTTGTCTCCTGGAATCCATGGCCATCAGTTCGGTGCAATTGGCATAAGCAAGCTGGAAGTTGTTATGGGAATGATAACCGATGAGAATGTCATCATTGAGATGATCATTCATCAGGTCAAAATAATGCATCATCTCTTTCTTGTGCATAAGGCCATAAGTATCAACAATGGATATACCGTAGGGGCCGATTTTGTTTACTTCCTTGAGCAGCGCTTTCATTTCGGTGTCCGAGTAACCGGTGACAGAAACCGGCTGGAGGAATAGTTTGTAACCCTTTCTCTTGATCTCTGCGCAGAACTTCAGAGCTTCGGGATAATCTTTTTTCTTGAATATAACCCTGATCCCGTCAAGAACGGAATCTTTCTGCTCAGTAAGTGCTTCGATGCCGCAAGTGCCGTAATCGATCATGGCCAGAATCATTGCGTTTTGAACATCAAGGTTTTTAAAAATGGGTTTTATAGATTCTGTGTCAGGCAGAATAGAACGATTTTCGTCATATGTTCTTCTTTCATCAAGAAATCCTATTTCAACAATATCTATTCCGGCTTTGTCCAGCCTGCTGATTATACTTTCAATGGTACCGAGACCGAAGTTCCAGTCGTTCACATAGCCGCCGTCGCGCAGCGTGCAGTCAAGGATTCTGATCGATTGCATATCTTATTCCTCTTTGATTGTCTTGATGATCATGCATTCTTTAAAGGTGTCCCTGTCTAAGAAAGGATACATGTCCTCCAGGGGAGGAGTAAACATTTTGCCATTGCCCAGGTTTTTGGAAGCCAGCTTCGGCTCAAAATTCTGTTTTGGATTCAATACCACCTCGCAAAAAACCGGACCTTTCATTTTCAGCACTCTATTCAAAACGGGCTTTAACGAAGCATTATTGACTATTTTCGCATACTTCAGGCCGTACGCACGAGCTATTTTCTCTGCATCGGGGAAACTGATGCCTGAAGATGAATTGACACCGACGAGAGGTTTGCCGAAAAAAGAATTTTGTGTCTGCCTGATGGAATGGTAGCCATCGTTATTAAAAAGAAAAATGGTTATATTCATTTTATTATGAATAATCGTTTGTAATTCCTGAATATTCATTTGCATGGAGCCGTCTCCGGCAATACAGTAAACCTTTCTGCCCGACGCCATATGCGCGCCGATGGCCGCCGGCAGATCATAGCCCATGGAGGCACATCCCGAATTAGTATAGAGCCGTTGCCCCTTTTTTATAACGGCTGCCTGAAATGTAACAACGCAAGCGCTGCCGTTTGCCGTAACAATAATATCCTTTTCTTTCAGTTTTCTTGTGAATGAATCCACAAAATAATAAGGATTGACTTTCGCCCGACCTGCCGAACCTGCGCCGCAAAGATTTTCAAACTGGCGGCGAATGGACCTGCAATAATCCATCCATGCTTTTTTCTTTGGTAAAGTTACCACTTTTTTCAAAAGTAATTTTATCAAATCGGCGACATCCGCAAGTACTGGAAGATCAGGAGCAAGGGTAGGTTTTTTAAGTTCATTTTGATCGATATCGACGATGATTTTATATGCTTCCCGTGCGAACATTTCCCAATTATAACTAATCTGTCTGATGTTGAGACGGCAACCCATTACCATGACCAGATCTGCATTTTGTGTGATAAAATTTCCGCAACGGTTGCCGATAGTTCCCGGTCTGCCAAAATAAAGCGGGTGACTGTTCCAAATAACATCATGGGCGTTCCAGGCTGTTACCACAGGAACATTCAGTTTTTTTATGAGCTTGTGAAAATTATCGAAAGCACCGGAAGAACGAACCGCCGAACCGGCCAGAATTACCGGTCTTTCAGCTTTTTGAATGCGCTCCAATATTTTCAGGACGGTTTTTTCGCTGACTTTTGGCGCGATTTCCCTGATGTCTTCCTGCGGATTGTATTTTTTCAGCTTTTTTGTGTCTATGATGGCACCCTGAACATCAAGCGGAATGTCCAGCCAGCAGGGACCGGGTCTGCCATGGACGGCAAGATAATAAGCCTTTTCCAGATGATAGAGAATATCGGTCGGTTCAATGACCATTTCGGCGTATTTGGTCATCGGCGCAACAACTTTAGTAATGTCAAATTCCTGATCTCCGAGTTGGCGAAGATTTAAGCCGGTGCTTCTGACTGTTGTACTGAAACGAACCTGCCCCGAAATGATAAGCATAGGTATGGAATCGAGCCAGCCACCCAGCACACCGGTTATGGCATTTGTTCCTCCCGGTCCGCTGGTTACACATACAAGAGCGATTTGTCTGCTTAACCGGGCGTAGCTTTCCGCCGCCATCGCGCAGGCCTGCTCGTGATGATTGTAAACGCACTTCAGCTTCGGATGTTTGCCAAAGGCGTTGTTCAGGTGCATCGCTCCGCCGCCGGTCACGGTGAAAACATGTTTTATTTTTTTTGACGTAAGCCAATCAGCGATGTAATCCGCAACTTTTATATGCATTTTTCTATACATGCTCCTGAACAGTTAAATTAAGCCATTCCATTTTTTTGTTTTCCGCAGATTAGGAAAGGATATGTTTATTTGAATACACTTATTTTTTTGCAGTAAGGTCTTACCTTGTTTTGTTCGATATAAGGAAATTCAGCTTTTATGTCAATTATTTTGTATGCAGAGACATTTTCTAGCGTTACTTAAAAGGCGAAGAATTCTTTTGTAGAATATTTCAAATTGGTAAATTTTTATTGCTAATTATTCCTATTTTATATACTGAACAACATCTGGAAAAAATTTTATCGACGGTAAGGATATAGGAGATGAAAACATCAGATAAACCAATATTTGTGACTCAACCTTATCTTCCTCCCCTTTCTGAATTTATCCCCTATCTTGAAAATATCTGGGAAAGTAAATGGCTGACCAATGCGGGCCCCTTTCATCAGGAACTCGAAAATAAATTGGCCGATTACCTCGGAGTTAATCATCTCGCTTTGTTTTCCAATGGCACTCTTGCACTTGTTACAGCGCTTCAAGCATTGCGGATTACAGGAGAGGTTATCACCACGCCGTTTTCTTTTGTTGCCACCGCTCATTCTCTTTTATGGAATGGTATAAAACCAGTCTTCGTGGATATTGATCCCGAAACCTTAAATCTTGATCCTGAGAAAATCGAGGCGGCAATCACTCCTCACACGACTGCAATCATGCCTGTGCATGTGTATGGAAAACCCTGTGATGTGGAAAAAATTCAGAAAATTGCCGATACATACGGACTAAAAGTCATTTATGATGCGGCGCACGCGTTTGGCGTTCAATATAAAGGTGAAAGTCTTTTGAAGCACGGAGATCTATCAACGATGAGCTTTCATGCCACAAAAGTGTTCAATACATTTGAGGGCGGTGCCATAGTTTGTCCCGACGCTAAAATCAAGAAACGTATTGATGACCTTAAAAATTTCGGCTTCCATGATGAAGTGACAGTTGTGGCACCGGGAATCAACGCCAAGATGAATGAAATGCAGGCAGCATTCGGACTTTTACAACTCAAGCATATTGACAAGGCAATTGAAAAGAGAAAAGAAATAGATGGTGAATACAGGGCACAACTTTCTCATGTAAACGGCATTTTCATTCCTCTATTGCCTGCCGACACAATTTATAATTATTCGTATTTCCCTATACTGGTTAAAAAGGAATATCCTCTGACTCGTGACGGGTTAAACGATAAGCTTCGCCAAGAAGGAATTTTCCCCAGACGTTATTTTTATCCATTAATCAGTGAATTTCCAATGTACAGGGGGTTCTCATCAGCTTCGCATGCCAATTTACCGGTAGCAAAAATGATAGCTGAACAGGTGCTGTGTTTGCCGATTTATCCCGCTTTGGAAAATGAGATCATTACCAAGATAATAACCATAATTAAAGGTTCATGATGCAAAAGGTTTTATTAGTTGATACAAATTTTTCTTCAGCTCCAATTTATAATTATCTCATTAAAGCCGGATTTGACGCATTCGTCATAGGCGGTAATCCGAATGATTTCCTTGCCAAATGTGTTAAAAATTACATTAATTTTAATTATTCCGATGTGGATGGAACAAAAAAAATAATCGATAAATTAAATATCGATTACATTATTCCCGGTTGCAATGATCTTTCATATAAAGTTTGTGCAGCCCTGAATTCATCCGGTCGCTTTTCCGGTTTAGATTCATTGGAAACAACCGAAATAATCAACAACAAAATGGCATTCCGGACATTTGCAACAAAGATTGGTTTGCCGGTTCCGCAAATCATTACCACAGAAAATACCTCTAAAATATGGCCTTTAATTGTCAAACCGGTAGATGCATACAGCGGCCGCGGCCTGACAGTTGTTCAAAAGTCCGAACAGCACAGGATGAAACAGGCCATAGAGCGTGCAAAGGAATTTTCACATTCTCAAACATTTATTATAGAGGAATATGTTCAGGGGCAGTTATACAGTCATTCGGCGTTTATCAAATGTGGCCGCATTGTCGCGGACTTTATTGTCGAAGAACATGGTACAGCCAATCCGTTTGTTGTTGATACAAGTCGCGTAATCTATAACTTTCCCGGTAAAATGTTGAACAGTCTCCGCGACTGCATTACTTTGATATCACAAAAACTTGAGTTGGTTGACGGATTAATCCACACTCAATTTATCAAGAAGGGAAATTCATTCTGGCTGATAGAAATTACGCGCCGTTGTCCCGGTGATTTGTATAGTCAACTGATTGAACTTTCAACCGGCTTTAAATACGCGGAAATATATGCTCGACCGTTTGTAAGACATAATTATTCCTTTAAAATAAATAAACTGAAGAAATCCTGGATCATGAGGCATACCATATCCCAACCTGTTGAAGGTGTTTTGGGGTCAATCAAATTCAACGTTCCGATTACAATGGAAAAGATGGTTCCGATAAGCCTGGCTGGCGATTTAATCAAGACCAGTCCCTTTGGCCGGATAGCATTGATTTTTTTAAAGAGCATTACGGAGAAAGAACTCCTTGATCTGTATCAAAAAACGCTTAAAAGGAAATTGTACACGATAAATAATACACAATAATTATAATTGTGGCTGAAATATTTAAAATTTATCTATGCAAGTCCGACGGTTTTTATTTGAGTGCGTTCTTTACTGAGTTCTGAAATTTGAGGTGATTATGAAAGATAAACCGGCTACTTCAAGGCCCATGTCGCTCGGGTTCGTTGGCGGTTCTCTGAATTCCGCGGTCGGATATACACATTTTGTGTCGAGCACCATGGATAACAAGTGGACCCTGAATGCGGGATGCTTTAGTACCGATAAACAGCGTAATCGCGAAAGCGCACAAGTATATGGTGTCGCTGCGAACCGTGTTTATAACTCATGGCAGGAAATGATTAAAAATGAGAAGGGACGCCTCGATGCAATTGCCATCCTGACACCGACACCGGCACACGTTGAAACTGTAATGGACTGCTTGAAAGAAGGTATCCCTGTTATATGTGAGAAATCCCTGGTTACAAACAGTATTGATGCAAAAAAAATCCTTGAGCTTCGGAACCATAAGAAAGGTTTCCTTGCGATTACCTATAATTATTCCGGTTATCCAATGATCCGTGAATTGCGTAACATGATTCAGAAAGGAACTTTGGGCAGGATTCTGCACTTTCAGGCGGAAATGCCACAGGAAGGATATATAAGGGTTGATGCTCAAGGTAACAAGCCGGTTCCTCAATCGTGGCGCCTCTCTGATGGGAAAGTACCGATAATCCATCTTGATTTGGGATCGCACCTACATCATCTGATTCATTATTTGCTGGGGCAAAAACCACTTGACGTCGTGGCCGATCAGGACAGCTTCGGATGGTTCCCAGACGTAACAGACAATGTAGCCTGTCTTTGCCGGTATTCGAAAGGCATTCAGGGGCAGATGTGGTTCAGCAAATCCGCCTTGGGACACAGAAACGGTTTGCGGTTGAGAATCTATGGTTCAGATGCATCGGCGGAATGGTATCAGATGTCACCGGAGGAATTGATAATATCTTTTTCAGATGGACAAAGGCAAATTGTTGATCGAGCCTCAATAGTCGAAGTGGCCAACATGCGTCGTTATAACAGATTTAAATCCGGTCATCCCGCCGGTTTCATAGAGGCTTTCGCCAATCTATACGATGATATAGCCGATTGTCTTGAACAATATAAAGCAACAGGCAAGTGGACTTCTGAAAACGTGTTTAGCGCAGAACTGGCCTTGGAAGGCATCCAGATGATTGAAGCCATGGTTAAATCAATTGACAAAAAATCATGGAGTAAAGTGTAATAATCGTATACTTGGCCATGTGACATATAATTGTTTCATTACATAAAATTTCTATGAGACAGCAAATGATTCATCACAGTTCAATAATTGATTTACAAAAAAAAATATCACCCGATATAAAGCATCTGGTTGATCTCTTTATATCGCCCGAGGGTGTTGGCCGGCGATATCTATTTGGTCGTAATGAACACTCGGAAGCCCTATTGAAAGTTATCGATATTGACGGATTTGTGGACGATTATGCTGAACAGGGAACAATCTGGCACGGCAAGCCGGTCGTCAACAGCAGTAATGTTCCGAAGCAGGCAATCGTTGTAAATTGTTCAATGTGTAATATGCCGGTGACAGCAATAAATAAAATTAAAAATCTGAATGTTTCAGGAGGTCTAGCATATTCTGATTTGAATCTTTCACTTCCTGATTTAATTCCGTTACCCAACTTCGTTGCGGACACCCGTGCTGATTTTCAACAGAATCATTCTAAATGGGAGGCACTCAGTTCTGCTCTTGCTGATGACCAGTCCAGAAGAGTGTTGGATGATATCCTCAGTTTTCGTTTGACCGGCGATTGCAAGTCCATGGCTTCTTATTCTTTTCGGCCCCGGGAACAGTATTTTGAAAACTTTCTGGGATTGGGGACAATGGATGTGTTTGTCGATGCCGGTGGATATGACGGAGACACAACCGAAGAGTTCTGCCGTAGATATCCGGGATATAAGAAAGTTTATCTTTTCGAACCGTCTTCAAGCAATTTGAACAAGGCCCAAGCCCGCCTAAAGGATTTCCGTGATATTGAATTTATTCAATTGGGGCTTTCCGATGCCGAGGGCAAACTCCAATTTAATGCCGATGGCGGATCGGCCAGTTGCATCAGTTCATCAGGATCATGTCAAATCAATGTTACAACGGCCTGTTGCCCAAATAAGTTTTGCAAAGATTATAAAGAGCGGCTATAAAAATAGCAACAAATTCTTGGAGAGAAACAGCCATGATGGGTTACCAACCTGATACACAGCCGAAACTCTTTTAT
>JAGPFC010000011.1 GCA_018056685.1 Smithella sp.
TCTCTTCCAGTCAAAGTTTGATATCTTGCATCATCCTTAAATAAAATACCCAAACCATAAGAATGATGAAACTCTATGGTCTTGTATTCCCTTTTTAGATCTTCCCACAATTTATAAACACCAAAATCGTCTCTGCTAATAAATATATCATGTAACATAATAATGCCGTCATTTTTGACTTTGGGAAACCATTTCTCAAAATCATTCTTTACGGCTGTATATGTGTGTAACCCATCGATATGCAATAAATCTATTGTATTATTTTCAAATTGACCAATCGCTTCATCAAATGTTTTTCGTAAAAACTTTATTTTCAAGCTATCATAATATTTTTCTTTTATCCCTCTCACTTCGTTAAAAACGTTATCATTGTAAAATCCTGCGTGTTCGTCTCCTCGCCACGTATCTATAGCATACAGGCTTGCATCATAATACGCATCTTTTACTGCCTGACAGAATGAAAAAAAAGATGTTCCTTTGTGAGTACCCAACTCAACAATAGTTTGCGGTTTAATATTACGAATCAAATCATATGCAAAATTCTTATGTCCTGCCCAAGGCCAATTAAAGTCCATGAACATGTCTTCATACTCAAATTTGCGATTGAAAAATCTCCACCTACTCTTTTTATCCTCATGACCTAAAATGAAGCTATGGAAGTCAATCTCCTCTATAAATCCCTCGAGAATTAGTTGAGCAACTTCGTCCTCATGAAGAATCAGATTTTTGTACTCTTCATCCAAAAACCCTTCTTTATATCGATCATACCAACGTCTGAGATGGAACCCCATGCCTTTATCAAGCAATTTGTTTTTTTCATATGCACTTCCACTTCTAATGACCTTTTTAATAAATTGTTCTTTGCTGCGTATAGGGTAATGATAAATCAATATATCATGAGCTTTATCTATCGTTATTGTTTCATCCATATTTGCTACGCTATGATTCCCCTGTGTAACAAGTAGTAATTTTTTCATAACTGTAAACATAACCTTGGGGGGATACTTAAAATAAAACAGATTTTTCTGTTTTGTTTCTTCTTCATAATCTTTAGGAATAATTGGATTGAATACCGCAAATTTTGTATCTTCCGGAAATGCTTCATCCCCTCTTTTATCCTGCAAAAGAACATTGACAACATCAACAACCAATATATCTTCCTTTCTTTTCAAAATTTCGTCTTTGAGATTTCCCGATCTGGGATACCAGAACTCATCGGCATCACAATGAAAAATAATATCTGCGTCATATTGATCGTGTGCAATTTGTGCCATGCGATTATTCCACTGTGCCTGATTGTGATTGTGAGTCGGTTCATCGATAAGATGTAGAACACCTCTTTCTTCGTATTCTCGGAGAATATCCCTTGTTGAGTCAGTGGAGCCGTTATCCGTGGCAATAATAAAATCAACACCCTTACTAAGATGGAAATCAATATTGTAGCGCACAATATCTTCTTCATCGCGCACCAGCAATGTCATGATAAGCTTGGTTTTGATATTATTTATACTGTCCATTCTTTTATCTCTTTACGGGATCTTGTCCATGGATGTCCAAAAGTTCTCTTTTCTACATAGCAGTATCTGCATAATGGAATTGGTTTGCTTAAAAATTCAAAAATTTCCTGTGCGCTTTGTGCCTGATGGATATCGATTGAATTGCTGTCGGACGTCGGCAAGTCCCTATTAAAGAACTTATTAAAGTGGACAATATTGGGGGCAATAGTACAGGTATAAAGCCTTCCCCCCTTCAGAAATATGGTATGATTGGCATGAAAGCACTTCACGAAGTTCCTTGGAATATCCTGCTCGCCATTCAAATCAAGCGGTATATGGTAAGAAGTCTTTTGCACTTCGCCTGTATTGTCACGAAAAGTTAAAAGCACATCGTGGCGACCTGCAACTTCTTTCATTTTATCAAAATCAAGGTTAATGGGATATTTAGTAACTTCTATGATAATATTATTTTCTCGGCATGATTTCCAAAAATCCTCTTTTTGTTTTAACAGCAAAACGCCATTCGTCACAATACGAATTCTCGATTTCTGGAAATATTTTCTGGCGATAGATAAGCAATCTTTAACTTGCGGATGTAATAGCGGCTCTCCCCCCATTAGCCCTATTCTTTCAACTTCGCCCTGCATCAGATAGGACATTCTGGCAAAATCATTTTCGAATACGTCCATCTTTGTAAATTCCTTTTCTGCCAGGGGCGCAAAATGATCGCAGCCGCAACATCTTAAATTGCAGTGTTCGACTAATGGTACGCCAAAATATTTCATTGCTTTAGGTGTACATTTTGTTACTTCTTCAGGCTTTTGTAACTCATAATTGGAAGTTTTTCCCAACGCGGGAATGAATTTCTTTAAATAGTTTCTAATTCTTTTGATCATTATTTTACTTATTTTTCTTTTGAGGCAGGGTGATCATTTGACCTAACACCAAATCATATTCAGGAGGATCCCACCATAACTGACCAGAAGCAGGCGTAAAAGTAAGTTCACCGAATTTCAGAGATCCATCATTCAACAAATAAAAATCAACTCTTACTAATGCAAAATCTTTGCTAAGTGTTTTTGCTAAAAAAATCATTTCATCTAAATTATCGGGTTTATCTATTGTCTCGAATTTTGGGTAGTTACTAAATGGTTGAATGTTCCAATCTAAATCATAAACATTGCGCTTATGGTTAGTATGCCTTTCGATGTCAACTAAAATAAAATGCGGTTTTCCATTAAAACATAAAACCTTATAATCATATAAGTATCCATTATCATTTTCCAAATACTGTTCGGCAATAATTTTGGGAAATATGTCTTTATAGTGGAGCTCCAATCCGTTAACAAAAGCGAAATTAGTGTTGAGCCATTTGTTAAATTTTTCTCTTGCCGCTGCCTTATCAAATGTATTCTTGTCTTTGACAATTATGTTCCATCCGCACCCATGATTAGCTTTAAGCACAAACTTGGCAGGAAGCCTGTCAAAATCTATTTCGTCAAATTTGTCCCAAGTCCCCAGCAGCGGTATGAGATATTTTTCGCCGATTCGTTCCTTCACCCACTCCCGCGCGAGATATTTATCAGTTAATTGAGTCTTTAGCGGCGTGCTGTCATACAATTTCAGCCATTGGATTTTTTCATTAAGGGTCTGCGGGTTCTCAAGATCAAGCGTTTTCCCGGCATATTTTTTAAACCAGTTTTTTAATGCGCATAAATAGTTTTCAGGATGCAAGCCCTCGTAATATTTATAATCAATTTCTTGATGCATATGCTCAATTTCCGTTTTTAAGATATGCATTTCATCTATCAGTGAGTGATTCTGTCTTTCCAGATTGTAAATCCTTTCTAGTAAATTTTTGACAGAAGGTATTCTTTTAAGCGTATTTTTAATTAATTTCTTCAATCTGAGTTTTTTCCTTAGCAGGTTTTGGAAATATTTCTTAGCACGTTGCTTGTCATAATCTTTTGGGGGAAGATTTGTTATACTTACTAATCTACATGGCAATAACTGCCCCCCGGTCCAACCGAACAGTCCGGTTGCAAATCGTTTTAACCAGTTCCGGTGAATGTGTCGCGATAATCAGGATGCTGGATTTCTGAACAATTTCATGAAGTCGCTGCTGCGCTTTTTCCTTAAAGTCCGCGTCCCCTACCGTCAGCCATTCGTCCATCAAAAGAATTTCGGGTTGGACAAGCGTGGCGATGGAAAAGGCCAATCGCATTTGCATGCCGGTAGAATAGGTGCGCAGCGGCATGCGAATGAAATCACCAAGACCGGCAAAATCCACAATATCGCTTATTTTTGAGGACAGCCATTGCCGGTGGAAACCGAGCAGCGCGCCGCGAAGGTAAATGTTTTCAACCCCGGTTGCCTCGCCATCCATCCCGAGACTCAGATCAATCATGCTGGTAATTTTTCCCTGGACTTCTAGGAAACCTTCTATCGGCTCATAAACGCCGGAAATAACCCGCAGCAATGTGCTTTTACCCGCGCCATTGCGACCGACCACACCCACCCGGTCTCCTTCTTTGAATTCAAGGCTAATGCTTTGCAGAGCCCTCACGACCACACGGCCCTGTTCGTTGGAACCCATGCGGCCGCCGGTGGCCGCCTGCATCAGCTGGTTTTTCAGCGATCGTCCGGTGGTATTATAAATCGGAAAATCAACGCATACATTATTCATACGAATGTGTGTCATAACTCCGTCCTATAACCAGTAAGCGATGCGCGAGCGAAACCGTCCGTAAAATAAAATGGTGACACCCCACCCAACTAACGCGAGAAGAATACAGACCAGCCAGTTCACAGCGGATGGTAATGTGCCCATCAAGGGAGCGCGGACAATTTCGATTAAATGGAAAAAAGGATTGGCATCCAGCAACAGCAGGCTGGCGCGTTTCGGCAACAGATGCGGCATCCAGATGATCGGCGTCAGGTAAAAGCAAACCTGCAACAGATTGGAAACGATCTGAGGAATGTCGCGATAACGGGTACATAAAACGCCCAGCAGAAGAGCGATCCAGGATAGGTTGATCATCAAAAGCACAAGGCCCACGACAGACAAAGCAGCGGACGGACGTAAAGGCAACCAAAAGACGAGTAACACCAAAGGATAGATGACGATGTTGTGGCCAAAAATAATCAGGTTGCGCCATATCACCCGTAGAATGTGGGTAAACAGAGGCAAAGAAATTTGCTTGATGATGGCTTCAGCCACGGTGAAGCCCGTGCAGCCTTCGGTCAGTATCGTCGTGATCAGCGTCCATAAAATCAACCCGACCGTCAGAAAAGGGAGAAACTCTTTCATGGGGGTGTCAAAAAGATTGCCGAAGACCAGACCGAGCGCTCCAATTAAAACACCCATGCTGATGGTAATCCAAAACGGGCCCAGCGATGAGCGCCGGTAACGCTGGCGAATATCCTGCCAGCCCAGCACGCCGGCGAGTTCATATCTTTTGAAAGCCGCGAAGATATCCTGCCAACCGGATTTAAAAATTCTCAATAAAAATCCCTGATTACTTATACTCATCGATTATCATTTGTTAATCATTATTCTTTTCCAAACTTACCGCTATTTTTGTGCGAATGTACCAGCTTATGAAAGCAAAAACAAGAAAGCAGGTTGTGAGAAACAGCACGACCGTTCGCGCCCCATAAGCGTAAAGCATCAGAACACCGGCACCAATACCGAGCTGAATAATGCCATACAGCAGCGTTACCTTCCAGTGGGCGATTCCATGTTCATTAGCCAGAATCTGGTACAGGTGACGTCGATGCGGTTTTGTCAGATTTTCTTTATCCTGAAGACGGATGGCCATTGTAGTGAGTTCATCTGCATAAAATGGAAAAAGCAATGCGGCAAAACAGACCATCTCGAGGTAATTCCTGGCCAAAACAACAACCAGCGCGGCAAAGACAAATCCCAGCAGAATGCTGCCGACATCCCCCATGAAAACCCTGGCACGAAACATGTTCAAGGGCAGATAGCCCAGACAGGCAAGTGCAACGCAGACAGATAAAAATGAGAGGGACTGTTGGAAAGCATCTGTCTGCACTCGGGCAAGGGTATAAATACCCAGCAAGCCGAAGGCGATGATGCCACTGAGACCGGCAATGCCGTTGATGCCATCCATAAAATTATAAAAGTTCGCCGTGCCGATCAGAAAAATAAAAATCAGCGGCAGTATCAGCAGAAAAATAAACGGAGCAAAACCAAAAGTGGAAATGTCGTAATGGGCACTGAGTTTTGGCAACAGGGGAAATAGAAAAATCAAAGCGGAAATAATCTGAACAAGCAGTCGGAATTTGACCGAAATACGAAAGTAATCTCCATATAAACTGACGGCGGAAATGAGAATCGCGGCAAAGAGAAAGGTTGTCGGAATGCGCAATGTCAGCCCCGCAACAATGAAAGCCGCCAGAATGCCCACACCGCCGCCCCGGGGGGTCGGTTCTGTATGCGAACTGCGCTCCTTGGGCATGTCCAGCAGATGTTCTCTAAACGGTATGCCGGCAATCAACCAGGCGCCGGCAAAACCAAGACCGGTACAGGTCAAAAACAGCAGGAAGATCCTGTGCTGTGTTACAACGGCGACAAGTTGATTAAAAATGTTGGTCAGATCCTGAATCATTCTTTAAAAATGAGAGTCACGTTCCTTACAATGATTATGAATGTGATTTGTCACAGCTCCGCCCTTTGCTTTACATTATCCAAGGCATTGTAACTTATCGAAGAAACTATTGATTACTACTAAAATCACCTTATGGTGTCAATGGATTAGTTGCCGCGACGGGACTTTAAGATGAATGATTTTGTTTCAGTTTTTCGGAAGAAGTCGCTCAGTAGGAATGTTTGCGGACACGCAGGACCGGATCCTGACGATAATATTCTTTCAGAACCTTGTACAGATCGGGCGCGTTTTGAATCATGATCAAAGGCTGATCAAAAAACTGCTCCGTGGCCACAGCAAAGAATTCCGCTTCACTGTACGCGCCGTAGTCATTCAAAAAGGTTCTTCTACCCAGTTCGGCGTCATGCCTCAGGCGTAAATATTCGCGGGAACAAACCATCACCCAGTTGCGATATTCTTTCCTGTCTTTCAGCGGTGGCGTACCATCGGCAGCGCCATCCAGCATATCGAGTTTATGCGCGAACTCATGATAAACGACGTTATGGCCCGATTCAGGGTGACGCCCGCCATGCAACGCGGCATCCCAGATGACAATAACCGGTCCGTGTTGCATCGCCTGACCGACAATGGGATATTCATTTTCTACAGGTTCCAGAACGGTTTCAAAAAAACCCGGTTGACGCTGCGGCGGAATCACTGTGGAGGGATAGACGAGGATCGTTTCCACATTATGATAAAAATTGTGAGGCAGGCACAAAATCAGAAGACAGGCCTGAGCGGCGATGGTCACTCTGATTTCGTCCGTCAGCTCCAGTCCTCCGCATCCTTCCCAATTTTTCTCGGCAATAAAGACCTGAATCAACCGGCGTAAATGAACGCGTTCGCTATCGTCCAGCAGGCAGTAATGAGAAACATTGCGCTTGATGATATCTTCCCAGTCCTCCGGAAAGGGTTCTTGCTGAAGTTTTGCCCGACGGCGGTTAGTCAGCCAGCGAAAAATATGATCCACCTCCCACAATCAATGTTGCAATATTTCTAACATTGCGCATACACCGTGTCAAAAGAATTGTATCCGTTATCATTTATCGTTTGCGGCACTGACTTTTTTTTGTTATTTTTTTACAATGGAAATGGAAATGATACTGCTCGGCAAACACGCGAAGTCCCTGGGCATCGATTTAAACCATCGGCAATTGTCCCAATTTGCGATTTATAAAAATGAACTTCTGGATTGGAATGCCAGGACAAATTTGATTTCCGAAAATTCCGCCGGGGAAATTATGACGCGTCATTTTCTGGATTCGCTCACCGCCCTTCCTTTCATCACACAGCCCCAGGCTATGATCATCGACGTCGGCTCAGGAGCCGGTTTCCCCGGTCTTCCCCTGAAAATAGCACGACAGGATCTGAAAATTTACCTGCTGGAGGCCAATCGCAAAAAGGTTTCTTTCTTAAAGCATATGATCCGTCTTTTACGGCTTGAGGCGACATATGTTCTTCATGAACGCGTTGAAAACATCCTCAAGGCGGATTTATGGAAGGAAAAATTTGAGATTCTTATTTCCCGCGCTACTTTTAAAATGGACGAACTTTTAACCCTGGGGGATTTTTTTCTTGCGCCGGCGGGTCAACTGATTGCTTGGAAAGGACCCAGCGTTGAACAGGAATTAAGTCAATGCCTGAAAACAAATCATCAGCACAAAATATCTCAATTGATTCAACACGATATAAAGGCTGATTTTCTGGCCGCGCCGCTGAAAATTATTATCGGAAAAAATTAAAAAAGACTTCTAAAAAACACTTTTTTATGCTAGGGCTATCAACAATTCTTGCAAAAGAATTCATTTTGTTGCGCTTAATAAAATAATGAATAAAATCATATGCATAGCTAACCAAAAGGGTGGGGTTGGTAAAACCACCACCGCGATAAATTTATCTGCTTCGCTGGCGGCGGCGGAAAAAAAAACTTTGCTTATCGATGGTGATTCGCAGGGCAATTCCACCAGCGGTATAGGGGCGGATAGAGATTCTTTTCAGACGGCAAATTTGTATCACGCCATGATCGGTCAGGTGCCGCTCAAAGATGTGATTGTGAAAACGGCGGTACCGAATCTGGATGTTGTTCCGGCCAGTCAGGATCTCATCGGCATTGAAGTTGAGTTTGTCGGTCTGGAAAATAAAGAACACAAACTGACAAATTTATTAAATTCTCCGGACATCAACTATGATTTCATCGTCATTGATTGCCCCCCCTCGCTGGGTATGATGACGGTCAATGCGCTGGTCGCGGCTGACTACCTGATTGTTCCTTTACAATGTGAATATTATGCCATGGAGGGATTGGGCTACCTGCTCAATACCGTTAAGCTGGTCAAGGCTCAGTTAAATCCACGCCTGACGTTAGGCGGCATCCTGTTGACGATGTTCGACCAACGTAACTTGTTATCGCATCGAGTTTCTGATGATGTTCGTCAACATTTCGGCGATAAGGTTTTTAAAACGGTCATTCCGCGCAATGTAAGGCTTTCGGAATGCCCCAGTCACGGATTGCCGATTATACTTTATGATATTAAATCACGTGGCGCGGCGGCCTACATGGAAATGGCCAGAGAAATCATTCAAGGAGGATTTTAAATGGCACAAAAGAATGTGCTGGGGAAAGGACTGGGTGCCATCTTTCCTGATCTATTGAACGAAGCCGACAAGAAAAAAAGTATTACCTGCGGCATTGAAGAATTGCGTCCCAATCGTTATCAGCCGCGTAAAATTTTCAGCGACGACAGACAGAAGGATTTGATTGCTTCTATTAAAAGCAGCGGTATCATACAGCCCATCATTGTCCGCAAGGACCTCCTGGGATATGAAATTATCGCCGGTGAACGCCGCTGGAGGGCGGCACAAGCCGCGGGGCTGAAAGATGTCCCCATTATTATTCGTGAAGCAAACGACAGGGAAGCCGCCGAGCTTTCTCTGATTGAAAATATTCAACGGGAGGAACTTAATCCCATCGAAGAGGCGGACGCTTATGTGACGCTGATGGAAAAATTCGAACTTTCTCAGGAAGACATATCACAACGTGTCGGCAAGGACCGTTCCACCATCGCCAATACCATTCGTCTTTTGAAGTTGCCGGAACAGATTAAACAAGCTTTAATGGAAAAAATCATCTCCGCCGGACATGCCCGCTGCCTGCTGGCGTTGAATTCCACAGAAGAACAAATCGCGGCTTTGCATAACATCATTAAAAAGGATTTAAATGTCCGGGAAACAGAAAAACTAATTAAAAAATCGAAAAAAGATCCTGCGGAAACAAAACATGTTGTTACGAAAGACCGTTTCCTCAGTGATCTGGAAAAGGCCCTTTCTACAAAACTCATGGCCCGGGTGCAAATTAACGGCTCTGACAAAAAGGGCTTGATAGAAATCAAATATACATCTATGGATGAGCTCAACCGGCTTTCCGGTTATATTCTGGATGAATTGGAATAAATGAAATATTTCAGTCTATCAACACCTGTGGACAGGCCTGTTGATAAAGGTTTTTAAGATGGATGCGTTTTGGGATAAAACCAGTAAAATTATTCAGGAAAAGATCAGTAAGCAAAATTTTGATACATGGATAAAACCCATCAAAATCGTGGCGATGGAAGACCAGTGTGTCCAGTTGGCCGTACCCAATAAATTTTTTAAGGATTGGCTTTTAGATAACTACTGCTCGACGATTAAACAATCGCTGAAAGATGCGTCAGGGCTGGACGTCGATATTGATTTTGTTCTTTCTAAAAATCAGGAAAGTGCCGCGGAAACTTCACCAAAGCAATCCTCATCGCATAAGGGTCATCCATCCACTGTGATTTCCAAGAGTAAAAGCACCTCTTTTTTGAATGATAATTATAGTTTTGACAGGTTTGTTGTCGGTTCATGTAATCAGTTCGCCCATGCCGCGTCCGTTGCTGTGGCCAAACAACCGGCAAAAAACTATAATCCTCTGTTCATTTATGGGGGATCCGGTCTGGGAAAAACACATTTACTAAATGCCATTGGTTTAATGGCCTCCGCAACCCATCCTCATATGAACATTATGTATGTTTCGGCGGAAGAATTCATGAATGAAATGGTTAATTCTATCCGATACGACAAAATGCCCAAATTTCGCGAGAAATACCGTAATATTAGTTGCTTATTAATGGATGATATTCATTTTCTTGCTGGAAAAGACAGAACACAGGAAGAATTTTTTCACACGTTTAACACCCTGAAGGATTCCGGCAAGCAGATTGTTGTCAGCAGTGATAAATTTCCAAAGGATATTCCTAACCTGGAAAGCAGACTCCGCTCCCGTTTTGAATGGGGATTGATTGCCGATATTCAACCACCTGAAATAGAAACAAAAATTGCCATTATCGAGAAAAAGATACAAGAAAATAATATAGAACTACCCAATAATGTCATTCATTATATCGCATCACACGTAGAATCCAATATTCGTGAGTTGGAAGGCTTCCTGGTAAGAATTGGCGCTTATTCATCACTGACTGGCCGTGAAATCGATCTGGATCTGGTGAAGGAAGTTTTAAACAACCTTGTTCATCAGAATACAAAAGGTGAACTCTCTATCGAAGAAATTATGAAAGTTATTTCCGGTAAACTCAATGTAAAAATATCAGACATCAAGGCGCATAATAAAAATAAAAATGCTGTTTTTGCTCGTCAAATTGCCATGTATCTGGCTAGAAAACTTACAAATTATTCTTTTCCGGATATCGGTCAAAAGATCGGGGGACGTGACCATTCCACCGTCATTTACGCCAATAATAAGATATTAAATGGCATTAAATCTGATGCAAAAATAAAAACATTAATCCAGGAAATAGAAGATATTTTAACTAACAAATAATAAACTTTTTTATATAGAATATATCAACATATAAAGATTAATTAATATATTAAATTAATTAAGAAAAAGATAATTATCAACATATCAACAGGTATTACTAATAATACTAATTAAGAATATATAATAAAATAAGAATAATTATGACAAGGAGGCAGTATGGAATTTAAAATAAGCAGAGACACCTTTCTTGACGGTATTCAGAAAACTTTAGGTATTGTTGAGAAGAAAACAACCATACCTATTTTAAATAATATTCTTTTAAAAGCCGATGCTAATAAAATTAAAATCATAGCAACAGACAGGGAAATCATTTTAATTTCTGATTATGATGCTGAAGTTCTTGAAAAAGGAGAAATTACGGTTTCGGCGAAAAAATTATATGAAATGATCAGAGAGATTCAGGGAGAAAACATTACATTTGTTCAAAAAAATAATATTGTCAAAATATCTGCGCAGCGGGCTTTCTATAAAATACCGGGGTTGCCGGCGGAGGATTTTCCAAGCATTACAGATGATCAGGATATGATGCTTCATAAATTAGAAGGCAGTATTATTAAAGATTTAATTAATAAAACATCATTTGCGATGGCGACGGATGAAACCCGAAAAAACTTGAATGGTGTTTTATTGGAAGAAGGAATGGATGGTGTGAACCATTTACTCAGAATGGTGGCGACAGACGGACATCGACTGGCTTTAGCAAAGAGTTTAACGCCGGGGCATTTTTTTAAAGCGGGAAAAGGAGTGATTATTCCCCGTAAAGGATTAATGGAAATTAAGAAAATTATTGATGAAAATGAAGATTTAAAAATCGGTTTGCACAAAAATATGTTTATTCTGCAAACAAAAAATACAATTTTGAAAGTCAGCCTGGTTGATGCCGATTATCCGGATTATAAAAAAGTTATTCCCGCTGAAAAGGGGATTATTGTGACTTTGGAAAGAGAATCTTTCCTGCATGCCTTAAGGCGAATGAGTGTTGTATCTTCTGAAAGATACGGTGGGGTCATTCTTTCTTTTACCAAAGGGAAATTGACGTTGAATTCCACAAATCTGGATGTTGGCGAAGCAACGGAGGAAATTGATATTGATTATGATGGGGAAGCCATTGATAGTGGATTTAATGTAAATTATTTAATTGATGCCATATCGGTGGTGAATAAAGAGAATATTGTTTTTGAAGTAGGCATGGGATTAAAACCTTCCATGATTAAACAGGCTGATGATGATAATTATTTATGCATCGTGATGCCCCTGAAAATATAGTTACGGAGAGGAAGTTGAAAGTTCAATATGACACATAAGTATGACGCTGATAGTATAAAAGTTCTGGAAGGTCTGGAAGCGGTACGCAAAAGACCGGCAATGTATATTGGGTCAACGGGTAAGGAAGGTCTCCATCATCTTGTTTATGAAGTGGTGGATAACAGTATTGATGAAGCGGCCGGTGGTTTCTGTGATACCATCACAGTAAAAATCAGAGTCGATAACAGTGTAGTGGTTGATGATAACGGCCGAGGCATTCCGATCGATATGCATAAAACGGAAGGCGTTTCTGCTGCGGAAGTGGTGATGACCAAGCTGCACGCCGGTGGAAAGTTTTCCAACGACTCCTATAAAATATCCGGTGGTCTTCATGGTGTTGGCGTGTCGGTTGTGAATGCCCTTTCCAAGACTTGTGAGTTGGAAGTAAGACGCGATGGTAATGCTTATATACAAACATACAAACGCGGTGTTCCTGATGGTCCACTGGAAAAGGTCGGTAAGACCAGGGGTAAGGGAACCAAAGTCACGTTTTTACCGGACGATGAAATCTTTGAAGAAACGGAATTCAGCTACGATATTATTGCCAACCGCCTGCGCGAACTGGCCTTCTTAAATTCAGGCGTTAAAATCATTCTGATTGATGAACGCGCCAACAAGCAAAATGAATTCTTTTACAAGGGCGGTATTGTTTCGTTTGTCGAATATATCAACCGTAATAAAAAAGTTCTGCACAAAAACCCGATTTATGTTTCCGGCGCCCGGGAAGACTGTTCGGTCGAAGTGGCTCTACAGTACAACGAAACCTATCTGGAAAATATTTTTTCCTTTGCCAACAGCATCAACACGACGGAAGGCGGCACGCATATGATCGGATTCCGTTCCGCCCTGACCCGTGTTTTTAATAATTACGCCACTAATAATAAACTCATCAAAGACGGCAAGGAATCGCTGCGCGGCGAAGATCTTCGCGAAGGGCTGGCCTGCGTCATCAGCGTCAAGGTGCGGAATCCGCAGTTCGAAGGTCAAACGAAAACCAAACTGGGTAATTCCGAAGTCCGGGGCCTTGTGGAAGGTATTATTTACGATAAGATCGGCAGTTATCTGGAAGAAAATCCCTCCGTCGCCAAACAGATTCTCAATAAATGCATGGAAGCGGCGCGTGCCCGGGAAGCGGCGAGACGTGCCCGGGAACTGACCCGCCGCAAAAGCGCCTTGGAAGTCGGTGCGCTTCCGGGGAAACTGGCCGATTGCCAGGAAAAGGATCCGGCCCTCAGCGAAATCTATCTGGTCGAGGGAGATTCCGCCGGCGGTTCGGCCAAACAGGGTCGTGACCGGAAGAATCAGGCCATTCTGCCTCTTCGCGGTAAGGTGTTAAATGTCGAAAAAGCCCGCTTTGACAAAATGCTGCAAAATGAGGAAATCAAATTGATGGTCACGGCTCTGGGTACGGGGATCGGCACAGAGGATTACGACGTCAGCAAACTGCGCTATCACAAGGTCATCATTATGACGGATGCCGACGTGGACGGATCGCACATCCGCACACTGCTTCTGACGTTCTTCTTCCGGCAGATGCGCGAGCTCATTGAACGGGGGCATCTGTACATTGCCCAGCCGCCGCTGTTCAAGGTGGTGGAGAAGAAAAATGAGTTCTATATCCACAATGAAGAGCAGATGAAAAACTATATTCTGGAAAACGGAGTGGACAAGGTCAAGCTCGTCATGGGCGACGGCTCTCCGTTCCCGGTGACCGGTAATAAACTATTGACCCTGATTAAAAAAGTCATGCGTATCGAAGATCTGCTCGACCGTTTTGAAAAGGAAGGTAAGGATAGAAATTTGATTCGCATCCTGGCTGGCGATCCCACGTTGACTGATGAAAGTTTCAAGGCCGAAAAGCCGCTTGCTTCCATCGCCAAAAGAACAGGCATTGCCTTGGGCGATAGCTTTGCCGATTTTAACATTGAAGAGGATGAGGATCATGGTGGCTTTAAGGTGGTCTTCAATCTCTATAAAAATGGACAAACCGTTCCATCCTGTGTGACGCGGGAAGTTTTCCGAACACCGCAGTTCACGGATATCCGGTCGTTGCTTGATCAGGTATCCATTATGGGTGAAGCGCCTTACAGAGATGTCGGTGATGAATCGACCGCGCCCGTTGTTCTGGAGAGTTCCAAGGCGCTGGTGGATCATATCGTCAGCCTGGGCAAAAAAGGCCTGTCGGTGCAGCGTTACAAAGGTCTTGGTGAAATGAATCCGGAGCAGCTTTGGGAAACGACCATGAATCCGGAAAAACGCACGCTCCTGCGGGTGGGCGTGGAAGACGCGGTGCTGGCCGACGAAATATTTACCACGCTGATGGGTGATCAGGTCGAGCCGCGACGTGATTTTATTTATCAAAATGCTCTGAATGTTTCCAATCTGGACATATAGGCAGAGCGGGATTAGTACCTTAGAAAAAAATATGATTAGTAACCGTGCCATCTGTAGGCCGGTTTTCTTATAGAGAGGAAGGAATAACATGGATCGTGATATCCACCACAAGCAAACCCTGGTGAATATAGAAGATGAAATGAAAAAATCGTACATGGATTACGCCATGAGCGTCATCATCGGCCGCGCCATTCCCGATGTGCGCGACGGCCTCAAGCCGGTTCATCGCCGGATTTTGTATGCCATGTATGAAATGGGCAACCGCCATAACAAACCTTACAAAAAATCAGCCCGTATCGTCGGCGATATCATGGGTAAATATCACCCGCACGGCGACGCGGCGATTTACGATACATTGGTGCGTATGGCACAGGATTTCTCCCTGCGCTATATGCTGGTGGACGGACAGGGTAACTTCGGCTCCATTGACGGCGACCCGCCCGCGGCGATGCGTTACACGGAAAGCCGTCTGGCGCGCATATCCGATGAAGTGCTGGCCGACTTGGAAAAGGACACGGTTGATTTTGTTCCCAACTACGATGAATCGCTGACGGAGCCGTCCTTGCTAGCATCGCGGATTCCGCTTTTGCTGCTCAACGGCACGTCCGGTATTGCTGTCGGCATGGCGACCAATATTCCGCCGCACAATCTGAAGGAAGTGGTCAACGGCCTCATCGCCTGTATTAAAAATCCCGATATCACCATTGAACAGTTGATGCGTCATATTCCGGGGCCGGATTTTCCCACCGCCGGTTTTATCAACGGCCGCGAAGGCATTGTCGAGGCCTACAAAACCGGACGCGGCATTATCAAGACCCGGGCGCGCGCACTGATTGAAAAGAACGGCCGCACCGACAAGGAAACCATTGTCATCACGGAAATTCCCTATCTGGTCAACAAAGCCGCGTTGATTGAAAAAATATCGGAGCTGGTGCGCGACAAGAAAATCTCCGGCATAGCGGATCTGCGGGACGAATCCGACCGCGACGGCATCCGCATCGTGATTGATTTGAAACGCGATGAAAACTCCGCCATCATTCTCAATCAGCTCTACAAGTTCACGCAGATGGAAAGCTCGTTCGGCATTATCATGCTCGCGATATGCGACGGCCGTCCGCAGGTTTTCAACCTCAAGGAAGTCCTCGAAAAGTTCATCAGCTTCCGCCGCGACGTTGTCGTGCGCCGCACCCGGTTCGACCTGGCGCGCGCCAAGGAACGGGCGCACATTTTGGAAGGCCTGATTATTGCGCTTAACAATATCGACGCGATTATCAAGGTCATCAAGGCGTCGAAAACACCGGCCGAAGCCTCCACGCAGTTATGCGCCAAGTTCAAGCTGTCGGAAATTCAGGCCAAAGCCATTCTGGATATGAGACTCCAGCGCCTGACCGGCCTGGAACGCGCGAAGATTGACGAAGAATACGCCGAGGTAACGAAACTCATCGCTTATCTGCAGGGAATTCTGGATGATCCGCAAAAGGTCCTGCAGGTCATCATTGATGAACTCAATGAAATCAAGGAAAAATACGGCGACGAACGTCGCACGGAAATTGTCGCCAGTACCGAAGACATCAATATCGAAGACATGATTGTGGAGGAAGATGTTGTTGTCACGATATCGCATGCCGGTTACATCAAGCGAAACGCCGTCAGCCTCTATAAGAGTCAGCACCGCGGCGGCCGCGGCAAAGTCGGCATGGGCACCAAGGAAGAAGATTTTGTCGAAAAAATCTTCATCGCCTCCACGCATAATTATCTGCTTATCTTTACCAGCGCCGGCAAGGTTTACTGGCTCAAGGTCTATCAGATTCCGCAGGCCGGACGCGCCGCCAAGGGCAAGGCCATTGTCAATCTGATTAACCTTGCTCCGGGTGAAAAAGTCATGGCAACGCTGCCGGTACGGGAATTTGTGGAAGGCAAGTTTATTGTCATGGTGACCAAGAAAGGCACTATCAAGAAAACGGAACTCACCGCTTATGCCAATCCGCGCTCCGGCGGCATCATCGCCATTTCCATCGACGAGGGCGATGAACTCGTTGAAGTGCAGTTGACAATGGGCAATCAGGACGTCTTTATCGCGACCCGGCAGGGCATGGCTATCCGCTTCAAGGAAGACGACGTGCGCGACATGGGCCGAACCGCCCGCGGCGTGCGCGGTATCAGTCTGGACGAAGGCGATGAAGTCATCGGCATGGATATCCCAGCCCAGAACACGTTCATGCTCACAGTTTCCGAAAACGGTTACGGCAAATGCACGCCCGTGGACGAATACCGCGTCCAGTCGCGCGGCGGCAAGGGCACGATTAATCTGAAGACCGTCGAGAAAGTCGGCAACGTCTCCGGCGTTTTGCAGGTTGTCCCAGAAGACCACGTCATGCTCATCAGCAATGCCGGCAAGGTCATCAGGCTTAAGGTTCAGGAGATTCCGGTCAATCACCGTGTCACCCAGGGTGTCCGGCTGATTGAATTGGAACCCGAAGAAAAACTGGTCGGCGTCGCCCGCACCACATCGGATTCCGAAAGCCGCGATGACGGCAACGGCGATGATGAAACCGACGGCGCTGCTGAAGACAACGGAACAGCGGAAGAATAAAGTTTTTTGTCAACAGTCCACCGACCTATATGAACACTGTTGGATGAATTATACAATAATAGTAATTCGAGCTTATACATGTTAGAATTATAAATATGAGAACAGTAGAGAGCACAATAAAACAAGGTGATTGCTTAGACGTTTTATTGGATTATCCTGACAATTTTTTTGACCTTATTGTAACATCACCACCGTATGCAGATTGCAGAGCTAAAACGTACGGAGGTATAGCACCCGATTCCTATGTTGAATGGTTTCTTCCGCGAAGCGAACAATTTCTAAGAGTCCTGAAACCCACGGGAACATTTATTCTCAATATTAAAGAAAAAGTTGTTAATGGAGAACGACATACGTATGTCATTGAATTGATACTATCACTTAGGCAACAAGGATGGTTATGGACCGAAGAATTTGTCTGGCATAAAAAGAATTGTCATCCGGGGAAATGGCCCAATCGTTTTCGAGATGCATGGGAACGTTGTCTCCAATTCAACAAAACCCGTCAATTCCAAATGTATCAGGACACGGTAATGGTGCCCATGGGTGACTGGGCAAAGACACGATTGCGAAAACTTGGTTCTAATGATGTAATACGTTTTAATTCTCAAGTTGGCAGTGGCTTCGGGAAAAATATTGCAAATTGGGTGGGGCGAGACAAGGCGTATCCTTCAAACGTATTGCATCTGGCAACGGAGACAGGAAACAAGAATCACAGTGCCACATTTCCCCGTTCGCTTCCAGAATGGTTTATAAAACTTTTTACTCAAGAAGATGATTGGGTCTTAGATCCTTTTGTGGGTTGTGGGACAACATGCGAAGTGGCTCAGCTCCTTGGAAGAAATTCGGTCGGCATTGATGTTGTAGAACAATACGTTGCTATTGCAAAAGAGAAAGTATCTGAAAAACAAATATTGCTGTGTGAAGAGAGAGCCCGCTATGATGCAAGTCGAAAAAAATGAAATTATAAAGTTCATTGAACCTGGTATTCAAAATTTTCATAAGAGAAGATTGGACAATCTTTCCGGTCTCAAACTGAATAAAATTCTTGTTAGAAAAAACCCCTATCTGTTTCGAGCCAAAAATCAAAACACTGCCCAAGATTTAGTCAAAACAATTCTTGATGCACATCTTTCTTCGCAAGAAGAAGGAATTTTTGGCGGTTTTCTTGAAGAGTTGGCGGTATTTATTTGCGGTAAAGTGTACGGAGGTAAAAAATCATCATCGGAGGGGATTGATCTCGAATTTTACAAAGACAATATCACCTTTATTGTTTCAATCAAATCCGGGCCGAATTGGGGTAACAGCCGTCAAATTGCTCGCATGAAAGATGATTTTAAACGTGCAAAGCGTATTCTTGGTACCAATACATCAGCCCTAAAGGTTATAGCTGTTAACGGATGTTGTTATGGAAAGGATAACAAACCCGATAAAGGTGATTATTTAAAACTATGCGGTCAAAGATTTTGGGAGTTTATATCGGGAGATGAAAACCTCTATACTGAAATCATTGAACCTTTAGGGTACAAAGCAAAAGAAAAGAATGAGGAATTTGCCGAAGAATATTCAAAAGTAATCAACAAATTTACTTTGGAATTTGCCATAGAATATTGCGATAAAAGCGGGTCGATTTTATGGAAAAAGCTTGTAAAATTTAATTCAGGCAAAGAATCAAAAAACTAAATGAGCCCCACTTGTTTTACTTGCAAGTTAATAAAAAGCACATTTTTTTATCAATCCTGCTTTATAAATCTGATTCTAGGGACATAACACTTAATTGAGTCGCAGACCATGGTAGCAAGAATTCATATAAACAATGTTTGGCAGTGACTGAATCTATTCACACCCGAAAGGAAACTATTTGCAATGGATATTCCACGAATTTTCAACATCACGGAGAGTGCTCACCGCATCCATAATCCGTTCACACCCGACAAGTTTGCCACTCTCGGTGAGGCGCTGCGTCTGGAAAAGGGAGCCAAAGTGCTGGACCTCGGCAGCGGTTCGGGGGAGATGCTATGCACCTGGGCGCGCGATTACGGTATCACCGGCACCGGCGTTGACATGAGTGAGCTGTTCACCGGGCAGGCGAAACGCCGCGCTGAAGAACTCGGCGTTGCCGATCGTGTCAAATTCATCCATGACGATGCCGCAGGTTTCGTCTCTGACGAAAAGGTTGATGTGGCCGCCTGTGTCGGTGCCACGTGGATCGGCGGCGGTTTCGTCGGCACGATCGAGCTATTGGCGCGAAGTCTTCGCCTCGGAGGAATCATCCTCATCGGCGAGCCCTTCTGGCGGCAGTTACCGCCTACGGAAGATGTTGCCAAGGGGTGTCTTGCCCATTCGATGTCCGACTTTCTCATGCTTCCGGAACTTCTCGCGTCTTTCGGCCGTCTCGGCTACGACGTCGTAGAAATGGTTTTGGCTAACCAGGACGGCTGGGACAGATACGAAGCGGCCAAATGGCTTACCATGCGCCGATGGCTTGAGGCTAATCCCGATGACGAGTTAGCCCAGGAGGTTCGAGCCCAACTGACCTCGGAACCCGTGCGCTACGCCACGTACACGCGCGAATACGTGGGCTGGGGTGTGTTCGCGCTGATGTCGCGATGATAAGAAGACTTTTGTAGATTTATTTTTTATGCCGCTTTTTTCGATTTGCCGGATCGGGCGTGTAATTTTATTCCCAAGGCATCGACAACTTTCAAAATTGTTGATAATTCGGGGTTGCCTTCCGCTGACAAGGCTTTATATAAACTTTCCCGCCCCATACCGGTCTTTTGGGCAATCTGAGTCATGCCTTTGGCTCTGGCAATATCACCGAGCGCAGCAGCTATTAATTTAGGATCGTTTTCTTCCAGTGCTGCTTCCAGATACGCTTCGATGTCGTCTTGTGTTTTTAAGTGTTCAGCCGCATCCCAGGAACTGGTTTTTACTTTTTTCATATTTCACACCTCGATTTCATGGACAAGTTCTTTTGCCTTTTTGATGTCGCTTGCCTGAGTTGTTTTATCGCCGCCAGCAAGAAGTATAATAAACAATGCGCCCTTTCTCGTGAAGTACACACGGTAACCGGGGCCATAATCAATTCTTAATTCCGAAACGCCTTCACCCAATGCTTTGACATCGCCGGGATTGCCCAAGGATAACCTGCGAATACGAATATCAATCCGGGCGCGGGCATTTCTGTCTTTGAGTTTATCAAACCACTTACGGTAATCTTCCGTCTGGCGGATTTCTATCATGGCACTACTGTATTTTATAGGATACATTTTGTCAAGGGGTGAAATTGAGACTAAACGATATGTCCTCGCTTGTTCATCCCTCATAATTAGGCTATACTCTCTCCATGTCTAACGACAAATTTTTTGACCATACGGCGGATATCGGCGTTGAAGTTACCGGACGGACCGCAACAGTGCTGTTTATGAATGCTGCCGATTAAACTTTATAAAAATTATTCCACGAAAGGATAATTGTGCATGGAAAAGTTGTTGGGAAAGCACTGGCATCATATGCCTCATGAAGAGGTCATTGACCTTTTGGAGACGAATCCGGACAAGGGACTCGATCTGCTGGAAATCAATCACCGGAAAGAGCGATTCGGAGCCAATGTCCTGACCGCCAAAAAAAGCAAAGGTCCCTTGATGCGATTTCTCCTGCAGTTTCATCAGCCGCTGATTTACATCCTGCTGGCGGCCGGAACCGTTACAGCCTTGTTCCAGGAATGGGTGGATGCCGGCGTCATTTTCGGGGTGGTCATCGTGAATGCCGTCATAGGATTTGTACAGGAGTCCAAGGCGGTCAAGGCCATGGAAGCGCTGGCGAAAACGATGATTACGGAAGCCACGGTCATGCGTTCAGGCAAAAAGGTGAAGATATCTTCATCAGAGGTGGTACCCGGCGATATTGTTCTGCTGCAGTCGGGAGATAAGGTTCCAGCGGATATGCGCCTGATATCCTCCCGTGACCTGCAGGTGGATGAATCGGCTCTTACCGGAGAATCCGTGGCGGTTTCAAAAGACTCCTTGCAGCTTCCCCACGATACCGTTCTGGCTGACCGGAAGAACATGGTGTATGGCTCGGCGCTAGTGACCTATGGACAGGCCTCCGGCGTGGTGGTGGCCATAGGCGACAGCACAGAGGTGGGCCGTATTTCGGAACTCATTTCCTCAACCGAGGAGCTGCAGACCCCGCTTTTGAAGAAAATAGGGGAATTCAGCAAGCTTCTGCTCTACCTGATTCTGGGACTTGCCGTGGTCACCTTCGGAGTCGGTCTGTTGAGAGGCGAAAGCGCCTTCGACATGTTCATGGCCGCCGTGGCCCTGGCGGTGGGCGCCATTCCCGAGGGCCTGCCGGCCGCGATGACCATCACGCTCGCCATCGGTGTGGCACGCATGGCTAAAAGGCGCGCCATCATCCGCAAGTTGCCTGCGGTGGAGACCCTGGGCAGCACCACCGTGATCTGTTCGGACAAGACCGGTACGCTCACCGAAAATCAGATGACGGTGCAGGAGATTGCAACCGGCGGACAGGCCTATTCAGTCAGCGGCACGGGTTATGCGTTTGATGGCAAGATAGAACGAACGGATGCCAAATCCGAAGGCGCGCTGTCCCATGGTCTCATACAGACGCTGAGGTGCGGTCTGCTCTGCAATGACAGTCTGCTTGTCGAGAAAGAAGGACGGCTCACCGTTCAGGGCGATCCCACGGAAGGGGCTCTGATTTCAGCCGCGGCCAAGGCGGGTCTTTTCATGGACAAGGAACAGGCGCAATTCAAGCGTCTCGACACAATCCCCTTCGAATCGCACTATCAGTACATGGCCACTTTGCATGCTAACCCTCAGGGAGGAGATGCCGTGGTTTATGTAAAAGGATCGGTTGAGGCGCTCATGGAACGTTGCACCTCGGCCCTTGATCAGCAGGGAACTACCGCCGTTCTGGATGCTCCGGCAATTCATGCGGCCGTGGACGCCATGGCAGCGAAAGGTCTTCGAGTTCTTGCCTTTGCGCAAAAAGCCATCGAGAGCGGTACACAAAAGATAGACCACAAGGATGTTAAAACGGGGCTTACCTTTTTGGGCCTGCAGGGAATGATCGATCCGCCCCGGAATGAGGCCATTGAGGCGGTGCACAAATGCCACAGCGCCGGCATCAAGGTGAAGATGATTACCGGCGACCACGCGCTCACCGCGTCGGCCATTGCCGGGAGGATAGGCCTGCGCAAAGCGGAGAAAGTCGTTACCGGCAGGGAGCTGGCGGCCATGAGCGACCAGGAAGTCATTGACATTGTGGAGGACGTATCGGTTTATGCCCGTGTGGCGCCGGAGCAGAAACTCCGCCTGGTGGAAGCCCTCCAGACCAGGGGAAACATTGTGGCCATGACCGGGGACGGGGTGAACGACGCGCCTGCCCTCAAGCGGGCGAATATCGGCGTGGCCATGGGAATCACGGGAACGGACGTGGCCAAGGAAGCTGCAGACATGGTTCTTACGGATGACAACTTCGCCTCCATCGAGGCTGCCGTTGAGGAAGGCAGGGGGACCTTTGACAATCTCACCAAGTTCATTGTCTGGACGCTTCCCACGAACATCGGCGAAGGCCTGGTCATCCTGGCGGCGATTTTCGCGGGCGTGACGCTTCCCATCCTGCCGGTGCAGATTCTCTGGATTAACATGACAACAGCGGTTCTTTTGGGACTCATGCTGGTGTTCGAGCCCAAGGAGCCGGGCATCATGGAAAGGATGCCGCGCGATCCCAAAGAACCCATCCTCACCCGTACGCTTATGTGGCGGATTGCCATTGTGGGATGTCTGCTACTCCTGGGCGCCTTCGGTCTGTTTAAGTACGAACTCTTAACCGGCGCCGGCGTCGCAGAAGCCAGGACAGTGGCAGTGAACCTGTTCGTCATGGGCGAACTTTTTTACCTCTTTAACTGCCGCTCGCTCACAAAATCCTTTTTTGAAATCGGATTTTTCTCCAATCCCTGGGTATTCGGCGGCGCAGGCCTCATGTTTGTTTTACAGTTGCTCTTCACCTATGTGCCGGTTATGAACACCGCATTACAAAGCAGCCCCATCGGTCTTGGTGCCTGGCTGCGTGTTTTGGCCGCCGCTTCTTTGATCATGGTGATCGTGGGTATAGAGAAATGGTTTGTTCGTAGAAACAATATGAAAGTCAAGGCATGATCGAAGCAACGTAAAAACATTCCGGTCCATGTCCCCGCTTGTTCATACGGTATAATTGGGCTATACTCTTCACATGTCGAACTACACTTTTTTTGACCATACGGCGGATATCGGTATTGAAGTTACAGGCCGGACCAGAAAAGCGCTGTTTGTGAATGCGTCCGGGGCTTTGTTTGATGTGATGATTGAAAGTAAAACCGGTGGGGTAGCCAAAAAACAGCAAAAAAAAATAGCTGTCGAAGGAACAGATGTTGCCGATTTGCTGATTAATTTTTTGCGGGAGTTGCTTTATCTGTTTAACGGCGAAAAGTTCATCACGGGTGGTTGTGAAATCATCAAGTTCACCAATCAGGAATTACAGGCGTGGCTTACAGGTGAATCGTTTGACAGCAAAAAACATTTGATTAAAACAGAAATAAAGGCGGTGACCTATTCCGGCCTGACGGTGGAAAAAGAAAAGGCAGGTTGGAGGGCAAGGATAATATTTGATGTCTGATATTGTACTGGAAAAACTTGATGAGAACCGCTGGCTTCTGCCGCAGACAGGTGCCATGCGCGTGCCTGGAATTATCTATGCCAATGAAAAAATCCATCAGCTCTTACGTGGCGATGAAAGCGCCAGGCAGGTGGCCAATGTGGCTCATCTGCCGGGCATTGTGAACTTTTCTCTGGCGATGCCGGATGTCCACTGGGGTTATGGTTTTCCCATCGGCGGTGTGGCTGCTTTCGAACTGGATGGCGGCATTATTTCGCCGGGGGGCGTCGGCTATGATATTAACTGCGGCTGCCGTCTGATGACCACGAATTTAACCCTGGGGGATATCAAAGATCGGCTCAGCGATTTGACCACAGCCTTATATCAACATATCCCATCGGGCGTCGGCTCGAAAGGTTCTGTAAAGTTATCCGGCAAGGATCAGAAAAAGGTGCTCGAAGAAGGCGCCGCCTGGGCGGTTCGAAACGGATTCGGCTTACCGGAGGACTTGGAAACGACGGAAGACCACGGCGTCATCCTAGGGGCCGACCCGGAGCAGGTATCGGCGCGGGCGCTGGAACGGGGCAAAGAGCAACTCGGCACGCTGGGTTCCGGCAATCATTTTCTGGAAATTGAAATTGTGCAGGAAATATTTGATGAAGAAGCGGCCAGAGCTTTCGGCTTGCACAAGGGACAGATTGCCGTGATGATTCATACCGGTTCGCGCGGTTTGGGGTATCAGATTTGCGATGATTATCTGGCATTGATGGTGAAACACGCGCAGGAAACCGGCATAGAACTTCCGGACAGGCAACTGGCCTGTGCTTATCTTGATTCGGGACGGGGGAAAAACTATCTGGCAGCCATGGCTTGCGGCGCCAATTACGCCTGGGCGAACCGGCAAATCCTGATGCACAAAACGCGGGAAGTTTTTGAAAAAACGTTGCGGATGTCGCCTCGCGACGTGAACATGCGATTGGTTTATGACGTCTGTCACAATATTGCCAAGATAGAGTCGTTTAATATAGGCGGTGTGATGAAAAAACTTTGTGTTCACCGCAAAGGCGCGACGCGTGCTTTTCCCGCCGGGCATGAAGCGGTTCCCGTGCGTTACAGAAGTGTCGGTCAGCCGGTACTGATTCCTGGTGACATGGGAACAGGTTCGTATGTGCTGGTCGGTCAGCAAAAAGCGATGGAAGAAACCTTCGGCAGTGCCTGTCACGGGGCAGGTCGTGTGATGAGCCGGTCGCAAGCCATCAAAAACAGCAGGGGACGCTCCATTGCACGTGAGCTTTCGGAAAAAGGCGTTCTGGTCATGGCCGGTTCCAAGGGCACACTCAGCGAAGAAATGCCCGAAGCGTATAAAAATCTGCACGATGTCGTGCAGGTGATGCACGATGCGGGCATTGCGAAGAAGGTTGCCAGGCTTAAATCTTTGTCTTGCATAAAAGGATAAAGCCTTATTTCTGGAAAAATTTTACGGGCTGATGTAAGTAATGGCGAAGATAAAAAAAGTTGTCTTTTCCATGTAGGCGGGCCATGGTGCCCTTTAGGGCGAATCCAGAAAAAAATATTTAAGATTTATATTATTGCCGGAGAATAAAATGGCGGAAATCATTCTTGATGAAAATGAAGACTGGGAAAAGCGAATCTTGTGCAGTGACGAATCCTGTATCGGCACGATCGGTCCCGACGGCAAATGCAAGGAATGCGGCAAGCTTTACGAAGGCAAATTACCGAATAATCACACGGGGAGAATTGTTGATAAAGAAGCCTCCGTAGAAAAAGGAGAAAATGATATTCAGGCGAACGACGATTGGGATAACCGGATTTTGTGTTCAGACGAATCATGCATTGGCGTCATCGGCTCCGACGGCAAGTGCAAAGAATGTGGCAAACCACTATAATGATAAACCATGCCTGTCCAGCCAACTCAAAAAACTAAAATATTGCTTTTTATCTTTCATTGCATTCCCCGTATCGTGCGCAAGGGGTTCTTCCTTTTTTTCTTTTATCTGTTTTATCTTGTGGGCGTCAAAAACCGTTTGATCACCCTGCACAATCTCCAGCGTTCCTTTCCTGAAAAAAGTAATGAAGAAATACTCAAAATCGCCAGAAGGGTTTATCGTCATTTTGCCATCGTGACTGCTGAATTTTTCGATCTGCCGTACATAAACAGAGCGAATATTCACAAATGGGTTGAAGTGGAAGGTTTGGAAAACTATCAAACGGCCATTGCCCAAGGGAAAGGACTTCTTACGATCGTTGCTCATTTCGGTAATTGGGAGCTGATGACGATTGCTATTCCCTTTTTTCTAAAACCGATTGAAATCGTTTACCGTCCACTGGATAATAAGGTCATCGATAATGTAGTTGAATATGTGCGCACCGTGAGAGGAAACTCATTGATTCCCAAGGGAGGATCGGGGAAAAAAATTATCGAATTATTAAAAGGTAATCATCTTATCGGTATTCTCAGCGATCAGAACGTTGCTAAAAAAGAGGGAGTTTTTGTGGATTTTTTCGGCCGTTCCGCCTGCACAGGCGCAGGGCTGGCCGTGATGGCGATGCGCTCCGGCGCTCCGGTGCTTCCCATTTTTATGGCCAGGAAAAAATCAGACCAGTACAAATTTATTATAAAACCTGCCGTCCAGGCTGTTTGTACCGATAATCACGAAGCGGACTTAGTAGCCAATACTCAGCGTTTCACAAAAATCATCGAGGACGTTATCCGCGAATACCCCGATCAGTATTTTTGGTTCCATCAAAGATGGAAAACCAAGCCGTGGCAGAAATAAATAAAGCGTGTGGAACTCTCCCCATCCGCTACGCTTCGGAAGGATGTCATTATCCCACGGCACGTCGTGCCTGGGATAATTCGACTAATGCTTCAAACTTCGCTTCGCTCGTTTTCAGCAAGTCTCATTAAAACTCGTAAAGCTTGCTTCCCGGTATTACCGTAAAATTCTTTTTCGTCAGAACGTCGATGGCTTTTTCGGGGTTGTCAAAGCGGAAGATGATGACGGCGTTTTCACCGCTTTTTTCCACGAAGGCGTAAAGATATTCGACATTGATGCCCTCTTTGGACACAACTTCCATGATGCTGTGCAGTCCACCCGGTTTGTCGGGAACTTCCACGGCGACAACAGGGGTTTTGCTGACCCGGAAGCCATTATCCTTGAGAACCTTGTTGGCTTTTTCCACATCATTGACGATGAGGCGCAGAATGCCGAAATCAACTGTTTCCGCCACGGAAAGGGTACGGATATTGATATTGGCTTCCTTTAATACGCGTGTCGCGTGCTCCAGCGGACCGGGTTTATTTTCCAGAAAAACTGATATTTGCTCTACTTTCATTGTAACCCCCTTCTATTTATCAAATGTGGCGTTTATCAATAATTTTTGCGTCAGCTTTTTGAAGCGTATTGGGCTGAACAAGCTTTACGCGGGCGGAGATACCCAGAAAATCCTTCATGTCTTTGATAATTCTTTGTTCGATTTTCTGCAATTGCTTGATGCTGCCGGAGTCGCTGAATATCGTGTCGTTAACTTCAACCTGCAAATCCAGAGTATCCAGAGCACCCGCTTTATCGATGATGACTTGATAATTCGGTTCCAGCCCTTCGATATCAACGAGAATGGCTTCGATTTGCGACGGGAAAACATTAACGCCGCGGATGATCAGCATATCGTCGCTGCGTTTCAACACCCTTTCCATCTTGACATGCGTGCGGCCGCAACGGCAGGGTTCGGTAATCAGGCGTGAGATGTCGCCGGTGCGGTAACGGATAAGCGGATTGGCTTCTTTGGTCAACGTGCTGAAAACCAGTTCGCCCTCGGAACCTTCCGGAAGAACGTCGCCGGTTTGCGGATCAATGATTTCCACGATGAAATGGTCTTCAAACACATGCATTCCATTACGGCCTTCCAGGCATTCCATGGCCATGCCTGGACCAATGACTTCCGATAAACCGAACAAATCCAGAGCGGTGATGCCGAAAGCTTTTTCAATTTCATCGCGGATGGCATTATTCCAGGGTTCGGCGCCGAAAATGCCCACGCGCAGCTTGAGGGCTTTAATGTCCACGCCCATTGCTTTTCCCGTTTCGGCCAGATGCAGAGCGTAGGAAGGAGTGGAACAAATGACAGTCGGTCCAAAATCCTGCAAAATCATCAGTTGCCTTTTGGCATCGCCTCCCGACATCGGGATGACGCTGGCGCCGATTTTTTCCGCACCGTAATGCAGACCGAGGCCACCGGTGAATAATCCGTAACCGAAGGCGTTGTGAATGATGTCATTTTTAGTGATGCCCGCGGCGACAAGACAACGCGCTATCAGATCCGACCAGGTGTCAATATCACGTTTGGTATAACCGAAAACGGCAGATTTTCTGCTGGTGCCGGATGAAGCGTGCAGGCGGACAACACTGCTCATGGGGACGGCAAATAAACCAAAGGGGTAATTATCGCGCAAATCTTTCCTGGTGGTGAAAGGAAGCTTTTTCATGTCAGCCATGGATTTAATATCATCAGGTTTGACTTTGGCGGCATCAAAAGATTTTTTATAAAAACCGACGGTGTGATAAACACGCTCCAGAACCTGCTGTAATCTTTTGACCTGCAGAGCTTTGATGACTTCACGGGGCATGGTTTCAAATTCTTCATTGTAGATCATGACAGAGCCTCCATTGGTATAATAAATGACATTGGTCTTGCCCAAAAGCCTAACAAAACTTTATGCGTCTGGCAAGAATCTTTCTCTTCAAATGAGATGATTATGTTGGATTTTTTTGTAAAAAATTATCGGCCAGCATAATGCCCAGGACGGTTTTGGCATCAATTATTTCATTTTTTTCTATTAAATCCCGCGCCCGGGAAAAACTGACCGGCATGGTTTCAATAAATTCATCTTCGTCAGGTGTCAGCGGAGCATGGGTTAAATCTTTGGCCAGAAAAAAATACATATATTCGTTGCAGTATCCGGGCAGCAGGTAACCTTCAAAAAGTTTGATGATGGTTTGCGCCCGAAAACCGGTTTCCTCGGCCAGTTCGCGCTGCGCGCACGTCAAGGGGGATTCTTCGTTGCCATCCAGGGAGCCGGCGGGAATTTCCAAAAGGTCTTTTTTAACGGCATTGCGATACTGTTTGATTAACAGCAGCTCGTTTTTTTCATTAATCGCCACAATGGCCACGGTGGGGTTGTGGTTGATCCAGCTTTGTTTTGTTGTCTTTCCATTAGGTAATGTGAATTCTTCTTCCCAAACCTTAAAAATTTTACATTGATACGCAAGAGAAATTTTATCGTTTTCCATGAACTCGCTGTCCGGTTTAATTGGTTTTGATGATGGATAAAAGATGCTGCTCAATTGCTTCTTTGGGAAGCGCCCCCGTGACTCTATCGACCATCCGGCCCTCTTTAAAGAAAAGCAGGGTGGGAATACTGCGAATGCCGTATTGTGAAGCCGTCAGCGGATTTTCATCGACATTGAGTTTAACGATTTTTACACCGTTGGCATAATCGGAAGCCAATTCGTCAATAATTGGGGATAAGGTCCGGCAGGGGCCGCACCACGGCGCCCAGCAATCCACCAAAACGGATGACTCGGAATTCATCACTTCGCGGGCAAAGGTCTGGTCGGTTACTTCATACGGGAAAACTTTTTGTTGCGGAATGATCAGCGGCTCACGACATTTACCGCATAAAGGCTTTTGATCGAGGCGATTTTCAGGCATTCTGTTTTTTGTTCCGCATTTCAGGCAGCGGATAATGAGTTCTTCCAGCGAAGCGCCACATTTACCGCAAAGAGACCTGCCTTGCAGCTTTTGTTTCGGGATTCTGTTTTTTGTTCCGCAATTAAGACAGCGGATAATGATATTGTCTGGCATTTCCTTTAACCTTGGTTAAATGTTTTGTTTGTTCGCAGAAAAAGGCAAATCATATGGCAACGCTTACCAGCATTGGTTTAAGTATTCGAATAAGCTCAACCGTCTTCATGCGCGCCAATAAACCGCGGCTCCCCGCATTAATCAAAAGGTCCGGCAGCTCCGCGATGGTCTGCTCCATGTAAACAGGCAGCCCTTTTTTTGTGCCGAAAGGGGACGTTCCGCCTACTTTATAGCCGGTATGTTTTTCCGCTACCGCCGGATTGCACGGGGAAACCGATTTCGCACCGATGGCGCGGGCCAGCGATTTTGTAGAAACCTCCTTATCTCCATGCATGAGGATAATCAGCGGACTGGCTTTTTCATCCTCCATAATCAGTGTTTTGATAATACGGTGTTCATCAACCATCAATTTGCCTGCCGCTGTTTTTGTTCCGCCATGCTCCTCATAAGGATAAGTATGCAGGGTAAAATCAGCATGTTGCGCTTTCAGGGTCAAAACAGCCGGTGTTGTTGGAAATTTCTCTTTACTCATCGCACATATAATAACAACTTGTTGAAAAAAAGCAATATACGGTACATCTCATTTTAGAATGTTTGACAATTTTATATAAAAATATTAAACAAATGCAACTCAAAATGATATTTTACGTCAATTCATTTCATGACACAGGAAGCAAAAACATGCAAGAAACAACGCTGCAGGCTTTAATGATTGATGATTCGGAAGATGATGTTCTGCTGACCGTTCGTGCACTGACGAAAGGCGGATACAATCCTGTTTTCGAACGGGTAGACACCGCGGCTGCTATGAAAACAGCCCTCCGGGAAAAGCAGTGGGATATCATTCTTTGCGATTATAAAATGCCGACTTTCAGTGCACCGTCAGCCATTGCCATTTTCAAGGAAGCCAATATAGACATCCCTTTTATTGTGATATCCGGAACCATTGGTGAAGAAACAGCTATAGAATGCATGCGTTTGGGTGCTCACGATTATTTCATGAAGGGTAAGTTATCCCGTCTTTGCCCGGCAATTGCCAGGGAACTGGAAGAGACAAAGATTAGAATCAAACAAAAAAAATCGGAAGAAGAACTGCGTCAAAGTGAAGAAAAATATCGAACCATTCTGGAAAACATCGAAGACGGATATTACGAAGTTGATCTTTCCGGCAGTTTTACTTTTTTCAATGAGTCCATGCGCAAGACCCTCGGCTATTCCAGCGAAGAAATGATGGGGATGAATTACAAGCAGTTTACAGATGACGAATACGCTCAAAAACTGTTTCAAACGTTTAATAAGGTTTTCAATGCCGGTGAACCCGCTAAAGAATTCGACTGGCAGCTGATCAGAAAAGATGGAACCAGAAGGTACATCCAGGTATCCGTGTCCTTAATGAAAGATACAACAGGTAAACCCATTGGCTTCAGCGGAATTTCCCGTGACATCACGGAGCGCAAGATGGCGGAAAATTTAATCAGAGAAAGCGAGGCAAAGTATCGCAATATTTTTGAAAACGCGATGGAAGGCATTTACCAGGTAACCCTTGATGGCCGGTTCATAACGGTGAATAAGGCTTTTGCCAGGATGGCGGGGTATGAATCTCCTGAGGAATTAATGGATTCCATTCAAGACATAAGGACACAGCTCTATGTTCGTTCCGAAGACAGGGATAGATTTCTAACAACCATAGAAGAACAAGGAGTTGTCGAAGGTTTTGAGGTTGAATTCATCAAAAAGGACCGGAGTGTTTTTTGGGTTATTCTGAATGCCAGAACCGTTACGGATGAGAACGGTAAGATTATTTATAATGAAGGACTGGCCGAAGACATTACGCTTCGCAAACAGACCGAAGAACAACTTCGACAGAGTGTCGAGAGTCTGAAGAGGGCGACGGGAACAACGATTCAAGTTCTGGTTTCCGCCCTGGAGTCCAAAGACCCTTACACAGCCGGTCACCAGACCAAGTCGGCCAATCTGGCCTGTGCCATAGCCCGGGAGATGGGTTTGGACAAGACGATAATAGAAGGCATTCGCATGGCGGGGATCATCCATGATATCGGGAAAATATCCGTACCTGCTGAAATATTGACGAAGCCCAGCAAATTGACCGATATCGAATTTCTATTGGTGAAAGAGCACGCTCAGAGCGGATACGAAATGCTGAAGGATGTGGAATCACCTTGGCCGCTGGCGCAAATGGTTTACCAGCATCATGAAAGAATCAACGGATCCGGGTATCCACGAAACCTGAAAGAGGATGAAATTATTTTAGAAGCCCGCATTCTGGCCGTGGCCGATGTCGTGGAGGCAATGGCCTCACACCGTCCTTATCGCGCTTCTTTAGGCATAGAAGCGGCCCTTGCGGAAATTGAGAAGCACAGGGGCATTCTTTATGACAGTGTGGTCGCCGATGCCTGTCTGAGATTATTTAAGGATAAAGGTTACCAACTTGCCTGAGACATCAAGCATTCCATTTCCTTAAAACCTGACCCGGTTCAAGAGCACATTTACAAAGCGCAGGTAGGGGCGTAATGCCGGTGTGCCGCCGCCTTCGGAAATAATCTGCAACGCTTTTGCGGCATCTGCAACGATTGAGCCGCCAAGATGGGTGACCGGCGTGTCGTGGAAGATGTCAGGCACGAGCGGTGTGGAGGGCCCCATCAGAACAACCGATCGCGGCCTGCCCAACAAGCCGATCGTTTCTTCAAACGTATTGTTCAGAAGAGTCGTTGCGGTAATAATCGCAACATCGCAGTCTTTGAGCGCCTTTTGTTTTTCTTCCGCTGAGAGCACTTCCAGACGCTCGGGATTTTTTTCAACCACGGTCAGTATCGCACCGGTAGATCGGATGCGTTCCACCAGGGGAGCAAACAGCCCGACCATGGCCACCTTTTCGCCGGGTTGAAGATTCAGGTACGTCGTCGCTTCACGGTCTTCGGTTTTTCCGCTTTCAGGCAAAACGAGCGCATTGGCTGTTGCCATACCGATCGCCCTGCGCAGAGTGTCTTTTGCGTTCACAAGATATTTCAATGTTTCAGACGCGGCTGATCCGACGTATGTTCCCGCTTCCTTCAAAACCGTGCAGCCGCGTGCGGAACTTCCCGGCAGGACGGCGGCAAGTCCGGCAAAACCGTTATCAAGTTTTATTCCGACATAGCTCAAGCCGATGCGCAAATCGGCAATTTTGCGGTTTTCGACCAATCCTGCCAGCTGTTCATCAAGACGCTTTAAAACAGTCCCTGCTGTGATCATAGATACATCCTTTATTTATGTGTCTAAATTGCATCTTTAATTTTCGATGAATGCTTCTTCCACCCACATCAATTCGCACGACCCCGCGCCGCTGTCTTCCCGGGTCAGTGACGTGTTCCAAGTCCATCCGTCACGATGCTTGATATTTATCAGGTATCCTTTAAGCTTAACGATTTCACCGGTGCGCACCTTGAGCAGTCTGGACTTCACGCTGTCACTCGCGGGCACCAGATGGGTATTGGCGGAGGAACGGATAATATCAGCGGGGCTGATGGGCGGCGTACCTTCCCAACGGTAATAATACCAGCGATTGCCTTGACGGATATCCAGTTTTTCGATGACGTCATTGCGTGACATCGGTCCCCAGCCGAGCGCAAGATCAAGGGGAGATAAATCCGACATTCGTCCCATTCTGTATCGTTCAGCGGACAGCACCTTGGCGCGGAGGGCATAACGGGCAACGGGTTGAATGTCATAATCATCTCTTTGCAGAGACGGTATATTTGTACTTTCCTGAACAGGCTGTTCTTCTACCGGCCCGATAACGGCAATACGCCTCTGCTCCATTTTCTCATAAATGAAGTAGCCGGAGGTTAAGATAATCAGCAGTATCAACAGCCATTCTTTGAATGATTTGGGCAGCAATCAACAACCTTCCAAAACTCTTTGAGTACCGTTCAGAATTCGGGAGACAGCATATCTCATTATGCAAATAATTTTAATGATATTTTGCTATTTAACTGTTGATATTTCCGAATAAGGAGTCTCCCCCTGACAATTCAGACATTTTTCACCGTGTTTTGAAGGATAGGCCTCGCCGCAGACGGGACAAATACCCACCGGTCCCATTTTCTTGCGGCGGACTTTTTCCGGCACGACCTGAACCTTCTGCACGCTTAATAGCTTGTGCCCGGCTTCTTTGATTTGGGCCAACAGGACATCAGGGCTCTGTTCGTTCTTTTTTTTCTTTTTCAGATACCAGTCGCGGATTTCCGGCCAGGCTTCCAATTTCTTTGTATCCAGATAAACGCGCACGCCTCTCCCGCTGTATTTTTCATACAGGGTCACGGCAAACCGTCCGAAGGGGGCGATGGAGAGCCAACCGTTGCCGATGGTGCAGGGCGTCAGAATCTGCACGGCATCCGGCAGGCAAACCGGTGTTTCACTGATGGCGTCAAAAAATTCACCTTCAGGCAGATTTTTCATCGCCAGATCAACCATAAAACCACCAATAATCAACCCCGGCGCGAGATTACCGTGAAAAGATTTGACCAGGTGAAGGTATTCTTCATAGGAATAGGTACAGATGTTCATAAAATTCTTCGCTCCTTAATACTCTTAATAGCGGTGTCATTAGCCCTGAAGGCTTCGCTTCAGGATAAGTGAGACTAACCAATCTGACTGCGCGATGCTTGTCATATTGGAGTCTCACTAATAAACTAAAGTCAATCTCGGTTCTCGCGCCGCGCGTAGAGCCGCTGGCGATGACGGCTCTCTGTTCATCATCCGCGTCAACCATTGATTGTCAATTTTACCTTCCACGACCGGCAGCAGTTCATCGGCCAGATATAACGCTTCGGTTATATCATGCGTCACATAAATTATCGGGAAAGACATTTTCCCCTTTAAATTTTTCAATTCTTCCCGCAGGCCGCGGCGAGTAATGGCGTCGAGCGCCGAAAACGGTTCATCCAGAAGCAGGATACGCGGATGTCTGGCGAGCGCTTGACAAATCGCGCAGCGCTGGCGTTCGCCGCCGGAAACCATGTGAGGCTTGCGCTTTTTCAAATGATCGATTTGGAAAAGCTCGAAAAGTTCATCGACTTCTTTCCTATCCACAGCCGCAAATGTTGCATTCTCGTAAAGATTCAAATGAGGGAAAAGCGTATAATCCTGAAAGACATAACCCAAACGACGTTTCTGCGGAGGGACATTAATATGCCGCAGAGAATCAAACCAGACTTCATCACCGAAAACAACCCTGCCCTCTTTCGGTTTTTCCAAACCCGCCAGCATACGGATGATCGTTGTCTTGCCGCCGCCGGAAGGACCGATCATCACGACCATGTTTTTCTTCGCGCAGGAAAAGGATATGTCCAGATCAAAATATTTTAATTTCTTTTTCAGGGAAACGGCAATGCTCATGATTTGGTTCTCTTGTTTGAGTTTATTCTGCTTTATAAATCCAGTCTCTATCCGCAAAGAGTCTCACGCCGTACAGCAGTCCCAGTCCGATGCCAAGCAGAATGAGGACCAGAACCACCGTTCCCTCAATGTCCGCGCTGGAAAGCCTCATGAATATCGCAATGGGAAGGGTTTCTGTCTTCATGGCCATTGAACCTGCAATGGTGATGGTCGCGCCGAATTCACCCAATGCCTTGGCCCACGTAAGAACAGAAGACGCAATAATTCCCTTTTTACCAAGGGGGAGAATAACCTTAAAGAAGGTGTTTGCGGGCGACAAACCGAGCACCCAGGCAGCTTCTTCGTGCTTTTTCGGTATTTCATCAAACACCGCTTTTATAAAACGTATGGCAATCCCCACCGTCGTGATGAATTGGGCGAGGAGTATCCCGTATATCGTAAAGACAAACGGAGTCCCTCGCTCCTGGATCAATTGGCCGGCAGGCGTGGTGAAAAAGATGAGAATCATCGCACCCAAAGCCACAGGCGATACAATCATGGGCAGTTCCATGAGGGTATCAATAATCTGCCTGCCGGGGAATTGATACCTCGAAAGAGCATACGCGGATGGAATTGCGAAAAAGAGGGAAACAACCGTGGCAATCGTGGCCGCCATCAGGCTCAAACGCAGAGAAAAGAGCGTTCTTTCAGAGAGAAGCGTCTTCATAAAGAGAGGCCCCTGGTAAAAATAGAAAAGGGAAAGGATAAGCACAGCGTATACCAAAAAAACAGAAACCGCGAACGCGATGGTGATTCTCTTAAAGGTCATTTTCCTCTCCAATCTTCTGGGATTTTGTATTCTCCACCGACCGGCTTCTTTGCGCCAATCCATGCCATGGCTTCTTCAGGGTTCATGAAGTAATGATATTTTTTGAAAAAGATTTTGCCTTCGCCGGAAAGGATAAAGTCTATGAATTTTTGAGCAAGATCTTTGTCTGTCGTGAACTTCGATATGGCTATAGGGATGTAGCCGATGCGCGCTATTTCATGTTGCCTAAGAGGGATGGTCTCTATGCGTTCAGGATTCCAATGCTGGAAAACTTCCCATCCTATAACCGCATCAACCGCTTTCAAGGAAACAGCGGTGGCCGTTTTCTCGCAGCTTTCCGTATAATTAACAAGGTTCTTTTTAAACTGAGCTTTTTCTTTCGCGGTATAGTTATTTTCTATAATCTCCACGGCATAAAGGCCGACGCAGACGCTCTCGGGATTCGCAATGGCCACCCGAACACCCGGTTTAATGAGGTCTTTCAACGATTTGATACCTTTGGGATTACCCTTCTGCACGTTAATTGCCGGAACAAGATAGACGACATACTTTTCCGATTCCGGAAATACGAACCCCTTCTTCTTGGCGATTTCCATAAAATCCGACGAGCCGGGAAAATAGATATCCCCTTTTCTCGCCAGGGCCATCTGGGAAAGAACGAAACCTGATCCCCCAAAAGTAAGATTAACTTTTACGTCCGTCTTTTTCTCGAAAGCTCTGGCCGCTTCCTCCGTTGGCGGTTTGCTTGCCGCACCGGCGAAAATAAAAAGTTCCCGGCCAAACGAAAGCCCCGGCAACGTGAACAATAACAGGTAACAACAGATTGCAAAGGTATATAGAACACGAATCATCAGTTGAACCCGGTTTATTCTTAACGGCTATGTTTAATACAAAGCCGCCATCTCCTTGAAAGCTGAAATAAGTTTTACCGCCAATGCGATGGAAATTTTTTCCTCTGCAAAAAAAGACGCAGAACCCATGAACAAGACAATGGAACAACAGGCCTTATATGTCTTATGGTGATTATCCTTATCATTTTTTCGGTTATGTTACAAATAACATATATAACAATAACAAAAATATACTCACAAAAAAGCTTTCTATTTTATAAAATAGCAGGAAGCTTTTTAAATGTTTCCTGTTTGTGATTATTTTCCGTGCTCATGAGGAAAGGAGGGGTCAGGTAATATTACTTCTGGCAACCGGGACAATAAAACGTGCTTCTTCCGCCCTGCTTGATCCGGCAGATTGATCCGCCGCAAATCAAACAGCGTTGCCTTTCCCGACCATAGGCTTTCAATTCGTGCTGGTTCTCGCCTTTTTTCCCATACAGGTCCCTCCAGTCGGAAATGGACGTTCCTCTTTTTTTGATACCCTTTTTTAAGATGCGGCGGGCGTTGATAAATATTTTTTTCCATTCTTCCCTGGATAAAGTTGCCGCCTGACGTAATGGTGAAATTCCCGATCGATACAAAATCTCACAGGCATAAATGTTGCCAATGCCGGCGAGCGCTTGAGGATCCATCAGCAGATGTTTGATGTTGACTTTACGGGGGGCCTGTTTTTCCCAAAAAGCTTTTTCGTCGAAGACGGTAATGAGATCGTTGGGAATCTTTGCCGGATTGCTCTGTTGAACTTTAATCGTGGCGAAACGGCGTGGATCAACAAGGAATACATTTCCGTCTTTAAAGGTCATCCGCCATCGACTATGCTTGGGACCTGTCGAATCCTGTTGCCAGAACAGGCGCCCGGTCATGCGCAAATGAATGGATACACTTTGCCCGTCCGTCAAAAGAATCGTCACGGTTTTGCCCCGGCGTTCCACTCCCGCAACGACCTTTCCCCCCAAATTTTTAATACCGGAAAGCTTTTTGTCGTAAATCACGCTGCCTGAAATCTTTCGGCCGCAAATTTTCTGGTGCAGTTGGCGGCAGAGCGTTTCTACTTCAGGTAATTCGGGCATCAGTCAAATCCTTAACGGGCTCAGGGGGACGTTCAATGGTCTCCCGGAAGAATGCTCTTTCCTACTAAAGAAAATATTTTTTGACTATTTCTTTTTCTGTTGGTTGTAAAAATGTTTTCATCAAGGCAAAGCGCTTTCCGACTTTCTGATCGGTCACCGGTCGGCGCATCAAGCGTCGACGGAAGCTTCTTTTCGTTTTTACAGAAGGATGGTCACCTGCGTTCAAAGGATCTGATGCGTTTTTTTACATGCCTCATTCGCTGATTCAGTATCCATGAGGGTTGGAATGCTCCTGCCGCTATCGAATCGCATTCCCGGTTCGGCCGATCTTGAGTCATAGTCCGGAAGAAAATGGTTGTCGAATGCGGCGAAAATTTTTGCTGACGGCAATCACGGAAAAAATTTCATTTTTTTTCGGCAAAAATGCAAAAAAATGTTGACAAAAATTTTTGTATGAGTACATTCGTAAATCAACAGAAAATTTTTTATTCAGGCAAAATTTTTTTAGGGGGAGGGAAACCCGCATCAAGGAGGCACGAATGGAAAGCGAGACCCTGTTTAAAGAGGAGGAGGAACCTCCTGGTCATTTGACCGGTCTTGTTCATGCTAAAAATAATGTAAGTGACTTTTTGTTATTCAGCTCCGAGATCGCGCAGCCTTACACGATCAAACAAAAGTCAAGCAGTGCTTTATTTCCTTTTAAAGATTCCGCCCGCTCCCGTATCTTCCGAACAAACAATTATCCCGATATCACCCGTCTGGAATGGTTCGACTGGCGCTGGCAGTTACGTAATGCCATTCGTGACGTTGATTCCCTCTCGCAGATCATCAACCTTTCGGATAATGAACGTCAGGCCATGATGCATCACTCCGGCGCTCTGCCCGTTTCCATTACGCCTTATTATGCCAGTCTGCTTGACGTTGATGATCCTGCCGATCCATTGCGCCGCTGCGTGGTTCCGGTTGTTGATGAATGTCTCCATACCGAAGGCGAGGAGGAAGATCCGCTCTGCGAAGATGTGGATTCTCCCGTGCCGGGCATTATCCATCGTTATCCTGACCGCGTTTTGTTTCTTGTAACCGATACCTGCTCCACATACTGCCGCTACTGTACCCGCTCCCGGATCATCGAACGGAGCGCTCATCGGATTTTGAACTATGAAAGATGGAATGCGGCCATCGATTATATCGCCGGTAATAAAAATATCCGTGACGTTCTGCTTTCCGGAGGCGATCCGTTGACACTTTCCGACGAAAAGCTGGAATGGCTGCTGGCGCGTCTGCACAAAATCCGTCATGTTGAAATGCTGCGCATTGGCACAAAAGTACCGGTTGTGCTGCCGCAGCGCATTACGCCGGCGCTGACCAACATGCTGAGAAAATACCATCCGCTCTGGATGAGCATTCATATCACGCACCCGAAAGAACTGACTCCGGAGATGAGCGCCGCCTGCATTCGTCTGGCCGATGCCGGCATTCCGCTGGGCAGCCAGACCGTTCTGCTGGCCAACGTCAATGATGATGTGGCCACCATGATCAGACTGGTTCATGGTCAGCTGCAAATCAGGGTTCGTCCCTATTACCTTTATCAATGCGATCCCATTCCCGGCTCCTCCCATTTCCGGACGCCAATCAGTAAGGGCCTGGAGATTATTCAAGGATTGCGCGGCCACACCACCGGTTACGCAGTACCCACCTATGTTGTGGACGCCCCCGGCGGCGGCGGCAAGATTCCCTTACTTCCCGAATACGCCATCGGCTGGGAAAACGGCGACCTGCTGCTGCGCAATTACGAAGGTAACACTTACCGCTACCCCGATAATCACGCCATGTTGAAAGATATTCATTAATCGCCGCAATTTTATGGCAGGGGGTAGATAAATTAATCGTGAGTCGTGTCCGCAACAAACTCAAAATCGGTCTAACCTATGACCTGCGCGACGATTACCTGAAAGAAGGATATGGTCTCGAAGAAACCGCTGAATTCGATCTTCCTGATACCATTGAAGCCATTGAAAAGGTCATTCTGAATAATGGATTTCAGGCTGACCGGATTGGCAATATCAAAGCGCTGGCCCGCAGACTTGTGGCAGGAGACCGCTGGGATCTGGTATTTAATATCGCGGAAGGTCTGCACGGTTTTGGCCGCGAGGCGCAGGTCCCCGCTCTTCTGGAAGCTTACAACATTCCCTACACATTTTCCGATCCCCTGGGTAACGCTCTGACGCTACACAAAGGTTTTACCAAACAGATACTGCGTGATCTGGGCATACCCACACCGGATTTTGTCCTGATTCATAACGTGCAAGATATTGAAGGCGTGAGTCTTCCTTTTCCGCTTTTTGCCAAACCGGTGGCTGAAGGAACGGGCAAGGGCATCACCTCACTTTCCAAAATAACCTCCCGTAAAAATCTGCAGAAGGTATGCAAACAACTTTTAAAGGATTTTTGTCAGCCCGTGCTGGTGGAAACCTATCTTCCCGGACGTGAATTTACTGTGGGAATACTGGGAACGGGCAAAGATGCCCGCGCGCTGGGAGCCTTGGAAGTCATTTTAAAACCCGACGCGGAAAAGAATGCCTATTCTTATGAAAACAAAGAACACTACGACAGACTGGTTGAGTACGTGTTGGTCAACGACGAGGAAGCCCAAAAAGCCATGGAAATTTCCCTGATGGCCTGGCGGGCTCTGGATTTAAAAGATGCCGGACGCATTGATCTGCGTTCCAATATCCATGGCGTTCCGCATTTCATGGAAGTCAATTCCCTGGCCGGACTCAATCCTGTGCGTTCGGATCTGCCCATCTTATGCAACAAAATAGGAATGAGTTATCATAAATTAATCGATGCCATCATCAAATCTGCCCTGAAGCGGGTGAAAAAAGAATCATCCATAAAAGCCGGTGAATCATCCTGATGAAAAAAATTGTGATTTTACACAGCGATATTCCACCTGACGCCTCAGATGATGAGCTGGATTGCCTTGTGCAGGCTGAAGCCATTGCTGAAGCCCTGCGTACGCTGCATTATGATCCCGCTTTTCTGCCATTTGAACTCAATCTGAATAACACCATCACCATGTTGCAGTCCTTGAAGCCGCTGTTGGTTTTCAATATTGTCGAGACGCTTGATTCAAAAGGCAGTCTGATTCATTTTGCTCCCGCCGTGCTTGATGCTCTGCGGATTCCTTACACCGGCTGCCCGACGCGAGCCATATATCATACATCCAACAAGCCGATGGCCAAGAAAATCATGCACCATGCCGGTATTGCTACCCCGGATTGGATGGAGCAGGACGGTTTCGTCTGTCAAAAAGAAAATTCCAGGAATTTTTTAATCAAATCTTCCTGGGAACACGCCTCCATCGGACTTGATGAAAACTCCCTTATCACCTACACAGACAAAGCAAGAATGTTACAGGAAATGAAGCTCCGTGAAGCAAAACTGGGCGGTTCCTGCTATGCCGAAGCCTACATTGAAGGGCGCGAATTCAACATTGCCCTGATTTCGGATAAGGCCGGAGCAAGGGTATTGCCGATAGCCGAAATGCTGTTTCAGGATTATGCTCCCGATAAACTGAAAATTGTTGATTACAAAGCCAAATGGGACGCGGATTCCTTTGAGTACAACAACACGATCCGCAGATTTGATTTTCAGGACGACGATTCCCTGTTACTATCGTCTTTAAAAGAAATTTCTCTGCAGTGCTGGAATATTTTTGAATTGCGGGGGTATGCCCGCGTTGATTTCCGGGTTGATACCAATGGAAAGCCCTGGGTATTGGAGGTCAACACGAATCCGTGTTTATCGCCGGATGCCGGTTTTGCCGCCGCGCTGCAGAGGGCTGAAATAAAATATCAAGAAGCTATCAGACTGATCATTGAAAATGCGTTGAAATAATAAAAATGCAGAAAATTTTATGAAACCTTTTACCTATCGTCAGCAAATAAAATCCTCCGATGTGGAAGCCATTGCCGGCCTGGTTGAATCCAGCGGCTTCTTTTCCGATGAGGAAATAGAGATCGCCATTCAACTGGCCGAAGAAAAATTAGATCAGAAAGAGGCCAGTTCATACCGGTTTTTATTTGCCGAAAACGATCATCGCGTTCTGGGATACACCTGCTATGGACTTATTCCGGCGACTGCCTCCAGTTATGACATTTACTGGATTGTCGTCGCCAATGATTTGCAGGGACAGGGATTGGGAAAACTGCTGATGGTTCAAACAGAGAAACTGATTGAGGCAAGCGGCGGCAGACGATTATATGCCGAAACATCCTCCCGCGACCAGTATAAACCCACGCATAAATTTTATGAAGCCTGCGGTTACCGCCAGGAAGCATTTTTGAAGAATTTTTACGCTGAAGGTGACGGGAAAATTATCTATTCTAAAGTCCTTAAATAACAGGTTTTAATTTTTTTTTACGTTTTTTATCCCTTTTTAATTCTTGCATTTTCTCCGATAATTCGTTAGAGCACAGCCGGTAATTATGTAACATTTGACAACATAAATTTATAAAGGACCGCAAGGAGGGATATCTCATGCGTCTGTTCCCTAAAGAAGAGAATTTTTTTGAACTTTTTGACGAACTTGCCGATAAAATTGAAGAAGGCGGCAAGCTTTTCCTGGAAATGGCCCAGGCCCGGGATTATTCTGATGTAAGAGTCGCCAAACTCAAAGAAATCGAGCACGAAGCCGACGGTATTACTCATAAAACATATGAAAAAATGCACAAGACTTTTCTCACACCCATCGATCGAGAGGATATCTATGCGCTGGTCAATAAAATGGACAGCATCATGGATGTGATTGAAGCCACTGCTGTCCGCATCCATTTATATAAGGTGAAAAGAACCTCCGACGAAATTATCAAGCAGGCTCAAATTCTGAACGATGCCATCAGGAAATTAAAAACAATTATTCAAGCCATGCGCGATATGAAGAACTCCGAGATGATTCTCGCCGGTTGCGTGGAAATTAATACTCTGGAAAATGCCGGCGACATCACCTTAAGATCCATCATGGCCAATCTTTTCGAAACCGAAAAAGACGCGATTGAGCTCGTTAAATGGAAAGATATTTTTCAACTCTTGGAAGAAGCAATTGATGTTTGCGAAGACGTATCCAACATCGTGGAGGGGATCGTCCTGAAACATGCTTGATTCAATGGCATTTGTTGTTTTTCTCATCATTGGCGCGCTAGCCTTTGATTTTCTTAACGGATTTCACGATTCGGCCAATTCTATTTCCACGGTTGTTTCCACCCGTGTTCTGTCGCCAAAATATGCGGTTATCTGGGCGGCTTTTTTTAATTTCGTTGCGGTTTTTTTTGTGGGCACAGCGGTGGCACATACGGTCGGCAAAGGTATTATTCATATAGATATTGTTGATAATCTGGTCATTCTATCGGCGTTAGGCGGTGCCATTATATGGAATATTGTCACCTGGTACCTCGGATTACCCAGCAGTTCATCGCACGCCCTGATTGGTGGGTTAATCGGCGCAGCTGTCTCCAAGGCTGGCACAGGCACGTTGGTCTGGGCAGGTATTATTAAGACAACCGTTTTTATCATTGTATCGCCTATGATCGGTATGATCCTTGGTTTTACATTCATGGTGTTGGCCATGAATTTGAGCCATAATTCCAATATCGCAAAATCCGACAAACTATTCCGCAAGCTTCAGCTTGTTTCCGCAGCCATTTATTCATTAGGACACGGTATGAATGATGCTCAGAAAACAATGGGCATTATCGCCATGGCTCTTTTCAGCAAGGGCCTTCTGGGCAATACTTTCCATATTCCTGTCTGGGTCATTATCGCCTGCTATGCCATGATTTCTTTGGGAACCATGTTTGGTGGGTGGAGGATTGTGAAAACGATGGGAACAAAAATTACGAAACTTCAACCCATGGGAGGCTTTAGCGCTGAAACGGCTGCCGCCTGCTCGATCATTGGTGCCACAATGGCAGGCATTCCTGTTAGCACGACCCACACCATTACCGGGGCGATCGTCGGCGTCGGTTCCACAAAGAGACTTTCCGCTGTGCGGTGGGGTGTTGCCGGAAATATAGTGTGGGCATGGATTTTAACCATTCCCGCTGCCGCGGTTCTTTCGGCGGTGATTTATCTTTCCGTTGACTTTTTTGTCCTTTAATTATTCCGCCATGCACAAAATATTATTGATAAATTTGCGGTTTTGCCGTAAACCTTTTACTGAATTTAACTAAATTTGTATTCAGGAGATTGGAATGCCGGGGAAATCATTGCCTTTTACAAAAGCTCAAATCGAAAAAATCATTAAAAACTATCCGACGCCTTTTCATATTTATGACGAAAAGGCCATCCGGGAAAACGCCCGCGATTTCAGAGATGCCTTTAGCTGGAATGAAGGTTTCAAGGAGTTTTTTGCCGTCAAGGCGGCTCCCAATCCCTATCTGATGAAAATTCTGCACAAGGAAGGCTATGGTGCTGATTGCAGTTCGCTCGCCGAGCTGATTATGGCGCAAAAAACCGGTATTACCGGTGAAGAAATCATGTTTTCTTCCAATGACACTCCCGTGGAAGACTTTCTGCTGGCCAAAAAATTAAAGGCTATCATTAATCTGGACGATATCAGCCACATTTCCTATCTCGAAAAATACGCCGGACTGCCCCCGATGATTTGCTTCCGCTACAATCCGGGTAGATTGAAAAAAGGAAATCATATTATCGGGCATCCCGAGGAAGCCAAATACGGTTTCACCAGAGAACAGCTTTTTGAGGGCTATAGAATCTGCAAGGGAAAGGGCGTTAAGCGTTTCGGCATTCACACGATGGTGGCTTCCAACGAACTCGACCCCTACTATTTTGTCGAGACCGCAGAAATCCTCTTTCATCTGATTGTGGAAATTTCACAAAAGCTGGGCATCAAATTTGAATTTGTCAATATCGGTGGCGGGGTGGGCATTCCCTACAGACCGGAGCAAAAACGAATTAACCTGAAAGTCATGAGCCAGGGGATCAGAAAAAAATACAACGAAATCATTGTCGCCAACGGTCTCGCACCATTAAAGCTTTTTACAGAGTGTGGCCGATACATCACCGGTCCTTATGGCTATCTGGTGGCCCGAGTTCTGCACATCAAAAATACCTACAAAGCATTCGCCGGCCTGGATGCCTGCATGGCTAATCTGATGCGCCCTGCCCTTTACGGCGCCTACCATCACATTACCGTTATGGGCAAGGAACGTAAAGCGCATAATGTTGTTTACGACGTCACCGGTTCGCTTTGTGAAAACAACGACAAATTTGCCATTGACCGTAAACTACCCAGGCTCGAGCGAGGCGATATTATTGTCATTCATGATGCCGGTGCGCATGGCTTTGCCATGGGTTTCAATTATAACGGCAAGCTTCGTTCGGCGGAACTGCTTTTAAGAGAAAACGGTGACGTGGTGCAAATTCGCCGTGCCGAAACCGTCAAGGATTACTTCGCAACTCTGGATTTCAATGGCTTGAAAAAATTCAAGTAACTCTAAGGGTGAATGTTTCTCCACCCTCGAAGCTATATTAGAGACAAATAAATGATTGAAAAATTACGACTCATTCTTTCGAAAATATTTGTTGATTTTTTATTTGTTTTAGTCATTTTTGCCAGCAGCCTCTGGGAAGATAAGGCGCCGTTTGTGACGTCGTTACTGTTTTTTCTGGGCGCCATTCTGGTCGGCATTGCTTCGATGGGGAGATTATGGTGTTCGGTTTATATAGCCGGATACAAGACAGGTCATCTGGTCACACAAGGTCCTTATTCCATGTGCAGAAATCCCTTGTATTTTTTCAGTCTTGTTGGCGGATTGGGTGTCGGATTCGCGTCTGAAACGCTTTTGATACCATTGTTAATTTTAATCGCTTTTGTCGCATACTATCCATTTGTTATCAAAAGTGAAGAAGCAGAACTGATCGTAAAGCACAAAAGTGAATTTGAAAATTATCTCAAAAGTGTGCCAATGTTTTTCCCTAACACGTCACTCTTGAAGGAACCTGAAGAATATATCGTGAAACCCAGGATTTTCCGCCAGCATATGTTTGATACACTTTTGTTTATATGGCTATTGGGCGCGCTGGTTGTCATTAAGGAGCTTCACGAACTGAAAATTATTCCCACCCTGTTTAAAATCTATTAATTTCTGCAACCTATCACAAGAAATCTTGCCATATCCTGATTAATTGTGATAAGCATTTGCACGATATTAATCCTGACGTAAACAAACTTTTTTTAATGAAAAGAAGATTATAACCAGTGAATATACAATCCAGTCGTGCCATAGGCGTTTTCGATTCCGGCATCGGCGGCCTGACAGTTGTCCGCGCTTTAATGGAGCGCCTGCCTTTTGAAAAGATTATTTATTTCGGCGATACCGCCCGCGTCCCCTACGGTATTAAATCGGTAGAAACGATTAACCGTTATGCGGCGCAAATCACCGAATTTCTGATCAAGCAAGACGTCAAAATGCTGATTGTCGCCTGCAATACCATGGCGGCGGTTGCTCATCAGACAATTGTTGATCTGGCCCATGTGCCCGTCGCCGCTATTGCCTCGCAAAAGATTGTGGAACCCGTGCCTGTATTGGAAGTTATTGATGCCAGTGCCCGTATGGCCGTTCAGAACACCAAAACGAAGTCAATCGGCGTCATCGGAACACCGGCAACCATCAACAGTAACGCTTACGCACGCGCTATCCATCTCTTGGACAAGGATGCAAAGGTGTATTCACAGGCCTGTCCCCTGTTCGTGTCCCTGGTGGAAGAGGGATGGTTTGATCATCCTGCAACAAGACTCATTGCTCAGGAATATTTAAAACCAGTTATTGCTGAACAGGTGGATACACTTGTGTTGGGCTGTACGCATTATCCTTTATTGAAGCCTTTGCTGCAGGATGTAATGGGCGCTTCCGTAACACTGATTGACTCGGCAGAAGCGATGGCAAATATCGCCGCGGATTTAATTGACCAGAAAAAAATAGGCAATAAAGCCGGCACACCGCCGGATTACACTTTTTTTGTCAGCGATTTGCCCTATCGTTTCCAGACAATCGGCGAAAGATTTTTGGGAAGAACGCTCGGACGCGTTCAATTAATCAGCTTATAGGAAAAACCTTATGGAAATTCTTCTTGCCGGTTATAATCTGGATTACGACCTGATCCGGGAAATGAAGGACAAAAGCGGTCTGAAGCAGGATTTAACGCCCGAAACCATCTCGGCGGCCTACGCGCGCATCAGCCGCAGCCCGAAACCGGTGAATGATTTGCGCGAGATCTCCCGCGAGGAAGTGGACAAGGCCCGCCAATCCAATCGTAATATTGTTTTTGAAATGGGACACAGCTCTGTTGCCGAACATGCCGTCTTTAACATTGACGTTATCGGAGTATCACGCCTTTTAGTCGAGGAAATTGAAAAATTCCGTCTTTGTTCCTACACGGAAAAATCGCAGCGATATGTTTTGTTCAACAAAGATTTTGTCGTCCCTGATGAAATCAGGCGGGCTAATCTGACGAATGTATTCGTCTCAACCATCGAAGCACAAAATGATTATTATCACGCCCTCTACGAGAAATTAAGACCATATATTTTTGAAAAACACAAAGCTTTGGCGGGAAACCCGGCTCACAAGGCCATGCTGGAAGGCTGGGCCAAGGAAGATGCCCGCTATGCGATATCGATGGCTACCCAAACCCAATTGGGCATGACCATCAATGCGCGCAATCTGGAATTAATGCTCAGGCGTCTGGCCGCCTCATCTTTGGCTGAAGCCAATGAGTACAGTGAAAAATTGTACGCGGCGACAAAAGAAATTGCTCCATCTCTTATCCGTTACACCCAGGCAACAGATTACGACAAATTTACCAGAAAAAATTTGCGAGGTCTTTGTGCCGATTTATCGGAACAGTACGGCACCGGCTTTGAAAAATTATCCGACGTGCAATTGATCTATTCTTCACCCGATGCCGATAACAGGATTGCCGCAACCTTATTGTTTTCTTCTTCCAACATGACATATGCCCGGTGCTTGAGCATGGCCGGCAAAATGACTTCGCCGGCACAAAAGGCTTTGTTTAAAACCGCTTTTGAAAATATAAAATTACATGATGCCGTTTTACGTGAAATGGAAAATGTCGATCTGATCTTCGAACTTGTCTTGAGTTCCAGTTGCTTTGCTCAGTTGAAACGACATCGGATGTCCACGATTATCGCTCAGGAATATGATCCGCAACTGGGCGTAACCGTACCGCCTTCCATTAAAGCCATTGGTGAGCAAAAAGCTTTTATGGACGTAATGCGCCGGACACAAAAAGCCTACAAGCAAATAAGCGAAAAAGCTCCGCATGTTGCATCCTATGTTCTGACCAATGCCCACAGAAAAAGAGTTCTGATGAAATTCAACGCTCGCGAAATGTATCATCTGGCGCGCCTGCGCGCCGACGCTCACGCGCAGTGGGATATTCGCAATCTGACGGAAAAAATGCTCAGGCAGGCCAGGAAAGTTATGCCTCATACACTGATGATGGCTTGCGGCAAGGACAATTTCCCGAAGCTTTTTTTAAAAACTTTCCCCGGTAAGTGATTAGCCGTTTAATTATTCAATGAGTATCCCTTCTAATAAAAAACAACTCTACATTCTGCTTGTTACAACACTCAGTTCTTTTCTGACGCCTTTTATGGGCTCCGCTGTTAATGTTGCTCTGCCCGCTATTGCCAGAGAATTAGCCATGACAGCGCTTAGCCTGAGTTGGGTGGCAACATCGTTTATTCTGGCGGCTGCCATCACCCTTATTCCTCTGGGCCGTCTGGCCGACATTTATGGCCGCCGAAGAATGTTTATTTATGGAGCGTTGATTTTTACCGTGGCTTCTTCGTTTTGTATCTGGTCGCCTACACAATCTTTTTTAATTGCCGCCCGCGCCCTGCAGGGTATCGGTGGAGCGATGATTTTCAGCACAGGCACCGCCATGCTGATTTCAGCTTATCCCCTCGGTGAACGGGGAAAGATATTGGGAATAAACATCACCGCTGTTTATGTCGGCTTAACCGTCGGTCCTTTTATCGGCGGCATACTCACACAATACCTGGGTTGGCGATATATTTTTCTTTTTACAGTTTTTCTGGGTGTGACGATTGTTTACATCACTTTAGCGCTGATTGAACCGGAAGTATCCACCCGTGAAGATGAAGGATTTGATTTGACCGGTTCGTTGATTTACGCCATGGCGCTTTTTGCCATTATGTATGGATTTTCCCAACTGCCGACCATCCAGGCTGGATGTTTAATAGCGACAGGATTGCTCTTGCTGGGCTTATTCATTTTTCAGCAGTTGAAAAGTCCGTTCCCCTTGATGGATATTCGCCTGTTTTTAAATAACAGAGTTTTTGCTTTTTCCAATCTGGCCGCTCTGATTAATTACAGTGCCACGTTCGTCATTAATTTTCTGCTCAGTCTTTACCTGCAAAACATCAAAGCGCTGACACCGGCCGAAGCCGGGCTGATTCTGATTGCCGCCCCTGCCATGCAGGCGCTGATTTCACCTTTTGCCGGAAGACTTTCCGATCGTTTTGAACCGCAGATAATTGCCTCTATAGGCATGGCTCTGACAGTTATCGGTCTTGTCCTTTTAATATTTATCAACGGCTCCACCAGTATTAACTACGTTTTTGTCTGCCTTATTTTACTGGGTGTCGGTTTTGCGCTTTTCTCTTCTCCCAATGTCAATGCCACCATGAGCTCAGTGGAAAAAAAATATTACGGCGTTGCTTCGGCCACACTGGGAACCATGAGACTCACCGGTCAAATGTTCAGCATGGGCATTACAATGCTGGTCTTTGCAATTATTCTGGGAGATCATCCTATTGCTCCCGCCAATCACCATCTTTTTTTAAAAAGCACCAAACTTATTTTTTCCATCCTGAGTGTTCTTTGCTGCGGAGGCATTTTTGCGTCACTGGCCAGGGGAAAAATGCATAATGGCAACAACAATAATCATTAGTCTGTTCATTGGGCTGACCGCCGGCGCATTCGGTGGAATCCTGGGCATCGGCGGCGGATTGATTATGATTCCGCTGATGGTCGAAGTCTTAAAGCTGACCCAGCATAAGGCTCACGGAACCTCTCTGGTGGCACTGGTCTTTACGGGAATAGCGGGAGCAACAACCTATGCCGCAAATAGTTCTGTTGATATTACCGGGGCAGCCCTTTTGGCCCTGACAGCGGTGCTTACTGCACCGCTCGGCGCGCGTTACTGTCATGCTCTTACGGAAAAGAATCTAAAAAAATACTTCGGGGCATTTCTGATTTTTTGTTCGGTGCTTTTATTCTTGAAACCGTATCTGACCAACTTTATCGGCACGCTCCCCGGTTATGCAAAAATCATGATTCTTTTGACAACCGGAGCACTCACCGGATTTCTTTCCGGCATGATGGGAGTCGGCGGCGGCACGATCATGATTCCCGTGATGGTGATCCTTGCCGGTTTTACCCAGCATGTGGCCCAAGGGACTTCTCTTTTAGTCATGGTTCCCGCAGGCGCCATCGGTTCCTTTACGCACTGGAAGATGGGCAATGTCGAAAAAGGAATCCTCTGGGGTCTGATCCCCGGAATTATTCTAGGCACTTATCTCGGCGGAAACATCGCCCATCTTATTCCAAACGACACCCTGCGTTGGGTCTTTGCTCTGGTTATCATTTTCATAGGGCTTCATTACTTCAGAACGGCAGTTCCTGATTAAAATAAGAAGAAACATACCATGGACTTTAATAAGCTTATATTTTGTTATTCCCGAACAAACAGAAGCAAAATACAATGAAAATAACCAATAGATACCGTAAATTTTCATTTCTCACCGACATTCGCGGAATAAAGAACGCCATCGGTGAATTGCACGGATGGGGGCATCCGCAACAACCAACGTTTAATGCCGGTTATCAGCGCTCGCCGGATGATACTGTCTTTGATGAAGACTGGTTTATCAGCATCATCAAAGAAAAAATTGCCAGCCATCCGGAAAATGCGATGGAATATCCTTTTTATGGGGAAAAAATTTCTGTCGATCCGCTTTTTCAAAAATATAAAACCATCATCGGAAAGCATCACTTCACAGCGGAAGAAATCATGCGGTGGCAAGCCGAACAACATGGTGTTCCCCCTCCGAAGGCTGAAGATGTAAGCGTCGTCTCTTTCATTATGCCGCTGACAAACAAAACAAAGGTTGATAATGCAGCCATGAAAGAGTGGCCGGCCGAACGTTGGGCGCAGACGCGCCTTTTGGGTGAAATATTCAGCCAGATATTTGTACGTGAATAGTGACACATCTAATGGAAAGGGGTATTTTGGCCATAGCGCCGGACTGGGGACCTTCGGAGTGCACGATTTTAAGTATCCGTTCCATTTCCTTCACAATGTCCTGCGCCATATCATTGAACGTTTGCATATAGTTGATGTGCTGTGTCGATTTGCCAATCGCTCAAAAGATATCATTTAGATATCAGTCCACCAATACATGACTACATTTTTTCTTCCAACAGGACATTCCTAAATTGGCTGGAACCTTTTAAAGAACGCCTTGACATGCAAAATCGCATTTTTTATACTTTTGCTGATAAAAGAGAAGATCTGATTATTATCAACACGGAATCGGAAGCACTGAAACCAGCGATAGGTAATCCTATGCTATATAAAGGCATCACTTGGTTTGCCCTCTATATTCTGTTGGTGGCAGGATTCGCCGCATGGTTCTTTCTGTATTTTCCAACCGCATCACCCGGAGACATTCTTCCGGAAGCATCCTTTCGGATCAAGAAGGCGCTTATTGGCGGGTTAGTGGTAGCCATCCCGGCTTGGTTAGTCCTCTGCCAGCTCAGCGGTGTCTGGTTACGCATACAGGAGCGGGAACAGTTGGTCCAGGCAGCCAAAGGTCATTTCCTCGCCGACGGAGAGCGAGGCGTGTTCTATGGCCAAATCCATCGCGACGGTCCGCCATTGACGGCACCACTCAGTAAGAGAGACTGCCTTCTGTACCGATACGAGGTTACACATACGGAAAGCCGGCCATCAAGATTAAAATCCACCGACGTTTCAAACAATTCGACAATTTATGATGCGGAAGGCTTTGCCCTCACACCGTCAACGATCCATACAGCAAGTGGTTCCCTGAAGCTTCTGACGCTGGTCACACCCAAATTCAAGGCCGACCGTATTCCTTCCGACCAGGCTGTTGGAAACTACAAAGAATATTTGAGTAAAGCTTTATTACAGGGTACCGGCAGCCTGGACATGTACCCGTCTATTAAAAATTCCATCATCAGTGACACCGACGGTGACATCCGCTACGACTTGGGCACCGGACAACTCGATCCAACGGATCAGTTGAATATACAGGAGCACATCGTTCAAGACGGAGAAACCGTAGCGGTGTTCGGGAAATACTCGGCTGCTGTGAGTGGCATCGTCTTTGATCCTGTAGCTTACGAAGTGCGTCTCTATAAAGGATCGCTCGAATTGATGAAGAAGGAGCTCATGCGTGGGGTGCGTTGGTATGCGTTCGGTGCCATGATTTTATGTCTGGTGACGGCGATTGGAGCCTGGGTATTCTTCAAGTATGGACCGTCGCACATTTGGTCATGAAAGATCTGTCTTTATTGATCGATTCATATCGACCTTTCATTACAAATTTAAAGGACGTGACAAAAAAATCGCCACGCCCTTTAATAAATTTTAACTTTTAATAATCTGTAATTTCCTTATGCAAGGAACTTTGTCTGCACGCCTTTTAGTATGTCCTCCGCTTCTTTCATCATCGCCTGCACCATATCATTGACTTTGGGCATGTCGTTGATGCGTTGCGCGGCTTCGCCGGCTGCCAGAAGCGCCTTTTCCTTGTTTCCCTCATAGGCGGCCTGCATGGACTCCATTTCAAACTCAATCAACTTCAGATCAAGTGTCGCCATATCATCCGGCGTTCCCAGATAACATCCGGGAGATTTCTGTAAAGTGTTTTGTGCATGCTCTTCGCTGCGCGGAGTTTTAATCCAGCGTGCCGGTCCGACAAAGCCACGCGCCACCAGAGTTCCCCGGTCGCCTGTATCGACAACGCCCTGTCTCCAAATTTGGGGAAAATCACTTTCCTGTGTGGCGAGGAAACGTGTGCCCATCTGAACGCCGTCAGCACCCATCACCAGCGCCGCAGCCAGAGTCTTGCCGTCACAGAAACCGCCGGCTCCGCATACCAGTGTCTTTTCATCAGAAACCGCTTCCACTACTGCGGGTAACAGAATCATCGAGTGCACCGGTTCCCAAGATGTGTGAAATCCTCCTTCATGTCCGGATGCAACGATGACATCGACGCCCGCTTTCTTGCAGCGGAGCGCGCCCTTGACCGAAGGCACCACATGCATCCAGGTAAATCCCGCCCCCTTAATTTTTTCTTTCCAGGGCACCGGATCACCAGCGGAAGTGAAGATAACTTTGAAGTGTTTTTCCATGCCCGGATTGGCCGCTCTTACTTGAATGGCCGTATTGATAATAAGCTCTGCCTGAAAAAGCAACTCGGCAGATACCATCACATTGATGCCGAACACTCCGTTTGTGTCCTTGGTCAATCGATAGCTTCGATTGAGCAGTTTTTCAATCGCGGTGGGAATGTCGTCATCCGGATTGGCCTCGGCACTTTTGATCCAGTCATTGTATATAAAAGGCAGAAAATCCTTATTGCAGAGTCCGCTTGTGGAGAACAGGCCCAAAACACCCGCGTTGGCCGCTGCCACACCCAGGTTGTTGTTACTGAAAGGTCCCATACCGGCCTGAATAATGGGGTATTTGATTCCGGTCATGTCACACAGTCTTGACTTAATCATATCCATAATCTCCTTAATTAAAGTTATTCTCTGATTCGTTTTCTCAGTTCTTTAATCAAATGATTAAGAACATCGCTGGCATCGCCGACGACGGCAACATCAGCCATCTTCAGCATGGTTGCCTGTGGATTTTTATTGATGGCGACAATGAAATCGGCTTCACCGAGGCCTGCTGTATGCTGAATCGCACCGCTGATGCCGAAGGAAAAAAGAATTTTCGGTTTGATATGCTTCCCCGCCTGACCAACCAATACATTATGATCTGCCCATCCCGCATAAACCACCGGACGTGTGGCGCCGACATCGCCACCCAGCAATTTGGCCAGTTCCTGAAGTTTTTTGAATTTTTCTTTATTACCCATGCCGCGGCCGCCGCAGACGATCACAGAGGCGTTTTCAATGGTGTGTTCTTTTTCGATAGAGCGTTCATATTCGATCAGACGAACACGCGGTTTCGGCAAGCCTTTCATCAGGGGCAGCCGTTCGACAATGGCCGTTCTTTCATAGTCATGAGGAATTTCCTTGAATGTCCCCGGGCGAACCGTTGCCATTTGTGGACGGTGGAACTCTGTAACGATTTCCGCCAGCATATTACCACCAAAAGAAGGAGCGATCTGCAACAATAATCCGTCTTCGGTGATCTCCAGGCCCACGCAATCGGCGGACAATCCCGTTTTCAGTCGTTTGGCCAACCTGGGTGCGAATTCGCGACCGAAATCGGTGGCACCGATCAGAATGATTTCCGGGTCTCTTTCTTTGGCCAACTTTTCTATAATGGCCAGATACCTTTCCGTGCTGTAGCTTTTGAGGGCGGGATCATCAATGGCGAGGATTCTGTCAGCGCCATGGGCCGTATACTCCATAATCCATTCGTCGATTTCATAACCGAAAATCAACGCGCACACTTCCGCGTCAATAGTCTTGGCCAGGGCCACCGCCCGGGCAATCAATTGCAGGGTCACACGGTTCTGATAATAATTGCGATAATCCCCGAAGACCCAGATGCTTTTTTTTCTATTTTTTGTCATTGAGATTTTTTTCCTCAATGGATTTGCCTATCACCGTGCCGATTTTTCTCTGATATTTGTCGAGAAATTCATTAACAACATGAGATGCGGCTCCCTGCAAAATCACATTTCCTTTCGGCGCTTTTCGTAAGAAAACCTTGCGAACTTTGGTCCGCGAGCCTTTGGTTTCAATTGACGCGGCATTGAAGCCTAAAGACTTCGCATCAAGAACAGCAATATCATTTTCCTCAAAGGCATTTTCAAGACCGGCCAGACCGGTATAACGAGGTTTATAATTTTCCATGGAAATCGTCACGAGCGCCGGAAATTCCATTTCAAGGGTCTCCCGGAAATTGTCCACCAGCCGACGAACGCGTAATGTCCTGCCTTCAATTTCCAGTTTCTCTACATAAGCCGCCGCAGGCAAATCCAGTTCTTCTGCCAGTTGCGGACCGACCTGAGCGGTTTCGCTGTCCGCCGTGTATGCGCCGCAAAGAATAAGATCAAATTTTGGACATTTCTTTTGGATGGCCTCTTTTAAAATCAGCGACGTGGCAAAAGTATCCGAACCGGCCAGCAACCGGTCACAAATCAAAATCGCTTCATCGGCACCTAGAGCCAGCGCTTCCCGTAGAATTTCTTCGGCACTAGGCGGCCCCATGGTAATGACAGTTATTTTTGCGGAAAGAGTTTCTTTGATTTGCAGGGCGGCTTCCAGAGCATGCTTGCAGGCCGGATTCATCATCCCCGCGGCAAGATCACGCCGTAAAGTTCCTGTTTTTTCATTCCAAGGCAGTTCTGTTACCCGGGGAATCTGTTTTATGCAAACGACAAGTTTCAACATAATCTTTTAAAAAGTTAACTGGGAAAGTATCGATCGGGCGATCACCATGCGCTGAATTTCGCTGGTGCCTTCATAAATTTCTGTGACCTTGGCGTCACGGAAATATCTTTCCACATCATATTCCTTACTATATCCGTACCCACCGTGAATTTGAACGGCAAGGGACGTAACCTTAGAAGCAACAGAGCTGCAATAAAGCTTCGCCATCGAAGCCTCGCAGCCAAATGGAGTGCCTGCATCCTTGAGTGAACAGGCGCGGTACAAAAGCAGACGCGCTGCCGCAATCTCTGTGGCCATATCGGCAATGTAATTCTGGATAGTCTGTAATGATGCGATTGGTTTTTTGAACTGTTGTCTCTCTCTTGCGTATTTGACCGCCGCTTCGAACGCTCCCTGGGCAATGCCGAGTGCCTGTGCAGCAACACCGATACGGCCGTTATCCAATGTGGATAAACCAATTTTCATGCCATCGCCGATTTTACCCAGCAGATTATTTTCCGGTACGCAGCAATCTTCCAGAAAGAGCGATGAAACCGGATTGGCGCGCATGCCGCAAAGGTCTTCCAGTTCGCCGCGTAAAAATCCGGGATATTTACTTTCCACGATAAAAACACTGCTTTGTGGCTTCCCCGGTTCAAAACCGGTCAGCGCGAAAATCAAGGCCAGGTTACATACGCCGCCGTTGGTGACAAATATCTTTGTACCGTTTAAAATATATCCTTTATTGCTTTTGATTGCCGTAGTTTCAACGCTGGCGGAATCAGAACCGGCATTAGCCTCAGTTAAGCTGAATGCTCCGATAAATTCTCCACTGGCCAGTTTTGGAAGATACTCTTTTTTTTGTTCATTGCTGGCAAATTTCAGTAATGGAAAAACAGCAACACCATTATGAACGGTGACACATAAACCGATGGCTGCACAGACACGGGATAGTTCCTCGACCACGATGGCCGCACTGATGGAATCAAGCGCAGCACCACCAAATTCTTTCGGAACCTGAAGGCCGAAATAATTTAACGGCGCCATTTTTTCCATCACGTCGCGAGGAAAGATCGCCTTGCGGTCTATTTCAGCGGCAATCGGAGCAAGTTCCGTTTCCGCAAAATTCCTGACCGAATCCCGAATAAGTTTATGTTTGGTGCAAGGATTGAATTGCAATTTCATTCTTCCTGTTTGGAAATTGTTGAACAAATAGCTTAAAATAAAAGTAAAATCAAGAGAACGTTGAAAAATTTAATTATGGAGATTTATTTTATTACAGAAATCGGCAATGTGAGACGGAGATATCAGTTAATGATTAGAAAGTTAGATATCAAAACAAGAAATATACATACAAATTGCACTTATTGATTGTTTGATAATTTTAGAGTATTAAGAAAAAAATCTAGACAACAAAAAAATGAGGAGAAAAATATGAAAATTATAAAAATATTATTGATCGTGTCATTTATTTTTCCTTTAGTATCATATGCTGACGCAAAAAAAATGCCGGTTGATAAAGTTGATAAAAAACAAAAGCAGGAAAGCATTGATGAAAAGAGCGAGAAATTACAAAAACTGGCAGACACCCTTCTAAAAGAAAAATATTTAAAATGCATGACATCATTCGGAGACGATATTTTTTGTCAATGCTTATGTAAAAATCTTCCCGTTTTAAGTTCATTTGAGAATTATATTGCTATTGTAACGGCAACAAAAGAAGAATTGAATTACAAAAAATTTAATGATGTTGAAAAGAAAGCTATTGATCTCACCTACAAGGCAAGAAGTATTTGTGTGAATGAGGTTTTGACAAGAACGAAGAAGAAATAGTTTATAAATCATTCCGTCACATTGCGTTAAATCTTTAATGATTGCAGTAGCGATCAGTTTTAAAAAATGGAAAGCAATTTTAAAATGTCGCCGTTATGATGTTTTTTGGAAGCGTGTGATTAAATTAAAAAGAATAAATAAACCAGAACATTCACGAACGTTAAGGGAATGCCGATTTTAGCAAATTCAAGGAAGGAGATGCTTTCCCCTTTCTTTTCTTTTTCAGCATGCTGAATGATGATGACATTGCTTGCCGCACCAAGAATACAAAGATTACCCGCAATTGTTGATCCGGCGGCTAGCGCCATAAATTCCTTGCTATCTGCACCCGAAGAGATCATCAAAGGCAGAAACAGCGCCACCATCGGCACATTCGATATCAGTTGGCTGATGATAACTGAAATGATCAGAATAACGGCAACGCTGGTCATGTTCAGAGAAAGTTCGGTCATAAGATTTTGAAAAAAGCCGGACTGCCAAACACTTTCCATCAGAACAAACATGGATGCAAAAAAGACAATGGTGAACCAGTCTATCTTCCTCAAGATATGAAACCTGTATTTTTTCTTTTTGGACATAAATCGATAAATTAATATCGGAGAGCAGCCGATAAGAGCAATGTAGGTAAGTTTAAAATCAAAATTTACATCTGCAAAAAGATGAATGAAGGCCAGTAAAATCTTCAAAAGTATGAGAAAAATTACAAGGATTAAGGATATTCTGGCAACTCTGGAAAGCCTGATATGTGTAATTGCAACGTCGCCTGGTTGAAGATTAGTGATGTTGAAGTCTTTCTTATAAAAAAATTTAAGAAGATAATAAGTAAGGAAAAGATTCAACATCGTCGGTATAAACAAGTGTTTTAAAAAAGTCAGAAAAGGATTTTCGATATTTCCGACCATTGCAATCAGCAAATTCTGCGGGTTGCCAATGGGACTCATGACGCTGCCGATCGTGATGGCGAACGCCAGGCAAAGTAAAAGAAGCTTTGTGGAGATATTGTTTCTTTTTGCCAGTAGAATCATCATGGGTGTGCCGATAATAGCCAGCGTATCATTCATCAAAAAAGCTGAGCCGATTCCCATGATCAAAAGGATTGCCAGAACCAATTTATCAACGGATTTTACTTTTCCAAAAAACTTATAGCAAAGATGGGTTAAGTAACCGGAATCTTCTATAGCCTGACCGATGATGAACATTCCAAAAAGAAAAAAAATTACATCAAAATTTATCGCGTGAAATGCCGCGAGCGGAGAGATTTGGCCGGTCAAGATTACCGTAATCGCTCCACCCAGCATGATCTGCCAGATTTTCATCCTGATAGTTCCGATTTGTCTTATGGCTATGAGAAGAAAAACTGCGGCAAGAGTGATTATTGATATGTTCATTCCAGATTACATTTGTTTTCTTGTAAATTATTGAGATTTTTATACCGCATTAATCTAAAGAAAGAAATTATTTATTTGCATTAAAGCTTCCATTATCCATTGGCAGATTTTACTCTCCGGTGGTACTTCACCGACGGAAACGATTTTTTTATTGATTACTAGGGCTGGTGACCCTAAAAGTTTATAGCTTGCAATTTCCTTAATGTCTGTTACGTGTCGCAGGCCTGCGACGACATTCATCTCAGATAATATAGCGCACATCTTGTTCGTGTTGATCATATCGGGCGCATTACATTCCGACAACTTCGATGTTTAATCCTTCCAATGGTTCTTCGGAAAAAACCCGCATGGCAATTTTATATTCTCTCAGAAGTGCCATGCCATAAGCTTCACAGGCAGAAGATGGAATGGACTTATTGATGGCAATAGACTTCATGGGATTATTTTTTATTTCTTCATCGTTGACAATTCGCGGATTTACTTTTTTTATCGCTTGGCAAAGGCCAACAATATAAATCAGAAGGCAGTTTATAGTGGTTTGTTTAATATTGTTCTCCGCCATATCAATGAAAAATTTTATTTGAATTTATTATTGGATGAAAGTTTCGTCAAGTATAATGTCTAAATTCATAAAAAGAACAAAAAACAGTAAACGATAAGTTATCAATATCACTGGTATATTATTGAAAATAAAACAATGTTTCAAAATGTTCTTGACAATTGAAACAATGTTTTATAGTTATTTTGACACAAATATAAAATATGAAAGATATTATGACAATAGAAAAACCAGTAATGCCAGAAAAATTAAAGGAACGACTTTATCCTGTTGTGTTGAGGCAATTTTCCGGGAAAGATTTCCACGCTGTTAACATTCGTGACATTTCTAAGGAGAGCGGAATAAGCACCGGTACCATTTATAAATATTTTTCTTCCAAGGAAGATCTTCTTTTTTCAATCATTGATGAGAAATTACTTGCGCTGGCCTCATTGTTGAGGATGCATCTTGCGGGAACAGAAGATATCCGTGAAATGTTTAGAAAGCTTTTCTGGGTTACAATGAATTTTTTTGACAATAATCCGGATCTGGCCGTGACAGCTTTTATAACAGTTCCGTCAAAAAGCTTTATGGCCAGCAAATCATATAAAAGAGAAACTGAAGTAGATATTTTAAATGAAGTCATTGAAACAGCAAGAAAACGTGGAGCCATTCTTTCTGAACTGGAGAATCATTATTTCGTAGATCTTTATATGATGATTACACAGAGACATATTCAAAACTGGTATGCACATGGAATGAAATGGAAACTTGCCGAAAATATAAATAACTTTTTTGATTTTTTCTGGAAGGTTATAACGCCGTTAGGGGATAAAAAATAAAATTATTTTTAATATATGGAATTATCAAATACAGGGAGTCATTTCATGGAATCAATTAAAATCATAGAAGACGCAGTAAGGCAAAATAGAAATACACTGACAGAAGCGGAGGCCAAAAAATTCTTAAAATTATTCAATGTTCCTGTCGTAAATGAGAAAATAGCAAAGAATATAAAGGAAGCGCAACAAATCGCTGAAGATATCGGCTATCCAGTCGTATTAAAAGGATTAGGAGCTCGACTGACTCATAAAACGGAAAAGGGTTTGGTTAAATTAAATTTAAATACAAAAAAAGAAGTAAGTTCATCGGCAAAAATTATAAAAGAAGCAGCTGGTGATGATTTAGAAGGATTTCTCATCCAGCCGATGTTGCAGGGGAAAAGGGAATTTGTAGCTGGTCTTTTTCAGGATGACCATTTTGGGCCAACAGTAATGTTTGGTTTAGGGGGCATATTTACAGAAGCAATTGGTGATGTCATTTTTCGTGTTGCTCCAATTGATGAAAAAGAAGCAAGAAAAATGATTGATGAATTAAATGCCCATAAACTATTGAAAGATTTTCGAGGAGAAAAAGCGCCGGATATAGACGCTTTTGTTAAAACACTTGTAGGTTTATCCAGGATTGGTATGGAAGTACCGGCTATAAAGGAGATAGACATTAATCCACTGTTGGTTTCCGCAGATGGAAAAGTGACCGCGGTCGACGCATTAATTGTTTTAGGAAAAGCGGCAGAAAGGCAATCGCAATCACGGAATATTGATTTAAAGCATATCTGGAAATTATTTCATCCCAGATCGATTGCTTTTATAGGGGCTTCTGCGAATATCAGCAAATGGGGGCATCTTATGTATGCTGGTGTTATAGCAGGTAAGTATCATGGAGAAGTATATCTCGTCAATGCCGCGGGAGGAGAAATTGCAGGGAGAAAGGTTTACACATCCGTAACGGAAATTCCTGGTCCTGTTGATCTGGCGGTTGTTACTGTGCCGGCTGATAAGATTTTGTCTCTGATACCGCAGTTTGAAAAAAAAGGAATAAAAAATGTTTTAATTATTACCTCCGGTTTTAGTGAAGTTGGCCCTGAAGGAAAGATTTTAGAAGAAGAACTGGTTGAGAAGGCACGCCAAGCTGGTATTTTAATTGTCGGACCCAATACAATGGGCATCTGTAATCCTCATATATCATTGTATTGTATCGGTTCTCATGTTCGTCCACCAGACGGTGGAACATCATTGCTTGCCCAATCAGGGAACCTCGGTACGCAATTACTGGCATTTGCTGCGAAGGAGGATATTGGCATTAGAGCGTATTGCGGTTCAGGAAATGAAGCCATGGTTACCATTGAAGATTATATGGATGGCTTTGAATTGGATGATAAAACGAAAAACGTTGTCCTCTATGTTGAAAGCATCAAAAATGGTCGAAGATTCTTTGAAACCGCCAAACGCATTGGTAAAAATAAACCGGTTATCGTTTTAAAAGGTGGTCGTACCAAGGCGGGTTCCAGTGCCGCAGCAAGCCATACAGGAGCAATGGCTTCTGATATTAAAGTATTTATGGCTGCTTGCAGACAGGCCGGTATCGTTCAGGCGAGAAATCCGATGGAGTTGCTCGACCTTTCCGCTGCGTTTTCATCATTGCCTTTACCCAAAGGAAACAATGTCGCCCTTTTGACTTTAGGAGGTGGATGGGGCGTTGTCGCTTCTGATTTATGTGAAGAAAATGGTTTGATTGTTCCCAAGTTATCAAAGGAAGTAATTTCAAAAATTGATAAATTACTGCCACCTTTCTGGAGTCACGCCAATCCGATTGATGTTGTCGGGGACATGAACAATGAAACATATATGAAAATTCTGGAAGAACTTAGTCAATGGTCGGGGTGTGATGCTATAATACACATGGGTATTATCGGAAGGAGATCCATGATAAAATCCATTATGGAATCAACTGCCGCAGTAGATAGCAAGTACGATGAGGCATTTGTTCATGGCGCTTTGCAATATACAGATAGTTTTGAAAAACAGACAGTGGTGCAAACGGTAAAATTGATGGAGAGGTATAAAAAGCCGATTATAGGGGTTTATTTGTTAAGCGATAATCAAACCCAAATAATTACTGATGTAAATGGATGTAAGTATAAAGGAGTAAACTTTATCACTCCGGAGAAAGCTGTCAAAGCCCTAGCTAAGATGTGTCAATATTCCGAGTGGCTGAATAGTTGAGATCATTTTTTTTCAGAAATGTTTCACGTGAAACATTTTGATTGAGAAAGGCTACACCAAAATCGAATGTCAGATGATTTGAATCAATAATATTCTTGGAAACGGATATTTTTCACTCGTCGTCATCTTAAAGAAAAAAGGCAGGTTTAAGAAACCTGCCTTTTGTATTGATTGGAAATGGATCTTTTATTCTAAATGTAATCCGACAAAGAAATTGGAGTTACCTCGTTTGATGAGTAAGATAACATTTTTCTTTTCTACCGCTTTTGCCATTTCCGACATATATTGCTTTAATGTAGAAACCTTAACCTTGTTGACTTGAATGATTATGTCACGAGGTTGAATGCCAACATTATCCGCAGGACTACCCTCTTCTACTTCAGTTACTATCAATCCAACTCCTTGGGCAACGTCCAGTTGCTTGGCAAGCTCTTTGGAAATTTCCTGAACATTAATACCGAAGTAAGTGCTTGATTTCTTCATCAGGGCTACTTCGGGTTTGTCCTTGCGCTCAGCAACTACAGCCGTTAGAGATATTGCCTTACCATCACGTAAAACCTTCAGAATTGCTTTTTCGCCAACATGAAGCGCGGCCGTTGTCAGAAGTAAATCGTGCGTGTCTTTAATTTGTTTTCCGTTAATTTCAGTAATAACGTCTCCTACTTTAACGCCAGCCTTATCTGCCGGATCATCTTTAAAGACGTCAGTCACCAATACGCCTTCCTTATTTTTATAATTCATGCTTTTGGCTATATCTTCTGAAATATCCTGAATGGAAACACCAAGCCATCCACGGGTTACCTTACCTTTTGTTTTCAAATCTGACAAAATGTTTTTGGCCATATTAATGGGTATGGCAAATCCGATACCCTGCCCTTGGGCGACAATCGCTGTATTAATACCAATAACCTTCCCCTGCATATTAAATAAAGGGCCACCACTGTTTCCGGGATTGATTGATGCATCGGTCTGTATAAAATTATCATACGTACCCGCTCCAATTACACGACCTTTTGCACTGACGATGCCGGCAGTGACTGTTTGTTCCAGTCCAAACGGATTACCGATAGCAATCACCCATTCTCCAACTCTTAATATATCAGAATCACCAATTTCAACTATTGGCAAACCATTATCCGGCTTGATTTTGATCAAAGCAATATCTGTTTTGGGATCTGTACCGATGATTTTTGCTTCATATTCTTTTCCATCAGAAATTTTTACAAGAATTTTATCAGTATTTTCAACAACATGGTTGTTCGTGAAAATATATCCATCGTCACTGATAATAAATCCCGAGCCAAGACTTTTCTGTTTGAAATCACGTTCAGGAATGTCACCGAAAAAACGATTAAAGAAATCATCACCAAAATAGTCTTGAAATGGTGACCGGCCAAAGGGATTGCCCAAACTTCTGCCTTTTAATACCTTCGTGGTACTAATGTTTACTACTGCCGGTTTAACTCGTTCAGCCAAATCTGAAAAAGAGCCTGGAGTCATTCCTTCTACAGCAACTGCCGCAGGAATTTCCGGAGCCCCGGAAGAGAGAAATGAAGATCTTAATACTTCTACAAAGGAAACAATAAAAAAGGCAATGAGAAACGCCATCAGGAACATAAAAAATGTTTTACGATTTTTGCTTTCCATTATAACCTATAAACCTCCGATATTATTGATAAATAAATAATTTACGTTTATTCAACCATCTCGTTTCATTTTGCTAGTACTATAATAATCAAATGATGTTTGTCAATAAAATATTGATTGATTTTCATGGTTTAATAGAATTGCAGAATAATAGGATTAAAAAATAATATCATGAAATTCAATAAATATTTTTTCAAAATTAAAGCTTGTAAATGTGAGCCTGGCAATATTCGCGGAACCCGGCTTTTTTATAAACGGGAACCCCCATTGGTGTTGCCTGTAAAATGACATCTTGAAATCCTGCATTTTTTGCTTCTTTCATTGCGGCCTGAGTTATTTTCAAACCACACCCTTTTTTTCTATGGTCGGGCAACGTTGATACATAATATATGCCGGCAGTGTTTTCATGAACAAAGAGCATCGAAGTCGCTACAGGTTTTTCATCAAAGTAAGCGATAAAAAGTTTTTGAGGAGATTTTGCGTTCAAGTCAAAAGATAAAACAAATCTTTCGTATTGCTTTTTGCCTCGATTCGGTATTTCAAAACCGCTAAAAGAAACATCTTTCCACGCTAGCAATTCGTGTTTATTTTTCACAGATATTATTTTGATATTTTCCGGGGAGTTATCACCTGACAGTGCATCATGTAAATCAGCAGCCATACATGTGATTTTTACGTAGAGACGAAATCCAGCATCCTTTAATATTCTGTCGCTTTCAGGCGATTGGGCGACCGGGTAAACCCACCACCAGAAGCGAAGATTTGATTTTTCAAAAAATTTTTTTATTTCTGCAACTGCATCCGTAGTATTATGATTGAGAGGGCTTTCATTGTAGACCCAGTTCATATCGGAAACAGGAACACCGGTGCTCATGGCCACGATTGAGTCCGTGGGCGTGCATGAAGAATTCAACCTCCCAAGATAACGGCAGAAAGCAAAAAAATTTTCTTCGACAATATTTTTTTTAATAAAAAAAAACACCCCTTTTCATTGTTGTGAAGAAAACAGAAAACAGTTGTCTTCTTATCTGCGGGTAAGCTGGCGATATTTGATCCGGTGGGGCTGGCTGGCGGCTGAGCCGTAGCGTTTCTTATAATCCTCCTCATATTCGGAATAATTTCCGTCGAAAAACAGAACCTTGCTGTCGCCTTCAAAGGCCAGAATATGGGTGCAGATTCTATCCAGAAACCAGCGATCATGGCTGATGACCACAACGCAGCCGGCAAAGTTTTCCAGCGCGTCTTCCAGCGCGCGCAGCGTGTTGACATCCAGGTCGTTGGTCGGTTCATCCAGCAGCAGGACGTTCCCGCCTTCCTTCAACATGCGCGCCAGATGAACCCTGTTGCGCTCCCCACCGGAAAGTGTTCCCACTTTCTTCTGCTGGTCGGTGCCGGAAAAATTAAAGCGGGAAACATAGGCACGGGAGTTGATCTGCCGGTTGCCGATGGGAATAATGTCCTGTCCGTCGGAAATCATCTCCCAGATGTTCTTATTCGGATCGAGCGAATCGCGGCTCTGATCGACATAGGCCAGCTTGACTGTATCGCCGATGCGAATGGTGCCTGAATCCGGTTGTTCCTTTCCGGTGATCATGCGGAAGAGTGTCGTCTTTCCCGCGCCGTTGGGGCCGATGACACCGATAATGCCGCCGGGTGGCAGAGAAAAGGTCATGCCTTCTACCAGTATTTTATCGCCATAACCTTTGTTCACATCTTTTGTTTCTATCACCAAATCTCCCAGGCGTGGTCCCGGAGCAATGAAAATCTCCCGTGTGCCGGATTCTTTTTCCATCGTCCTGCCCAGTAACTCTTCGTAGGCGTTGATACGCGCCTTCGATTTAGCATGTCTGCCTTTGGGAGACATGCGTATCCATTCCAGTTCCCGCTCCAATGTCTTGATCCGGTCACTTTCCGCCTTTTCTTCATTTTTCAGACGGTTTTGTTTCTGCTCCAGCCAGGAGGAATAATTACCCTGCCAGGGAATGCCCTGACCGCGGTCGAGTTCCAGAATCCAGCCGGCGACGTTATCGAGAAAATAGCGGTCGTGCGTGACGGCAATGATGGTGCCTTCGTATTTTTGCAGATGATGTTCCAGCCAGGCGACGGATTCGGCATCCAGATGATTGGTCGGTTCGTCCAAGAGCAGGATGTCCGGTTTCTGCAAGAGCAGGCGGCACAGCGCGACGCGGCGTCTTTCACCGCCGGAGAGCACCTTGACCGGTGTATCACCGGGCGGACAGCGCAATGCGTCCATGGCCATTTCCAGACGGGAATCGATATCCCAGGCATCCAGGGCGTCTAGTTTTTCCTGAACTTCGCCCTGCCTTTCGCAGAGTTTGGCCATGTCATCATCCGACATCGGCTCGGCAAACTTTTCGTTTATGGCATTGTACTCATTAATTAAATCCATCGTGCTCTGCACGCCCTGTTCCACGATCTGCCGTACGGTTTTGTCATCATCCAGATGCGGTTCCTGTTCCAAATAACCGATGGTGTAACCGGGAGAAAGAATGGTCTTGCCCAGAAATTCGGTATCCACGCCCGCCAGAATTTTCAGAAGAGAACTTTTACCGGAACCGTTCAGCCCGATGACGCCGATTTTTGCTCCATAAAAGTAGGACAGATAGATATCCTTAAGGACCGGTTTCTTTTCGTAAATTTTACTTACCCCGATCATGGAGTAAATGACTTTGTTTCCTTCATTAGCCATAAAAAGTTGCTCTCCATCAGATTTTAGATATAAGGGAAGATGCCCTTGATAATTAAATTGAAATTCTTCTGAATGGCGTCGTTGCCGTTTAGAATGCCCATGTGTCCGGGGAAAAGCCATTCCAGGTCCAGTTTGGAGAAAGCAAGAATGCTTTTCTTTAAAACGGAACCGTTGCCGCCGGGGAAATCCGTGCGCCCCACACTCTGATCAAAAATTACATCGCCGCAGAACAGCGCTTTTTGCTCCGGCCAGTACAGTCCGATGGAACCGGGAGAATGGCCGGGGGCAAGAATAATTTTGAAGATTTGGTCTCCCAGCGCCAGATCACCTTCTTCCAGTGGGAAATTTACGTTCATCCGCGGAACATTGATTCCGAAAAGACTGTAGAGCTTGCCCCCGTCGCCCTTTAAAAATTCGATTTCTTTTGTGTGCAACCCGACCTTTACTTTTTCCTGATCAAAAATCTCCGATCCCTGAAAATGGTCAGGGTGTGAGTGGGTGTTGATGACATAATGGATATCTTCTTTTTGGATGCCGTCAGCTGACATCCGCTCCAGTAAATCGGGAACATAACCGGTCAGGCCGGGATCAATCAAGGCGTTGACGTCGCCGCCAATGTAAAAACTGTTACAATTGTTTTCAAAAGGGCTGGTCCATTCGTAAATGTAAATATCGTTTTGCAGTCTCATATTAAATTCCTTTATTGGTTCTGGCCGGAACAAATATCCAGAGCAAGATATATAATAATATGCCGGTACCGAAACAGATAACCAGTGTTACAAAAAGCAGACGCCACGCCCAGGCAGGAATGGGTGAGCTTTCGCCCAGGCCGCCGCAAACACCGCCAATCCATTTATCGGAATCCGATCTTGTTAAATTCTGCAGCCAGTTTTGTTCATTCATTGTTCTTACCTCATCAATATATGTTTTTCGGTTTACTTTATCGCCGGAAAAAACTTGTCTACGTGTAAATCAGCCACCCGGTGGCTGATCCCGATGATGTTACGATCTTTATCCAAAAGAAATACAGTGGGGACACCGATGATGTTATAATCCGTGGCAATACTGCCGTCTTCGTCCACCAGCACCAGATAGGGGAACGAGTTTTGCCTGGCAAAGCGAGCCACTTTTTGAGTTGACTCGTTGACATCAATATAAATAAATTTCAATCCCTGTTGGGCATATTTCTGGTAAAGATATTTATAATAGGGCATTTCGCCGCGACAGGCTGCACACCAAGTCGCGCCGAAAAATATAATGACTGGGTTTCCCCGTAAAGAACTGAGCCTGAATGTTTTTCCGGAAATATCCCTGAGGGTAAAATCAGGCGCTTGAATTTTATCCCGTCTGGAAAACATACCCGGTTTATATTGTCCGAAAGCCAGGGCAACGGAGATAAAAACAAACAAACCGGCTAAAACCAATACACTTTTTTTCTTCACCATAACCTCTTTTATATGGATAGCGTTCCCGCAACATACAGGAAATATTCTGCCGCGCCAATCAATATCAGCCCGGATACATACTTTATTTTGTTCATCCATGCTCCCGACTTGGGCAGGGCGGCGATAAAACCGGCAAACGTGCCAATGATCAGCAGCAGTGTTCCCAAGCCGAACGCAAAAACAAACAGCATTCCCATGCCCAACAACACATTCGTTTTCACCGCAACATAACCCAGTAAAACTCCCAGGGCTGGAGCGGTGCAAGGACCGATAACAACGCCGGACACGGCTCCGACCAGAAAACTGTTTAGATACCCTTTCTTGTCGCCCTGGCCGGAAAATTTCATCAGCTTTTGAGGCACAGGCAACGAAATATTAAAAACGTCCAGCATGGACAATCCCATCACCAGACAGAGGTTGGCCATGATAAAATAAGTCAGCGGCGTTGTCTGCATCTGACCGAACAACCTGCCCGATAATGCCGCGACGCCCCCCAGTACCGCATAGGTTACAGCCATTCCTGAAACATAAAACAGTGAAAGGAGAAATCCCCGAACCCTGGATGAGGAATCCTGCGCGCCGATAAATCCGACCGTGACCGGAATTAAAGGATAGGTACAAGGCGTGAAACTGATGATAACGCCACCCACATAGGAAGCCACAAATGCTAAAAGCAGCGAGCTTTCCAGATATACGGATAAATTATTCACCAGATTTTCAATCATGAGCAGTTGCCTTTTCTTAATCTGTTGATGGGAAAGATAGTCAAAAATGCTGTAATGCGTCAAGCAAAAAAGATTTAACCCGTATCTCAATAAGTATTGCCGCCGGTATAGGGGTAGCCGATTTTTCGCAATTTGAATTTATATTTTTTATAAAGCCTTCTTTCCAGTTTGTAGCAATGAGGACAACCGTGCTTATTGCTCCTGTTGTTGACCGTCGTCATCCATTCATGACCCCGTGCGCACTGCCACCAGACTTTTTTATTGGAGCCGGGCGTGACATCTCCAGGGGTCAGCTCACCGTTCTTTGTCGGGTGCCACTCCGCGGCCAGTGGCGGATTTAATGTTTGCAGGCAGTTTTCATCATTAACCTTCTGGTTGACGCAGTAGGGGCAACCCTGTCCGTTACTTCTGTTGCTGACGGTCGTTTCCCATTCATGCCCCCGGGGGCAGTGCCACCAGACTTTCTTGTTGGAATATGGCGTCAGATCTCTTGGGGTCAGGCTTTCATTTTTCGTCGGGTGCCACTGCAGCGAGAGCAGAGGATTGACCGTCATCAGGCAATTTTCATTATTGACTTTCTGATTGGCACAGTAGGGGCAACCCTGCCCGTTGTTTCTGTTGCCGACGGTCGTTTCCCATTCATGACCTCGGGGACACTTCCACCAGACCTTTTTATTGGAACCCGGCGTGACATCTTTGGGCATCAGTTCACCATTCAAGGTCGGATGCCATTGAGCGGCCAGTAATGGATTCGAACTTTGGAGATCCGGTTTTATTTTGACAATCTTTTTGCGCATGACAGCACTCATTTTTCGAAGACGGTTTTGTAAATTGTTTATCATGATTTACACGGGAACGCTACGCAAGACAACACCAATTTTTTTTAATATTTATTGACACACAATTAAATATTACGTATATTCAAACAACTGGTAATCAAACTATAAACAATTTCAATAGCAACGGGCTTGATGAAGTTAAAACCTGTTGTGTAAAACAACAAATAAACAAAAATAAAATGATGAGGGGAGGAAAATGATGAAACGAAAATTATGGTTAATACTTGGTTTGGTGTTAATTGTTGCATTTACATTAACCGCCTGCAGTAGTAGCGATGATGATGATGAATCATCAGCCAAAGCAATTACGGCCTACTCAATTGCCGGATCCACCGGTGTAATTAACGAAACGGCAAAGACCATTGCTGTGAACGTGCCTTTTGGTACCAATGTAACCTCAATGGTAGCGACATTCACAACAACCGGCGAAAAAGTTGAAGTGGGTTCGACAAGGCAGGTTAGCGGTACAACAGCCAATAACTTTTCTTCACCGGTAATTTACAAGGTAACTGCTGAGAATGGTTCATCGGTAACATATACCGTGACTGTGACAGTGGCTCCTTCATCGGCAAAAGAAATTACGGCATTTTCCATAGGCTCATATGCAGGAACGATTAATCCAACAGCGAAAACGATTGCGGTAAACGTGCTTTGGGGTAAAGATTTGTCAGCTCTTGTCGCGACCTTTTCAACCACCGGCTCCAATGTCAAGGTCGGTTCAATGGTTCAGGTCAGCGGAGATACCGCCAATAATTTTTCAACACCGGTTGTTTATACAGTCACAGCGGCTGATGCATCGACGCAGGATTATACGGTTACTGTAACAGCGAATTTAGGAGGCTCCTGGACACAGAAGAAAGATTTTGGTGGCGTTGCACGTTCAGAAGCGGTTGCCTTTGGCATCTTGAATGGTAAGGGTTACATGGGAACAGGATGGAATGGAACCACATATTACAGTGATTTCTGGGAATATGATGCTGCGGCCAACACCTGGACGCAGGTGGCCAATTTCGGTTCTACACCCAATAATGAAGATGGGCTGATACGAAAATCCGCAGTGGCTTTTGCCATCGGCACCAAGGGTTATGTGGGGACAGGATATGATGGAACAAATTATTACAATGATTTCTGGGAATATGATCCTGCCAGCAATGTATGGACACAACTGCCTAATGTAGGTGCTACGGCAGCGGCCGCAACGGGTGTCGCCGGGCGGGCTGATGCAGTCGGCTTCTCCATTATGACCTCGGCCAGTGCGGGCAAGGGCTATGCGGGAACAGGATTTGATGGAACAAATTATTACAAAGATTTCTACGAATTCGATCCAGCTACGGGATTCTGGACTAAAAAGACGGATTTTCCGGGTACAGCAAGAACCGAAGCCGTCGGTTTGTCCATCAGCACCAAAGGTTACGTTGGAACCGGTAGAAGTGGAACAGCACTTGCTCAATATCATCAGGATTTCTATGAGTTCAATCCGGCAGCAAATACCTGGACAAGAAAGGCCGATTTTGCTGGAGGAGTCAGAGCCGAAGCCGTAGCTTTATATTGCCAGTGCAGTAATGGTTACGTTGGCTTGGGAACCATCCCCTGTTATGATCCTTGCGGAGAGGATTGTCCTTGCGGTAAAGTCTGTTATGCTTTCAGTGATTTCTGGGAATATAATGCAACCACTGATCAGTGGATACAGAAAGCCTATTACGACGGAGGAGAGCTTACCGGCGCAAGAACGGAGGCCGCCGCTTTTTCCCTGAACAGCGTAAGCCACTTCGTAGGGACAGGATGGGGTTGTTCGGGTACGCAGACATCAACTTCTATGACACCTTCAGGATTCTATAAAGATTTCTGGAAGTATACTCCATAATATTGCAGAAAATATTTAACCTGTAAAAAGGCGCCCATCAATTTGCAGAACAAATGATGGGCGCTTCTTTTCATGAGTCCCAAATTTCAAAAACGGCGTGCACCTAAATTTGATGGTCGAATTAATGAAACTCAAGATTCAGAAGCGTAGCAAACTGAAAATTGTAAGTTGATTTATTCCGCCGCAGATGTAGGATATCGCAGATATCCTTAATATTCCCGAAGCGAATAACCTAAAGGTCACTATAGGCCGAGCGGGATGAGTGTGGGTCTCATTCCACGCCCCTTGGGACGCGAATTCTTTTGGATACCCCGCTGCTTGCGGCGGGGTTGTTCATTGATTAAAAAAATATAAGCAACTGTCGCGAAAATTTATTTCTCACAAATCTTTATTTCATCGATTAAGTTCTTAAAAGCTGTCTCGTCAAAAAATCCCATCCACCTGAACTTGACGCCTCTTCGCCGGAACGGTTCCGAATTTTGTGATTCTTCAGACACAGGCTCGTCGGAAACCGTATCGTATCTGATACTTTCTGATCTATATGGTGGTTTCTGTGTAATGACTTGAAGTAAACTTGATTTTTCAATGTCAGTCGGAGATCCCTGGTAGACGAAAGCCATGCCTCCATTACTAATGTCTATGAGCTGAACGACCTTTTCCGGATTCTCCACATTGCCGGGAGATATGACAACTAATGTACCATCCTTGACAAAATAACGCTTGTGACGTCGACGATTGAATAACTTTTTCAAGCTGCTAAAAATTCCGACCACGTTTTTTCCCTCACAAATCTTGAAGAATGATTAAAATATTACCCGCTACACTTTTCAAAATGCAGTTGCATTTATGGTTGTACAGAGTATCACTTTCAAGGGGGCAAATTAACGGTTGCGCTATTAAATTTCTATAGAATTTTTGCCTTTAAAATGCCTTTAAATGATTAAAAAGTCAAGACACATTTCATTCCGGTGTGACTTAAACATTGAAAAATAGCTGAACTCTGATTTAACATGTGTTAAAAGGTTAGCACTGATTAAATGAAATTCTATACCATACTTACAGCTAAGCTCGACGTGTCATTGTTGTTTAAATATTTGAGCTGAGAAAGAAATGAAACAATGAGCCATAATTTTCATCGGTCAAAGCGCTGGCGCTTATTGGCGGGAATACTTGTCCTTATCGCTGCAGCAATCCTGGTGGTGTTAGCGGTTATAGAATATAAGACCTTCTATTTTGAGGCTTTGTACCTCTCGAAATTTGCGCAAAATCTCTCTTTCTCGGTGAAACCCGGACCTAATGACTCCCTTCGTTTTCCCGAGGACGGCCCTTATGACAAACGTTTGGGTTATACGCGCCTGCCGGACTTTCTGAAAAAATTAAGCGCTCAAGGATATCAGATTGAAGCACAGGCACGTCCATCCGCAAAACTTGATGAGATGATCGCCAGGGGATTTTATCCGAGTTTTCGGGAAAAAAATCAGGCGGGACTCACCATACTTTCCAACGATGCCCGGACTCTTTTTAAAGCTCAATACCCTGAACGGGTTTATAGTAATTTTGAATCTGTTCCGCCATTGATCGTTAATACCCTGCTCTTTATTGAAAATCAGGAATTACTGGATGATCGTCACCCGGAACGCAATCCGGCAGTGGAATGGGACCGGTTGGCAAAAGCCGTCATTGACAGGGGAATCAGTATTTTCAACCCGGATCACCGGTTTGCGGGAGGAAGTACACTGGCCACACAGCTTGAAAAATTTCGTCATTCTCCCGATGGTCAAACGTCCTCCGCGCGCGAGAAGTTACGGCAAATGTACTCCGCGTCCCTGAGGGCTTATCTTTACGGCCAGGATACAACTTCCGTACGTCGTCAACTCGTTATCGACTATCTTAATTCCGTTCCTTTAGCCGCCATTTCCGGATATGGCGAGGTCAACGGAATAGGCGATGGTTTATGGGCTGTATATGGCGCTGATTTCATTGAAATCAACAAAATGCTTTGTGATGGTTGTAGAGCGGATGATGCTGAAAGAGCAAAAGCTTACAAACAAATCCTGAGCCTGTTTATCGCGCAACGCCGTCCTTCTTACTATCTGACCAGCAACCGGAAGGCTCTGGAATCGCTGACGAATGATTATCTCCGCATGCTCGGCCGGGCGGGAGTGATTACCCCCACCATGCGGGACAACGCCCTCGCCGTCCAACTCGAGGGTCGGAAAAGTTTACCGGAATTGCCAGCGATTTCTTTCGTGGGCCGTAAGGCTGCCAATGCTATTCGTCGTCAGCTCAGCGGTCTTTTAGGCGTGCCTCAACTCTACGAATTGGATCGTCTGGATCTTTCTGTGCAAAGTACCTTAAATGGCGCGACGCAGGAAGCCGTCACACAACTGCTGTGTAAATTGAAGGACCCCGGTTTCGTAGAGGAGTCCGGACTCCGCCGGTCTCGTCTGCTGGGCAGCGGAAATCCCGCTGATGTCATTTACAGCTTCACACTTTACGAACGTGTCGGCAACACAAATCTTCTACGCATACAGACCGATAATTATGATCAGCCTTTTGATATCAATGAAGGGGTTAAAATTGAGCTGGGTTCAACGGCGAAACTCCGGACGCTGGTGACTTACCTGGAAATTATTACCGAGCTGCATCAACGATACGCGGGATTGCCGCCGGAAAAGCTGCGCGAGATTCCTATTGACGAAGTGGATCATCTGACCAGATGGACGCTGGAGTATTTGGCAACAAAGAAAGATCGATCCCTTTCAGCAATGCTGGAGGCGGCTGTGGAGCGTCGCTATTCTGCGAGCCCCGGCGAAACGTTCTTTACGGGTGGAGGGGAACACGTATTTCACAACTTCGAAAAATCAGACGACTCGAAAATATTTTCTGTCCGTGAAGGTTTCCAGAAATCTGTGAACCTGGTTTTTATCAGGCTGATGCGCGATATCGTCCGCTATTACATGTTCAATGTACCTGGCTCAACGGCGAAGGTTCTTGCCGACGTCAAAAACCCGGCGCGTCAGGAATATCTGGCGCGTTTTGCCGATCAGGAAGGTCAGATATTTCTCAATCGCTTTTATAAAAAGTATCAGGGAAGGCAGACCGAAGAACAATGGGAAATGCTGCTGCAAAGCATGCATCACACCCCGGCCCGTTTGGCTGCTGCCTTCCGCTTTGTTAAACCGGAGGCCCGCCTGGCTGAATTTTCCATATTTATGAATACACGGCTGCCTTCACACAATTTCTCCGCGCAGGAGCTGGAAAAGCTTTATGCAGCCTACGGCCCTGAACGGTGGGATCTTCAGGATCGGGGCTATATTATCGGTATACATCCTCTGGAACTGTGGCTCGTCGCTTATCTGCGGGAGCATCCCCATGCCGCGAGCCCTGAAATTATGCGTAAAAGTGCGAAGGAACGCCAGGAAGTTTATCAGTGGCTCTTCAATACGCAATCGAAAAATTCCCAGGACATCAGAATCAAGAGTCTGCTGGAGGTCGAAGCTTTTCTGGAAATTCACAGGATGTGGAAAAAGCTGGGCTACCCCTTTGATTCTCTGGTGCCTTCCTATGCCACGGCTATTGGAAGTTCGGCTGATCGGCCGGCTTCTCTGGCGGAATTGGTGGGCATCATTTTAAACAACGGCGTCCAGTATCCGATGGCGAGAATCGAGAAAATTCATTTTGCTTCCAAAACGCCCTATGAAACGATCCTGCGGCGGAAGGAAGTTGACGGGCAGAAAGTTTTATCGTCTGAAATTGCCGCTGTTCTGCGCAGTGCTTTGGTGGACGTCGTTGAAAAAGGCACCGCTCAACAGATTCGCGGAGCCTTCACGCGCAGCGACGGAACCCCCATAGCGGTTGGTGGAAAAACCGGCACAGGTGATAACCGCTACGAAATCTATGGACCCAAAAAACAGCTCATGGACTCCCGCGTGATCAACCGAGCTTCTGTATTCGTTTTCTTTATCGGCGATAGATTCTTTGGAACTATCACCGCCTATGTTCCCGGCTCCCAGGCAGCCGACTACGGTTTTACAAGTTCCCTGCCAGTCCAGATTCTGAAAATGATGGCTCCTACTCTCATTCCCATGATTGAGCATCGATGATACTCTTGTTTTTCAAGACAAACCCCGAACTTCATTCCTCAAAGTTCGGCGCTTGATGAAATTCATCATGCAATAATGATTAGAATTGCACTTTGGGAGCCTGCTTGGCTTCCTTGGGGGCGTCAAAGAATACGCCGTCTTTAAAGCCGAACATGCCGGCAAGCAAATTAGCCGGGAACGATTTGATTGCCTGGTTATAAACTTTGACCGCTTCATTGTATCTCATTCTTTCGACGGCAATTCTGTTTTCCGTTCCCGCCAGTTCATCCTGCAGGTGCAGGAAATTCTGATTGGATTTGAGATCGGGATATTTTTCCATCACCACCAGCAGTCTGCTCAAAGCGCCCGAAAGCTCGTTGTTGGCCGCGATTTTATCGGAAACCGTGGCTGCGCCGCCGACCCGCGACCGGGCGTTGGTCACTTCAATCATCACATCTTTTTCCTGCTTGGCATAGCCCTTGACTGCCTCCACCAGATTGGGAATCAGGTCAAAACGCCGCTGCAGTTGATTTTCCACCTGAGCCCACGCGCTTTTGACACCCTGATCAAGTTGCACAAACTTGTTGTAGTTGCCGGCGAAGAAAGAATAAGCGCTGACAACCAGCAGTCCTATGATGACCAGAATGACGATGATCATTTTCTTTTTGGAATCCATTTTTTACCTCCTCTATAATGTAAAGTTTATCATTACAAAGCATCAACGATATTGCAAATATTTTCTGCCTCATGCAGATATTTTTGGAAAACACCGGCGATCTCTTTTCCGGAGAGCTTATCCACACCTTCCTTAATATCGACACAAGTAAGAAATACACCCGGGTCAAATTTGATTAGTTTGGCCAGCTCTTTGATGGTATCGCGTCTTTTGTGCGGCACCTCAACCTGCTTCAGATAAATCAGGGCGTTGAAAATAGATACGAAAGCCATTAATGACCTGTTGATCAATTGCCTGATGTGTCGCTCGCTCCCTTCCGTTTCCAGATAACCCTGTCGAAGTAGAATCAATTTTCCTTTCAGTTCCTTCTCGATTTGCAGGCGCAGATCCTCCGGTTTGAACTGTAATGGTATCAGAACATCTTCACCATGAATCAAAATATGGTTGGTCTGCAAATTCAGGAATTCAATCGGATAGCAATCCAGAGAGTTCTTAATGAACTCTTTCGTCATTACCCAGGGAGTTGCCACACGACGTTTACGCCAGTTTTTGACAACATTCATAAAATCGTCCAGCCTGTTCACAACCTCCGGCGTCAAGACAACGAGGAGATTAATATCCGATTTGCCCTTCACATAATAACCGCCGGCCGCGCTTCCGTAAATAATCAGCGAGATCAGATTGTTTCCGAATGCTTTTATGTAGTCTTGCGTCAAAGGAACAAAAATGTCTTGTGGTTTGTCCGGTATTTTTGCCATTTTATACACCTTAAAATATTCATTTAAAAACTTCTTCCGGCGCCGCCGCCGCCACTGCCGCCGCCTCCAAATCCTCCAAAGCCACCGCCGAAACCTCCACCGCCTCCGCCCCGACCTCCGCTCAGGAACATCATCAACAGCCACGGAAGCATTTCTCTGCCCGTTCTTGTTCCCAGAAGAATGGCGGCAGCTATTAAAAAGAAAATGATTTCAAAAATGCTGATTTTTTTTTTGATAGAGACCGCATCTGACCGGTAAGGCAGGGGTGCTCCGCTTAACTGAACATTGGCATCTTTGGCGATGTAGGCGGCACAGGCATACATCGCGTTATACAAACCCTTCCCGTAATTGCCCTCTTTCAGAAACGAAACAACATATTTGTCCAGTATCTCGCCAACCCGTCCATCCGGTAGAATGCCTTCCACGCCATAACCGGTTTCGATACGAATTTTTCTTTCCTTCACGGTGAGGAAGATTAAAACGCCTTTATCTTCTCCTTTCTTGCCGATACCCCAGGCCTGATAAAGGCTGTTAGCATACATATTGTAATCTTCATTTTCGCCGATGGAAGGGACTGTTGCCACCACAATGGCTGTACCGGTTTTCTGCAGGACCTCCTGCGCCAGCGCTTCCATTTTTGAGGCATTATCCGCATCAATGACATTGGCAAAATCATTGACCGCCCCCCGTGGAGACGGATATTTGTCTGCGGCAAATAATGCTGTTGCCGATGAAAGCAGAAACAGCATAACAGCCACAATCAAAGTTTTTTTAAAGATATAATGATTAAATTTTATTTCCACAAATTACCGTTCAATCACCGCGATCTTAAATTCAAAATATCTGACAAAAGATAATCATCGATTTTATAAATTCAACGTCACTATTACGTAAAGCATCAGGGCTGTCAAGCGTAAAGGAATGCTCAAAATCAATCTTGCTTAAGTGCAAATTAAATATTAAGGAAACAGAAAATGACTGCCATGATAATTAAAAAATGACCCCCAGAATCATACTCATTCATCCGCCGGTTGTTAAATGTTCGGAACCACCCGCAGGCATTGCCAGGTTATCCGCGTGCCTGACTGAAAATAGTATTGCACACGAAGTTGTTGACGCCAATCTGGAAGGTATACTTTTTTTGCTCCGTGCTGAAACTGATAAAAACGTAGCAACCGACAGATGGACCACACGTGCCCGTAAAAATCTGGATTTAAATCTTGCGGCTCTTCAAGATCCCTTCATGTATCGCAACCAAAGCCGTTATCAAAAATCAGTCATGGATATCAATCGTCTTTTAAGTATTGCCGGTAAATCTTGTCACATCGAGCTGTCGCTGGCTGATTACCGGGACGAACAGCTGTCGCCGGTGAAAAGCGACGATTTGTTGACCGCGGCCGGAAAGCCGCAAACCAATCCTTTTTATCCTTATTTTCAAAGACGCCTCGGCAACGCACTGAACAAAAATCCTGAATTCATCGGTTTTTCAATAAACTATCTTAGTCAGGCGCTTTGTGCTTTTGCCATGATCGGTTTCATCAAGCAAATGCATCCATCGCAGAAAATAATTCTGGGAGGATCACTGATGACCTCCTGGATGAAGCTTGGCGTAAACAAGAATACCTTTGGCGGTCTTGCGGATGAAATCGTGGATGGCGCCGGCGAAAAGAAATTGCTGGAAATTTGTAATGTCGAAGGAGGTTCCAACAATTTGCCACCGGCTTACGGTGACTTCCTTTGGGATCAATATCTTTCACCCGGCAGAGTATTACCTTACGCTAGCGCGAGAGGATGCTACTGGCATAAATGCGCCTTCTGTCCGGAAACAACGGAGGGCAATACCTACCTGTCTCTCAATATTTTCCGCGTTACGAACGATTTACGGAAACTGACCAAACAGAGCAACCCGACATTAATTCATATTCTGGATAGTTCTGTTTCACCATCAATACTAACAGCTTTGTCGAATAATCCACCTGGAGCGCCCTGGTACGGTTTTACGAGGGTCACCCAACATCTGGCTGATGAAGATTTTTGTTTGGTGTTGAAACGCAGTGGCTGTGTCATGTTGAAACTGGGGCTGGAATCCGGCGATCAAAATGTTCTGGACAAGCTCAACAAAGGCATTGATCTGGCTGTTGTCTCCTCGGCTTTAAAAACACTGAAAAAAACGGGCATAGCCACTTACTGTTATTTTCTTTTCGGTACACCGCCGGAAAACGAAGCAAGCGCGCTCAAAACCATGGACTTTGTTGCCATGCATCACGAAGATATTGATTTTTTAAACCTGGCCATCTTTAATCTGCCTGCACGAAGTGTCGAAGCGCAGGCGCTGGCCACCCATGATTTTTATGAAGGCGATTTATCTCTTTACAGAAACTTCAAACATCCTCTTGGCTGGCAGAGACCTGTCGTGCGTCATTTCCTGGAAAAAACTTTTAAAAAGCATCCGGCTATATCTCCCATCATCAAACGCGCGCCGGAATTTTTTACGTCCAATCACGCACCGTTTTTTGCGATGAATCACAACGGTAGAGATTGATTGACAGTTGACAGCTAATATTATAAATTTTCAAAAGTTTTTCACATAAAATCTGAAAATGTGATGAAGATATCTGATGATATTAGATTATATAACAATACCCCAAATTATAGTTCTTTTGGCAATTTACTCTTTTCTGGGGTGGATTATCGAAGTTGCCTACCGTTCCTTTACGCAGCGTCAACTCATTAATGCCGGCTTCTTATACGGTCCATTCATACCAATTTACGGATTCGGGGCTCTATTTATTATTTTTCTGGATTTTATTATCCGGGAATGGCCGCTTCCCGTAAAACTTGTCGCCTATGGTATCATTTTGACCGCCATTGAATATTTGACCGGTTTTTTGTTTGAGAAAATATTTCAATTGAAATTGTGGGATTATTCAAACAATAAATTCAATCTTCACGGCAGAGTATGTCTCCTTTTTTCAACATTTTGGGCCGTTATGGCGGTGGTGTTCGTCAATTTTCTTCATCCACTGATTTTACGATATATACAATCGTTTCAGGAATCTTTCCTTAATACTTTAGGTGTTATGCTCTGCGTTTACGGTGTAACGGATTTGGTTTTCTCCATTGTTTCCATCAATGCTTTCCGCAGAAGAATTGCCTATCTTTATGCCGAATATTTCAATTTGAGTAATGCGGAAATTGAAAAAATATTTAATTCTTTAAGACGACTGCGTACCGCTTTTCCTCATTTAAGCCGGTACATTGACAGTAATATTGATCGGGAAATTAAAGGAAAAATCAATGTGTTTTTAAAATCCATTATGAGTAAAATCAGGCAGAATATCGAGGGACGCAAACCTTTTGAAGATGAATTTTATGACATTATCAAGGATATTTACGAACATGAGGAGTTTTTAAAACTTAAAAATCATTATCATCACAATTCCACGATTTACGAGCATGTTATGGATGTTGCTTACTTTTCCTACCGGGCAAGTAAATTTCTGAAGCTCGATTATAAATCGACCGCCCGCGGCGCTTTACTTCATGATTTCTTTCTATACGACTGGCGTAATCATGATATTCCGGACTTGCCGGAAGATAAATTTCACGGCATTGAACATCCGAAAATCGCTCTGAAAAACGCGATCCGGCATTTTACGTTAAATGAGATCGAAAAGGATATCGTGATCAAGCATATGTGGCCGCTCACGCTGGTTCCGCCCAGATTCAAGGAGTCATTCGTCGTTTCTTTCTCGGATAAATATCTCGCTTCCAAGGAATACGCGACGAAATTAAAACCGGAAAAGGTTATCCACCGTGTTAAAAAGAAACGACAGATGCGTCAGCAACATAAAGCTCACAAGAAAAAACATAAACATATGCGTGAGCAATAATGCCTTCCTTTTTTCAACAACTGTTCGTCTGATTGTTTCATTGTAGTGCCGATGAAAACGAGTTTTTCGGAATTTTAAATAAATAAAGCTCGCCGGCCTCCGAAAAATAACTTTTCTGCTTTATTATCTTATTCCAGTCTTCTCTTTTCAGTGAATCTCGGGTCAGGAGAATATTGATCACCGCTTTGTCCGGCAAATTATTATATAGAATTTCCTGTGGAGATGAAACCTTGTAAACTCTTTTTTTGGATATGGCCAGGTCCTGGGGGGGATTCCAGTTAATTTCGTAATCCGGAGAATAGATGACGTCATAATAATTTGTGTTCGCTTTTATAAACCTCGCTATAGAATGATCGGCAGTATTCTTTCTCGCACCATAGAAGTTCCGGTCATAGATTTGCAAAACAAGGATTAAAACAATCACAAGACCGATGATCAGGTTGCATAGAAACTTCCAATATTTCTTTTTTCTGTCGGTGCCGGAGCTCATATAATTAAGATACAGCCAGCACGTTAAGGTAAAAATGATGAAAACAAAAACAAGATTATACTTTAACATGGAAAATTCGTGAACAATGGAATGTTCCCGGAGCAGGATGGTGTGCAAAACCGCTGAAAAAACAATGAGGCTGAGTCCTCTAACCACGAAAATCTTTTTCTCGTTGTCATTTTTCCTGATCCAGGGAAAAATCAGACAGAAAACGACAACACCGATCAGCAGTGGGATGAAAAGCACTGTAAAACCGTTACCGAAATGACGCATTAATATGTCAAGGCCGCCCCATTCATCACCAGGTCCGCTGCGGACAGAAAAAGTCAGTTCCAGCAACTTGAATCCGTTCGGGACGCTCAACAACTGAATCAGAAACAAAGAAGATGCCGTAAAGATGCTCACCATCAGCGTCCCGTTGTTATGAAATAATTTGAAAATAAAAGATTTTTTCGAATGTTTGGAAAAATTACGCAGGATTCGGAAAAAAACAGCAACAAAAGCGATACAGAAAAAATAATAATCCGTCAGGATTCCCGTAAACATTACCATACCAGAAGAAATCTGCAGGAGAACTTTATATTTTTTTAATTCTTTTGCATATAGGGCCATTTCTATCAGGAAGAATAGAATCGATAAAAATATGACCGCCTGATCCGCAAAGTAGACATTATTCATGTAGTAAATGTTGTAGGGAAGATAAGCCCATAATGCAGCAAAAAGGACGGGTAGAAAGATTTTTAGAAATCCGGATGTGACTTCAATCGTATTTAAGCAGATGTAAAAAAGAAGACTCAGTACAAATACCGATAGAAAATATTCTAATTGGACAAAATGTTTAATCAATTCAATGGAGATTTCGCTTTTACCTGACACTTTTGCTGTCAGATATAATGGTATTAACGCTCCCGGTGGATAGGAAAGGTACATATTGCGGTTTGAATTGTTTTCAAACTCCACCGAAGCGTAATCAGGATACATGATAAATTGATCACTGAATATTCCGTCAATCAACCAATTATTGACCACATTGAGAGAAAAAGCCGTCAGCTCTTCATGATAATTATCGGCATTTTGTAAATTAATTGGCAGGGTATATTTGACAGGAATAATTACGAAGATAATAATACAGACAAGTATTGCCAGAAGATTTCTTATATGATCTTTATTTTTCATCAAGAATACCGGCGTTAATTATTTTCCGTTTCGAGATATTCTTCATCCATGTTAATATTCCAAATCATATCTTTTGATTTTTCGCCCGTAATGACATTGTTCACGGCAGCCATTGCTGTGAGCATGGCGTGATCCTGATTATAATATTTGTGCATGCCATTTCTGCCGATTAAGAATAAATTATCGAATGCATCTGTATAATTTCTGATGATACTGAAACGGGAATAAGTACCGAAATAACCGGGATATGTTTTCGGTGTTCTGATGATTTTACCGTCGATAATGTTTTTTTTATCAACGAAGGCAATTTGATGCAGTTCATCCACGGCAAATTGAATGAAGTCCTCATCCCGCATGGTCCACAATTCGTCGCCTTCTTTACAGCAGTATTCCACACCGATCCATACCTTCTCGCGATCAGCGACCAGATAAGGTGACCAGTTATTGAATATTTGCACCCTTGTTAACTTTACATCGCGCTCCTGAATGTAAATCCAATTATCCGGCACTATGTTATTCCGAGGGGGACTTGTTTTTTTTTTGATTTTTAACTCATTTAAAAGCAAGCCCACGGTAATGGAGTCGCGGTACGGCAAACCATCACTAACCTTTTTTACCTCAGATGGGACGATACCACCCATAGCCGAGATCAAATCTTTTATCGGCATCGTGGAAAAAAAATAATCACCCGTTAATACCGCTTTTGTGTCTGACGAGAGATTGTGGTAAGTTAAGGCACTAATCCGGTTACCTGAAATATTGAATTCCCTGACTTCCGCATTTTTGATAATGACCCCACCTTTTTCCAAGATCATTTGGGCAACTGTTTCCCACATCTGGCCCGGTCCCAGTTTAGGGTATAAAAACTGCTTAATCAGGCTGGTATCCGTATTTTTCTGCTCGATGGATTTATCTTTTATAAAAATGGTTTTGACGGCATGAACCAAGGTCCTGAAAATCGACAATTCCTTAATTCTTTGAGCCCCCCAATCGGCAGCAATTTCATGACAGGGTACACCCCAGACTTTCTGGGTGTAATCTTTGAAAAAAGTTTCATAAAGTTCCCGACCAAATCTGCTGATGAAAAAATCTTCCAGAGAGTTAATATTTTTTACAGGAAATATCTTAATGACAAGATATGACCAGCCAATTTTCAGGATGCGGATCATTCCCAGATTCAATATGGTTTTTCCATTAAGCTTGATAGGATAATCAAAAAACTTTCCCAGATAAAAAATACGGGACAGTCTTTTTCTGACCAGCATTACCCTGTCTGTCTTTTCAGGATCGGGACCTCCTGCTGAAAAAGCCGTTTTTCTCTTTTCATGTTCCGAATCCCTGCCTTGGATCGGTAACATTTGCTTCCACCACTTCATGACCGTGTCTGATTTTGAGAAGAAACGATGTCCGCCTATATCCATGCGGTTTCCATGATACACGACCGTTTTCGAAATCCCACCGATGTCATTTGTTTTTTCAATGATAATAGGCTTGATATCCGTCTTGGTGACCAGTTCATATGCTGCAGTTAGCCCTGCAGGTCCGGCACCGATAATGATTGCGCATTTTTTCATTGTTACGTTTATTTAAAAAAAGTAATATTTAATGTGTAAAATGTATAATGTTTTTAATAATTTATTATTAATAATACGTTGAGCATAAAACAACGCAGACTTATTTGTCAATGGAAAGCTTATCAGAGACGTGGATTTGACTGTAATCCATCCTTGGGAAAATATCGGAAAATGATTGTTTTGTTTTTTATAATTTCCTGTGGTAGGTAAAGGCTGCTCCTTATAGAATGCCTTTATAATTTTAAGTATCAATTTCCCTGACGAGAGTGTTTATTTTGATTGACGTTAGTGTTGTGGTGCCGGTTTATAATTCTTCTCCGGTGATAGAAAGATGCATTTATGCCATAAAAAATCAGCAGGGCATTGACTCTGCAAAACTGGAAATTATCGTGGTCGATGACGCATCAACAGATTCGAGCGCGACAAAATCCTCCGCTTTGTGTGACCGGCTTATCCGATGTCCGAAAAATTCCGGAGCGGCAGCAGCCAGGAATATCGGCGCAAGGAATGCTCAGGGGAGTATAATTATTTTTGTAGACAGTGATGTTATTCTGGAGCCTGATGCCATCTCAAAATTCTTGGCTTGTTTTGAAAAAAACAGGGAAATTTCTGCAGCGGTCGGACGTTACTCTGAAAAGCCGGCAAATCATGGATGGATCAATATCTATCACAATGCGTTCACCGGTTACCACCATGACCTTGCTCCAAAAGAAATTGACTGGTTCTGGGGTGCATTAAGCGCCATAAAAAAAGAGGCTTTTATTCATACAGGAGGATTCGACGAGCGTTTTCAGGGAGCCAGCGGCGAAGATCTCGCTTTTGGCAAAGCTTTATTTAAAAAAGGATATCGCATTGCGTACGTTCCGGCAGCCCGAGGGGGGCACGCTCATGATTTTAACATATTCAGTATGTTAGAAAACGACTATCTCAAGGCAGTCATCGGCATGAAGATGAAGCTTTCACAACTGCTGCCAAGGCAAGCACCCGGTTTTGTCAATCTCAGAAGTGTTATGACCTCAGTTCTGCTTTTGTTGATTCCCGGCCTGCTTCTTTTCAATGCGGTAAGAACTATTCCTTTCTTCGCGGCAATAATTTTCCTGATATTCTTAACCTTAATGATTATCAACAGGGCCTACTATGCGTATTTGAGTAAAATATTTGATTTCAAGTTTAAATTCATCGTTCCCTTTATTCACTGGATACAAATGTATGCTATGATCGCAGGTGCCATCATGGGAGTGGTGGGATATATTTCGGGAAGGACAGCTTTTGGTCGTCCGAAATGGATTTAATATGTATCCAACAGATTGGAAGTCCAATTTCATAGAGCAACCCGTATAGAGGAATCAGAATTGTCTATTTCAACCTTGACGGATGCGATTAAAATTTTTTCAGGACGAAGGCTTCATCATCCCATATATTTGATATATTTTATCACCTCGCAGTGTATGGGGCACTGCAGGCACTGTTTTTATTGGGACCATATCAATCAAGCGGAATCTCTTCTGAGCATTGAAGAAATCGATAAAATAGCCGCATCGATGGGGCGAATTTACCAGTTAATTTTGACAGGGGGCGAACCATTCTTCAGGGAGGATGTTGCGGACCTTGCGGAGAGATTTTACATTTACAATAATCTTTACCATTTGAGTGTCGCGACGTCCGGATATCACCCTGAACGTGTTGAAAAAGCGGTTAAAATATTACTGAAAAAATGTCCCGGGTTAAAAATCACCATTGGTTTGCCTGTTGAGGGTACGGAAACGTTGAATGATGAGATCCGAGGAATACAGGGTTTTTATAAAAGAACCGTTGAGACCTTATCACGGCTCAAGAAGATCCAGCAACATGCGCCACAATTGAATATTTTGATTGATCTTACCATTTCTTCTTTTAACAGTGACCGGTTGTTGGAAATATATGATCACTTGTTGAATGATTTGAAACCTGACCTGATCAACGCCATACTGACCCGCGGCAATTCCCGCGATCCGGATGCAAAAAAAATAGATACAAACGAGGTCGCCAAACTCTTTGCGCTTATGGAAGAGGATATCCGAAAAGGTCGGATCAAGGGATATGGCTTTTTATCGAAATGGCTTCATGCCAAAGATATTGTTTTGCGGCAAACAGCACTGGATATTTTTCAAAATCATACGTATCACCTTCCCTGTCAGGCCGGACGAACGGCGGGCGTTTTGATGCCTGAAGGAGATGTCTATGCCTGTGAACTCCGGGAAAAGCCCATCGGCAATCTCCGTGCATTCGACTACAATTTCCCTGCGCTCTGGAAATCCGAAAACGCCACCGCCATCAGGAGAGAAATTCTGGACACCCGATGCTCCTGCCACCATCAATGTTTTTTGTCCAATACCCTGTTCTGGAACCTGAAGGCTTGGCCGGATATCGTCAGAGAGTGGATGAAGATTCGCGGGCGGAACAGATAAGAGGAAAATAAATTTCAGAAGAAACTAGTAAGGTTTTTCTTTTCCATATCGCACCATCTCATAACGCATCACTCGATGGATGCAAAACGGTCCGGGCACATCCGGAATATTCTTGACGCGGCTTGGTCGAATTTTAAATTCACGCTTTAGAAAAAAACCAGTCACCAGGCGATAATGATCCGGATTGATGATCGGTGGTTTCCACAGAATCATGCGGGCAATAATATTATTGACTTCCTGCGGCAGGCAGAGCACAATAAATCCGTCCGGTTTGCATATCCTGATCATTTCATGAATCGCGTTGGCCGGCGTGCGCATATGCTCCAGAACGTCCGCACAAATTATTCCATCGAAATAGTTACTTTTCAGTTTTGAATGATTGAGGTCATCCTGCTTCAGAATAGCGTGAGGAGCCTTTTGGGCGGCACGTTCCAGACGCTTCAACGAAATATCAATTCCCCACAATTCTCCGCAACGGATCTCTCTCAGCATGTAACCGTCGCCGGTTCCGGCGTCGAGAATTCGTTTCCCGGCCATGTCTCCGGCCAGCTCAAGACAATGTTCGATTCTTTTATAGTTCAGCCAGTGAACGGACTTGACCGCTGATTCATAATAGAGACTGTGCGGAAGAATTTCCGCCATTTCCTCTTTGATGTCGTGCTCATTCACTGTCATGAATGATCTTCCTTTGTGTCGGAGCTTTCAGTTTAAATTATGTTTAACGCTTTTGCCCAAACTATAAGAAGCCTGATTTTTTGTGTCAAGAAAAAAGCGGGTCCGGAAAAAAATCACAAAATGTAATTGCAATGAATAATATCCTGCGCTAAAGAAAAACAATGCGAAAAATGAATCTGATATTTTTTTTGTTCCTGACGGTTTTAGCCCTGACCGCCTGCGGCAGCAAGCAGGAAAAGGAAAAAGCGAGACAGCCGGAGGCCAAACCGCCTGCCTATGGAGACATTCTTGTCCGCGGTGACATCGGTGACGCCAGTAATCTGATCCCTTTACTGGCTTCCGATTCGGCTTCCCATAATATTGCCGGTATGGTTTACAACGGCCTCGTGAAATATGACAAGGATATGAACATTGTCGGCGACCTGGCCGAATCCTGGGACATTACACCAGACGGCCTGGTCATCACGTTTCACCTGCGCAAAGGGGTGAAGTGGCACGACGGCCATCCCTTCACATCCGCTGACGTGCTTTACACCTATCAGGTCACGGTTGATCCCAAAACGCCGACGGCGTACGCCGGTGATTTTTTAAAAGTTAAGAAGGCAGAAGCGATTGATGATTACACTTTCCGTGTCACTTACGATAGACCCTTCGCGCCGGCTTTAATCAGCTGGAGCAGCGCCATTCTGCCACGGCATCTGCTGGACGGAAAAGACATCACCAAAAGCTCCCTCTCACGGCATCCAATCGGCACCGGTCCATACAAATTCAAGGAATGGATAACGGGCCAAAAGATCGTCCTTGTTTCCAATCCCGATTATTTTGAAGGACAACCGTACATAGACGGCCGGATCACAAGAATTATTCCCGATTCCGCGACGATGTTTCTGGAACTGCGCGCGCAGAATATAGGTATGATGGGCCTGACGCCGCTGCAATACACGCGACAGACGGAGAATAATTTGTTTAAAAGCCATTTCAATAAGTACCAATACCTCAGCTTCGCCTACACCTATCTGGGGTATAATTTGAAAAATCCTCTTTTTGCCGACAAGAGAGTCAGACAGGCGATTTCCTATGCCATTAATAAGGATGAGATTATTAACGGGGTTTTGCTTAAACTGGGCAAACAGGCGCATGGGCCCTATAAACCCGGAACATGGGCTTATAATGACAAGGTCAAAATTTATAATTACGATCCGCAAAAAGCACGTGAATTACTCCGTGAAGCCGGATGGACCAAAGTCAATCAGGAAGGCATCCTGGAAAAAAACGGCAAACCGTTTGTGTTTGAAATCGTCACCAATCAGGGGAACGAGACACGCCAGAAATGCGCGGAAATTATCCAGCGGCAGTTGAAGGAAGTCGGCATCGACGTGAAAATCCGCATTCTGGAATGGTCGTCATTTGTAACGGACTTTATTAACAAAAGACGTTTTGATGCTGTGATTATGGGTTGGACCATTCCGCTGGATCCGGACGCTTATGATGTCTGGCATTCCAGCAAAACAGCGCCGGAAGAACTGAATTTCGTCTCCTACAACAATCCGGAAGTGGATGAAATGCTGGAAAAGGGGCGCAGCACTTTCGACCAGAAGGAAAGAAAAAAATATTACGATCGTTTCCAGGAAATTCTTGCCGAAGACCAGCCCTACACTTTTCTGTATGTTCCCGACGCGCTGGTGATCATCAACAAGCGTTTTCGCGGCATAGAGCCGGCCCCCTTGGGTCTTGAACACAACTTCATCAAATGGTATGTTCCCAAAGACGAACAGAAATATACCATGACCCGTTAAGCGTTTGCGCAGCAAACGCCTGTTTTCCATATCAGAAGAATGATGGGAGCTTAGACCGATGACGAATAAAACAAAAACCGATCAACAACCTCCGGCGACATCCTTGATCAACGATGATCTCGCGCTGTTGGCCAAAGATATTATCGCCAATGCCGGTGTGGGGATATACATCGTCAAGGACACCAAATTTGTTTACGTCAGCGAATTGTATCAGAAAATCACGGGATTCACGGATCAGGAACTTTTAGGCGAATATGCTCTTAAAAATATTTATCATGAGGACAGGGAGAAGGTCAGGTATCAGGCGATCAAATGCCTCAAAAAAGAAAGCTTTGAACCTTATGAATATAGATTTATTCGCAAGGATAATGAACTGCGATATATTCTGGAAACCGTGTCCCCCATTGTTTACAAGGGAGAACGCGCCACGCTCGGCAGTTTTATGGATATCACCGAGCGCAAAATGATGGAGGAAAAATACAGAAGCATTTTGGAAAACATTCAGGAAGCCTATTTTGAAGTTGATCTTCACGGTAACTTTACTTTCTTCAACAATTCATTATGCAAGACGACCGGCTGTTCCCGCGAAGAATTGTTCGGTGCCAATTACAAGCAATTTTCGGATGAAGAAAACTCCAAAAATGTTTTCAACGCCTTTAATAAAGTTTTTAAAACGGGTCAGCCCACGGAAGGATTCGACTGGCGCATAAAAAGAAAAGACGGAACGCAAAGATACATTGAGGCGTCCGTCTCTCTGCAGAACACGTCATCAGGCAAACCGGTGGGATTCAAGGGCGTCATCCGCGATATTACCGAACGCAAGCGCATCGAACAGGAACTTAATCATCTGGCAACGCACGACGCGCTGACCGGCTTGCCCAATCGTCTAATGTTCAGTCAGCTACTGGATCATGCGATTCACTCTGCGCAACGTTATAAAAAGCAACTGGCTGTTTTATTCATCGATCTTGACCGGTTTAAAACGATCAATGATTCTCTCGGACACGATGCCGGAGATCAGCTTTTAAAGGAAATTGCCCGTCGCCTTCGGAAATCATTACGCAATGTTGATGTTGTCGGTCGTCTGGGAGGCGATGAGTTTATCGTGCTCATTGAAGATTTGCAGGAAGTCAAACAACTGGAAATCATCGCGCATAAAGTCCTCGCCACCGTCATAAAACCGATGGTCCTGCTGGGGGAGGAATGCCGCGTTACGGCCAGTATCGGGATCAGCGTATTTCCGAAAGACGGTCAGGATGAACAATCGCTGATGAAAAAGGCTGATATTGCCATGTATTTCGCAAAGGAAGAGGGGAAAAATAACTTCCAGTTTTATTCCGAAAATATACATGCGATGTCCAGCGCTCGCCTGGCCATTGAAACGAACCTGCGCTACGCGATAGAACGCAATGAATTATATCTGAATTATCAGGCACAGTTGGACTTCAAAACAGACGAAATAACCGGCGTGGAAGCGCTATTGCGCTGGAACAGCAAATATCTAGGCATGGTTACGCCCGCGCAGTTTATTCCCATTGCTGAAGAAACGGGACTGATTGTGCCCATCGGCCGATGGGTTTTAAAAACCGCCTGTGCTCAAAATGTTGCCTGGCAAAAGCAGGGACTTCCTCCTGTATCGATGGCGGTCAACTTGTCGCTTCGTCAACTGACAGATGAAAGCTTTTTACAGGACATCAGAGAAGTATTGCAGGAAACCGGCATGGCACCCAATTTTCTCGAGTTGGAAATTACGGAAAGCATGGTCATGCATAACCCGGAGCGACTTATTCCAATATTGACAAAAATAAAAGCCATGGGCATTCGGTTGGCGATTGATGACTTCGGGACAGGCTATTCTTCTCTGGCCCAGTTAAGAAACTTTCCGATAGATTCCATTAAAGTTGACCGATCCTTCATTCGCAATCTTCCGCAAGACATGGATAATAAAGCCATCACCGAAGCGATTATTACCATGGGCCGATCCCTGAATCTTACCGTTGTTGCCGAAGGCGTGGAAACAAAGGAACAGGAAAGTTTCCTAAGGCAAAAAGTCTGCGATGAGATGCAGGGTTTTTATTTCAGCAAGCCCATCGAGCCTGATCAATTTGCTGTGCTTCTTCGAAAAAGCAACCTGTTGCAAAAAGGAAAATCGTGACGTTGATTGGCTGGACAAGTAATCGGGCATCAACATGAAATCAGATCATCAGCCCAATCCCAGGCTTTCTTCCAGAGATGAAATATCCACGGAATCTTTATCATTCACATTGGTTTTGAACTGTCGGATGCCCTGAAAAACAGACGTGAAACTGGCGGAGGGAGCCACTGCGCAGGCGTTTATCGCGGATAGTTTGTTGATGTCTGTTGAAAGGAAATCAAAAAAACCGGTGATCATCGCTTCCATGATATTGGACGTCACGAGTCGGGAACGACCATCGCCGTGCAGATCGAAAGCAAAACTGTCCAATCCGATTTTGTCAATGGTTTGGGCAATGTTGTAAGCGGTATTATATATTTTATCGTAATCAAGCTCGGCCACCTTACCCAGACCAATCAAGAGCAGCATTTCCGAACCGATTCGGGCTGGAAATGGAATAATAATTTTTTCCTCAAGTTCCCCCTGGATCCTTTTTTCTTTGATTGCTCTGGAAATGAATCCGTTCAGGCGCCAGTCGATAAAACCGCAAATTCCACGGGGAGGCTTTTCGTCGGCAAAAATACCGAGCGCGAGGCATTTATGTTTTGGAAGATCGGGATTTTCTGTCGAGATGTTTAGTTGCATTATCTTTGTTCAGTTTAAGGTTAAGAGCATCCAGAATGCCGTTGATGAAAGATCCGGAATTTTCCGAACCGAATGTTTTTCCCAGATCAACCGCTTCATTTAAAGTTACTTTGGGGGGAATGTCATCACAGTAGAGAAATTCAAAGACGGCCATCCTCAGAATATTGATATCCACCCGCGACATCCGTCCGAGAGACCAGTTATCGGAGCACTCGGCAATCAGTTGATCCAGTTCTTCTTTATGCGCACAAGTGCCCTCGACCAGAAAAGTGGAAAAATCTTTGGCGGACTGGGGAGCGCTGAAATTGCCCCAGAAAAGATCCAGAGCATCCCGCGCATCAATATCCACGAAATTAAGACCGTAAAGAACTTGTAAGGCGACTTCTCTTGCCTTTCTTCGTCCGCGCATTAACGATAAAACCTCAAAGAGCAATCATCAAACTGCCGCATTAAATCTTCTTGAACAAATCAACCATTTCTATCGCCGTCATTGCCGCATCGGCGCCTTTATTGCCGGATTTCGTTCCCGCGCGCTCAATTGCCTGTTCAATCGTATCCGTGGTCAACACACCGAAAACAACCGGCACTTCCGTTTCCAGTCCGACCACGGCGATTCCTTTGGATACTTCAGCGCTGATGTATTCGAAGTGCGGAGTGGCACCGCGAATAATCGCACCCAGACAGATGACGGCATCATAACGGCCGCTTTTCGCGACTTTCTTCGCTGTCAACGGCAATTCAAAAGATCCCGGAACTTTATAGATGATAATATCTTTTTCTTCCGCGCCGGCTCTTGTTAAAGCGTCAACAGCGCCTTCCATCAACCTACCGCAAATAAAATCGTTAAAACGGCTGGCGACGATGCCAAACTTCATTCCCTTGGCGACTATTTTTCCTTCAATTATTTTCGGCATAGCTTTTTACCATCCTTATATTTAATTTAATCTTGTACGGGTAATGTTATACCTTTAACAGATGCCCCATCTTTTTCTTTTTTGTTTTCATATAATGAATATTGTTCTCGTTGGGATCGATTTCAATGGGAACACGCTGAACAACCTTGATACCATAGCCTTCCAGGCCAACGATCTTTTTTGGATTGTTGGTCATCAATCGCATCTTATGTACACCGAGATCGGCCAAAATCTGCGCCCCGATTCCGTAATCCCGTAAATCCGGTTTAAAGCCCAGAGCAATGTTGGCTTCCACCGTATCCTTGCCTTCTTCCTGCAGAGCATAGGCTTTGATTTTGTTGACGAGACCGATTCCCCTGCCTTCCTGACGCATGTAAACAATCACGCCTTTGCCTTCTTTTGCCACCATCTGCATCGCATGATGGAGCTGATCACCGCAATCGCATCTCCTGGAACCGAAGAGATCGCCCGTAAGACATTCCGAATGAACCCGCACCAATACATCGTCTTCTTCTTTAATATCGCCTTTCACCAAAGCAATATGCTGCCAGTCATCAACGTCATTTTCATAAACAATCATTTTGAAGTCACCGCCGAAACAGGTCGGGATGGTCGCTTCCGCCATGCGCCGGATGAGCGATTCATTCTGCATACGGTAATCAATCAGATCCGCAATGGTGACAATTTTCAGCCGGTGTTCCTTGGCAAAGATTTCCAAATCCGGCATTCTGGCCATCGTGCCGTCGTCTTTCATAATCTCACAAATGACACCGGCGGGTGTCAAACCAGCCAAACGGCATAAATCCACAGAACCTTCCGTCTGTCCCGTGCGCACCAGAACGCCGCCTTTTTTGGCGCGAATGGGAAACACATGGCCGGGACTGACCAGATCGTCCGGCTTGGCGTGCGGATTGACGGCAGCCTGAATGGTTGTCGCCCGATCCGCGGCGGAAATGCCGGTGGTGACACCGTGTCGCGCTTCTATGGAAATGGTAAACGCCGTGCCGAAACGCGCCTGATTATCCTGAACCATTTGTTTCAGATTCAGCTTGTCCGCCATCTCTTCATTCAGGGTTAAACAGATCAGACCGCGACCGTAACGGGCCATAAAATTGATGGTCTTGGCTGTGGCAAATTGCGCCGCCATGCACAGATCACCTTCGTTTTCGCGGTCTTCATCATCAACAAGAATAATCATTTTCCCGTTTTTGATGTCTTCAATGGCTTCTTCAATGTTGCTGATTATCATTTTATTTTCCTTGTCTATGCAAAACCGTGCTTCGCCAGAAAATCCCGGTCGATTCCCCGGTTGGTTTGTAATAATTTTTCCACATACTTGCCTAAAATATCTGTTTCGATGTTGACCGGCTCGCCTTCTTTTTTCAACAGCAGCGTCGTGTTGGCCGCCGTATGGGGAATGATATTAACATAAAACCTGCTTTTTTCAAGCTTGTTCACCGTCAGGCTGATCCCGTCAATGGCCACCGATCCTTTTTCCACGATGTAGCGGCCAATATTTTCGTTCATTTCTATCGCCAGAATAAGCGAACCGGATTTTTGCGTCTGCGAAAGAATTCTGCCGGTTGCATCAACATGCCCTAACACAAAATGGCCGCCGACAAATCCGCCGACCCGTAGCGATTTTTCCAGATTGACCGGATGACCGGCCTTTAATAACTTGAGCGTTGTTCTGGAAAGCGTTTCCGCGGAAACATCCGCCTGAAAATTCTGCTGATTTTTGGCGGTGACGGTCAGACAGGCACCGTTGACGGCAATGCTGTCTCCCAGTGACACTTCCGCCATGTTGATTCCTGATTCAATTTCCAGAATCGCGTCCGCGCCTTTCATTGTCAGACGCTTGACCCTGCCCAATCCTTCCACGATTCCGGTAAACATAATTATTTTTTGCCTTTACTTAACAAATCTTTCAGCTCGGACATAAATTCTCCGACATCGCGAAACTGCCGGTACACGGAAGCGAAACGCACATAGGCGACACCGTCAAATGTTTTCAGCTCCTGCATGATTTTTTCTCCGATAAGCGTGGAAGAAATTTCTTCGCTTTGGGCTTCCTGGCACGCCTGTTCCACGTTTTCCACAAGGCGATCAATATCGTCCATGCTGATCGGACGTTTTTCGCAGGCTTTCTTGATGCCGGTCATAATTTTCTGCCGGTCAAACTGCTCGCGGCGGCCGTCTTTCTTTACTACCATCGGCAGGACATCTTCCACATATTCATACGTGGTAAAACGCTTGCTGCACCCCAGACATTCGCGGCGACGGCGCACAGCTTTGCCGTCCTTGCTGATGCGTGAATCAATGACTTTGTTTTCCGGATGGCCGCAAAACGGACATTTCATGATTTTTGAACCTTCATGTTCTCAAATTGTTCAACCTTGATGCCGGCTTCCCTCAGCATTTCCGCCGCTAGTTTATCATGATAGCCGTCGCGAATAATGATCCGGGTCACGCCGGCGTTAATAATCATTTTTGCGCAGATGACGCAAGGATGGTTGGTACAGTATAGCGTTGAACCTTTGGTGCTTACCCCGTGGAGCGCCGCCTGAATAATCGCGTTTTGTTCCGCATGCAGGCCACGGCACAATTCATGGCGTTCACCGGAAGGAACATTCAGTTGTTCGCGCAGGCAACCGATATCCAGACAATGCTGCAAATTGGAAGGAGCACCGTTATATCCGGTAGCCAGTATCCGGGTATCACGCACCAATCCGGCTCCGACCGAACGGCGGCAGCAGGTGCTGCGTTTCGAAACAAGCTCGATAATGTCCAGAAAATAGCTGTCCCAATCGGGTCTGGTTTTCTTTTTCTCCGGCGATCCGGCCGCGGGTTTTTTTTGAACCATTATTTCATTCTGCCCTGATAAAGCGGAAACTGATCGCAAAGTTTCTTCACCTGCTCGGCAACAGCATTAATCTTCTGCTCGTTGCTGATGTTTTTCACGACATCGGCAATGTACGAGGCAATCAGACGCATCTCATTTTCCTTCATACCCCGTGTGGTGACGGCGGGCGTGCCCACGCGGATGCCGCTGGTGACCTGGGGGCCTTTGGTGTCAAAGGGAATGCCGTTCTTGTTGACCGTGATACAAGCGCGGTCAAGCGCTTCCTGCGCGTCCTTGCCGCTCACATCCTTGTCGGTCAGATCGACCAGCATCAGGTGATTGTCGGTTCCGCCGGAAACCAGACGGAATCCCTGATTCTTTAATTCATCCGCCATGGCCTGAGCGTTTTTGACGATCTGCTGCTGATAGGCCTTGAACTCCGGCTGGAGCGCTTCTTTGAAAGCCACCGCCTTGGCCGCGATCACATGCATTAACGGACCGCCCTGCATTCCCGGGAAAACCCTGCTATTGAGTGTTTTGGCGTAGGCTTCCTTGCACATCACCACGCCGCCGCGCGGACCGCGCAGCGTCTTATGCGTTGTGGTTGTGACAAATTCGCAGACCGGAACCGGCGAAGGATGCAGTCCCGTGCAAACCAGACCGGCAATATGCGCGATGTCCGCCATAATGACGGCGCCGGTTTCATCGGCGATCTTGCGGAATTTTTCAAAATCAATCGTCCGCGGATAAGCACTGGCGCCGACGATGATCATTTTGGGCTTGTGTTCTTTGGCCAGTTTTTCCACTTCGTCGAAATCGATCGTTTCCGTTTCCTTGCTGACGCCGTAGGGAACGATTTTATAAAACTTGCCGGAGAAGTTGGCCGGACTGCCGTGAGAGAGATGTCCGCCGTGAGACAGGTTCATGCCCAGAATTGTATCGCCCGGCTGCGCCACGGCGAAATAGACCGCCATGTTTGCCTGCGTTCCTGAGTGCGGCTGAACGTTAACATGATCAGCACCGAAAAGTTTCTTGCAGCGCTCAATGGCGAGACTCTCCACGATATCCACGTATTCGCAACCGCCATAGTAGCGCTTGCCCGGATAACCTTCCGCGTATTTATTGGTCATGACGCAGCCCTGCGCTTCCAGAACCGCTTCACTGACAAAATTTTCCGAAGCGATGAGCTCTATTTTCCCGGCCTGACGGCGCGTTTCCAGATCAATGGCCTGACTGACTTCCAAATCGACTTTTTCTAAAAAAGACATGAAAAATATTTTCTCCTTCGTTCTGAATTTATATAAAGGTTGAAACCTTAATCTTTGAATTTTTTGAATAATAAAACAGCGTTGACGCCGCCAAAGCCAAATGTATT
>JAGPFC010000029.1 GCA_018056685.1 Smithella sp.
AAGGGACTTAAAATCCCTCGGTCCTTGAGGCTGTGCGAGTTCAATTCTCGCCCCAGGCACCACTTAAATAAAAGGCTTACGAAATTATAAACATTCGTAAGCCTTTTTCTTTGATGTGATAGAGCATCGGGTATTCTTTCACGTACGATCATCGAAAAAAAGATTATCACAAATATGAAAGTCCGGGGAAGAGGCCACTGCGGTTTTTCATAAAAAATACGTTGTCCTTTATGAAAATGATATCGAATATTCCAATCATGCCCCCCCTCTATGGGGGGATATGAAGCTTGACCTGATTTTTGGAATATTGTATCGACCCAACAAATCCTGGATTTATAACCATCGCAAAATATTTATCAGAATAATACAAGACAAAGGATTCGTTCAATGGGCAGGAATGCAGAGTATGAAATCACATCATCTGTGAAAGATGGTGTTTTTGAAGTCACGTTAGTGGGGGAATTATCAGAAAGTAATGTTGAAAAAATGCAAAGGGACTTCTCTTCGATCATAAAAGCAAACGGCGTTCAGGATATGTTGGTGGACATTCGTGACTTGGATGGACGGTTCATGGTTGAATCAGCCTACCGGCACATAGAACGTATTCTTACAGATCAACCGAACGTTAATATTGCGATTGTGGACTTCCCGGATAATTTGGACTTTGCATCGCATTTTGAGAAATCGACAATGCAAAGCGGTCAGTCATTAAAATGTTTTACCGATATGGATGCTGCCAGGGCTTGGCTTAAAAGCAATAAAGAAGAAAATGAAGGATTTAATCCATGAAGAATAATACAAAATATCAAATGTCGACATCTGTAAATGACGGAATTATTGAAGTTGTTCTGACAGGAGAGCTCATGGATAATGAAGCGGAAAAAATGATCAACGAATTAATTGCCATCCAAAAATCAACAAAGGCAAATAAGCAGATATTAGATGTTCGGAAGCTTCGGAAACTTCTGGGAATCAAGGAAACTTATGATGCGCTCCGGAATTTGCCTGCGGATAGACCCAAAATGAAAACCGCCTTTGTTGGTAATGCCGAAAATGAATCGTATAATTTCTTTGTTAAAGCGACCGCAAGAAATGCGGGTCTAATTGTGAATTACTTTACCGATATGGAGGCAGCGAGAGCCTGGCTCAAAAGTAAAGAGTTAGATTATTATGTTTAGATGTCCGAAGACGGACTTGACATGACAGACAATGCTCAGTTGAGTTTTATTCTGTCAATATATTCAGGATGGTTAAGATCTCTTTTCGCCCACTTATGAAAGGTCAATGTTTTGATTGTGCCCCGCCCGGGTGTCTTCTTTTTAATAAAATATTGCGGTATTAACGAGAAGAAAAATCATGGTTGAACTTTGACATTTAATAACGACATAGTCATCGGTAACATCCTCAATGATTCCTTCGCTTGCAAAAGGTTCTGCCGCCCCAAAATTAATCGTACATTTGGTATGGCTTGCGTTACACGTGCATTCCTTGCCTATTTGCTTTGTTAAGAGTTCTTTGTAAGTCATTTTGCGACTCCTTTCTGTAAATGTCATACTTCAACATTTTGATCGTCTTTTGAAAGTCCTCTTCATCAATGATTTGATACCGCTCAAACGTCGTTTTCACTGGTCATCATAATAGCACTATTCATTATTTTTTAAAGAAAAAAATACAATCCTGTGTATTCCCCGATAGTAAGATTACGGGTGAAATAAATGCGGCTCATTGGCATCGTTTTAGTTTCGATAGTCTTCTGTGCAACTGTTGATGCCATATGTTCTAAACTCGCCCGTGCCGGGATAGCGCCAACCTTGCCCTGAAGAATCGACTGCCTCAAAATGATACGACTGACAGACCGAATCCGCTCCCGCTGTTGCGGTGTAAAGGCCGGATTGAGCTGAACCTATCGCCAGCGTCATTGAAACGGAGCTTCCATTGATCACCAAACGCACCTCTTGGGGGGCTGCTGCAGCGTAATAGTTGAGCCAGAAAGTCAGTTGAGAGTTGAGAACCATATGGGTGCCCGATACAATCGGTGGTTGAAATATCGGGAGCGCGGTCGCACCAAAATCCTGAACCCAGTAATAGCCGTAGGGAGAACCGGCATAATAATAATATCCCGTGCCCAGTTCTTTGGCATTTGCATTCATAATGTTTTGACGATGACCGTCGTACACCGTTTTGTCCGTGGCGCAATTAGCCGGATTGGCGCTTTCACAAATTAAGAGATCAATCGCGGCTTTCGGGGTTGATATTCCGGCCGCTATGTTTTCGGCTAAAAACAAAGCTGATGGATAATATGAACTGATTCTTGTTATGCCGTCTGTGCCGTCACAACTGTTATGCTGAAAACATGGTGTAGTGGCCATATCTGTTGCATGGGCCCTGGCGGCATGGTTCAGATTTTCATTCCAGTACACAGGGGCAACGGCCGGATAGTTGGCCGGAAGAAGAATATTGGTAAAAGACGTGTAGGTTGAACGATAAGCCTGTGGGGCTTGACGGACTGCATTCGTAATGACCAGAAAAGCTCTCTCCTGCCAGTTCGGATAGCCTGAGATCGGAACCCCACCGGCGGACGAATAGGTAATGGAGCTTGATGTCGCTGCAAAATTCTGCCCTGTAACATTGGCATTATTAACGACAATGCTTCTACTGGCAGGACTAAAGGTATAACCGCTTTTCGCCGGGGTAATGGTATAATTACCGTTCGCCGCGCCGCTGAAACTGTAGTTGCCGCCGGCATCGGTTGTCGTGGTGCTTGAACCGATTCCGCTGAGAGTAATGGTGACACCGGAGGTCGTCGCTCCACTGACGGTGCCGGATATGCTATATGTTAAAGGGGTGCTTGTTGTTGATATAAAATTCTGTCCCAGAATGTTTGCATTGTAAACTGAGACACTGATACTCGCTGGACTGAAGGTATAACCCGTTTTTGAAGGTGTGATGGTATGAATACCATTGGTAATGCCACTGAAACTGTAATTCCCGACTGCGTCGGTTGTTGTCGAAGCAACTTTGGCCCCTGACAGATTGATGGTTACACCCGCTTTCACATCTCCGCTGACGGTGCCGGCGATGATGTATGTAGAGGTTGTATTGGCGGTCGCCGTGAAATTCTTTCCTGTAACATTTGCGTTGTTAACCATGATACCAATACTGGCCGGGCTGAACGTATAGCCCGACCTAGAGGGGGTGATTGTATAACTGCCATTGGCCGCACCACTGAAACTGTAATTACCACTGGAATCAGTCGTTACAGAACTTGAGCCGGTTCCGGTAAGCGTTATGGTGACGCCGGATACTACGTCACCGCTTACCTTGCCGGAGATTGTGTAAGTCGGCGTGGTAATGGCGGTCGCCGTGAAATTCTGCCCGGTTAAGTTAGCATTGTTAACTGTTACGCTAATCGTCGTTGGACTGAACGTATAACCGGTTTTTAAAGCGGTAAGTGTATAACTGCCGCTGGCAAGACCACCGAAACTGTAATTGCCGCCGGTATCTGTTAAGGCTGAACCTGAACTTGTTCCGGCAAGTGTAATCGTGACACCGGAAGCCACGTCGCCGCTTACCTTGCCGGAGATTGTGTAAGTCGGCGTGGTAATGGCGGTTGCCGTGAAACTCTGACCGGTCATGTCGGCATTGTTGACCGTTACGCTGATGGTCGTTGGATTGAACGTATAACCCGTTTTTGACGGAGTAATCGTATAACTGCCGTTGGCAAGACCACTGAAGCTGTAATGACCGCTGGCATCAGTTAAGGCTGAACCGGAACTTGTGCCGGCAAGTGTGATGGTGACGCCGGAAATCACGGCGCCGCTAATCGTGCCAGAGATTGTGTAAGTCGGCGTAGTGCTGGCGGTCGCGGTAAAATCTATGTCGGTTCTGTCTATGCCGTCGATGATTACAACCGTACCGGAAGGTGTGAAGATATGTCCGGCAAGAGAAGGTGTTACGGTATAGTTGCCATTGGTCAGACCGTTAAAACTATAGTTTCCTTCAGCATCTGTCATGGTTGAATCAGTGTCTGCGCCACTTAAGGAGACGATAACTCCGGCAAGCCCTGTGTTATTGGAAATAATCTTTCCGGTGATGCTGTAAGTTGCCGGATCATTTGTATCGTGCGAACCTCCGCCGCCGCCACCTCCGCAACCTGGAAGAGTGATGATCGCTCCGATCATCAGGACAATTGACAGAAGTATAAATACTTTTTTCATGGCCTGCTCCTTTCGCATGTTCAAAAACATGTTGGAATACGTGCATTGCATATTTAAAAGATCAATTTGACTTGTGTGATGATGTCCATCCCTTTGAAAAGATGAGTTCTGCCAATGTAAAAACTATCGTTTGAAAAAAATATGTCCGTAAAAATACTCACTCTCTTTCTGGAAGAGGGCAAAAATCTGATCCTCCAAAAAATAATGGACTGTTCAGTTTCCTGCAACCATCATTTTTTCTTCATCTTTACCAACTGGACTCTTGCTTCCGTGAATCCTTGTTCAGCGGCTTTATTAAACCAGTGAACAGCTTCTTCATCATCCTTTGGAACGCCCAAACCATTATAATACATCATTCCCAGAGCGTATTGCGCCTCTTTGTGTCCCTGTTCTGCCGCTTCCTGATACCATACCATTGCCGACTCATAATCCCGTCTAACGCCCCTGCCTTGTTCTAAGATTAAAGCAATATTGAACTGTGCATCGGCGATTCCCTGCTCGGCTGCTTTTAAAAACCACCGTGCCGCTTCAACATAATCTTGCAGTCCTCTGCTGAAGATCAAACCCAGATGATACTGGGCTTCGGCATGTCCCTGTTCCGCGGCACTGGTATACCATTTGGTTGCTTTCGCCTCGTCCAGTGTAACACCTTTGCCTTCGTCGTAGATAACACCCAACAGGAACTGTGCCGATGCAATTCCCTTTTCAGCCACCTTGCTGCACCATTTGAAGGTCTCTTCCTTGTCTTTCAGTATGCCTTTGCCATTTTGGTACAGCATATTCAAATTATTTCTGGCATCATCATTGCCTTGTTCAACAGCCATTAGATACCACTTGATTGCCTCAGCATCATCTTGCGGAAGACCCTTGCCATTCTGATAAAGCATCCCCAGATTATTCTGCGCGGCAGCAACACCCTGTTCAGCGGCCTTACGGATAGTCTCAATCTCTTCTCTCTCTAATTCTAATTTCCTGTTGGGATCTTCGGGTTCTTCTTGCGGGATATTTTTCCGTTTTTCCATTTCTAAGACGATGCTGACAGCATCCGTTTTGTCTTGCAGTGCTTCTTTCGCTTCTTCCAGGTCAGGGACGCTATCAAGTGTCTCAGTCTCTTTTTGCGGGATATCTTTAAGTTTTTCCAATTCCAAAAGGCTGCTGATGTCTTCAGGTTCTTCTTGCGGGATGTTTTTAGTTTTTTCCAATTCTGTGACGCTGACCATCGCTGCGGTTTCTTCCAGCTTTATATCTTTCCGCTTTTCCAAATCTAAGGCACTTCTGATCGCTTCCGTTTTGTTTCGCAGAGCTTCTTTAAGTTCTTCCAGCTCCAGGGCGTTGTCACGTGTCTCAGTTTCTTGTTCCGGGATATCTTCGGGTGCTTCTAATTCCAGATGGTTGCCGATATTCTCAGTTTCGTTTTGAGGAATGTCTTCAAGTTCTTCCAGTTTCGACACGTTGTCACGTGTTTCAGCTTCTTCTTCCGGTAAATCTTTTTGTTCTTCTACTTTCAGATTGCTGATGGTAGCAGCCGTCTTGTCATGCGGTCCTTCATACATTAATTCCAAGTTAAACTTTGCACCGTCATGCCCCTGCTCAGCCGCCTTGATATACCACTTAATTGCCTCATTCTGGAACATCATTCCCAGATTATTCTGCGCGTCAGCGTGCCCCTGCTCGGCCGCCTTGAGATACCACTTAATGGCTTCATCCTTGTCTTTGGGAACACCTTTACCGTTTTGGTACATCATCCCCAGATTATTCTGTGCGTCAGCATGTCCCTGCTCGGCCGCATTGAGATACCACTTGAAGGCTTCCGTCTTGTCTTTGGGAACACCTTTACCGTTTTGGTACATCATCCCCAGGTTATTTTTTGCATCGGTGTGCCCCTGCTCGGCCGCCTTGAGATACCACTTAATGGCTTCATCCTTGTCTTTGGGAACACCTTTACCGTTTTGGTACATCATCCCCAGGTTATTCTGCGCATCAGCATGTCCCTGCTCTGCGGCCTTGAGATACCACTTGAAAGCTTCAGCATCATCTTGAGGAACACCTTTGCCATTCCGGTACATCATTCCCAGGTTATTCTGCGCATCAGCATGTCCCTGCTCTGCGGCCTTGAGATACCACTTGATGGCTTCAGTATCGTTTTGGGGAACACCTTTGCCGCTCTGGTAAATCAACCCCAGCAAGTTCTGGGCAGATGCGTCACTTGCCTCTAACAATGCTTTGTGTAATTTTAATTCATCTTGCTTGCTCATATTTCTTTATCCCGCATGGCCTTGCTGGCATGTTTCATAGGCGAAATGATGAATATTTTTTGAATGTCTCATTTAAGTTTAATCAGTTGGCATTATATTAATGACCTTTTGTGTATAAGATAACATATCGTAAGTCGGATTTCATGCATTATTTACCATTGAAATACTATCCATTTTTATGTAAGCGGCTGCGGATTTCTGCTTTTAAAAATCATTAATCATGTTATAATTTACTTAATTAAAAAAAAGGAGCGGGGTGATGGAATATAAGGTTATTTCAAGTAGCGCTTGGACAACGGAAACCGCGATTAAAGTACTGGAAAAAAAGGTCAATGATTTCATCAAAGAGGGATGGGAACCCATAGGTGGTTTAGTCCTCAACGCTGTCAATGGCTATGTCTATCAAGCGCTTATTAAGAGATAGATGATTGTTTGTAAAGAATCAGCGAAATTTGCATATTTTAAAGATAAATTCGTAGCGGTGGCCCTCAGGATTAATGCTCCGGGTTGTCGATTGCATTCACCAAGCCAATCATGTAAAGGTTGACAATAATCAGCCTTTCCGTATATATGACATCCGTAAAAAATATTTCAAAATTCATGTGGAGGTGAAGTGCGTGGCTGAGGATACAAAACAGGAACAGCCCACTGCCGAAAATCAAGATAAGCAGGAACAGCCAATAACTCTGACAGAGAAAATAGCTACGGCAGTCCTGATTGCTTATATTATTTCACTGATATGGCTGGCGGGCAGCAAGCACTGGTTCGGAATCTGGTAAATCTTCTTGATTCTTGTGCGGATAAAAACATTTTGTCCTTTATGAGGCGGATATCGCCGTGATCCTGCCAGAGTTCTCATTATATGAAAGCACGGTTCTTTATGCTGAATAACGCCCTTATCTTCACGTCATTGAATTTGTTCATTTCCCTTCTTTGATTGTGAGACTCAAATTTCAAAAACGAAGTGCATCGAAATTTGTAAGTCGAACAATCCCGCACAGCGGAGGGTGTAATACCCCGCAGCGAGCTTTCGATTTTTTCCCAAAGCTTGCTTTGGGGTATTACACCCGTGGTTGAACGTTTTTCCCATAGTCTATAAATCGCCATGGAAGATTTCATGGACACGCAGGAATGTTTTCTTATGCTTTCTTGCCCAAAAATATTTATCAAAAGAGTCTCATGAGTAAAATTGAAATTCTCGGGATGTCGGAAGCTGAAATCGAAACACTGATAAAATGAAACATTATATAATAGCATGGGCAATAAGTTGAAACTTTCCTGGAGTTCCATCCGAAATGTCATCGGAACCTTTGGCCAGCAATCCTGATCATTGATCATATCTAAGCGTTCCGGATCATAGATCCGGCAAGGCATCTGTCAATGAACAACCTCGCCGCAAGCAGCGGGGTATCCAAAAGAATTTGCGCCCCAAGGGGCGGGGAATTAGACCCACATTTAGCCCGCTCGGCCTATAGTGACCTTTAGGTTATTCGCCTCGGGGATAATTCGACCATCAAATTTCAGTGCACCTATAGTGACCTTTAGGTTATTCGTTTCTGAAATTTGGGTCTCATTAAAATATCTCAAACGTTTCACAATATTGGTGACAGGTGATTTGAGGTGCACAAAATCAAAATCGTGGCAGCATAATTTCCACCGCAAAAATTACCGGATTGTTCATGTGGAAGAAATGTGTAATTCTTTCTTCAAATGTTGCGAATTGAAAATGTTCTGGCGGAAAAATCTTTCAACTGGAAATAATAAAAAATATTGCTAAACTTTCCACCAGTATATGATTGGTTAATCATTGGCTGGGCTCTATGATGAATAAAAATACGGTCAACTCTTCAAAACAAAATTTGATCATTTATATCGTTTTGATTGCGATGACGTCTGCTGTTTACTGGCCGGTGCATCAATATGGATTTATCATTGAGGATGACGTTTATGTCATGAAGAATAGTCAAATTCAGTCCGGCATTACGCTGGACGTTATTCGCTGGTCATTCAGCACCGTGCATGCCGAATTATGGCATCCTTTAACCTGGCTCTCCCTGATTTTTGACTACCGGCTCCATGGCTTGAATGCCGGTGGCTATCATGTCACCAACCTTATCCTTCATATCTTAGGCTCTCTTCTTTTGTTTTCGCTCTTTAACCGCATGACGGCGGACGCCTTGAAAAGTGCTTTTGTGGCCGCTTTTTTCGCTCTCCATCCGCTGAATGTGGAGTCGGTTGCCTGGATATCTGAACGAAAAGATGTGTTAAGCGGTTTTTTCTGGATGTTGACTATGTATCTGTATGTTTGCTACACCGAAAAACCGACAATAAGACGTTATCTGATCGTTATCTTTTCTTTTGTACTGGCGCTGATGAGTAAACCCATGGTGGTCACGCTGCCAGTCATTATGATTTTGCTTGATTATTGGCCGCTGAAACGTTTTGAATCACACAAAGCAAATTTCATTTTATGGCAGTTGAGGGAAAAGGCCCCTTTCTTTGTTTTATCGATCATGGTTTCAATCATTACACTCCATGCCCATGAATACAATTCAAGCCAAACAGATATTTCGCTGGTTTCACGATTAACCGGATCTTCGTTTGCTTTTGTGACGTATCTGGGAAAAATATTCTGGCCCCATGATCTGGCTTTTTGCCATCCTTCTTCCATAACCATCACCCTCTGGCCAATTTGGTGTTACGCTATACTGATTATCTTCATCAGTGTGGCCGTCATTGTTTTGATCAAGCGGATGCCATATCTCTTTGTCGGATGGTTGTGGTATGCAATAACCATTTTGCCGGTGATCGGACTTGTTCATTCAAGGTATGTGCCTTTCATGTTTGACCATTTTACCTATCTGCCCTCTATTGGAATATTCATGGTGCTTGTCTGGGGTGTTCCGCTTTTATTCCGCCGCCGTGATTTCCATCATAAAGTTTTATTTCCGGCGTCAATAGCGATTCTTTTAATTCTGTCTGTTTTAACAGTAAAACAACGCAGCTACTGGGAAAACAGTATGACTCTGTTTCATCACACCCTGCAAATAACCAAGAAAAATGCGCTGGCGTATCATCACCTCGGATATCTATATGATGGTCTGGGACGGTATCAAGAGGCCATAGATCATTACAGCGAAGCTATCCGCATCAAACCCTATCATGCCGTGTTTTATAACAACAGAGGCGTGGCTTTCGCTAAAATCGGTCAGCATCAATCTGCCGTGAAAGACTTTGATCAGGCAATCCGGATGAAACCGGATTTTGCTGAGGCATATATCAATAGAGGGAAGGCTTATCTGATGCAGGACAATAAAGAACTCGGCTGCCGTGACGCGCAAAAAGCATGTAAATTAGGAAATTGTACATTGATTTCAACTGCTAAAAAAAATAAATACTGCTTTTGATTTTACAGATGGATGCGACAACGGGTTTTCAATGCCACGCCTCAATTCGTGGTATAAAATGTTGTATTTTTTCGCTTCTGATTGCGTGTGGATTTTTTTAAACAGACATGTATACTCAACGTATGGAAAAGTTTTCTATGATAACCGATTTTGTTCCGTCGGGAGATCAGCCGCAGGCGATTGATCAACTGGTGAAAGGGCTGGAAGTCGGCAAGAGGCATCAAGTTTTACTGGGGGTAACCGGTTCGGGAAAAACCTTTACCATTGCCAACGTCATTGAGCGCGTCCAGCGACCGGCGCTGATCATCGCACACAATAAAACTCTTGCTGCCCAGTTGTATGAAGAATTCAAGGGCCTTTTTCCTGAAAACGCCGTGGAATATTTTGTCAGTTACTACGATTATTATCAGCCGGAAGCCTACCTGCCGGTGACCGATACCTATATTGAAAAGGATTCGGCCATCAACGAGGAAATCGACAAACTGCGTCACGCGGCAACACATGCGCTGATGACACGGCGCGATGTGATCATCGTCGCCAGCGTTTCCTGCATTTACGGTCTGGGGTCACCGGATGCCTATCTGGGAATGATTGTACAACTGGAAACGGGCAGGGAATTTCCACGTGACGAGCTTTTAAGAAGATTAGTTGAAATTCAGTACGAACGTAATGATATTGATTTTCATCGCGGCACTTTTCGCGTGCGCGGCGACATTGTGGAAATATTTCCGCCTTATGAGGATGAGCAGGCGCTGCGTGTGGAATTTTTCGGCGACACGATAGAATCCGTGTCGCTCATTGATCCGCTGCGGGGGAAAAAGATCAGCACGATGAACAAAACCGCTGTTTATCCCGGGAGTCACTATGTTTCTTCACAAGAAAATCTTAAGAGAGCCACTGCCGATATTCGAGCGGAGCTGGCCATGACGCTGGCTGAATATCAAGAACAAAACAAACTGCTGGAAAAGCAAAGACTCGAGCAGCGCACCAACTTTGATCTGGAGATGATCGAAGAGATGGGCTACTGTCAGGGCATAGAAAATTATTCCCGGCATCTGACCGGACGCCAGCCGGGCGAGCCGCCGCCGACCTTGATGGAGTATCTGCCCGATGATGCTCTGATCATCATTGATGAGAGCCATGCAACGCTGCCGCAACTGGCCGGCATGTTTCGCGGCGACCGATCGCGTAAGGAAACACTGGTGAAATACGGATTCCGCCTGCCTTCCGCGCTGGATAACAGGCCGCTGCGTTTTGATGAATATGAATCCCTGCCCCATCAGCGAATCTATGTTTCGGCGACGCCGGCGGATTATGAGATGCAGAAAGCTGAAGGTGTCCGTGTGGAACAGATTATCCGTCCCACCGGTCTGATGGATCCGGAAATCCAGGTGAAACCCGCCAGGCATCAGGTTGATGATTTGCTCGCGGAAATCAGGGAGCGAATTGCAAAGAACGAAAGGGTACTGATAACCACGCTGACCAAGCGGATGGCGGAAAACCTGACCGACTACTACGCCGGACTGGATATCCGGGTGCGCTATTTGCATTCTGATGTGCACACACTGGAGCGGGTGGAAATCATCCGCGATTTGCGCCTGGGTGCGTTTGACGTTCTGGTCGGTGTGAATCTGCTCAGGGAAGGCTTGGATATTCCCGAAGTATCACTGGTCGCAATACTGGACGCCGACAAGGAAGGATTCCTGCGTTCCGAGCGTTCTCTGATTCAAACCAGCGGACGTGCCGCACGCAACGTGGCCGGAACAGTGATCATGTATGCCGATAAAATCACGAAATCCATCCAGGCCTGCCTGGATGAGACCAAACGCCGTCGGGTCATTCAGCAGAAGTATAACGAAGAAAACAACATCACGCCGGAATCGATCAAAAAATCCATCAGCAATGTTCTGGGTTCCATCTATGAAGCCGATTACGTCACAGTGCCTGCAGAGGTTAAGGAGAGAATGACGCCTCTCAAGGAAGAGGATCTGCCGGCATTAATCGCGAAGTTGACGAAAGAAATGAAGCAGGCGGCGAAAAATATGGAATTCGAACACGCCGCTGAACTCAGAGATGAAATAAAGGAGCTCAACAAAATTCTGCTGGAAATGGGGTGATACACAGTTGCTGATGTTCTGTAGATCATTATGAATGCTGGAAAAAAGCAGAATTATCATTCAAAATATGATATTAATTGGCCAAAGAGTTTTAAATTGATAAATATGTTTTGAGTCGTATGATCAGATTGATTCGATCGAACAGGATGAACGCCTTCCCGACATTGTTAATACTCCTTTCCCTATTGATTTCGGGATGCGAAAACCGCTATGAAAATCTGGACATCAGTGTCTACCAATATCGCGACACGAAAGACCTTGTGAAATTTGTTTACGATGCTTCACGGATGATCAAAAAAGACGGTTTGAAAAGCGTGGAGTTTTTAAAAAACGATCGCCAGATTCATTATTCTCCTGACCGTTACCTTTATATTTATTATATGAACGGTGTCAATATCTATCACGCCGGCATGCCGCATCTGGAAGGAAAAAATCTGTGGGAGTTAAAAGACAAGAACGGCAAGAAGCCGATTCAAATGGTGATTGCCGCTATTAAGGATCAGAATAACCCGCATGCCTGGGTTCATTACTCCTGGTGGGAGCCGGGAAAATTCTATCCTGTGCCCAAGTCTTCCTGCCATTTCAAGGTGACAACTCCGGAAGGTCAAGAGATCTTTGTCGGCGGCGGTTTGAATTATCCTCACGAAGAAAAGGAATTTATCAGAATCCTTGTGGATAATGCCGCTCAGCTGATTCGAGCAAAAGGACATGACGCGCTTGCCGAGATAGCAGATCCCGCATCTTCGTATAATTTCCGTGATGTTAAAGTATTTGCTTTTACACCGGAAGGCAAACTGCTTATTTCACCGGTGATGAACGACAGCATCGCGGATTTCAAGCTGATGGATTGTGTTGATGAAATGGGTCATAAGCCGTTCGCGAAGGCCTTGAACGGCTTAAAAAACAAAGATTCCGTCTGGGAAGTCTTTCTGGCAAAAAACCGTTATCAAAGGACGTTGATTAAAAAAAGTTTGTACCTGCGGAAAACATATATGGCCGGTCAGGAAATATTTGTCGGGGCTATAACAGATCTTCCCCAACCTCCGGGATAATTGAGGCCGACAATGGCAGATGCTAAAAAATATGAATATGCCGTCAATGAAGTGCCGCCGATCGGTCATTTGCTACTGTCGGCGTTTCAGCACGTTCTGATTATGGTTGTCGCTATCGGTATTCCCATTATTTTTGCCGGTCAGCTCAACGAGACACCGGCCTTTACCGCTTCTCTGGTCACTTTTTCCATGCTGGCTTCAGGCATTGGTTCAATCATTCAGGCCCTGCGTTTGCCTTATCTGGGCTCGGGCTATCTGTGTCCTAATCTTTGCGGTCCTTCCTATCTGAGTCTCTCACTTTCAGCGGCCTGGATCGGCGGATTGCCCCTGATGCGCGGCATCACGATTGTCGCGGGACTTATCGAAATGTTTCTCGCACCGGTTATTCAAAAAATGAAAAGCATCTTCCCGATATACGTGGTCGGTCTGGTTGTCGCGCTGGTCGGTATCAGTATTGTACAGATTTCAGTAACATCTTTTTTCGGTCTGACGTTTCAAGGTGACGCCGTCCGTAATATGGATATCTTCATCGGCGCCGTTTCTTTATTTATCATGGTTTTCTGTAATATCTGGGGGAAGGGGTTCGTTAAGATTTATTGTCTGATTATCGGAATGTTTTCGGGCTGGATTCTGGCAATGATACTGATCCCGGAGTACTGGCAAAATCTTCTCTCTGTACAAAACAATCCGCTTTTCGCCATGCCACATTTTCATTCTCTGCTTCAACCCCTGAGCTTTCGTGTCGATTTACTGATTCCGTTAATCGTCATCGCCATCGGCAGCACGTTGAAGACCTTCGGCAATCTTCTGGCAGCGCAGAAGATGTCAGAGCCGGAACTTAATGAGGTTAATTTTGTGCCTATCCGCAACGGCATCATTGCCGATGGCCTGGCAACAACGATTTCAGGCTTACTGGGTTCGATGGCGGTGGATACATCCTCCAGTAATATCGGTCTGGCGGGTGCGACCAAAGTGCTCAGCCGATGGATCAGCGTTGTGGCCGGAACGATTTTTATTCTGCTGGCTTTTTTCCCGATGCTGACGAACGCCCTTTCTCAGATACCCAAACCGGTTCTTGGCGCATCGCTGATTTTCAGCGGATGTTTTATGATTTGCGCGGGATTGATACAAATGCTGGAAGATAAATGGGATCAACGTAAAACCTTTGTTGTCGGGATTGCGTTGTTTTTCGGTTTAAGCACCGCGTTTCTGCCGTCGCTTTATGCCCGGGTGCCGAAACTCATTCAGACTTTTTTTACCGATCCGTTACCGACAGCAACAATCCTTGCCGTTATTCTGAATCAGCTTTTTAACCTGGACAGGCTTTTTGAAAAAATCAGAAAAAGAGATTAAATGATTTTTATCATTGAGAGGACATGTCTTCAGCTAAGATTTCATTGACAGATAATCTATTTCTTCATATATAAAGACATCCGTGCCATGGGTTTCGTTTGTGTTTTTCGTCCGGTTTTCGTGATCACGGTTGGTTTGGCTATCGAAAAAGCAAATAAAGGAGAACAGACATGTTGAAAACAAGAAATATTATATTGGCCTTTATCGTGTTGTTTCTCTTGGCTTCGTTTTCTTTTGCGGAAACCAAAGAGCTGAAGGAATATAAAATAGTCAAAGGGGATACGCTCTGGGATATTTCAGCGCAGGAATTAAAGGATCCCTTTTTGTGGCCGAGGATTTGGAAAGAAAATTCATGGATCGAAAATCCGCACTTAATTTATCCCGGTCAGATTATTAAAATTCCTCAAATGCCATCCACAGAGCCGGAACCCAAAAAAGAGGAGACAAAAAAAGAACTCCCTAAAGAAATGAAGTATCCTCTTGTCAGCGAAAACATGATCATGAAAAGCGGTTACCTGGCGGCTGCGATTCGGGGAGTGGGAAGGGTAGGTGATTCTCCTTCGGGGCAGACGCTCTTCGGAAATGGCGACATCGTCTATATTGATCTGAGCAAAGCCGCTAAAGTTGGTGATAAGTTTTATGTGATCAAGGCCTCGGAACCGAAAATCCATCCCATCACGAGAAAACAGATTGGTTATGTCATCACGATCAGCGGCATAGCTGAAATCGTGCAAATGAAAGACGGTGATACGACAGCCAGGATCAATAAGTGCTTTGGAGAAATTGCCCAGGGTGACATTCTGGATACCTATTATGACATCAAACCTCCGTTGACCACGCGACAGTTTCGAAGTCCGAATGTCAATGGAATGATTCTTGCCATCGGGTCTGAAATGATTTTGAATTCCATGCTGGACTTAACCTATATCGACAAGGGGTGCAAAGACGGTATTGAAATAGGGGATGTGTTCAGAACCATTGCTGTTGGCGATCATGCGGTCACCAACGGAACGATGCAGATCATCAGTTGTAAAGATCATACCGCGACGGCAATCATTCAGAACAGCAATGCCCCGATTGAGCCCGGAAATATTTTCGCAAAGATGGATGAAGGTGAAATGAAATTCTCTGAAAAAACAGTTGAAGAAAAATAATATGTAATCTCTCAAACCAGAAAGAACACATTTCTTATAAATGAATCTTTAAAGCCGGGTAGGGACTATATTTACGTCCTTATCCGGCTTCTTTGCGCAATCAGGTAAACAAGGTTTCTATGAATAACATGTTCTATTGATGATCACCTTCTTTAAGTCATCGGACAGATGGTTAAAATATGCGCAGTAACCGGCGACACGCACCAGCAGATAGGGATATTTCTCCGGATGATGATAGGCGTCTAATAATATTTCTCTATTGATGACGTTCGGCTGGAATTGCATGCCACCTTTTTTGAAATATGTGCTAAAGATGCCGGATAGATTTTTAACTCCGGTTGCTCCCTGGAAGAGTGCGGAATCAATGGTGAAGGTGACGGTTGTTCCGTTGGGGGCATATTTTACAAAGTCAACTTCCGCTACAGAATTCAGCGATGACAACAAATCCGACATTTGCATGCCGTAATGAGGGGCAACACTATTGGCCAGGGGAATACCCTTGAGTCGGCCGGAAGGCAGGGAAGGCGTTTTCTTTCCGTAAACGTCACTCACATTCAGGGCATAATAACCGGCGGTATAAATACCGCCGCGCGGACAGTTGGGGACCTGTTTCAGAGCATTGCAGTAAATTTCCAATGTCTTATTGACCCATGCAACTGCTTCGCGGGATTCATCACGACCCAACTTCGGCACAGCCAACAGTGCCTCCCGGATTTGCTGGTAATAGTTTCCTTCAAAATCGTTGTCCATTGCCGCGATCACATCACCCAGTGAATACATCTTTTTCTTGAAGACGACTTCGTTGAGCGCGTGCAATGAATCGGCGGCATCGGTTATGCCAACCGCCTGAATACCGCTGCTGTTGAACTGGCAGCCCCCTTCATTGACGTCTTTCCCGCTTTCAAGGCAGCCTCTCGAAAGCGATGATGCCAGAGGGGTTGTAAAGTTCTTACAAATTTCTTTTTCGATTTTTTGATGATCGGCTAATATGGAGCAAGCCAGACGGTTCAGGCGGATCTGATAACGTTCCAGCAGTTCATCCATATCAGCCGGAGGGTTTAAAGGAGTTGTTCTTTTCTTTTTATAGGAGGCTCTGGCTTTACCGTATGTGTCGGCTACAAACCTGGATAATTTATTGCCTCCGCGAAAGTTGTATTCGATAAACTTCGTGATGACTTTTTCCATTTGATCAGCAAAGCTGAAATTCCATAAATCATCTTCTTCACCCTTGAGAGCCTGTAGTAGCGGCAGGACAACATTCATATTGGCGCAGTCGGTATTGCCGAAGTGATCATCGGAAGCTTTGGGTTCCACGCATCCCACAATCGCGTAGTCCCGGGCATTCTGCACGGAGGTCGGATAGTGCCTTTGCAGAGTTTTGATGTATATGTCATCATTGAAAAGTTCCGGCATCGGCGCGCCGTTGATGTAAACCTCCGCCAGCCTGTCCAGGTATTGCACGGGACTGTCCTGATGAATTCTGGCCGTCATATTTACGGCCAGAGGCTGGAGTTCGCAGATGTCTACCAGCATGTAAGTCAGATCATTTGTGGCGTCACGGCCGTTCCGGTCAACGCCGCCAAAAGTCAAAGCCTGATCCGTTGATTGTGTTTCGAAAAGCCTGCCAATCGCTAAATAGGTATCTCCGTCGTTAACTAAGATACATTCGTCCATTTTGAGAACGAACAACGCCAGCAGTTCTTTCGCTTTTTCGTAAGTGATGGTTCCGGCTTCCATATCTTTTTTATAATATGGATATAAAATCTGATCGAGACGACCGAAGGATATGGCGTTTTCGTAGGATTCGATGCAAAGAGCGATTTGCAAAAACATCATGGACTGGAGAGCCTCGTGATACGTGCGGGCCGGATATTTGGGGACATGCCGGCAGATTTGAGCCATATGTTCCAATTCCTGACGACGTGTCGGATCCTTTTCTGTTTTGCCTAATTCCGACAAGGTATCCGCGTACTTTCCAGCAAAAGTTTCCAGGGCCTGAAGGGCAATGATCATTCCTTGATAGAAATCCTGATTGTTTTCAGGTTTTTCTTTTTGTGTTGTTTCAATCTCTTTGATTAAACCGGATGTGCCCAGTGTCAGCAGGCGTTCGAAATTGACAATAAAATGAGCTATCGCCGCCATGTTGTTGTTAAATCCGACATTCATTTCACATAATCGCGAAATGCTTAAAACCAAATCGGAGAATTTGCGGTTAACTTTCGTTAACAGGCTGTGTTTTTTCCAGAAGGGTAAAATTCTTAAATAAAAATGCAGCCTGTCTTTCCATGAGCATTGAAAAGAAACCGGAGTCTGCCGGTGAATCTGATGAAGAATGGAACCAAAGAGAATACCGTAGTGCTCTTCCCAGACCTGCCCCCCGACTCTTTTAGAAGTAAAATTGCCGACGAGCAGTTCATGGGGATAGATAATGACTTTTTTATTTTTCAACACATAAGCGAGACGTTCGGCGCGGTGAATATGAACAGATTTATGAAAACCGTTTTTTTTGTAGAATGTTGTTTTCAGTCTGGAGGCTTCAAAACAGAGGTGATAATCGCTTTCCCGGATATCTTTTTGTATTTCATAAACGCGATCGCTAAAGACCGCCTTGTTACGACAGGCGTCCAGATCATAACATGCAGCATGGATATCCAGCGATTTGAATATGTCCACTGCGTTTTTGACTGACATAAGGCTCTGCTCCGGCGTGATGTTCAGTGATTTCCGCACCAATCCCAGACGCCTGGCTTTGTCTTCGTACATGTTGTGGTATTTCAAGAGCTCAATCGATGGATCATGGATGGATTTCAAAAAATCGGCAGTCGCTTTGATTTGGTTTTCTGCATCGTTATACCCCGGAACCATGACCATACGAAATTTTATTTTAGCATTCGATGCAATCAGCTTCTTGATATTGCTTTGGATCAAATGATCGTCCTGTTTGGTCAGTTTTTTATGAAGTTCTTCATCGCCGACCACTTTCAAATCAACTAAAAACAAATCCACATAAGAGGCTATTCTTTCGACGTTCTCCCATGGCACATGCAGGGAAGTTTCCACAGCAATGTGAATGTTTTCATCCTTCAATAATTTCAGTAGATAGGTCAACGTGTTCGGGTTTTGTAGAAGAGGATCACCGCCACTGAGTGTTATCCCGCCGCCCGTTTTAGCATAATAATCTTTATCCCGCAGAACGATTTCCATGATTTCAGGAATGGAATAATCGCCATCAGAAGCCGGTGCCGGCTTTAAGGACAATGCTTCGGGATTTTGGCACCACAAACATCGTAGCCGGCAACCTTGAAAGAAAATGGTTGTACGAATGCCGGGACCATCATGAACGCAGGTGCGCTGTATTTTCAGGACATTGAGTTTTTCCATGCATTCGATCGGATCATCATTGAGTTTTCGGGCTGTCTGCATTTTTTACTCCTTTACTGTTTCTCCAGATTTTAAAAATTTGAGTAACTCCATCCCGGCCTTCAGAAACATTCGGGCTTTTTCAGCCGCGGTTTCCTCATCGCGATCGATGACAGCCTGCAATATTTCCTGCTGCAGCGTCGTGTCTAAATTGGTTGACAAAGGTAAAAACAGGTCCAGGTGTTTGTCGTGAATTGTTTTGATGGTATTCATCAGGAGAATATAGACCATGTTTTTACTGGCCAGCGCCAATTGACGGAAAAATTCAAAATCCAACTGCTGCAATTTTCCCGGATCGCTTGTTTTGACCAGTTTCTTCATCAGGATTTTCATTTGTTCGATATCGTTTTTATCGGCGCGCTTCGCTGCGCATCTCGCCACGTCCGTCCCGAAAAGTTCCCTTGCTTCCAGAATATTTTCCAGAATCTTCAGATCAATCCGGCCGTTAATGACCAGTAACGAGAAAATCAAATCAATTGATGCCTTGTGAAAGTCTTCAACAATGATGCCTTTACCCTGATGGATGACGATAAGTTTCAATTGCTCGAGTTTTTTCAGCGCTTCCCGAAGCGTTGCCCTGGTCACATTGAGCTGCGTCGCAAGGGCTCGCTCCGGCGGCAATTTTTCACCGGGATTTACTCCGCCGCCCAAAATGTATTTTAATAACATCTCGGCAATCTGTTCCGGCGCTTTCATTTTTTCGACGGGTGTCAATTCTGTTTTCATTAGTCCTCTTATTTCAATACCTTACAGGTAAATGCTGCCTTGATTAACGGGTGGAAAATCATCACATTATATACCTGTTGATCGTGATCAAATCTTAGGAGATCACCAATATTCCCAAAATTGGTACTACCATTAGACCAATCATGCTTGATTGTTGATTAAAATGCAAGGGTTTTTTTCAATACCGCGTAAATATACGAATTTATATAAAAATATAAATATCACGACACAAAGATGAACCGTATTTTCTATGAATTTGATCAATTATTTTCGCTTTTTATTTTTGATCAAATAAAGTAGCATCGTGTCCGTCTCATATGATTATATTGATGGCGAATCATCAGCGGATTTGAATTTTACAAGCCAGCGTAAAGATTTTCGGGTTGACGCGCAGAATAACGGGCAGCGAGTTGTGATGATATGTTATCAGAAAAATATCCGGCAATATTATTAATAATCGTTTTGATTTTTTGGATCTGGTCGGGAATCAATCCTCATGATTCTCGTTTGACGTGGGTTTTGGAAACGTTGCCTTTCATGATTGCTTTGCCGATTATGCTGATGACTTACAAAAAATTTCGACTGACGGATTTAATGTACACACTGATCGCCATCCATGCAATGATTCTGATGCTGGGCGGGCATTATTCTTACGCCAAAGTACCGCTGGGTTTTTGGATGGAAAACTGGTTTGACTGGACCCGTAATAACTACGACAAAATCGGTCATTTCATGCAGGGTTTTGGTCCGGCTATTTATACGCGTGAAATCATGGCGCGGACATCTCCTCTGAAGCGCGGAAAGTGGCTTGCCCTGGTATCTATCGCTGTTCCTCTGGCTTTTTCAGCGCTATACGAAATATTTGAATGGCTGGCATCCCTTTCCAATCCCACGGATACGGAAGCCTTTCTGGGAACGCAGGGGTATATATGGGATACACAAACCGATATGTTTTGGTGCCTGGTGGGTTCGATTGTCGCGTTAATCTTTCTGACAAATTTACACGATAAATATCTTTCTAAAATTTAAGCTTGTTGGACTTAACGACTATATGTTATGCGTCTGTTAATAAAAACCGATAGCATGATAGTTTAGTTGGAAAATTCGCTGTTACGTTTTCCAAAATCTTAAAGCATGCCCATCTTTCATTATGTTACTTTTGGATTTGGCGGAAGATGAAATTTTCGCATGAGATATCCGATCAGCGATGCTCATGGGAGATAGACGGATTTGCTTTACAAATTATTCACAAGGACTGGGAAAAATGCCCGCTGATTATTTTATCGTATATAATCCCCTGACGTATCAACTCATGGATTTAATGCCGGCTGAGTCCATGACACCGATCGATGTTATTTCTTATCTGACCGGTCAGAATGCAAAAGAAATGCGTGCTGAAAATTTTCTAAGATTCATGGATTTTCAACCGGAAAAACAGCGGGCGACGATGGTAGATGCCCTGGCTATAGAAATGTACGCGGGTATCTATATTCAGAATCAACTGGCGCGGCTGGCGAAAGATCATACTATTGTAATGGTGGACGGTAAGCGCAAGTTTTTTTCTCAGGTCCTCCAGGAGAAAAAGGGATTGCCTCGCGCTGTTTTCATTTCTGCGATGAGTTCCAGTTTCCCTGCGGCTGCCGCGGTTGCCATTGTTTTAAATCACGCCAGAATACCGGTGATTATCGGCGGAATTCATGTTTCCACCGTTCCCGAGGATGTAGACACGTTTATCAGGAAATACTGTCCTCATCCTGAACTTGTTTCTCTGGTGAAGGGGGCGGGTGACTCCAGCGTCATCCACGATATTTTAAGAGATTTGAAAAACAATAATCTCCAGAGCCAATATTCCGGTACCCGACTGATCGAAAACGGTGTCTGGGGAGATTTTCAGAATCTGGAACCTCTCGATCCGCTGAAAATAAATCTTTTAAACCGGCTGCCGATTATCAAATACACGCCTCTGAAAGATTTCCGTATTAATCCGGTAGCGCCATTTACCGGTTGTCCGTTTTCCTGCAAATTTTGTTCGATTTCCACGCTGCCCAATAAATACAAGACGGTTCAGTTTCGGGATCCGGATGATTTTGTGGAGGAACTGAGATTCTATCAAAACGGAAAGGTTGATTTCAGGAACCGTTATTATTTTTTTACACCGGACAATTTATTTTCGAATAAAAAAGAACTGATTACTTTTTTAAATAAAATCATCAAAAGCGATTTGCGAATCAATTATGCCGTTCAGATATCCATTGAAGTGGCGGATGATGAAGAGCTGCTGAAATTGATCCGGGCATCCGGAGGAACCCATTTCTTCATCGGGCTTGAATCCCTTGATCTCCGTAATTTAAAACATATCAATAAACACATTGTACGGGATATCGAAAAAAGCGGAATGTCTGTGAAAAACTATTATGCGTCTAAAATCAAAAAAATTCACGCCCACGGCATATCCGTGCACGGATCTTTCATTGTCGGACTGCCTTATGATTATTATAATTCAACAACAGACAACACCGGCGTTGATATCGCGAAATTCTGCAAAATCAATCGGATTGGAGCGCAGCCGAGTACCATAGTCGATTTGCCCGGTTCGGTGTTTTTCAATGAAAGCCAGGAAAACAAGCAGTTCATCTATGGCCGGAAAGGGACAATGAATTATTTTCTATCCCTGTCCATTGCTGATCTGGCCGAGACCAACAAGATTCCGCCGGAAGCTCTGCATAACAGTCCGCTGGTGATTGCTTCCATGGTTTATGAGATATCGAAAAAAGTCGGATCGCCGGTGACGGCGACAATCAATTCGGCCATTATTTTTTTCAGGTCTTTCCTGCATCCGACAAAGAACAGTGCCGGATTGAATCTCTGGCAGAGGTTTCTCGATGCCATCTGTTCCGCCGTTTCCCAGACGGCTGTCGCCCTTTATAAAGAGCAGGGGGAGTCTCTGGTCAGATCAAAGTATGGTGTCAGAGGCATTATCGAAAGGCTTTACGACATGGAGAAAAATCAGGAGATCAAAAAACAGTTTAAAGATTATGTTCCCCAGTTTATCAAATAGTTCACTTGCGTAAAAATTGTCTTGGGCAGTTGAGGATCTTCCGATGTTAAAAAAGTTCAGATGGCTGATTTTTTGCATTGTTCTCCTGGTAATTATTTTTATCATTGCAGAACTTTTTTTCCGCTATTTGTACCCCAAGATCAGTCCTTTTGATGAACGCATTGCCGTTCGTTATGCCACCCCTTACACCATGTTCAGTAACTTTGAGTATGGAACAAAGGAAAAACCCAAACCGCGGGGAGAACTGAGAATCTTTATGCTGGGCGGATCGACCGTGGCTTACGGCAATCCGCCATTGCCGGTATATGTGGAGCAGGAACTGCGCAGGCGGGGTATCCATGAAGCCCGTGTATTTAATTACGGCGTTATCTCGCAGAACTCCAGCCAGGAGCTTGCCCATCTTGTTTTTCACATCCTTGATTCAGAACCTGATCTTGTTGTGATTTACGATGGCGGCAATGATATTATGGATCCGCTTCTTTACGACCCCCGCCCCGGTTATCCTTTTAATTTTCTGGCCTACGAAAATAATGTTCTTTTCAAAGATACCCGGGAATATCCGTGGTTCTCGCTGCTGGCTTACGGAAGCGAAATGTTCAGACATTTATTCCGCAACTATTTTTTTGAAAAGTTCGGCAATTTTTCTTCATTAAGGATGATGGCGGATTATGGAGAAGTTTCGTGGGCGGAAAAAACAGCGGCAATCTATGCCGGTAATCTGGCCAAGGCGGCCCGAATCTGCCATGCCTATAATATTCAATACGCAGCTTTTTTTCAGCCGATCATTTTTTATAAACGTCATGCCGTTTCGGATGTTGAAATAAATATCCTTGTCGGATGGCCGAAAACAGAAGCAAAAATAGTATTGCCCTATACCAATGACGTCAGGGCAAGAATTCTGCGGAATGTTCAGGAACAACAACGTATTTTCCCTTTTGAATTTCATGACCTCAGCGGGATCTTTGCCGAATCGCAGGAGGCTGTTTTTACGGATTATATTCACATTAACGATGCATCCAACAAAAAGATCGCTGTCGCCATCTGTAATCATTTGATGGAAACAATAAAAAAAAGTGGAAACTAACCATGGATTATTCAAATGTCTTATCGAGGTGGCCATGAAATGAAAACATTATTACTCTGCGGCGCTTTATTAATTATATTTTCAATCGCTATCGGCTGGCTGATCATCGCGCGAAAATATTTAGCATTGGAAATATTTAAGAAACTGATTCGTGACGATAAAAAGCTTGTCAAGGCTCACATTGATTACGTGATGATGGCTCTTCTTCTTATGGCGTTCTTTTTGATCGGTATTGAATTGCCGATACTTTTAATCGTGCTTGCCTGCGCGGGAGCGTTAGCTGATCCGGCTTTATTCATCTTTCTGTCGGTAAAGCCTGATGTCAATAGAAAGATAGGCAGTCCTTTCAGCATCATCAGCACAGTCGTCTTTCTCGTGACCACAGCTGGAATCGGCGGCACCGCATTATTTATTATCGTGGAACTGCTAAAATAAGGTATAAAGTGACAGAACGCTCACTGCCATCCGCCAGAGCATAAAATATTGTTTTGGCCGATGGATTCGAATTTGATGTATGAAAGAAATGAACACCTTAAAAGAGAAAGTCGCTTCTTTTCCAAAGAGCCCCGGCGTTTATCTGATGAAGGATGCGGCGCGAAAAATTATCTACGTCGGCAAGGCCAATGATTTGAAAAGCCGCGTCACTTCTTATTTTACCGGTAAGGATACCCGTCCGATGGCGCCGTTTCTGATGGCGCGCGTTCACGATATCGAATTTATCATAACCGCCACGCCAAAAGAAGCGCTGATTCTGGAAAACAATTTAATCAAGCGTCACCGTCCGCGGTACAACGTTACGCTCCGTGACGACAAAACCTATTATCATCTGTCGCTGGACCCGACGGAAAAATTTCCCCGTGTGCAACTGGTACGCAAGCGCTTAAACAATTCGGCGTTGTATTTCGGTCCTTATCCTTCGGGGCTGGCAGCCAAAGAAACGCTGCGTTTTGTTCAGCAGGTGTTTCCGCTGCGCACTTGCCGCAACAGGGATTTTCAGTTGCGGTCGCGGCCGTGTCTGGAGTATCAGATCGGTAAATGTCCGGCACCGTGTAAAGGATTCATTGATGAGGAAGGATACAGGAAACTGGTGCATGGCGTTATCTCCTTTCTTCAGGGGCGTCGTCGCGAGCTCATCACCGAATTGAAGAAACAGATGGTAGAAGCATCGGAGAATCTCTATTATGAAGAAGCCGCTTGTCTGCGTGACCGTATCGCAGCGCTGGAGCACGCGTTGGAAAAGCAAAATGTTGACTGGGGCAGCGAAAAAGATCAGGACGTCATCGGCTTTCATGAACAGGATGGTCATTATCAGCTTTGTATTCTGTTTGTGCGCGGGGGGAAGCTGCTTGGCAGCAAATCATTCGCAACGGTAAAAATAAAAACGGATATGGCTGAAGTGATTTCATCCTGCCTGACGCAGTATTATGATGGTGACGTAAATATTCCCGATGAAATAATTATCCCCTGCCGCCTGCCGGATGAAGATGTCATCGTCGAGTGGCTGATGGAAAAGAAAAACAGAAAAGTTGTTTTAATCGTTCCTTCGATTGGAACGAAAAACGCTCTCCTGGAGATGGCTAATGAAAATGCCCGCAATCTCCGGAAGGCGATGCATAAAAGCCGCGAGCAGAAAGAAAATGCCCTGCAGATTCTTCAGGAAAAATTGCAGCTTACACGATTGCCCCGACGCATTGAATGTTATGACATTTCCAATATCAGCGGTAAACATGCTGTCGGTTCACAGGTTGCTTTTCAGGATGGAGAGCCGGATACATCAGGTTACCGGCGTTACCGGATAGAGACACTGCTGGAACCGGATGATTACGGAATGATGTATGAAGTTCTCTCCCGTCGATTTACGCATACGGAAAACCTGCCCGATCTCGTGGTGGTTGACGGCGGCAAAGGTCAGCTCCATGTCGCTCTCTCGGTGTTAAAGGATTTGAAAATAAGTCTGGATGTGATCGGACTGGCCAAGGAGGAGCGTGCGTTTCTTTCCGGCGAAGGAACGGCGAAGAAAAAAGCGGCAACATCTGAAGATCGTGTTTATCTGCCGGGGCGCAAGGATGCCGTTTACCTGTCCGCGTGGCCGCAGGCCCTGAAGCTGCTTCAGCAGGCGCGTGATGAAGCGCATCGCTTCGCCTTGAGCTATCATCACGTTGTCAAAGAAAAAGACGATATGGAATCGGTTCTTGACGATATTGATGATGTCGGCGAAGTACGCAAAAAAATATTGCTCAAACATTTCGGCTCGGTTAAGAACATACAGGAAGCGACGCTTGACGAATTGCAACAAGTGCCTGGAATCAGCAGGTCCGTAGCACAAAGAATTTATTCTCAATGGAGAAATGAAAGGTAAATAAAAAAGATTTCAATGAGTCTGATAACGGTATTCTTGATAGCAATTGGATTGGGGGTTGATGCTTTTTCGGTGGCTATCGGGATCGGCGCAGCCAATAATAAAAAATCATGGTCTCCGGTATTGAGGCTGGCGACTGCCTTTGGCCTGTTTCAGTTTATAATGCCGATCATCGGCTGGCTGGCCGGTTTGACGGTCGTTGAAATGATTGCCTCATTTGATCATTGGATTGCTTTCGGGCTTTTGGCTCTGGTCGGCGGGAAAATGATCCGGGAAGGTTTTGAGAAAGAGAGGGATGAGGAAAGGGAAGATCAGACACGCGGCTGGCCGCTCCTTTTACTGTCCGTTGCCACCAGCATCGACGCGCTGGCGGTGGGGTTCAGCTTTTCCGTTTTGAAAAGTCAGATATTTATGCCGGCAGTGATTATCGGTATCGTCTGCTTTGTCATGACAGTCATCGGAATGATTTTCGGCAAGGTGCTGGCAAAAATATTCGGGAAGAAAGTGGAAATATTCGGCGGCCTGGTTTTGATAGCGATTGGCGTTAAAATTCTAATTGATCATTGGGTGTGATATTTATGGATATGATGAAAAAACCGGCAACCATAGTCTTGTTATTTTTGAGTCTTACCCTTTGTTCTTGTTCTCTTCTGATACCTGGAAAGTTCACTGCAGATACTTCTCAGTCGCCCTGCCTGCCTGCTTTCCCGGATAAAAACGGATGGTATGGTGGCGACGGCGCCTATTCCGTCAAACTGGATGGCAGGCGCACGCTCTGGCTTTTTGGCGATACTTTTGTTGCCTGTCCCGGATGGAGGAAAGACCGCGTTGACATGGATGTTGTGCTGGGAACAACGATGGGGATTTCCACCTGTTCGACGGACAATCAATTCAGTATCAAATACTATCTGGAACACAAGGACGGAAAGTATGTTTCATCGTTTAGCCGGGATGAATGGCTCTGGCCCCAGGATCCTTTTATCGTCAACAATGTCTTATATATCCCTCTGATAGCCATAACTCCCACAAATCAAGAAGGAGAGGTTTTTAATTTTAAAGTATCGGGTCATAAATTTGCCCGTGTTCAAGATTTTTCCGCAGCGGATCCTCGTGAATGGAATTATGATTATGTGGATTTAACATCCTTTCTGGCACCTGAAATATCGGCATTTGCGGCAACTTCCGTCGTCCATAACAACCATGTATATTTCTATCCTTTCTATGTTAATATGAAAGACAATCTGAGTATTTTCGGTAATATACTGGCCCGCATTCCTTCCGATAAAATCAATCATCCTCAAGGAGCCATTGAATATTATACCAAGGAGGGTTCGTGGGAAAAAGTCCTTAAACCGGAAAATGTGAAGATTGTTCTTGATGCCGGAGTTTCGGAATTAAGCGTAAGGTATCATGCTGCAGATAAAAAATGGATCGCGGTTTACATGACAATTCAGAACAAGGGCAATCAGCTTTTTTACCAGACCGCCGATCAACCGGAAGGTCCCTGGAGTAAACCGAAGGCGCTGGATGTGAAGGTGCCGGAAGTTGATCCTCAAAGTCCGCTCTACGATCAAGGCAACTTTTGTTATGCCGGCAAAGAGCATATTGAGTTTTCGCGTGACAAAAATCTTGTTGTTACTTACGTCTGCAATTCATCGGAGGATATGGAAAGTCAAAACAGCTTCCTCCGCCGCAACCTTTTCCTCTACCGTCCGGTTGTGAGAAAAATCAGTTATTAAAAAAATCATTTTTCACAACAATGTGGAAACAAAATTTTATTTTTAAAAAATCTTGCCTCTAAAACCTATAATTCCACCGTTTTCGAAAGTTGTTTGTATTACGTATAATACCTACGAAGGGTCATCATGTTTGATTTAGCAGGAGTGAAGATTAGCATTTGAAAAGTTCAACGAAAATATCAACCGGAGCGCGACACATTAAAGACTGCAGACACGGTTTCTTCCATCATTTTTGGCCTGGTAAAGGGCCTTGTCGGCGCGGAGAAGAAACTGATCGGGCGAGTCCCCAGGCAACAATTCAGCGGCGCCAATGCTCACCGTTACATGGATATCTTTTGTTAGACCTGGGCGGAAGGTCATGGCTTCAAAACCGGTCCGAATCCGTTCTGCAGTTTCAAGAGCAATCTTCATGTCCGCATTGTGGAGAATGACCACAAATTCCTCTCCACCGTAACGGCAGGCAATGTCTTCTTCGCGCAGAATCTGTGTCAACAATTTCCCAAGGCCGGACAGCACCTTGTCACCTTCCATGTGGCCGTAGGTGTCATTGAAGCTCTTGAAGTAATCCACATCCATCATCAGAAGCGACAGATTTGTGCCGCTCCGCCGTGAAGCGGCAATTTTTTTGACAAGCGACGCATTGAAGAAACGGCGGTTGAAAAGGCCGGTCAGTTCATCGGTGACGCTGATGGCCTCAAGGCTCCTTTCCCGCTCCTTGAGAAGTTCTTCTTCCTCTTTCAGCAACCTGATTCTGTAACCCAGCGCGAAAGACAGAAGGATCGCTTCGGCGGCGCTGCCAAACATCATGATATGCATGGTGAACGTGTTGTTGGGAACCAGACCGTAAAATCTGAATAAAAAAATGATAGCGGAAACAAGAAAAATGCTGACGGCAATAAGGTAATATCGTGCCGGCCTGAAACCCGATAGAAACGCCGAAAGGGCGGACGTGAAAAGCACAATCGTGGCAACCTGTCCCACGAGATAGGCTGCAACGTTTGCTGTCCACAAAAACCTGAAAAGCACCAGGATGACTATTGCACCCATGGCGGCGGCGATAACCTTCAATAAGATATCATGACGGGGCGCCGTCTTTGCCATATTGAGATAGATAATGCCGAAAATAATGGCAAACATCATCATCAAAGCAGACCAGGCTGTAATGTAGGAAAGCAGAAACTCGCCCAGCGGCGGATGAAAGTAACGGAAAAGGCCGATCAGCACGCATTGCCACAGCAATAAAAAGAACACATACAGGATGTAGAAGATATAATGTTTGTCCCTGACAAACAGATACAGGACAATGTTATACAGTATCATTGCCGCAAGGATTCCTGTAAAGAAACCAACAATCAGGAACAGGATGAAACTGTTTTTTCGAAATGCGTCAGTCGTATAAAGGGTTGAGCGGAACTGCAGAGCGTAAGGGGTGGAGACACGCACAATCAAAGGACGCGAAGCATCGATGTTATCGGGCAGTAGAAAGGCCGGGTAGAGAAAGGGGAATTCGTTGCTGCTATTGCCCTGCTGCCAGCCCCCTTTCAACTCAATGGTATCCGCACGGCCGTTTATGAAAACAGGCACCCACAGCGTTATCGATCCCAGGGCCGCGTTGTCAAAAACCAAAAAAGAACGGGCGGACTGTTGGTCGCCGGTTGCTGCGACGACAGAGCATTTTATCCAGAGCGTGGCTTTCTTGAAACTGAACTGGAAAGAATTTTTCATATGGCGCTGGAAAGGCAATGCGCCCCGGATAATGTCCTGATACGTCAGGGCGTCTTTGCTGTCCAGAAGATATTCGGAGTGCTCGGCAATCTCGATCACAGGACGTTCCGGGGTGACTCCGATGGCATTTGTCTGCGAGTCGGCCCGCGCGGACAAGGTGATCAGAAAAACAAAACAGAGTATTGCTCTTAATGTAAAATGGATTGATCGCCGGGTAATCATGATGGCATCATCCTTATGTATGGAATACAGGTTCGCGGTTAACGAACCTGTATGTTTCACGATGCTTGTATTGAGAGCCTTACGCCCCTCATGATTTGACCTCTGCTTGAATTACAAAATGTGAAGCGCTTTCGCTAAGATTGCGAGGGGGACAGAGGGGGCGTTATTAACTTATAACCTTCTTATTTGCCGTCGCCCAAGTCCATCACAACCATCCGCCACTATTTTTATAATCCATATCACAATTCTGGATTAATAGAAAGTTATTGATAACGTTTTGAAGCCCAGCATTTTCATCTGGATTAACATTTTACTGGCTACAGGAAGAAGTTTTTACGGATTGCGCCTACAAAGTCGCAGTGATGGGCTTTGCGCTCGAACGATTTGTTCAACCGCGCGAATCAGCGCAAGGTCGAACTAATCGGGCGAGTGCGACCGCGCAACTCGCCGAACGGGCGCGCGCAGCGCGGCCGTACAATTAATATACCAACTTGGTTTTTCCGATTTCTCGTTAGAAACCAACAATATCATCTATCTTTTAGATAAGAATTTTTAATGATTACCGATTGTCCGCTAGCATAAAAAGATAAAATTGGAAATTGCGCAATACCGGAAGAAGCACACGGGGAAAGTTTTATGCTACGAAAACGTTGGATTGTCGTGGACTGCACCCCCCGGATTGGACAAAATATGTTAGAGTAGTTGGCAGGAGCCATCATCCCTCATGGAGGGAGAAAGGAACTTGCCATGAAACACCGCAGAGTATTTGCTGTTGAACTCAAGCG